>NZ_JAXCLC010000073.1:0-47356 GCF_034043715.1 Kitasatospora purpeofusca | reverse complement strand
CCGGGACTATCCGTTGGAGCGGATGATGCGGGACGCGAAGATCACGCAGATCTACGAGGGCACCAACCAGATCCAGCGCATCGTGATGGCCCGCAACCTGCCGTAGCCCGGACCCTCCGGAAGGCACGGTCCGCGCCCGCCCGCGCGGACACCCCGGGAGCCCCCGGCCGAGCACGACTCGGCCGGGGGCTCCCGGCGTTGCGGCCGCCGGACCGGCCGGGACGGATATCCCCTGGACGCCCCGCCCGCCGGTGCCATAGAAGTGATCGTCAACTTCCCTGCGGGGAAGACGATTACGGGAGGAAACGCGCTGATGGACGACAAGTCGACCGATATCCCCGACGGCCGGGTCTGGCTGATCACCGGGGCCAACTCGGG
This sequence comes from Kitasatospora purpeofusca, assembly GCF_034043715.1. Classification (GTDB taxonomy): domain Bacteria; phylum Actinomycetota; class Actinomycetes; order Streptomycetales; family Streptomycetaceae; genus Kitasatospora; species Kitasatospora purpeofusca_A. Next base: position 46,978 of record NZ_JAXCLC010000073.1, on the reverse strand, counting down.
CTTCGGCCTGGCCCTCGCCGAGGCCGCGCTGGCCGCCGGCGACACCGTGGTGGCCGCCGCCCGGCGGCCCGAGACCCTGGCCGAGGCGGCCGGGGCACATCCCGGGCGACTGGTGCCCGTCCGGCTGGACGTCACCGACCACGACCGGATAGCCGCCGTGGTGGCGGACACCGTGGAGCGGTACGGCCGGATCGACGTCCTGGTCAACAACGCCGGCCGCGGCCTGATCGGAGCCGTCGAGGAGTACACCGACCGCGAGCTGCGCGACCTCATGGACCTGCACTTCTTCGGCCCGGCCGCGCTCACCCGGGCTGTCCTGCCGCACATGCGGGAGCAGGGCTCGGGCGCGGTGGTCCAGATGTCCAGCATGGGCGGCCGCTTCACCTTCCCCGGCGTCGGGGCCTACTCGGCGACCAAGTTCGCCCTGGAGGGCCTGTCCGAGGCGCTGGCCAAGGAGGTGGCGGGCTTCGGCATCAAGGTGCTGATCGTCGAGCCGGGTGCCTTCCGGACCTCCTTCGCCGAGCGGAGCGCGCTCGCCTTCACGACCGCCCTGCCCGCCTACGACGGGATCGTCGGGCCGGTCCGCGACGGGCTCCCGGAGAGCGCCGGCAAGCAGCTCGGCGATCCGGAGAAGGCGGCCGCCGCGATCCTGGCCGCCCTGGACGCCGAGCACACCCCGCTGCGGCTGCTGCTCGGCAGCGACGCCGTCGACGCCGTGCTCGGCAGCCTGGAGGCGTCCGTCGAGGAGCTTCGGACCTGGGAGTCGGTGGGCCGATCCACCGACTTCGACGCCCAGGGGTGACCCGGGCGTTTATGTGGGATTCCTATAACTCCACAGTGTTCGAATCGGTGGGCCGACGCACCTGAGCGCCCATCAGGGCCGTGGCAGTGTGGCTGATGTGACCAGAGCTCCCCGTGCCCGCCGGTGCGGGGAGTTGTGGTCACCCCACAGTCCTACAGAAGCCAGGGAGTTCCTTCGATGGGTACCGACAACCACGCGTCCCGCGCCTTCGCCGCCGAGCCGGTGCTGGTCACCGGCCTCGGGGCGACCACCCCGCTCGGCGGCGACGTCCCCTCGACCTGGGCGGCGATGCTGGCCGGCGGGACCGGCATCCGGCCGATCCCGGCCGACTGGGCCGCCCGGCTCCCGATCCGGATCGCCGGGCAGCTCGCGGTCGAGCCGACCGAGGTCCTCGACCGGGTCCTGGCCCGGCGGCTCGACCGCTGCGAACAGGTCGCGCTGATCGCCGCCCGCGAGGCCTGGGCCGACGCCGGCCGTCCCGAGGTGGACGGCGAGCGGCTGGCCGTGGTGATCGGCACCGGCACCGGCGGCGCGCTCACCATGCTCGGCCAGGACGACGTCCTGGAGACCTCCGGCGTCCGGAAGGTCTCCCCGCACACCGTGCCGATGCTGATGGCCAACGGTCCGGCGGCCTGGGTCTCCATCGAACTCGGCGCCCGGGCCGGTGCGCACACCCCGGTGAGCGCCTGCGCGTCCGGGGCCGAGGCGATCGCCCTCGGCCTGGACCTCATCCGGCTCGGCCGGGCCGACGTGGTGGTGGCGGGCGGCGCCGAGGCGTGCGTCTGCCCGCTCACCCTGGCCGGCTTCGCCCAGGCCCGGGCCCACTCGCTGCGCAACGACGAACCCGGCCGGGCCTCCCGGCCGTTCGACGTCGACCGGGACGGCTTCGTGATCGGCGAGGGCGCGGCCGTCGTCGTGCTGGAGCGGGCCGGCTTCGCCGCCGCGCGCCGGGCCCGCGCCCACGCCGTGCTGGCCGGCGCGGCCGTCACCTCGGACGCCCACCACATCACCGCGGCCGCCTCCGAGGGTCAGGTCAGGGCGATCCGCCGGGCAGTGGCCGGGGCGGGGCTGTCACCGCTGGACATCGGGCTCGTCCACGCCCACGCCACCTCCACCCAGCTGGGCGACCTGACCGAGGCGGAGTCGGTCACCGCGGCGATCGGCACCCACCCGGTGGTGACCGCCACCAAGTCGATGACCGGCCACCTCTTCGGCGCGGCGGGCGCGCTGGGGGCGCTCGCCTCGGTCCTCGCGCTGCGGGACGGGACGGTGCCGCCCACCCGCAACCTGGAGCGGCAGGACCCGGCGGTCGGGCTGGACGTGGTCACGGGTGCCGCCCGCCGGGGGCCGGTCGGGGCGGTGCTCACCAACGCCTTCGGCTTCGGCGGGCACAACGCTTCGCTGGTGTTCACGCCCGCGCCCTGAGGCGGCCCGCGCCTTGAGGCGGCCCGCGGTGGTGGTGCCGGGGTGCCGGGGCGCCGTCGGGAAAACCGGGAGACCGGCGGGCGGGCACTCACTACCCTGACCGGCATGTCCACGGAATCCGCGCTGTCCCCAGCCCCGGCCGCGCTGCGGCTCGAACCGGTCACCCCGGCCAACATCGACGCCGCGCTGGAGCTGAAGGTCCGCCCGGACCAGGAGCACCTGGTCTCCCCGGTGGTCAAGTCGCTGGCCGAGGCGTACGCGCACGGCGGGGCGGCCTGGCCGAGGCTGGTCTACGACGGCGACCGCCCGGTCGGCTTCGTGATGGCCTTCTTCGACATCACCTTCTACCCGGACCGGCCGGGCGACCTGCCGCGCTCGGGCCTCTGGCGCCTCAACATCGCCGCCGGCACCCAGGGCAGGGGCTACGGCCGCTTCGCCGTGGAGCAGGTCGCCGCGGAGATCCGCCGTCGCGGCGGCCGCCGGGTCACGGTCAGCTATGTGCCGGGGGAGGGCGGTCCGGCGGGGTTCTACGAGCGCCTCGGCTTCCGCCCGACCGGCGAGTTCAGCGGGGACCAGGCCGTCGCGGAGCTGGACCTGTCCTGAACGGACGTGGGTGGGCGGCCCGGCCGCCGCCGGGCCGCCCACCCGTTCACCGGGGGACCGGCTCAGCCGACCAGGCGGAACTTGGTGGTCGGCACGCCCGGGATGCTGGCGCAGTCCAGGTTCGAGGTGGTGGTGCTGTAGGTCCAGCCGCGGGGCACGTCGCACGCCCACATGCCGTTGACCGGCGTGCGCAGGTGGAAGGTGGTGGCCTGGACGCCCTGGTTCAGGCTGCACCCGGAGGTGTAGCTGACGTAGTCATAGGTGAAGGCGGGTGTGCCCATGCAGGCGGTGAGGCCGTCGTACGGGACGCGCAGGTGGTAGGCGTTGGAGGTCACGCCGGGCTGCTGGCTGCAGGCGCTGCCCCAGCTGATGTAGTCGTAGACGAAGCCCGGCGCGCTCATGCAGGCGGTCAGGCCGTCGACCGGGGTGCGCAGGTGGAACTGCGGCGAGTTCCAGGTGCCGCCGCCGCTGCAGCTGCGGTTCATGGACACCTGGTCGTAGACGTAGCCGGCCGGGACGGAGCAGGCCCAGACGCCGTCCAGTCCCGTGGTGGTGGCGGAGGCGGTACTCGCGGTCGCGGCGCCGGAGAGCATCAGCGCCAGAGCGGCGAGGGCCGCGAACAGCGCGTTCCGGACGGTACGGACGGTTCGTGCGACGGACATGGTTCTCCTTCGGTGGAGGAGTGGCCGGTGGGTGCACGGTGCGGGGGTGACGGCGATCGCGGGTGAGCGTTCACTGTCGCCGACGGTTCTAGCACGCACGGCGGGCCGCCATCCCGACGATTCGCTCGAGTTGATCGTTCCGCCGCCGACCGTCTAATCGGCCCCGCGTGATTCCTCCGGTCCGGCTGGGTCGATCGCCGCCGCCACCCCTGCCGCGGCTGGCGCAGCGCCACCGGTAGGGTCGGTCGCCGTGACCACCGCCGAGCCCGAATTCCTCACCGCCACGCGGACGTTCTACGACGCCGTCGCCGCCGACTACGCCGACCGCTACCGCGACGCGCTGGCCGCGATGCCCTGGGACCGCGCCCTGCTGGGCGTGCTCGCCGAACTGGTGACGGCGGCCGGCGGCGGCCGGGTCGCCGACCTCGGCTGCGGTCCGGGCCGGATCACCGGCCACCTGGCGGACCTCGGACTGGACGTCTGCGGCCTCGACCTCTCCCCGCGCATGGTCGAACTGGCCCGGGCCGCCCACCCCGCGATCCCCTTCGAGACCGGTTCCCTCCTCGATCTGCCCTACCGTGACGGCGAGTTGTCCGGCGCCGTCGCCTGGTACTCGATCATCCACACCCCGGCCGGGGAGCTGCCCCGGGTGTTCGCGGAGTTCCGCCGCGTCCTGGCCGCCGGAGCCCCGCTCCTGCTGGCCTTCCAGGTGGGCGACGACGTCCTGCGGCTCGACCGCCCCTTCGGCCGTCCCGTCACCCTGGACTTCCGCCGCGGGCGGCCGGAGCGGATCGAGGCGCTGGCCGAGGCGGCCGGCCTGAGGGTCACCACCCGCCTGGTCCGCGAGCCGGAACCCGACGAGCGGACCCCGCAGGCGTACCTGCTGGCCCACCGGGCGGCGTAGCGGGCCCGGGCGCCCGGCGCCGCGGTCGGGGCGATCCGGTCCCGGGCGGGCCGTCGGGGGGTGTGCCGCGCGACGGCCCGCCCGGCATGCCATGATCCCTGCATGGGTTCCAACGTTTTCTTCGACATCACCATCAACGACGAGCCGGCCGGCCGGATCGTCTTCAAGCTCTTCGACGACGTCGTCCCGAAGACCGCGCAGAACTTCCGCGAGCTCGCCACCGGCCAGCACGGCTTCGGCTACGAGGGCTCGTCGTTCCACCGCGTCATCCCGGGCTTCATGCTCCAGGGCGGTGACTTCACCCGCGGTGACGGCACCGGCGGCAAGAGCATCTACGGCGAGAAGTTCGCGGACGAGAACTTCCAGCTCAAGCACACCAAGCCGGGCCAGCTCTCGATGGCCAACGCGGGCCGCAACACCAACGGCTCGCAGTTCTTCATCACCACCATCGTCACCGACTGGCTGGACAACAAGCACGTCGTCTTCGGCGAGGTCGTCGAGGGCCTGGACCTGGTGCAGAAGATCGAGGGCCTCGGCTCGCAGAGCGGCCGCACCAAGGCCAAGGTCACCATCGCCAAGTCCGGCATCGTGGAGTAAAGGGCGCACCCCTTTCCCCGCATTCGGACGCGGCCCGCAACTCGAGCGGGCCGCGTCCGCGCGTTTCCGGCGCCGGTCCGGCCCGGGGCGCCGGCGTGGTGCCCGGCGTGGTGCCCCGGTGCCGAACTGCGGTAGGGCACGGCGGCGCGCTGCTCAGACCGCCGCCGCGACCGCCGCCGCGAGGAACAGCACCTGCAGCGCGGTGCGCGCGGGCAGGGGGGTGACGGGCTTCCCGGCGAGGGTGCCGCCGGTGCGGGCGGCGTGCACGTTGGCGGGGAACATCGCGAGCATCAGCAGGGCGAGCCCGGCGCCGGCGTACGGGGCGAGCGGCGGGACGAGGAGCCCGGCGGCGCCGGCCAGTTCGAGGACGCCGGTGAGCGTGATGAGCAGTTCCGGGCGGGGGAGCGCCGGCGGGACCATCGCGACGAAGTCGCGCCGGAAGGCGGGCAGGAAGTGCGGCACGCCGGTGGTGACGAACATCAGGGCGAGGGCGCCGCGCACGGCGGGCTGCCAGGCGTCGAGGGTGTCGACGGCGAGGAACCCGAGCAGGCGGAGGACGGCGAAGCCGCCGAGGAGGGCGATGAGCGGGGCCATGGGGGACTCTCCAAGCTTGTCACCGGGTAATCTTGTCACTGGAAAGATTGGCCTGGGCGAGCGAACTTGTCAATGCCTAGATATGCTCGGGGGGTCGCCGACGAGAGGGATGTGCCATGGGCAGGGCCGAGAGCTACCACCACGGAAACCTGCGGCGGGCCGTGCTGGACGCCGCGATCGCCGCGATCGCGGAGTCCGGACCGTCGGGCTGGAGCCTGCGCGAGCTGGCGCGCCGGGCGGAGGTGTCGCACGCGGCGCCGGCGCACCACTTCGGCGACAAGGCCGGAGTGCTGACGGCGGTGGCGGCGGAGGGCTTCGAGCTGTTCGCGGACGCGCTGGAGCGGGCGGCGGGGGATCCGTACGGCTCGGGGGTGGCCTATGTGCGGTTCGCGGTGGACCACCGGCCGTACTTCGAGGTGATGTTCCGGCCGGAGCTGTACCGGGCGGACGACCCGGGGATGGCGGCGGCCCGTGACCGCGCGGGGGCGGTGCTCGCGGCCAGCGGCCGTGAGCTGTCCCGGGGGGAGCGGTCCGACCGGACCACGACCATCGCCGCCTGGTCGCTGGCGCACGGCTTCGCGAGCCTCTGGCTGAACGGCGCCCTGCCGGAGAGCGGGACCGGGGCGGACGTGGAGGAACTGGCCCGGGAGGTACTGCGGGTGGTGTTCGGCGGAGCGGAGTAGGAAGTCGACCGGACCGACTCCCTACTCCGGGGGACGGCTCAGCGGATCTCGACGGTGACCGACTCGATGACCACGGGCTCCACCGGACGGTCCGCCGGCCCGGTCGCGCTGCCGGCGATGGAGTCCACCACCTTCTGGCCGGCCGCGTCCGCGACCTCCCCGAAGATGGTGTGCTTCCGGTTGAGGTGCGGGGTGGCCCGGGTGGTGATGAAGAACTGCGAACCATTGGTGTTCGGACCCGCGTTGGCCATCGCCAGGAGGTACGGCTCGGTGAAGAAGAGTTCCGGGTGGAACTCGTCGGCGAACTCGTAACCGGGGCCGCCCGTGCCGTCCCCCAGCGGGTCGCCGCCCTGGATCATGAAGTGGGGAACGACCCTGTGGAAGGTCGTCCCGTCGTACAGCGGGGCCGTCGTGGCCTCCCCGGTCACGGGGTCGGTCCACTCCCGCCGGCCCTCGGCCAGCTCGACGAAGTTGCGCACGGTTCTCGGTGTGTGGAACTGGAACAGCTTGACGGTGATGTCGCCGTGGTTGGTCTTGAGGACGGCGTAGTACTGCGAGCCCATGGACGGAAGACACCTTTCGACGAATCAACCGGACCCGCCCGATCCTCCCACGCCACCCCGTCCCCGGACCGGACGGAGCGGGGCGGTGACCGGCAGGGCCGGGAGCGTCCTTCGATCGATTCGTGAACCTGTCCAGGAGAAGTACATGGCACTCTCGTACAGCTTTCAGATCGCCACCCTCCTGACCGTCCCCGAAGCGGGACGGCGGATCCTCGAGGTCGCCCGCGATCTCGGAGTCCTCGTTCCCTGCGAGAGCGTCGGGCGGCTGCTCGGGGACGGGGCGGTGACGGTGCGGGGCACCTGGGTCCGGGTGGTGCCGGCGGGGCGGTTCCCGTGGGGCCGCCCGCTGCTCGGAGGTGCTGTCTTCGCCCCGACGGTCTCCGCGGTCTTCCGGCTGGACAAGGGGGCCGACATCGCCGGTCAGCAGGACGACATGGTGCGGGTGGTGGCGGGCGTGCTGTCGGCGGTGGAGGGGGACGCGGCGCTCCACCTCGACTTCGAGGAGGTCTGGCTGGCGCGGCTGGGCGGCGGGTTGACGCTGAGCGAGCGTTCCGACGTGTGGCCGGCGGCGCGGCTCGCCTCGGTGCCGCTGCCGTTCGGCCGCCGGACGCACGAGTTCGACTTCGGGGACTAGCCAGGGGCTTCGGATCACACCGCCGGGCTTCGGGGGTCACTCGGACGGGTGGGGGCGGGGGTGGCTGCGGCGTGGTCGCCGGGGTGTCGGGCGTGTGCGCGGTACGCCTTTCCCTGCACACGCTCCCGCACGGAATCGGGTAACCCCCATGACTCTCCGCCGACTGGCGCGGGCCGTTCTGGTCCTCGCCCTGGCCTGCCCGCTCGTTCCCGCCGCCCCGGCGCTGGCCGCCGCTCCGGCCGTCCGGGCGGTCGTCCGGCCCCCGCTCCCCGTCGAGGACTTCCCGCCGCAGGTCGAACGGGCCTGCCGGATCTGGAAGGGCATCGGGTGGCCCACCGGCCCGCGCCCGGTCGACTTCCGGATTCCCGGCCCGGAGTTCGTCCGGGGCGGCAACCCGTACGGCAACCGGAGCGGGGACCTTCCGGCGGGCGGCGCGTACCACGAGTACGACGTCAACCCCCGCCCGACGCCCACCACCCATCGGGACGCCGAGCGCGTGGTCCGCGACGAGCGCACCGAGCAGACCTGGTACACCGACAACCACTATGCCGACTTCCGCGAGATCTCCGAAGGCTGCTGACGTGCCCGCAGCGCCCGAGTCCCCGTTCGGTCCGGCCCGGTGGGACCTCCTGCCGGGCCGGACCTGGGCGGGCTTCACCGCCGGCGCGGACCGCCTCCGCCTCGTCCGGGGCGCGAACTGCCGCACCAGGGCGGCCCTGTTCGCCGAGTGGGCGCGGGCGCTCGCGTTCCCCGGCTACTTCGGCCACAACTGGGACGCCTTTGAGGAGTGCCTCAACGACGCGCTCCTCCCGCCCGGCACCGAGTCGACCGGGGCGGCCGGATCGACCGGGGTGGCCGGGGCGGCCGGATCGGCCGGATCGACCGGGGCGGCCGGGGCCACCGCCACCCGCCTCCTCGTCCTCGTCGCGGACGCCGACGCCCTCCTCGCGGACGAGCCGCCCGCCCAACTCGCCCTGTTGCTCGGCATCCTGGACGCGGTGGCCGGCCGGCCCGCCGCCGACCGCGCCCTCCGCGTCCTCTTCGTCGCGGACCCGCCCGGGGCCGGAGCCGCCGAGGCCCGCCTCCGCGCGGCCGGCCCGACCGACTGAGCCCGGTCAGCCCAGGTTGGTCACCACGGGCCGCTGCTGGCGCAGCGAGATCTGGTTGCCGTCCGGGTCCCGGGCCTCGATGCGGAAGCCGAACGGGTACTCCTCGGGCTCGGCCCCGTCGAACTCCACGCCGCGCTCGCGCCAGATCTCGAAGTCCTTCCTCAGGTCGTCCGACTCCAGGACGACCGGACCGGGCGCGGACACCTCCCGCGCCCGCGGCGGCTGCCCGGCGGCCGAGGCGTGCGACCAGAGGATGATCTCGAACGGGTGGCCCTCGGCGCCCACGGTGAGGAAGCGGCCGTCCGGACCGGGGTAGTCGATGCGCTTCTCCAGCCCCAGCTGTTCGGTGTAGAACCGCAGCGCGCGGTCCTGGTCGGTGACGTAGACCGTGACGTACATGACCCTGGTGAGCATGGTGCTGTCCTCTCAGTCCGGCGGCCGGTGATGCCGCTCCGCCTCCCTGACGGATCCGGGTGGCCCGGTTGTGACGGCCGGGGGCCATGAATCTTCCGCAGGAAAAGTCGACCCGTCCGACTTCCCACTCCGCACCCGGCCGCCACGCCGCCCCGTCCCCGACGCCGCGTCACCGCCCGGTTACTTTGGGCCGCACCGGCGGGGTCGCGCAGGGCCGCTCCGCTCCGGCCGAAAGGAATGTGGACGCATGAAGCAGCGACGCACGGCAACCGTTCTCGGAGCCTGGCTGGCGGCCGCCGCCCTCGCCGTCGCGGTCCCGGACACCGCGTACGCGGCCCACGGGATCCTGATCGTCGACGGCGCCGCGTACCAGGATCCGAGCGGGTGCCTCACACTCGGCGACTTCGTCCAGCCGGTGGTCACCAACTACACGGACTCGGTGGTCCAGGTCCGGGCCGGGACGAGCTGCCAGGGCCCGGTCGAGAAGATCGTCGTCCCCGGCGAGTCCTACGCGGCACTGGGTGGCCGCAGCGTCCTCGTCCCCTGACGCGCCGACCCTCCCGGGGACGCGCGGGAAGTCGGCCCCGCCGACCTCCCCGCGCCCCGGACGGCCCCGCTACAGCAGGCCGAGGTGGTCGAGGCCCAGATAGGCCGGGCCGGCGTCGGAGAGCAGTCCGCGGCGCAGCACGGTCTCGCGGAACTCCGCCAGGTCCATCAGCACCACCTCGATGAACTCGTTGCGGTCGTGCGCGGTCCGGGCGGTCGGGGTGCAGTCGGTGGCGACGCAGGCGTGGCGCACGCCGTTGGAGTAGGCGTCGTGCCAGACGGCGGTGACGTGTTCCACCCTGCCCCGGTAGCCGGTCTCCTCGGCGAGTTCGCGCGCGGCGGCGTCCTCGGGGGACTCGCCCGGGTCGATCACGCCGCCCGGCAGTTCGTACAGCAGGGCCTGCGGTCCGGGCCGGAACTGCCGGGTGAGCACGATGCGCCGGTCCGGGGTCAACGCGACGACGGCCGCGCAGGAGTACTCGTTGCCGAGGTGGTAGACCTCCTCGCGGCCGTCCGGCATGGCGAAGGTCACCCGGTCGGTGCCGCGCCCGAAGGCGCTGTGGATCGGCTCGCGGTGGAGTTCCCGCCAGTGTGCGTCGCCCATCGGGCGGGCTCCTTCCGTACGGTCGCGCGGGCGCCCGTGGCGGCGCGTCCGGACGTCCGTGGGCGCGGACGGCATCGTGTGCACGCGCAGAATAGCCGTGCATCGCCCGCTCCGGGAGGATTCGCCGGAATCGTTCGCCGTGGTCGAGCGGGCACCGTAAGCTGCGCGGGCGTGGTCGGCCCGGCGTCCGGGAAGCGGCCGCGATTCGACGAACTCCGCACCCCGGCAAGGTGGTTCACCCATGAGGCAGACGAGTCGGCGCAAGGACGACGGTGAGGTGACCTGCGAGCAGGTGACCGTCCTCTCCTTCGAGCCCGAGGCCGAGGCCCGGGTCGACGAGGACGGCCGCGTCCTGCTGATGAGCGAGCCCGCCAGCCTGACCCGCATCCCGGTCCGGATCCTCCGGGAGGCCATGACGATCAAGCGGGTCGCGGGCTACTGGATCAGCTGGGCGGAGTGGTTCGGTCCGGACGACATCCGCAACCACGCCCGCTGGGTGCCGGACGAGGAGTACGTCCGGCCCGGCGAGGGCGGTCTCGGCGGCCGGTTGGACGTGAAGGTGTCGGCGTACTGGGCGGTGGAGCGGGAGCCGCGCCGGGCGCGGCTGCGGACCAGCGAGGCCGTGGTGACCTTCCCGGCGGGGGAGGCCCGGTGCGAACTCGTCCTGGAACGCCCCGAGCCGCAGCACCCGGCCACCCTGGTCGTCCATCTGTCGGACGCCTGGTGGTCGGGCGGTCGCGGCGGCCGGACGATCCACCACGGTCTGGCGGGCGAGCTGGAGGGCCCGGGCGGGCGGCCGGGTGAAGGGCGGCGCGGAGCGGCCGTCCACCGGTACGCGGAGTGTGCGACGGGGCACCTGCCGGGGGTGGCCGTCGGCTGACGGGGCACCCCGGCCGCGCACCTCAGGTACGCGGCTCGGCCGCGGTCACCGTGCCCACACCCGCACTCACGCCCGCACCCACGCCCGCCACCGCCGTGCCGTCGGGCCAGTCCGCCCGGGTCCCGACCTTCCGGGCGGGGGCGCCGGCCCAGATCTCGCCCGGCCCGGTGGAGCGGGTCAGCACGGCGTTGGCGCCGACCACGGTGCCGGCGCCGACCGTCAGCACCCCGGCCTTGCAGACCACCTTGGCGCCCGCGCACAGCACCGCGCCGTCCTCCACCACCACCCGCCGCATCGCGCTCGCCCCCTGCGGCACCCAGGGGTCGGCCCGGCCGACGGTCACGCCGTTGTACAGCGTCACGTCGGCGCCGAGGGTGGTGTACGGATGCAGCACGGTGCCGAAGCCCCGGTGGAACACGACGAGCCCCGGCCCGATCTCGGCGGCGGGCGGCACCTCCATCCCGTAGACGGCGAGCAGCTCCTGGACCAGGCGGCCCAGGAGGCGGTGGCGACGGCGGTAGATCAGCGCGGTGACGAGTGACATCCACCCATTGTGTCGACGACGTTACAAGGAGTCACGCAGGTGTGCGGGTCGCCCGTGGCGGCGGAGCGGCCGCTCCGACTCCGGCCGCTCCGCGTCGGGCTGCTTCGGGCCCGGCTGCTTCTCGTCAGGCTGGTTCGGGTCCGACTACTTCACGTCCGGCACGGCGGTGTCGTTCTTGAAGGCGTCGAACACCTGCTTGGCCTTCGCCGCGTCCCACTTGACCGCCGACTCGCCGGTGTTGGTCTTGAAGTCGGGGTTGGCGATCGGCACCGTGATGCTCTTTCCGCTGCCGCCGTTGACGTCCTTCATGGCGAGGAAGAGCGAGCCGAGGTCGGTCAGCCCGGCGTCGTCGTCGACGATCAGCGTGCCGAGGCCGGAGGACACCAGCGGGTAGAAGGTGAACGGGTTGAGCACGGTGGCCGGCGAGGCGGCCTGCTTGGCCAGCGCGCCGAGGAACTTCTGCTGGTTGCGCATCCGGCCGAGGTCCTGGTCGGCCATCTGGTGGCGCTGGCGGACGAAGGCCAGCGCCTGGGTGCCGTCGAGGCTCTGGCAGCCGGCCTTGAGGTCGAGGCCGGAGTCCTTGTCCTGGACGTCCTGCTCGATGCACATGTCCACGCCGCCGACCGAGTCGACGATGCCGACGAAACCGGCGAAGCCGATCTCGGCGTAGTGGTCGATCCGGATGCCGGTGTTCGTCTCCACGGTCTGCGTGAGCAGTTTGCCGCCGCCGGAGGCGAAGGCGGAGTTGATCTTCGAGGTGGCCGCCTTGACGGGCTTGCCGTTCTCGCCGGCGTGCTCGGGGATCGGCACCCAGGAGTCGCGGGGGATGCTCATCAGGGTGTTCCCGTTGTCCCCGACGTGCAGGATCATCATCGAGTCGCTGCGCTTGCCGCCCGCGTGGCCGGTGTGCAGGTCCTCCTCCTGGCTGTCGGAGAGGCCGTTGCGGCTGTCCGAGCCGACGATCAGCCAGTTGGTGCCCTTGCCCGCGGCCGGGCGGCCCGGGTAGTCGGTGAGCACGTTCTCGTGGTTGATCTTGGAGTCCGCCCAGAACCAGGTGGAGACGGTGGTGACCATCAGGGCGATCAGCACGCCGAACACCGACCACTTGACGATCCGGCGCCGCGGCCAGCGGCCGGGGCGGGCGGCGGCGGGCGACTGCGGCCCGCCGGGGGCTATCGGCCCACCGGGCGCGGAGCCCGGGCCGCCGGGGCGGCCGGCGCCACCCGGCGTGCCCTGCGCGGGCACCGACGGGCGCGCGCCGGGCTGGCCGTAGCCCTGCCCGGGCTGCCCGTACCCCTGGGCGGGGCCGTAGCCGGGCGCCTGCGGCGGCCGGCCCTGCGGGGGCTGTCCCTGCGGCTGCCCTTGCGACTGGGGCTGCGACCGGGGCTGCCGGGGCGCCGGAGCGCCCGGCCCGCGCGGGTTCAGCCCGGCGGGCAGCGGCGGCTCGGCGGCCGTGCCGCCGTCACCGGGCCCGTACGCGGCGCCACCGCCACCGTTGCCGCCGTACGGGTTCCCGCCGCCGCCCGGGCGGCCCTCCTGCCACGTGTTCATGTGGGAGAGGATGCCCGACGCGGGCGCCGGTGACTCCCCCCGGGGTCCCTACCAGGGCCCTTGTAGCAGTTTTGATGCACGCGCCGGATCGTTCCGCCGCATGGGGCCGGGCGGGCGCACGCCCCGTGTCCGTCCGGCCACCCGACCGTCGTCCGACCGCCGTCCGACCGCCGTCCGTCCGGTCACCCTGCCGGTCCACCGTCTCACCGTCCGTCTCACCTGGTGTTCGGTTCTCGGGACGATCCTTGACCGTCCCGAACGCTGCGTGTTTGCATGACTGCCATGGATCAGCGATGGACTCTCACGCGTCGGCGGCACGTCGACCTGCAGCGTGTGTCCTGTTCGCTCTGTTGTGGCTGACGCTCGCCCGTCGAACCCCCACCACTCCTCCTCTTCCCCCGTTCCGCCGCTGCCCGCGCGGCGTGCCCACCGCTGACCGTCGCCGCCCGGCCTCCGCCGGGCCGGCCGACGCGCCCCGCGGTCGGTGCCGAGCGCTGCCGAAGCGGCGTCCCCGCTTCCTCCCCGAGGTGAATCCATGGCCACCGTCCTGTCCGTCTCCGGCTCGCCGTCCCCGACCTCCCGCACCACCCGCCTGCTGCGCCTGATCGACGCGCAGCTGGAGGAGCGCGGCCACCGCGTCGTCCCCTTCGAGGTGCGCAGCCTGCCCGCGCACGCGCTGCTGACCGCCGACCTGTCGCATCCGCGACTGGCGGCCGCCCTGGAGCTGTTCGCCGAGGCGGACGGCGTGGTGATCGGCACCCCGGTCTACAAGGCCGCCTACTCGGGGCTGCTGAAGACGCTGCTCGACGTGCTGCCGCAGTACGCGCTGCGGGACAAGGCCGTCCTGCCGCTCGCCACCGGCGGTTCCACCGCGCACGTGCTGGCGGTGGACTACGCGCTCCGGCCGGTGCTCAGCTCGATGGGCGCCGACCACATCACCCGGGGCTGGTTCGTGCTGGACCGCCACATCACCGTCCGGGAGGACGGCACGACCGTGCTGGAGCGCGAGACGGACGTGCTGCTGCGACCGGTGGTGGACGCCTTCGCGGGCACCCTGGAGCGCCTCGCCGCCCCGGTCCTGACGGTCTGACCGCCCGGCCCGGCCCGACGCCGGGTCAACTCCCGTCCGTACCAGTCTCGTCGGGCTGTCGTCGACCCCTCGTCGGCCCCCTCGCGCGTCCTCGCGCCGGCCCTCGCGGGCGATCCGGCGAGGGGTGGCCGAGGGGGCCGACGGGCGTTCCGGCCCCGCTCGGGGAGCACCCGTGGGCCGCTTGCCGCGCCGCCGCGCCGGGGCTCCGTAAGGGGGGTCCCTGAGGGTGGCCGGGCCGACCCCTAGGGGGAGGGGCGACCCACCCCGTACAACTCCGGTTGGGCCGCTTCCTCCCGTCGGATGACGAGGAGAAGTGGTCCCGGCTCCTAACGTGGTTCACATCCCCGCCCGTCCGAGGCGGACCCGCTCCGGTCGGGTCCGGGTCCCCGGTTCACCGGGAGGGTGGGGCTGACTCCCGGTCGAAAACTATCCCCTGCGCGATGTCGCCGAGTGGGTGGGACGGAGCAGGCTGGGGGCAACGGGTGGGACCACTTCTTAGGAGACGACAGTGACGACGGCAGCAGCAGCCGTGTACGACCCCCAGCTTCCCGGCGGTGCCCCCGCCGTCGCCGCTTCGGCCCGCCAGGTGACCAAGTCCTACGGAGCCGGTGAGACCAGGGTGACGGCCCTGGACGCGGTGGACGTCGACATCCAGCGGGGCCGGTTCACCGCGATCATGGGCCCCTCGGGCTCCGGCAAGTCGACCCTGATGCACTGCCTGGCCGGTCTGGACACGGTGACCGAGGGGCGGATCTGGATCGGCGAGACCGAGATCACCGGTCTGAAGGACAAGCAGCTGACCAGGCTGCGCCGGGACAAGATCGGCTTCATCTTCCAGGCCTTCAACCTCCTCCCGACGCTGAACGCGCTGGAGAACATCACCCTCCCGATGGACATCGCCGGTCGCAAGCCCGACCAGGCCTGGCTGGACCGGGTGGTGGAGACGGTCGGGCTGTCCGACCGGCTCAAGCACCGGCCGACCCAACTCTCCGGCGGCCAGCAGCAGCGCGTCGCGGTGGCCCGGGCACTGGCGGCCCGGCCCGAGATCATCTTCGGTGACGAGCCCACCGGGAACCTCGACTCGCGCTCCGGTGCCGAGGTGCTCTCCTTCCTGCGCCGCAGTGTCGACGAGCTGGGCCAGACCATCGTCATGGTCACCCACGACCCGGTCGCGGCCGGCTACGCCGACCGCGTGCTGTTCCTCGCGGACGGCGTGATGGTCGACGAGATGCACGCCCCGACGGCCGACTCCGTCCTCGAGCGCATGCGCCGTTTCGACGGCAAGCGCACCAGCTGAGCGGGCGGGAGCTAACAGGACCATGTTGCTCAAGACATCACTTCGGAGCTTCTTCGCCCACAAGGGGCGGATGGCGCTCTCCCTGGTCGCGGTCGTACTCTCGGTCGCCTTCGTGTCCGGGACGCTGGTGTTCTCCAACACCGCGACCAGCACCTTCGACACACTCTTCGCCTCGACCGCCTCCGACGTCTCGGTCGGGCCCGCCGAGCCGGAGATCGGCGGCAAGGACGCCCGCGCGAAGACGCGGACGATCCCCGTCGACAGCGTGCGCAAGGTCGCCGCGCTCCCCGGGGTGAGGACGGCGATCGGTCAGGTCACGGTGGAGAACGCCACCCTGGCGGACCCGGCGACCCTCAAGAAGGTCGGCCCGACCAGCGGCGCCCCGACCATCGTCGGCAACTGGACGGACACCCCGCGCAGTCCGGTCGAGATCACCTCCGGTCACGCACCGCAGGGCCCCGACCAGGTCGTGCTCGACGCGGACACCGCGAAGAAGGCCAAGCTCGGCCTGGGCGGCAAGCTGCGGGTGATCATCAACGACCACCACGACTTCACGATCGTCGGCATCGCCGCGTTCAAGACCACCAACCCGGGTGCGGCGCTGGCCTTCGTGGACACCGCCACCGCGCAGAGCGTGCTGCTCGGGGCGTCCGCCTACACCTCGGTCGAGGTGTACGGCGACGGCAGCCGGTCCGACGAGCAGCTCAAGTCCGACGCGCTGGCCGGGCTGGGCGGCGGCTTCGAGGCGAAGACGGCGGCCGAGCAGAAGGCGGACGGCCAGAAGAGCGTCGGCTCCTTCCTCGACTTCATGAAGTACGCGATGCTCGGCTTCGCCGGCATCTCGCTGCTGGTCGGCGGCTTCCTGATCATCAACACCTTCTCGATGCTGGTCGCCCAGCGCACCCGGGAGATCGGCCTGCTGCGGGCCGTCGGCGGCAGCCGGAAGCAGGTCAACCGCTCGGTGCTGGTGGAGGCGCTGCTGCTGGGCCTGGCCGGGTCCACGATCGGCATCGCGGCCGGTCTCGGGCTGGCGGTCGGGCTCATCCAGCTGATGAACGCGGCCGGGATGAACCTCGACGCCTCGGACCTGAAGATCGGCGCGGACGTGTTCGTCGCCGGGTACGCGGTGGGTGTCGTGATCACCGTGCTCGCGGCCTGGATCCCGGCCCGCCGGGCGAGCCGGATCGCACCGATCGCCGCGCTGCGCGACCACGGGACCCCGGCCGAGGCCCGCTCCAACACCGTCCGGGCGATCATCGGCCTGGTGCTCACGGCGGGCGGCGGCGGTCTGCTGGTGCTGGCCGCCAAGGCGGAGAAGGCGGCCACGGGGGGCCAGTTCATCGGGCTCGGCGTGCTGCTGACCCTGGTCGGCTTCGTCGTCCTCGGCCCGCTGCTGGCCACCACCGTGGTCCGGGTGCTCGGCGCGCTGCTGCCCACCCTGTTCGGCCCGTCCGGCAAGCTCGCCCAGCGCAACGCGATGCGCAACCCGCGCCGTACGGGTGCCACGGCTGCCGCACTGATGATCGGACTGGCGCTGGTGATCGGGGCCTCGGTCTTCACCTCCTCGGTGATCGAGTCCACCAACGACCAGATCGACCGCTCGGTGGGCGCCGACTACATCATCTCGGCCGGTCAGAACGGGGTCTCCCCGGAGATCGCCGCCGCCGTCGGGAAGGTCCAGGGCGTGGACCACATCACCGGGCAGAAGTACCTCCCGGCGTACTTCACCACGCCGGACGGGAAGACCGAGGAGAACGGCATATCCGCCGTCACCGCGCGGTTCACCGAGGACTTCCGGCTGCCGGTCAAGGAGGGCGCGCCGGACTCCCTCAAGCAGGGCGCGGTGGCGATCGGCGAGGACTTCGCCAAGGACCACGGCCTCAAGCTCGGCGACCCGATCAAGGTCGACTACGGCAACGGGCAGGTCCAGTCGCTGCCGGTCGGCGTCGTCATGACCAAGGGCAACCAGCTCTTCGACGGCAACACCTTCGCCTCGCTCGACGCCGTCACCAAGGCGGTGCCGGCCGCCGACCAGCCGGTGGACGCCATCCTGTTCGGCAAGGCGGCCGCCGGGGCGGACGTCGCCAGGACGCTCACCGGCCTGGAGGACGCGCTCAAGCAGTACCCGCAGGCCTCCGTCCGCGACCAGGCCGGCTACAAGGACCTCGTCCAGGAGCAGGTCAACACCCTGCTCTACATGATCTACGGCCTGCTCGGGCTGGCGATCGTGGTCGCGGTGCTCGGTGTCGTCAACACCCTGGCGCTCTCGGTGGTGGAGCGGACCCGCGAGATCGGTCTGCTGCGGGCGATCGGGCTCTCCCGCCGCCAGCTGCGCCGGATGATCCGGCTGGAGTCCGTGGTGATCGCCCTGTTCGGCGCCGTCCTCGGCACCGCGCTCGGTCTCGCCTGGGGCATCACCGGGCAGCAGGTGCTGCGGACCCAGGGCCTGGAGACGCTGGCCGTCCCGACCACGACCATCATCCTCACGCTGGGTGCCTCGGTGGTCATCGGTCTGCTGGCCGCTCTGGTGCCGGCCTTCCGGGCCGGGCGGATGAACGTCCTCGCGGCGATCGCGACGGACTGACCGGACGCGGCCCCCGGATCGGGGGACCGGGGGCCGCGTCGGGCGACCGGGAGAAGGAGAGGCCCGGTCCCGGGAGCAGGGGGGCAGGGGGACGGGGGACGGGGGGACGGGGGACGGGGGGACGGGGAAAAGGAAGGGGCAGGGTGCATGCGCACCCTGCCCCTGGTGTGTGGCGGGCGGATCCACGGGCCGGTTCAGGGGCAGATGATGTCGCTGGCCCGCTCGGCCCCGGCCCCCGCCGCGCCCCCGCCCGCCACGCTCTCGGCGCGCGCCTCCGGGGCCGGGCCGGACGGCGCCGGAGGCGGCGGCGGGGCGGGCACCGCGACCGCCGTCGCGGACGGACCGGCCGCCGTGGCCGTCGACCCCGCGGCCGGGTGGTCCGCCCCGGCGTAGACCTGGAGGACCGCCCCCAGCCCCGGGACGGGCGTCAGCTCGGCGGTCGGAACCGCGCCGGCCAGCGTCCGCGCCGACTCGGCCCAGTGCGGGTCGTACCGGATCACGGTGCGACCGGCCGGTGTGCCGGCCGGGGCGTTGGACGGCGCCCCGGTGGTGGCGAACCCGGCCCGCCGCAGCTCGGCGTCGACCCGGGCACCGAGACCGGCCGCACCCGCCGCGTTGAAGACCTGGACGTGCACCTGCTCCGGAGCGACGCTGCCCGCCCCCACCCCCGCCGCAGCCCCGGCAGTCCCGGCCCCCGCACTTCCGGCCCCGGCCCCCGCTGTCGGAACCGCCGAAGGCTCCGCCCCTCCCGCTCCGCTTCCGGTCCCGCCCGCCCCGCCGTCCCCCGCCGCCAGCGGTCGCCCCTCCCGCAACGCGTCGAACAGGGCCCGGGCCCGCTCGGTGTCCCAGAGCACCGTCGAGCCCCAGCCGGCGACCGGGTGGTCCACCGAGGCCAGCGGCACGGTCACGAAGTCGGTCCGCCCGGTCGTCAGCTCCTTCATCCGGGTCGCCAGCGTGATCAGGTCGTCCGCCGAGAGTTCCTTGTCGGCCTTGACCGAGGCGAGCAGGCTGTCGGCCGCCCGGGCCAGCCGGACCGGGTTGAGCAGGGTGCCGCCACTGGTCACCTGGTGCAGCAGCTGCGCGACCAGCTTCTGCTGCCGGCGCATCCGCCCCAGGTCGGCCGTGCCGTCCACATGCCGGGCCCGTACGTACCTGAGCGCGCCGGCGCCGTCCAGGGTGCTGGTGCCGGCCGGCAGGTCGAGGCCCGAGTACTCGTCCTTGAGCGGTTTGGCGGTGCAGACCCGGACCCCGCCGACGGCGTCCACGGCGGAGACGAACCCGGCGAAGTCGACCTGCAGGTAGTGGTCGATGCGCAGCCCGGTGTTCTGTTCGACGGTGGCGACGGTCAGCTGCGGGCCGCCCATCCCGAACGCGGCGTTGATCTTGCCCTTGCCGGCCGGGACCGCCCGCCGGGTGGCCGGGTCCCGGTGGGCGGGGATGTCGACGTAGGAGTCGCGGGGAATGCTGACCACGCCGGCCCGGGAGCCGTCCCCGGAGAGCTGGACGATCATCATCGTGTCGGTGCAGTGGCAGGATTCCCCCCCGGCGTGCAGCACGGTCTTGAGCGTCTTCTCCGGGACTCCGTCGCGCTCGTCGGTGCCGACCACCAGGAAGGTGGTGGAGCCGTCGTCGGCCGGTCGTGCCCGGTCGTTGCTGAAAGCGTCCACGCGGTCGATCGACCCGATCCCGTGCAGTACCGCCCAGCCTCCGCAGGAGGTGACGAGGACGCTGAACGCGATGCCGGCGGCCAGTCGACGGGGCCAGAAGCGGCGCCGTTCCGAGGAGCCGCCGGACGGGTCGAGCGGCTCACCGGACCGGTCGAGCGGGTCGGCGGACTGTTCGAGCGGGTCGCCGGTCGGGTCTTCGGGCTGGGCGGAGCGGGGGAAGACGGGCATCTCTCGGATGGTAGGGGCGCCCTCGGCCGGGCCGGGTGAGGGCGCGCCGTGACCGGGGAGTACGGTGGGCCCCGACCGGTGAAACGTTCCTCCGTGCGCCCCACGGGCGACCCCGGAGAACTTCTGCGACGGTCCTTCGCACACCCCCTTCCCGCCCGGGCGGAGACCCCCAGACCGGGACAAGACGACACCCCGCCCGCACCGGTACGGTTGGCCCCGATGAACACCAAGGCTGCTGAGGAGCTGCCGGCGGTCTCCGTGATCATGCCGGTGCTCAACGAGGAACGACACCTGCGCACGGCCGTCCGGCACATCCTGGAACAGGACTACGCCGGGTCGATGGAGGTGGTGATCGCCCTCGGTCCGTCCACCGACCGCACCGCGCAGATCGCCGCCGAACTCGTCGCCGAGGACCCCAGAGTCCGGACGGTGGAGAACCCCACAGGGCGCACTCCCGCAGGGCTGAACGCCGCCATCCGGGGTTCCCGCCATCCGATAGTGGTGCGCGTCGACGGCCACGGCCTGCTGACCCCCGGCTACATCACCACGGCGGTCCGGTTGCTCCGCGAGATGGAGGCGGCCAACGTCGGCGGCATCATGCACGCCGAGGGCGAGACCGAGTGGGAGCACGCGGTCGCGGCGGCGATGACCTCCAAGATCGGTGTCGGCAACGCCGCCTTCCACACCGGTGGCCTGGCCGGCCCGGCGGACACCGTCTACCTCGGCGTGTTCCGGCGCGAGGTGCTGGAGCGCCTCGGCGGCTACAACGAGGAGTTCGTCCGCGCCCAGGACTGGGAGCTCAACTACCGGATCCGCCAGGACGGCGGCCTGGTGTGGTTCACCCCCCAGCTGCGCGTCACCTACCGGCCCAGGCCCACCATCAAGGCCCTGGCCAAGCAGTACAAGGACTACGGCCGCTGGCGCCGGGTGGTCACCCGCTACCACCGCGGCTCGGTCAACCTGCGCTACCTCGCGCCCCCCACCGCCTTCGCCGGGGTGACACTCGGCCTGCTGCTCGGCCTGGCCGTCCACCCGGCCTTCCTCGCCCTGCCCGGTCTCTACCTGGTCGGCATCGCCGGCGGCGCGGTGAAGGAGGGGCGCGGCCTGTCGCTCAAGGCGAAGGCGCTGCTCGCGGTGGCCTTCGCGACCATGCACCTCAGCTGGGGCTTCGGCTTCCTCACCTCGCCGCGATCGCTGGCCCGCAGGGTCATCGGCAGCCGCGCCCCGTCCGGCGCGGACGTGGTGGCCGAGCGCGGCTGAACACGGCTCGGCGCGGCTGAACGCAGCTGAACGCAGCTGAACGCAGCTGAACGCAGCTGAACGCGGCCCGGCGCGGCCGAGGCGCCATCCGGCCAATCCGGCGGACCCGCCCTCCCGTTCCCGCGCCCGACGCTATCGTCGGGCGCCATGGGGACAGTCGAGGGCGGGTCCGCCGCCGTTTCCGAGGGCTCCCGGGCCCGGATCGAACCCACCGCCGATGTCGACGGGCGCGCCGTGCTCGGCGCCGGGACGACGGTCTGGCACCTCGCCCAGGTCCGCGAGGACGCGGTGATCGGCGCGGACTGCATCATCGGCCGCGGCGCCTACGTGGGCCCGGGGGTGCGGATCGGCGACCGGGTCAAGCTGCAGAACCACGCCCTGGTCTACGAGCCGGCGGTGCTGGAGGACGGCGTCTTCGTCGGACCGGCGGCGGTGCTCACCAACGACCTCTACCCGCGCTCGGTGGACGTCGACGGTCGGCTCAAGCGCGGCGAGGACTGGCACGCCCGAGGGGTGACGCTCCGCCGGGGCTGCTCGATCGGCGGTCGCGCCGTCCTGGTCGCGGGGGTGACGGTGGGCCGCTGGGCCCTGGTCGCGGCCGGCGCGGTGGTGCACCGGGACGTCCCGGACTTCGCCCTGGTGGCCGGTGTCCCGGCCCGCCGGATCAAGTGGGTCGGCCGGGCCGGCGAACCGCTGCGGCCGGTCGGAGCGGACCGCTGGGTCTGCCCGCGCACCGGCGAGGAGTACCGGGAGCACGACGGCCTGCTCGCCCCGGTCGAGGCCCAGTCCCCGGCCGAGCCCCAGTCCCCGGTCGAGCCCCGACCCCCGGCCGGGTCCTGACCCCGGCCAGTTCCTGGCCGAATCCCCGGGAAGCGCCTACTTGGCGCAGGCGTCGATGTCGTCGCCCTGGACCCGCTGGAGGTCCTTCGGCGCCTCGCTCGGCACCGGGGCCGGCGTCGCGGCGGCCCCGGCGGCGGTCGACGCCGGAGCGTCCTTGCCGAGCACCAGCACCAGCCCGTCCCGGGCGCCCAGCTTCGGGTCGGCCTTGACGGCGCCGGCGGGCAGGCCCAGCGCGGTGGCCAGCGCCGCCGCCTCGGCGGCCTTCCCGGCCGGGTGGGCGATCGAGGTGGTCGCCGCAGCGGGCACGTTGGCGGCGGTGGCGGCCCTGGCATAGCCCTTCGCCACCAGTCGGTCGACGGTCTGCTGCGCCTGTCCGGGCGTCCCGGTGCCGTTGCGCACCGTCACCCGCAGGTCCTTCGCGTCGACCGGGGCCGCGGCGGTCGACGCCGCACCCCCGGGGGCGGCCGGAGCGGCCGGAGCGTCCGGAGCGGACGTGGCCGCCGGAGCGGCCGGAGCGGACGCCGCCGGGGTCTCCGGGGCCCCCGCCGCCGGCCCGGTCAGCGAACGGTCACCGCCGACCATCGAGAACAGCTGGGCGGCGTCCGGCTGCTTGAGTACCAGCCGGTTCTCGTCCGCCGGGTCGTCCAGCACCGGCACGGTGGCGAAGGTGATCTTCCCGGCGTCGACCTTGCTCAGGTCCAGCGCGAGGTCCTTCAACCTGTCCACGCTGCCGATCCCGGAGTCCACGGTGAGCGCCTTGGTGGCGGAGTCCGCGAGCTTCCACAGCTTGGCCGGGTTGGTCAGTGTGTCGCTGCTCTTGATCGAGCGGATCATCGAGCCGATGAACTGCTGCTGCAGCGGTATTCGGGTGAGGTCGCCGCCCAGCCCGACGGCGTGCCGGGTACGGACGAAGGCGAGTGCCTCGTCGCCCTGGACGACGTGCCTGCCCTTGCTCATCCGCAGGTGCGAGTCCGGGTCGTTGATGTCCTTGGCCGCGCACACCTCGACGCCGCCGACGGCGGTGGAGAGCGTCTTGACGGCGTCGAAGTTGACCATCACGAAGTGGTCGACCCGGATCCCGGTGACCTTCTCGACGGTCTTCCAGGTGCAGCCGGGATCGCGGCCCTCCTGGCCGAGGCTGTTGTTGAACATCGTGCGCGCCGTCCCGGGGATGGCCTTCCCGTCCGGTGTCCGGCACTCCGGGACGGGCACCATGAGGTCGCGCGGGATGCTGAGCGCCGTGGCGTTGCTGCGGTCCTTGGCGATGTGGAACAGCAGCGTGGTGTCCGCGTGCCCGGTGCTGCCCTCGTCGCCGTACTCGCGGCCCAGGCCCTCCCGGCTGTCGGTGCCGATCACCAGGATGTTCAGGGCGTCGTCGACCGGTTTGGGCCGCTCCGCCTCGTCGCCCAGCTGCACCTTGACGGCGGTGATGTTGTTGTTGAAGTGCTGGTACGCGTAGTACGCGCCGCCGCAGCCGGCCACCAGGGCGAACGCGGCGAGGCCGCCGGTCCACTTCAGCACCCGCCGGCGCCGGGCGCGCCGGGCGGTGACGGCCCGGCGCCGGGCGGCCCGGCCGCCGGGGTGCGGGGGCTCGGACGCGGCCTCGGCCGGGGTCTGCCGGCGCGGGACGGGGATGCCCCGGGCGGGGTCGGCGGGGTGCCGGTCGGCGCCCGGCCCTCCGTCGTGGATGTCCTGCTGCACGGGTGCTTCCCCTCCCTCCGGCCGGTCCTCGGCCCGGTGCGTGAATTGCACGACCGACTCGGACACCCTAGACGAGCCGGATGAGGGAATTGTTCCGGGTGTGATCTCTGCCATGGTTTCCGGAGGGAATTCCGCGGCCGAATGCGGGGCCGGTGATTTCCGGGCAGAGCCCTTCCAAGATCATGATCCGTGTGCGGAACAGTGATCATGTCCAGGCTCAATGCACCGCACAGGCGTCCACGTCGGCGGTCCGCCCCTCGAAGGCCGACGGGCCGCTCGCGCCCGGTGACGGCGACGCGGACATGGACGCCGACGCGGACGCCGACGCCGACGCGGACACCGGCGCGGACACCGACGCCGAGGCGGACGCCGGGGCCGCCGCGGACGAGGCCGCCGCGGACGAGGGCGCCGCCGTCGGCCTCGTCCCCAGCGGGGCGGCGGACGGGCTCGACCCCGGCGGCCGCACCTCCACCGGCCGGTCGTCCCGCAGCGCCGCGAACAGCTGGGTGGTCTGCGGCTGAACGAACTCGTCCCGGTCCGAGTCGAACCGGTAGGCCCGCCGCGGCGCCGTCAGGAAGGTCACGTCCGAGGACGGGATCCCGCGCAGGTCCTGGGTCAGGTCGTACAGCTCGCCCAGTGAGGACAGCCCGCTGTCCGCCTGCACCGAGGAGGTGGCGGCATCCAGCACCGGCCACAGCTTGGTCGGGTTGAGCAGCACGTCCTGCGACTGCACCTTGCGGATCAGTGCCGCCAGGAACTGCTGCTGGCGCCCCATCCGCTGGGTGTCGCTGCCGTCCCCGAGGGTCTCCCTGGCCCGGACGAAGCCGAGCGCCTGCTCGCCGTGCAGGGTCTGCCGCCCGGCCGCGAGGTCCAGCTTGGCGTCCTTGTCGTGGATCGGCTGCGGGACGCACACCTCGACCCCGTCGACGGCGTCCACCATCCGCTTGAAGCCGGCGAAGTCGACGATCACGTAGTGGTCGATCCGGATGCCGCTGAGCTGCTCCACGGTCCGGATCGAGCAGGCCGGGCCGCCGGTCTCGAAGGCGGCGTTGAACTGCATCAGCGTCGGCCGGCTGCGGCTGCCGTCCGGCTTCTCGCAGGCCGGGACGCTCACCATGACGTCGCGCGGGATGGAGACGGCGGTCGCGTGCCGCCGGTCGGCGGCCAGGTGGAGCAGGATCGTGGTGTCCGAGCGCTGGCCGCCGGCCGCGCCGTAGGTGGCGTTGGCGCCGGTCCGGTCGTCGCTGCCGATCAGCAGCAGGTTCTCGGCGCCCCGGGCCCCGGCGGTCCGGCTGGGGCGCTCGGCCTCCAGCCGGGCCAGCAGCTGGTCGGTGGTGGAGTCGGTGCGGATGTTGCCGTCGAGCTTGCGGTAGGCGACCCAGAGCAGCGTTCCGCAGCCGACGAGCAGGAAGGCGAGGACGCCGGCGGTGACGATCAGCCACCGCCGGCGCCGGCGTCTGCCTCCGCCGGGCGCACCGGGGGCGCCGGCCGTACCGGGGGACTCCGGGTCCCCCGGGCCGCCCGCCCCGGCGGCGCCGTCCGGTCCGCCCGGCGGCGGTTCCGTCGGCACTGGTCCGTTCGGCGCCTGCCCGTTCGGCGCCTGTCCGTTCGGCGTCCGCCCGGCGGGCGGGTGTTCGGTCGGGGAGTGGTCGGTCGGGGGGTGCTCGGTGTCGTCCTCGGCCATAGCGGGGATCCCTACCCGCCCGGCCGGGGCCGGGGGTTACCCGAGGCGCAGTGTCACCCGTTCGGATTCGACCCGCTTCTCCCACTGCTCGGCGTCCAGACCGTCCGCGTTGCGGCAGAGCACCACCGACGCGCCGGCCGCCAGCGGCGCCAGCAGTCCGGCCTCCAGCCCGGACCAGTCGTCGAAGGAGAGGGTGGAGAGCACCCGGTCGCCCGGTCCGAGGCCGAGCCGGGCGGCGCCCTCGCGGGCCAGCTGGACGGTCTGGTCCCCGGTCAGCTTCAACGGCAGGCCGTCCACCACGGTCTCCAGCGCCGGGGCGTCCGGGGTGACGGGGGAGTAGGGGGCGAACCGGTCGCCCTGCCCGGGCACCTCGGCCGCGTAGTCCAGGAAGCCGTCCGGACGCTGGGGGAACCGCCCGCCGAGCGGCCGCAGGGCGAGCGCCACCCGCTCGCCCTCGCAGGCCTGGGCGGCCTCCAGACCGTCCGGGCCGCTGACCACCAGGTCGGCGTCGGCCGGAGCACCGGCCGGGACCGCCGCCACCCCGACCGACCAGCAGGCGAGCAGCCAGACGGCGCTCTGCCAGTGGGCCGGGAGGAGCAGCGCGGCGCGGTCGCCCGGACCGGCGTTGAGTTCGTCCTGGAGCAGGTTGGCGGTCTTGGCCACCCAGTTGTCGAAGGTCCTCGCGGACAGCTCCACGCGTTCGCCGGTGGCGTCGTCGTAGAAGGTGACCAGTGGGGCCGCGGGGTCGACCGAGGGAGTGCCACCTCGCAGGTAAGCGTGCAGCAGCTCGACGGGGGTACGGGCATCGGCAGCGAAAGGCGAAGTCATGGTGCGCCCCAGCCTACGGCCTTCGGGTGGACCTCCGGGAGGGGTGGCGGAAGGGTCGCGGGGTGGCGTGGCGCCCCGGTCGGAATCCCGTGTACATCCGGAATATGCGCATCTCTCCCCGTGCCCTCCGAGGCCGCCCGCCCGCCGTCCTGCTCGCCGTCTGCGCGGCCGTCCTGACGCTCCCGCCGTCCCCCGCCGAGGCCCGGGCCGGGGGTGGGGCGCCGCCGGACCGGCCGGGGGTACGGGCTTCGGCGGGCGGCGGCTCCGTCACCTCGCTCCCGCTGACCGGGGGGCGGCTCCTGGCCGGGCGCACCGCCCGGCGGTTCGACCTGCTCGGCGTCGGCTGGGACGGGCCGGCGGGGGCGCTCGCCGGGGGCACCGTCAAGGTCCGCACCCGGGACGCGGCCACCGGCGCCTGGAGCGGCTGGCACGAGCTGGAGACCGACGGCGAGGACGGTCCGGACACCGGGGCAGCCGCCGTCGCCGGCCGTGCGCCGCGCTCCGCCACCGCCCCGTTGTGGACCGGCCCGAGCGACGGTGTCGCCGTCGAGGTGACGCCGGGTCCGGCCGGACCGCCGCCCGGGCTGCGGGTGGAGCTGGTCGACCCGGGGGAGGGCGTCCGCTCCGCCGGCGCGCGGAGTACCCCGGCCGAACCGGCGGACGGCGGCAGGCGGGTCGGCCACCACCAGGCCCCGCGTCCCGAGGTCGTCACCCGGGCCGGCTGGGGTGCGGACGAGTCGATCCGCGAGCCCGACTTCGAGTACACCGGGCCGGTCCGGGTGGTCTTCGTCCACCACACCGCGACCGCCACCGAGTACGCGTGCTCCGACGCGCCCCGGCTGATCCGGGCGATCTACCAGTACCACGTGCTGAGCAACGGCTGGCGGGACATCGGCTACAACTTCCTGGTCGACCGCTGCGGCACCGTCTACGAGGGCCGGGCCGGCGGCACCGACCTGCCGGTGCACGGCGCGCACACGCTGGGCTTCAACACCGACTCGGCGGGCGTCGCGGCGATCGGCACCTTCGTCACGGACATCCCCCCGGCGCCCCTGCTGAGCGGGGTCGCCCGGATCGCGGCCTGGAAGCTCGGCCTCACCGAGCAGGACGCGGCCGGAAGCACCCGGCTGGTCTCCGGCTCCAACGGCAGCCTCTACCCGGCGGGCACCGGCGTGGTCTTCCAGGCCGTCTCCGGACACCGGGACGCCTTCAACACCGAGTGCCCGGGTGACGCCCTCTACCCGAAGCTCCCCGAGCTGCGCACCGAGGCGGCGCGGCTCCAGGGCCGCTGACCCCCCGGACCCGCCCCGGCAGGGATCCCGGAGGCAGGACCTACTCCGGGCCCGGCCCGCGTCCGATCAGCGCCCGCAGCTCGGCCGTCAGCGCCCGCGCGAGGTCCGGCCGCTGGTCGTACCGGGCCGGGGTGGTCTGCAGCAGCGCGATCCGCCAGCCGGCGCCCGCGTCGACCGCGATCACCGTGTGCAGCGCGTTCAGCGCGGGATCGAGGTCCTCCATGTCGTCCGGCACCAGGCCGGCGACCGCGTCCAGCTGCGCCACCCGGGATCCCAGCGCCCGCACCCGCCGCACCTTGGCGACGTACTCGGGCGTCGGTCGGCCGGTGAAGATCCGTCCGAGTTCGGCGGCCATCACCGACCGGCCGCCGTGCCGGGTCCCGTCGAAGCCGATCAGCTCGCCGTCCACCGCGAACGGCCCGGCGAAGGCCGCCCCGTCCCGCAGGTTCCACCCCTCCAGTACCCGGTGGTAGAGGGAGCGCACGGCGCTCTCGTCACCGGCGGACAGCTCCGGCACCCGCGTATCGTTCATATCCCCATGGTCGGCGGACGGCGCAGGAGGTGCACGGCGGTGAGCGGGACGTCGACGGGCGGGCGCGTGCCCCGGGCCGTACCCGCGGACGTGCCCGGCCCCGGGAGCCCCGGCGCGGGGAGCCCGGACGCCGGGAACCCCGACGCCGGAGCCGTCCGCCGCTGGCGGCCCGGCTTCCCGCTGGACGTGGCCCGCACCCTGCTGCCACTGCGCCGGGGCCCGGCCGACCCGTCCTACCGGAGGACCGCCGACGGCGCCCTCTGGCGGGCCTCCCGCACCCCGGGCGGCATCGGCACCCTGCGGGTGCTGGCCCGTCCGTCCGAGGGCGTGGTCGAGGCGACCGCCTGGGGCCCCGGCGCGCAGTGGCTGCTCGACGGGCTGCCCGGCCTGCTCGGTGCCCAGGACGACCCGGCGGGCCTGGTCCTGCCGGCCGGCCCGCTGCGCGAGGCGCAACGCGGCGCGGCGGGGGCGCGGCTGACCAGGACCGGCCTGGTCCTGGAGTCCCTGGTGCCGGCGATCCTGGAACAGAAGGTCACCACCGGCGAGGCGTACCGGGCCTGGTACACCCTGCTGCGCGCCTTCGGCACCCCGGCGCCGGGCCCGGCCGAGGGTCTTTGGGTGGCGCCCTCGGCCCGTGAGTGGTCGCTGGTGCCGAGCTGGGAGTGGCACCGGGCGGGCGTCGACCCGAAGCGCTCCGCGACGGTGCAGCGGGCCGTCCGGCTGGCCCCCCGGCTGGAGGAGGCCTCCGCGATGGGGCACGAGGAGTCCTTCGCCCGCCTCACCGCCGTCCCGGGCGTCGGCGTCTGGACGGCCGCCGAGACCCTGCAGCGCAGCAACGGGGACGCGGACGCCGTCTCGGTCGGCGACTTCCACCTGCCGAACACGGTCGGCTGGGCGCTGGCCGGCCGGGTCCGCAGCGACGACGCCCAGATGCTGGCCCTCCTGGAGCCCTACCGCCCGCACCGCCACCGCCTGTGCCGGATCCTCCTGTCCACCGGCACCCACGCCCCCCGCTTCGGCCCCCGCCTCGCCCCCAACGACCACCGCCGCCGCTGAAACCACCCGTTCGGGGGAACTGTGCGGTCGTCGGCGTACTACCGTGTAGTACGTAGCGTAGGCTGGCCGCATGGAAGCAACCATGCGGGAGCTGAACCAGCAGACGGCCAAGGTGATAGGAGCCGTCGAGCGCGGCGAGACCGTCACCGTCACCAAGGACGGCCGCCACGTGGCCACCATCCTGCCGCCGGACCTCGCTGAGCCCCACTACCCGTTCCGGACGGACCCGATGGGTGACGAAATCGACGACATGCCGGTCATCAGCGGTGGCCGCCGGATTCTCGACGATCTGGACAGCGCGATGGAAGGGTTCGGAGAGTGAGCGCCGTTGCTGTTGTGGGCGACACCGGGGCCCTGCTCTCCTGCTACTCGCCGACGGAAAAGGAGCACGATGCCTGTCGGGCGGCACTGCGCACGGTCGGACACCTCGTGGTCTCTCCGCTGGTCCTTGCTGAACTGGATTACCTGGCCACCAAGTCACTTGGGGTCGACGGGGCCATGCGCATCCTCGACGACGTGATCGACAAGTGCGCCATCGGTCGCTACGAGGTGCCCGAAGTGGGCGCGCACCTTGGCGCGGCCAGGGCTGTGATGCGCAGGTACCCGACGCTCAACATGGGCCTGACCGACGCGATCAACGTCGCGCTCGCCGCCGAGTTCCGCACCGACGCCGTGCTGACCGTCGACCGTCGGCACTTCCGCGCGATCCGGCCGCTGACCAACCACGAGGCGTTCCGGCTCCTGCCGGACGACCTCGGCTGACCACGCCGTCCCCAACCGGCTACCGCACCTCGATGAAGGCGTCCGCCGTGCGGTCCGGGCGGGTGCGGGGCGGTTCGGCGGGGCGGCCGACGGCGACGGCGCCCATCGGGTCCCAGTGCTCCGGGAGGTCGAGGACCTCGCGCACCGTGTCGCGGCAGAACATCGTCGAGGAGACCCAGGCCGAGCCGTAGCCCTCGCCGGCCAGGGTGACCAGCAGGTTCTGCACGGCGGCGCCGACGGCGACGGTGAACATCTCGCGCTCGGCCGCGGCCCGGCGCGCGTCCGGGTAGTCGTGCGAGCCGTCCATCACCAGGCACGGGACGACCAGGTAGGGGGCCGCGCGCAGGACGTCGCCGCGGGCGGTGCGGCGGGCGATCTTCGCCTCGTCCCAGCCGTCCAGCTCGGCGAGGTCGCGGCGCCAGGCGGCGAGCATCGCGTCCAGCAGCCGGGTCCGCACCTCGGGGGTCTCCAGCAGGACGAACCGCCACGGCGTGGTGTGGTGCGGCGCGGGCGCGGTGGCCGCGGCGGCGACCGCGCGCCGGACGGCGCCCGGGTCGACCGGTTCGGCGGTGAACGCGCGGATGGTGCGCCGCTGGGTGACGGCCTGCCGGATCGCCTCGGAGGTGCCGAGCCGGAACATGTCGTCGGCGGCGGGCCTGAGCAGCGGCCGGACGCCCTCGCCGTCCTCGGCGGTGACCAGGTGGCCGAGGCCGCGGACCACGGCGACCGGGGTGCCGGTGGACTTGCCCTTCACCAGGTCGGCGGCGCCGGCGAGCTCGTCGGCGGTGGCGGTGACGGTCTGGAACAGCTCGTTGCCGTGCGAGTCGGAGCGCCCCCGGTGGTCGTCCAGGACGGCCAGGCCGGCGGCGCCGATGGCGACATCGGTGAGGCCGTTGCGCCAGGGCCGACCGAAGGTGTCGGTGACGACGACGGCGAGCCGGCGCCCGGTGAGCTGCCGGAGCCGGGCGCGCAGCGCGCGGGCCGAGGCGTCCGGGTCCTCGGGCAGCAGCAGGACGGTGCCGGGCGCGGTGTTCGAGGCGTCCACCCCGGCGGCGGCCATGACCAGGCCGTTGCGGTTCTCGACGATCCGGATCGGGCCGCGCCGGGCGACCAGTCGGACGGTCTCGGCGTCGATCGCGGCCTCCCGGTCGGCGGCGTGCAGCAGCCGGCCCTCGGCCTTGCTGACCACCTTGGAGGTGACCAGCAGGATGTCGCCGTCCTCGTAGTCGGCGGCCTTGGCGATCAGCTCGGCGAGGTCGCTGTCGGCGTCGATCTCGGGCAGCCCGGGGACCGGGAGGATCCGCAGGCTCACCGGCGCACCTGCTCGGCGAGCGCCAGCGCGGCGCGGGCCATCCCGGCGGTGGCGGCCACGTCGGTCATCAGCAGCGGTACCGCCCGGCAGGCGATCCCGCCCGCCTCGACGGCGGCCACGGCGGCCTCGTCGACGGTGTCCACCAGCCAGCCGTCCACCAGGCCCTCCCGTCGCCCACCACCACCCTCGCTCGCGCCGCTTCGCGGCGCCCTCCTGCTGCCGTAGTTCAGCGCCACGGCCTCGGCGGTGGCCTCGACCCCGACGGCGGCGAGCACCTTGTCGGCCATGCCCCGCACGGGCGCGCCGCCGATGATCGGCGAGAGTCCGACGACCGGGGCGGAGGCGGCGGCGACGGCCTCCCGGATGCCCGGCACGGCGAGGATGGTGCCGATCGAGACGACCGGGTTGGACGGCGGGAAGAGGATGACGTCGGCCTCGGCGAGGGCCTCCAGCACGCCGGGCGCCGGCTTGGCGGTGTCCGCGCCGACCGGCACGATCGCCTCGGCGTCGACGGCGGCGTGCAGCTTGACCCAGTACTCCTGGAAGTGGATCGCCCGGGTGCCCTGCTCGTCGGTGATCCGGACGTGGGTCTCGACCCGGTCGTCGCTCATCGGCAGCAGCCGCACCCCGGGCTGCCAGCGCACGCACAGCGCCTCGGTGACCTGGCTGAGGGTGTAGCCGGCGGTGAGCATCTGGCTGCGTACGAGGTGGGTGGCGAAGTCCCGGTCGCCGAGCCCGAACCACTCGGGGCCGACGCCGTACTCCTTCATCTCGGCCTTGATGGACCAGGTCTCCTCGGTCCGGCCCCAGCCCTGCTCCTCGTTGATGCCGCCGCCGAGGGTGTACATGACGGTGTCGAGGTCGGGGCAGACCTTGAGCCCGAAGAGGTGGATGTCGTCACCGGTGTTGCCGATGACGGTGATCTCGTCCTCGGGTCCGATGGCCTCCCGGAGTCCGCGCAGGAAACGCGCTCCGCCGATCCCGCCTGCCAGTGCCACGATGCGCATGCGCCCATCCTGCCACGCGCCGACGGGTCGTCAGCCCGACCCTCGACAACCGCGCCCGGAGCCTCAGTGGGCCTCGGCGGACGTCTGCGGGTGCTGCTCGGGGACGGCGGCGGCGCCGTACTGGTTCATCTCGGTCAGGCCGGGGGTGTAGAGGTGGATCGAGACGGCGGGCTCCAGCGAGGCGTTGACCACCTCGTGCAGGTACCCGGGGGAGAAGACCCGCTGCCCGCCGGGGCGCAGGTCGCGGAAGCCCGAGCCGCTGGGGGTCCCCCCGGCCGAGGGCTGGGGGAGGGTGAGGGAGCGCTCGACGAGCTCGCCGCGGACCACGCTCATCACACCGGAGGAGGCGCCGTGGTCGTGGAAGCCGCTGCTCTGGCCGGGCAGCCAGCTGAGCAGCCAGACCTCGTAGCCGGGGCCGGTCTCCAGCCGGGCGTACCAGCGGGTGAGCGCGTCGTAGCGGACCAGCGGCTCCCAGCGGTCCCGGTCGGCGGCGATCTCGCGGACCAGCCGGGCGTACTCGGCGACGGTGGTGGGGTGGGCGGGCAGGTCGGTGCGGGCGAGGTGCGGGAAGGCCAGCGGATCGCCGGCGATGGAGACGTCGCTGAGGCCGTCGGCCCACGGGTGGCCGCCGGGCCGGGCGGCGGGGGAGGGCGCGACGGGTCGGGTGGTGGCGGCGCGGAGGCCGTGGAGAGCGAGCTTGCTGCGGTCGCGGTTCCGCTTGCGGATGCGGATCATTCGCACGGGAGTCGTCCTCGGAGGGCTGGTTCGTCAGGGGAGTCAGCCGGGTCCGGGATGTCCTGGGACGGGAATCGCGGGCGGCCTCTGTGCTTCCTGGGCGGCGCGCGGCGGGACGGCGGGCGCCTAGATACAGCGGCAGGAACAGAGGCGACAACAGGAGTTCACGGCAGGGCGGAGCGTGGAACCGCTCCGGGGGCCGAGGAACTCTGACATAGGGAAAAGGACAACGCATCCGCAGGGGCGGTGTCAACTCGGAGAGAGCGGACATTCGGGTGAGATCGGCCATGAACTGCCCGATGGAGTGATAAATCACCCTCTATGTTTCGATGGGAAGATCGCCGGGAAGGCAGGGCGATGACCGGCCTGTGGCGGTGACTGCATGTCACCCGGCCCCCGGTCGCGAATGGTTCGTCGACCTTCGCGCGCAATCGGGCTAAAGGTCTGATGTGTCCGGTTATGTACACTATTCGTAACGGCTTGGTGCCAGGGAGTGAATCCCGACCCCAATACCAGAGCTCGGCTTGACTGGGCCAGAGTGACGCAACTGTAATTTCACTCGTGTCGTCGGCCGCACGAGGCAACGGCAACCACGGGGACGCCAATAGGGGCAGAGGAGGCGCGCCACATGAGCGAGCTCTTTGAGCTGTTGATCGGTGACGGCATCGAGGAGGAGGAAGAACTCGGCTGGCAGGAGCGCGCACTCTGCGCCCAGACCGACCCCGAGTCCTTCTTCCCGGAGAAGGGCGGCTCCACCCGCGAGGCCAAGAAGGTCTGCCTCGCGTGCGAGGTCCGCTCCGAGTGCCTGGAGTACGCCCTGGCCAACGACGAGCGCTTCGGCATCTGGGGCGGCCTCTCCGAGCGCGAGCGCCGTCGGCTCAAGAAGAGCGCCGTCTGACCGGGGTGGCCGCATCCCCCGGACCCTCCGGATCCGCGGGCTTCCCCGGATCCGCCGGCCGCGGCACCCCGACCGGCCGGCCCGCGCGAACAGTCCGCGCGAACAGCCCGCGACCGAGCGCCTCACCCCTGTGGTGAGGCGCTTTCGCGTTCCCGGGCGGACACCGTGGACCGAGCCGACACCCGGAGCCGTTAGTGTGGTGCGCCATCCGGTTGCCGTTCACCGGCTGTGTCCACCGAGAACTGGGGCCCGCGCACTCGATGACCGTCTACAGCCACCAGAGCGGCTCCTCCGCCAGCAGGCCGCCCGCCTACCCGCGCCATCTGGTCACCGCCGTGATCGTCTCCCACGACGGAGCCCGCTGGCTGCCGCAGGCCCTCGCCGGCCTGCTCGGCCAGGACCGCCAGGTCCAGCGTGTCCTCGCGGTCGACACCGGCTCCACCGACGACTCCCGGCGCCTGCTCGCCGAGACCCTCGCCGACTGGCTCCCCGACAGCGGTCCGACCGTGCTCGGCCGCCGGGCCGGCTTCGGCACCGCCGTGGCCGAGGCGGTCTCCAACAGCGCGCCGTTGCGCGCCGAGGACCTGCCCTACCGGCTCGACCCCTCCGGCTACGACCCGGTCACCGGCGGCTGGGACGACTTCGGCGACCCGCTCGGGGAGGAGGACGACCTCGGCCGGGGCGGCCCCCGGGAGACCACGCCGGTCGAATGGCTCTGGCTGCTGCACGACGACTGCGAGCCCCAGACCGACGCGCTGCGCCGACTGCTCCAGGTCGCCGACTCCACCCCCAGCGCCGCCGTCGTCGGCCCCAAGCTGCGCAGCTGGTACGACCGCCGGCAGCTGCTGGAGGTCGGCGTCAGCATCGCCCGCTCCGGCCGCCGCTGGACCGGGCTCGACCGGCGCGAGCAGGACCAGGGCCAGCACGACCAGGTCCGCCCGGTGCTCGCCGTCTCCACCGCCGGCATGCTGGTGCG
Source organism: Kitasatospora purpeofusca (assembly GCF_034043715.1). Taxonomy (GTDB): domain Bacteria; phylum Actinomycetota; class Actinomycetes; order Streptomycetales; family Streptomycetaceae; genus Kitasatospora; species Kitasatospora purpeofusca_A. Next base: position 12,114 of record NZ_JAXCLC010000073.1, on the reverse strand, counting down.
CCGCGACGTCTTCGAGGAGCTCGGCGGTTTCGACCGGGCGCTGCCGCTGATGCGCGACGACACCGACTTCTGCTGGCGGGTCAACGCCGCCGGCCACCGCGTCGTCGTCGCCCCGGACGCCGTGCTCCGGCACGCCGAGGCCGCCAGCCGTGAGCGCCGCGCCATCGACTGCGGCCCCGCCCACCCGCACCGGGTGGACAAGGCCGGCGCCGCCTTCACCCTGCTCGCCAACTCCAAGGGCGCGCTCCTCCCCTACGTCCTGCTCCGGCTGGTGCTCGGCACCCTGCTGCGGGTGGTCGCCAACCTGCTCGGCAAGGACCCCAAGCAGGCCTTCGACGAGTTGGCCGGCCTCGGCCACGAACTCGTCCGGCTGCCCCGGCTGCTGGTGGCCCGCAAACGCCGCCGCCGCACCCGCTCCGCCGACGCGCTGGACGACCGCACGCTCTTCCCCGCACCCGGCGCCACCGCCCGGCTCGCCGTCGAGGGCGTCGTCGGCTCGCTCGGCATCGGGGGCGGTGACGACGCCGGCGGCCGGCACGGCTCGGTCGAGGCCGGACCGGGCGACGAGGACTCCGAGGACCTGGTCGTCGAGCAGTTCGCGCTGATCAAGAAGCTCGTCCGGCGCCCGGCGCCGGTGCTGTTCGCCGCCCTGCTGGTGTTCGCGCTGGTCGCCTGCCGCGACCTGTTCGGCGGTGGGGCCCTGTTCGGCGGCGCCCTGCTGCCCGCCACCGACGGCGCGGCCGGGCTCTGGTCGATGTACGCCGACGCCTGGCACCCCGTCGGCACCGGCTCCACCGCCGCCGCGCCGCCCTACCTCGCGGTGCTGTCGATCCTCTCCTGGCTGCTGTTCGACCACGCCGACCTCGCGGTCACCCTGCTGGTCGTGCTCGCCGTCCCGCTCGCCGCCGTGAGCGCCTACCTGGTCTCCCGGCCGCTGATCGACTCCAAGCTGGTCCGCGCCTGGGCCAGCGCCACCTACGCGCTGCTGCCCGCCGCCACCGGCGCGCTCGCCCAGGGCCGGATCGGCACCGCCGTCCTGGCCGTGCTGCTGCCGCCGCTGGCCCGCGCCGCCGCCGTCACCGCCGGACTCGGCATCCGCGCGGAGAGCGCCGCCAAGGGCGCCCGCCCCGGCTGGCGCTCCGCCTGGATGACGGTCCTGCTGCTCACCCTGGCCACCGCCTTCGTCCCGCTGGTGTGGGCGCTGGCCGTGCCGCTCTGCCTGGCCATGCTGGTCACCGCCGTGGTCCGCGGCGGGGCCTTCGGCTCCGGCGTCACCGCGCTGCGGCTGCTCGGCCTGCGTGTCCTGCTGGTCCTCGCGGTGCCGGTCGGGGTGCTCGCCCCCTGGTCATTGCAGGTGCTCTCGGACCCGCAGCGGCTGCTGCTGGAGGCCGGCCTGCCCGGCCTGCACGGCTCCGGGCCGACCTCGACCGGGCTGCTGATGGTCAACCCCGGCGGCGCCGGGGTGCCGCCGGTCTGGCTCTCCGCCGGCGTGGTGCTGGCCGCGCTCGCCGCCCTGTTGCGCGCCGACCGCCGCCGCGCGGTGCTGGCCGCCTGGGGCGCCGCCGGGGCCGGACTGGTCTTCGCGGTCGCGGTGGCCGGCACCTCGGTGACCCCCGCCTCCGGCGGTCCGGCCGTGCCCGCGTGGTCCGGCCCGGCCACCCTGCTGGCCGGTGTCGCCCTGCTGGCCGCCGCCGCGATCGGCGCCGACGGCGCCAACGCCCGGGTCGCCGGCATCGCCTTCGGCTGGCGCCAGCCGGTCGCCGCGCTGGTGGTGGCCGCCGCCCTGCTCGCCCCGCTGGGCACCGGCCTCTGGTGGGCCGTCACCGGCGCCGACGGTCCGCTGCACCGGGGCCGCGGCGCCCAGGTGCCCGCGTTCATCGCCGAGCAGGCCAGTACCACCGACCGCTCCCGCACCCTGGTCCTCACCGGCGACCCGAAGGGCGGATCGGTCGCGTACACCGTGACGCGCGGCTCCGGTCTGACGCTCGGCCAGGCCGAGTCCACCGTCGATCCGGAGACCGGCACCACGGCCGGCCTGGACCGGACCGTCGGCAGCCTGCTGGCCGGCTCCGGCGCCGACCAGGCGGGCGCGCTCTCCCGCTACGGCATCGCCTACGTGCTGGTCGACCAGCCGCTGATCGGCGCCTTCAAGGACGTTCTGGACACCACGCCCGGCCTGGTCAAGGCCAACCAGGACGGTGCCGCCGCGCTCTGGCAGGTCGACGGCACCCCGGCGACCCGGGCCCTGATCACCGCGCCGGGCGCCGTCCCGGTGGTGGTCCCGTCCGGGCCGCGCGACATCAACACCACCCTGCCGGCCGGCCCCGAGGGCCGGGTGCTGCGGCTCGCCGAGTCCGCCGCCCCCGAGTGGACGGCCACCCTGGACGGCACCGCCCTGGAGCGGGTCACCGTCGACGGCTGGGCGCAGGGCTTCAAGCTCCCCGCCACCGGCGGCAAGCTGGTCCTCACCCGCGAGGGCAGCCTGCTGCACACCGGCTGGATCTGGGCCCAGCTGCTGCTCGGCCTGACCGTGCTGGTGCTGGCCCTGCCCGGCCGGCGCAGCCACAAGGACGACGACCTGCCCGAGGACGTGGTCGCCGCCGCCGAGCTGGCCGCCGCCGCCCAGGCGCAGGCCCCGGTCCCCGGCAGCCGCCGGGCCCGCCGGATGGCCGAGCGGGGCGAGGGCGCCGAGAACGAGGGCCCGGAGCCCGCCGACCCGGACGCCGGGGTGTACCAGGCCAGGCCCGGCCCGGTGACCGGTCCGCCGTCGGCCGATCCGTCGGCCGGAGCGGTCCTGGCGGCCGCCGCCGCGCAGGAGGCCGAACCGTACGCAGACCCGTACCAGACGTACCAGCAGGCCGACCCGTACAGCTACGACCCGTACGCGCAGCAGCCGGCCGGCACGCCGTACGGCGGCCAGGGGTACGGCGGCCAGGACGGCTACCAGCAGCAGGGCTACCAGCCCTACCAGGGCGAGCAGCAGCAGTACGGCTACGAGCCGTACCAGCAGCAGCCCGAGCAGCAGCCCTGGGTGCCGGGGCAGCAGCAGGGCGAGCCCTACTACGAACAGCCGGACCCGCACGACCCGAACCACCCGCACGACCCGAACCACCCGAACCACCCGCACGACCCGAACAGCCCGCACGGCCCGGGCCGGTACCCGCACCACCACGGATCGGGGAGCTGACCCGCGATGAAGAAGCCCGCCTTCAGGAAGAAGTCCGGCGCCCCGGACACCGCCCGCGGGGCCGGGGGGACGACCGGCACCTTCGACGGCGCCCCGGCCGGAGCGGCCCCGGCGGCCCCCCGGGGCTCCGGCGCCGCCCGCACCACCCGGTCGCTGCTGGCCGCCGCCGTGGTGCTGGCGGCGGTGTTCGGCATCGCCGAACTCCGCAAGCCCGCCACCCCGGCGGCCACCGACCGGGCCACCGCCACCTCGGCGCAGGTCGAGCGGACCGCCGTGGTCTGCCCGCAGCCGCTCCAGGGCCTCACCGGCTCCACCACGCTCACCGCGTACACCCCGCCGGGCACGGGCACGGGCACGGGCACCGGCGACGGCACCGGCTGGATCTCCGACGAGGCCGCGCCGGCCGCAGCCCCGGGAGCGGCGCCGTCGGCCCCCGCGGCGCCGGCCGCCCCCGCGACCCAGGCCGCCACCGGCGCGCCCACCCCGGCCGCCCCGGCCGCCGCCGACAAGGACGCCGCGCCCGCCGACGCCCGGCTCATCCTGGCCAAGCCGGGCACCCCGGTGTCCGCCCCCGCCGCCAACGGCGACCTGGCGCCCGGCACCGGGGCCGTCGCCACCGGCGCGCTCGCCCCCGGCTTCACCGTCACCCAGACCACCACCGTCACCGAGCAGCGCGGCCTCGGCCTGTCCGGAATCACCTGCACGCCGTCCGGCACCGGCTTCTGGTTCGCGGGCGCCTCCACCGCCGAGGGCCGCACCGACTACGTCAGCCTGGTCAACGCCGAGCCCACGGCCGCCGTGGTCGACATCAAGCTCTACGGCGACAAGGGCCTGATCGAGAACGACGCCGCCAACAGCATCACCGTCGCCCCCGGCAGCTCCCAGTCGGTCCTGCTGCCCACCATCAGCAAGGGCCAGGTCGCCGACCTCGCCGTGCACGTGGTCGCCCGCTCCGGCCGGATCGGCGCCGCCCTGCACGCCGCCGACGGCAGCAAGGGCGCCGACTGGGTGCCCGCCTCCGCCGACCCCGCTCCGGTCCAGGTGATGCCCGGCCTGCCCGCCGACACCTCGGCCGCCCACCTGGTGGTGTGGGCCCCGCCGGAGGACGACGCGGACCTCAGGATCGAGCTCTCCGGCAAGAACGGCTGGTTCGTCCCAGCCGGGAACGAGTCCATCCACGTCAAGGCCGGCATGGTGGCCTCGGTGGACCTCGGCAAGGTGACCCGGGACGAGGTCGCCGGCCTGCGGGTGTCGCCCAGCGACGACAAGCACCCCACCCCCGTGGTGGCCGGCCTGCGGGTCGACCGCGCCGGGGCGAACGGCAAGTCCGACGCCGCCTGGCTGGCGGGCACCGCGCCGGTCGGGGCCCGTGCCACGGTGGCCGACAACCGGGGCGGCGGGCCGTCCACGCTCTTCCTGACCTCCACCGGCGAGGCCGCCACCGTGCGGGTCACCGCCTCGGCCGGCACCGGCGGCGGCACCCCCGCCACCAAGGAGGTCCAGCTCCCGGCCGGCGGCACCGTCGCCCTCCCGGCGCCCGAGCCCGGCGGGCTGAACGGCAGCTTCGCGCTGACCGTGGAGACCGTCTCCGGCGGCCCGGTCGTCGCCGCGCGGATGCTCGCGCTCCCCAGCAAGGACGTACCGATGTTCACCGTCCAGGCCCTGCGCGACGACCGCTCCACCGTCAAGGTCCCGCAGGCATCCCAGGACCCGGGCGTGGTCCTGCGCTGAGCGGTGTGCCGAGCGGTGCGCCGACAGCGCCGTGCTGTCTCAGTCCTCGTCGTACCGCGGATCGATCGCGTCGGGGGAGAGCCCCAGCAGCTCCGCCACCTGCTCGATCAGGATCTCGTGCACCAGCGCCGCGCGGTCCTCGCGCGACTTCGCCCTGATCTCCACCGGTCTGCGGTACACCACGATCTGGCTCTTGCGCCCCTGCTGACCCGGCGACACCCGGCCCAGCGGCACCCCGCCGTCGGAGCCGGCGCCGTCCGGTTCGTGCAGCGGCACCTCCTGGACGGCGAACTCCACCTCGATCAACTGCGGCCAGCGCCGCTCGAGACGCTCCACCGACTCGCGCACATAGTCGTCGAACAACTCGGAGCGGGTGAGCGAGATCGGTACCTGCGGCGGCGCCAGCGGGCCGCGGAGACCCCTGCCGTGCCGGTCACGGTGCCGGGGGCGGCGTGAGGGACCCGTCGATGACTGCGGTGCGGAGCTGTCCATATCACTGCCGAGAGTAGTCCTTGGACGCCCGGAAGTGGACCACCCCCGCACCTGTTCGCCCGGGGCGAGCGGAGCGCCCGGGCGGCGCGCGGACAGCGACACGGAACACCTTCCGGACAGGCGGTCTTCGCTCCCCGGCAAGGAGTGCGGTACCGTCCACCCTCGTGAGCTCTGTACGTCGTTGTTCGCGGACCGCGTGCGGCCGTCCGGCCGTCGCGACGCTGACGTACGTCTACGCGGACTCCACCGCCGTCCTCGGCCCGCTCGCGACCTACGCCGAGCCGCACTGCTACGACCTGTGCGCCGGACACGCCGAGCGCCTCACCGCCCCGCGCGGCTGGGACGTGGTCAGGCTCGCCGCCGAGGCCGGTCCGCTGCGCCGCAGCAGTGACGACCTGGAGGCCCTCGCCAACGCCGTCCGCGAGGCCGCGCGCCCGCAGACCCCGCGTCAGGGCCGGTCCCCCGAGGGCGAGTCCACCGAGGCGGGCCGCCGCGGCCACCTCCGGGTGCTCCGCTCGCCCGACAACTGAGCCGCGGACCGCCCCCGCCCCGGCACGGACCGTTCCGCCCGCCCGGGTACGCTGCCCCCCTACCGGGTACCGGCCGCAGCCGCGCCCGGACCTACCGTGACCAGGGGCGACCGGTCCGCCGGCCAGGGTGCCGGCGCGTTCGCCGATCAGACACAGAACCAGGGTGGAGCCGCAGTGCGCGACCTCAAGCAGCTCGTGAAGGCGTACGACGTACGGGGCGTCGTCCCGGACCAGTGGGACGAGAACCTCTCCCGGGCCTTCGGCGCCGCGTTCGTGCAGGTCACCGGCGCGTCCGCGATCGTGGTCGGCCACGACATGCGCCCCTCCTCCCCGTCGCTCAGCCAGGCCTTCGCCGAGGGCGCGGCCGGCTACGGCGCCGACGTGGTGCTGATCGGCCTCTGCTCCACCGACCAGCTGTACTACGCCAGCGGTTCGCTCGACCTGCCCGGCGCGATGTTCACCGCCAGCCACAACCCGGCCGAGTACAACGGCATCAAGCTCTGCCGGGCCGGCGCCGCCCCGGTCGGCCAGGACACCGGGCTCTCCGAGATCCGCGAGCTGGTCGAGTCCTGGACCGCCGCCGACGACACCGTCACCGTCCCCGCCCGCGACGTGCCGGCCGGCACCCTCAGCGAGCAGGACACCCTGCGCGGCTACGCCGACCACCTGCTCGGCCTGGTCGACCTCACCGCGATCCGTCCGCTCAAGGTCGCGGTCGACGCCGGCAACGGCATGGGCGGCCACACCGTGCCGACCGTGTTCGACGGCCTGCCGATCGACCTCGTCCCGATGTACTTCGAGCTGGACGGCACCTTCCCCAACCACGAGGCCAACCCGCTCGACCCGAAGAACCTGGTCGACCTCCAGGCCAGGGTCCGCGAGGTCGGCGCCGACCTCGGCCTCGCCTTCGACGGCGACGCCGACCGCTGCTTCGTCGTCGACGAGCGCGGCGAACCGGTCTCCCCCTCGGCCATCACCGCACTGGTCGCCGCCCGCGAGATCGCCCGCGCCCGGGCCGCCGGCGAGGCCGAGCCGACGATCATCCACAACCTGATCACCTCCTGGACCGTCCCCGAGGTGGTCCGCGAGCTCGGCGGCAAGCCCGTCCGCACCCGCGTCGGCCACTCCTTCATCAAGCAGGAGATGGCCGTCACCGACGCCGTCTTCGGTGGCGAGCACTCCGCCCACTACTACTTCCGCGACTTCTGGCGCGCCGACACCGGCATGCTCGCCGCGCTGCACGTGCTGGCCGCCCTCGGCGGGCAGCCGGGCACCCTCTCCGCGCTCACCGCCGAGTACGACCGCTACGCCGCCTCGGGCGAGATCAACAGCACCGTCGCCGACCAGGCCGCCCGGACCGCCGCCGTCCGCGCCGCCTACGCGGTCGAGGGCACCGAGGTCGACGAGCTGGACGGCCTCACCGTGGCCGGCCCGGACTGGTGGTTCAACCTGCGCGCCTCCAACACCGAGCCGCTGCTGCGCCTCAACGTCGAGGCCGAGGACCCGGCCAGGATGGCCGAACTGCGCGACGGCGTGCTCGCGGTCGTCCGCGCCTGACGTACGGCCCCGGTACCCCGGCCGGTAGGGTTTCCTCTCGGCCGGGGCACCACTGTGTCGACGGCCGAGAACCCGTACCGAGACCGGAGACCGAACCCATGAAGCTCGAATCCTTCCTGCTGGAGATCCTGGTCTGCCCGCAGTGCCGGTCCGCGCTCACCGAGGGCGGCACCGAGGAGCAGCCCGAGCTGCTCTGCGCCGGCGAGACCTGCGGCCTGGCGTACCCGGTGCGTGACGGCATTCCGGTCCTGCTGGTGGACGAAGCCCGCCGCCCGGCCTGATCCTGGGGCTCGGCCTCCCCGGTCCCCGACCGGGGCCGGCCGCCCCGCTCGTCCGCCGCCCTCAGCGCCCAGCCAGCAGCCGGAGGCCCGCCGCATGCTCGACGACACCCTGCTCGACGACCCGGCCGCCCTCCGGCGCGCCGACCACGACCGCGCCCTGCTCGCCCTGGCCGGCTCCGGCGCCCGGGTCCGCACCGCGCTCCGGCTCGCCGAGGCGGCCGGCCTGGACCGGCTGCGGCCCGACGGCCGGCCGCGTGCCGTCCTGGTCGCCGGGCACGGCAGCGCGCTGACCGCCGGCGAGGTGCTCGCCGCGCTGGCCGGCACCGCGAGCCTGGTCGCCCCGCTGCCGCCCACCGACGCCGCGCCCGTCCCGCGCCCCGACCGCGCCACCGCCCCGGCCGCCTTCACGGCCGGCCTGGCCTGGCAGCTCCCCGGCTGGGCCGGCCCGCTCGACCTGCTGGTGATCAGCTCCGCCGCCGGCGACGAACGCGGCCTGGTCGCCCTCGCCGAGCAGGCCTACGCGCGCGGCTGCGCGATCGTGGTCACCGCCCCCGAGGGCAGTCCGCTCGCCGAGGCCGCGTTGCAGGTCCGGGCGCTGCCACTGCCGTTCGTGCCGTCCGCCGACACCTCCGACGCGCCCGCCGAGGACGACGGCGGCGGCGGACGCGGCCGAAGCGCCGAGCCCGACCTGCCCGCCGAGGACCCGGCCGCGCTCTGGGCCCACCTCGCCCCGCTGCTCGCGCTCACCCAGAAGCTGGGCGTCTCCCCGCTGCCGTACGACGCGCTCGCGGAGACCGCCGACCTGCTGGACGCCACCGCCGTCCGCTGCCGGCCGGACGCCGCCGCGTACACCAACCCGGCGAAGAGCCTGGCCGCCCGGCTGGCCGGGACCGTCCCGCTGCTCTGGGCGGAGGGCCAGGTCGCCGGCGTCGCGGCCGGACGGTTCGCCGCCCAGCTCGCCGAGCGGGCCGGCCGCCCGGCCCTGGCGGGTGTGCTGCCGCAGGTGCTGACCGCGCACCGCGGCATGTTCACCGGCCAGCTCGGCGCGGGCGCCGACCCCGACGACTTCTTCCGCGACCGGGTCGAGGAGCCGGACCCGCTGCACCTCCAGGTCCTGCTGCTGAGGCAGGCCGCCGAGGAGGCGCCCGCCGCTCCCGGGCAGGCCGGGCCGGGCGCCGGGGAGGCGTCGGGAGAACAGGACGGCGGGCCGGCCGAGGTCCCGGCCGACGACGCGCGTCCGCGCAGCTTCGGCACCACCCGGGCGCACCGGCTCGCGGCCGCCCACGACGTCCGGCTGACCGAGTACGCCAGCCGCCGCCCGGAGCCGCTGCACGCGCTGGTCGAGCTGATCGCGCTCACCGACTTCGCCGCCGTCTACCTGGGGCTCGCCGCGCAGTCCTGAGCAGGCGGCGTCCTGAGCCCGCGGCGGGTCGGCCGGGTACCGTATGCGCTCGACGACGACCGGGCCACCGGACGACCGGTCACGGGCCGCGCGGACGGCCCCCGACGGAGGGACCCCCCGAGCAATGAGCACCGAAGGCGGTACCAAGGCGCTGGTCGCGGCGCTGGCCGCGAATCTGGGCATCGCGGTGAGCAAGTTCGTCGCGTTCGCCTTCTCCGGCTCCTCCTCGATGCTCGCCGAGGGCGTCCACTCGCTGGCCGACTCCGGCAACCAGGTGCTGCTGCTGGTCGGCGGCAAGCGGGCGCAGCGCGAGGCCACCCCCCAGCATCCGTTCGGCTACGGGCGGGAGCGGTACATCTACGCGTTCCTGGTGTCGATCGTGCTGTTCAGCGTCGGCGGCATGTTCGCCGTCTACGAGGGCTACGAGAAGATCGCCCACCCGCACGAGCTGGACAACTGGTACTGGCCGGTGGGCGTGCTGGTCCTCGCCATCGCGCTGGAGAGCTGGTCCTTCCTCACCGCGTTCCGCGAGGCCGTCAAGGACAAGGGGACGCACGGCTGGCCGGCGTACATCCGCCGGGCCAAGGCGCCCGAGCTGCCGGTCGTGCTGCTGGAGGACACCGGCGCGCTGATCGGCCTGGTGCTGGCGCTGTTCGGCGTCGGGTTGACCGCGATCACCGGGGACGGGGTCTGGGACGGCATCGGCACGCTGTCCATCGGCGTACTGCTGATCGTCATCGCCCTCGTGCTGGCGGTCGAGACCAGGTCGCTGCTGCTCGGCGAGTCGGCCCATCCCGAGGTGGTGGCCCGGATCCGGGACGCGCTGGTCGACCACGACTCCGTGGACCGGGTGATCCACATGCGGACCCTGCACCTCGGCCCGGAGGAACTGCTGGTCGCCGCCAAGATCGCCGTCCCGGCCGACTCGACGGCCTCCGAGGTCGCCGCGGCGATCGACGCCGCCGAGGTCCGGATCCGGCGGGCGGTGCCGATCGCCCGGGTCATCTACCTGGAGCCGGACATCTACAGCGCGGAGAAGGCGGCGGCGGGCGACGACCCGTACGCGACGCCCGGCGGACCCGTTCCCGGCGGGGCGCGCTGAGCCCGCGCGGGCCCCGGCCCGGAGGCCGAAAAACGGCCGTACCGGGCCGTCGCGCGGGGCCGTCGGTGTAGATTCGTCCCCAGAGCCAGAACGTCGCTGCTGATGGCGGTCGATCGGTGACCCGCCCCCACGGGGGCGCGCCGGTCGAGGGAGAGAGGTCCTCCGACGGATTGTGCCGAGCAACAGGACAGCCGTACCGCGCCGGACCCGGCCGCGGGCCGGACGCCCTGGCGTCGCCGCACACCGTTGCGGCCCGCCGTGTTGTGACGCACCCCAGGACCTTGGCCCCGCCCGACCCCTCAGCGAGGAGCAGACGCATGTCGACCGACACCACCGGTGACTTCAAGGTCGCCGACCTTTCCCTGGCCCCGTTCGGCCGCAAGGAGATCCAGCTCGCCGAGCACGAGATGCCCGGCCTGATGACGATCCGCGCCGAGTACGCCGCGTCGCAGCCGCTGGCCGGCGCCCGGATCACCGGCTCGCTGCACATGACCGTGCAGACCGCCGTCCTCATCGAGACCCTCACCGCCCTCGGTGCCGAGGTCCGCTGGTGCTCCTGCAACATCTTCTCCACCCAGGACCACGCCGCCGCGGCCATCGCCGTCGGCCCGAACGGCACCCCGGAGAACCCGCAGGGCGTTCCGGTCTTCGCCTGGAAGGGCGAGACCCTGGACGAGTACTGGTGGTGCACCGAGAAGGCGCTGACCTGGCCGAACGGCCAGACCCCGAACATGATCCTGGACGACGGCGGCGACGCCACCCTGCTGATCCACAAGGGCGTCGAGTTCGAGAAGGCCGGCGCCGCGCCGGACCCGTCCACCGCGGACAACGACGAGTTCCGGATCATCCTGGAGCTGCTCAACCGCACCCTCAAGGACACCCCGAACAAGTGGACCGAGGTCGCCGCCACCATCAAGGGCGTCACCGAGGAGACCACCACCGGTGTCCACCGCCTGTACGAGATGCACCGTGACGGCAAGCTGCTGTTCCCGGCGATCAACGTCAACGACTCGGTCACCAAGTCGAAGTTCGACAACAAGTACGGCTGCCGCCACTCGCTGATCGACGGCATCAACCGCGCCACCGATGTCCTGATCGGCGGCAAGGTCGCCGTCGTCGCGGGCTACGGCGACGTGGGCAAGGGCTGCGCCGAGTCGCTGCGCGGCCAGGGCGCCCGGGTCATCGTCACCGAGATCGACCCGATCTGCGCGCTGCAGGCGGCGATGGACGGCTACCAGGTCGCCACGCTGGACGATGTGGTCGAGACCGCCGACATCTTCATCACCACGACCGGCAACAAGGACATCATCATGGCCTCCCACATGGCCCGGATGAAGCACCAGGCCATCGTCGGCAACATCGGCCACTTCGACAACGAGATCGACATGGCCGGCCTCGCCCAGCTGCCGGGCGTCGTCAAGACCGAGGTCAAGCCGCAGGTCCACGAGTGGCGCAAGGCCGATGGCAAGACCATCATCGTCCTCTCCGAGGGCCGCCTGCTGAACCTGGGCAACGCGACCGGCCACCCGTCGTTCGTGATGTCTAACTCCTTCGCGAACCAGACGATCGCCCAGATCGAGCTGTTCACGAAGACCGAGCAGTACCCGATCGGCGTCTACGTGCTGCCGAAGCACCTGGACGAGAAGGTCGCCCGCCTGCACCTGGACGCGCTGGGTGTGAAGCTCACCGTCCTCTCCAAGGACCAGGCCGACTACATCGGCGTCCCGGTCGAGGGCCCGTACAAGGCGGACCAGTACCGCTACTGATCGCCCGAACCACGGCGGTGGGGGGGGCCCCCCCCCCCGGGGGGGGGGGCCCCCGCCCGGCCCGGG
>NZ_JAXCLC010000072.1:0-47643 GCF_034043715.1 Kitasatospora purpeofusca | reverse complement strand
GCCCCCGGGGCCCGGGGGGGGGGGGGGCCGCCGCCGATTTCGCGAGAGGCCGCGGTAGCGGTTAGACTCGTGAAACTGCTCGGCGAGGGATGCCGTGCGCCCGCTTCGCGGGTGCCCGATCCGTGATCGACGCGCTGCCGGCTCCGGTAATCCGGGCTTCCGGCAGAGTCGTTGCGCCGCCGAGTGACCCCCGTTATGAGGGTGTGGTCCCGGCGGTTTTTTCGCGTTGCCTGCACCCCCGCGCCAGCTTTTCACGAGGAGTGCAGTCGTGTCCGAGATCCGCCTTGCCGCCGAGTCCCGCAACGAGTTCGGCAAGGGTGCCGCCCGTCGCGCCCGCCGCGCCGGCTTCGTCCCCGGTGTCGTCTACGGCCACGGTCACGCGCCGGTTCACCTGAACCTGCCCAGCCACGACCTGATGATGGCCCTCAAGACCCCGAACGCCCTGCTGGTCGTGCCGATCGAGGGCAAGGACGAGTACGTGCTGCCGAAGGCCGTCCAGCGCGAGGCCATCAAGCGCACCATCGAGCACGTCGACCTGCTGCTGGTCAAGCGCGGCGAGAAGGTCACCGTCGAGATCCCGGTCCACACCGAGGGCGAGCTGGCCCCGGGCGGCAACCTGCTGGAGCACGTCCTCAACGCGCTGCCGATCGAGGCCGAGGCCACCCACCTGCCCGAGTCCGTGACCGTCTCGGTCCAGGGCCTGGAGGCCGGTGCCTCGATCACCGCCGGTGACATCGAGCTGCCCAAGGGCACCACGCTGGCCGTCGAGGCCGACACCGTCGTGCTGCAGGTCATCGGCGCCCAGGCCTCGCAGGCCGACGCCGACGCCGAGGCCGCCGAGGCCGGCGCCGAGGCCTGAGCCTCCCGCACCGTCCGACCGCTGCCCCGGCCGCTCCGTTCTGGAGCGGCCGGGGCAGCGGCGCGTCCGGGATGATGTCGACGAGCGAGAGCAAGAGGAGCGATGCGATGAGCGAGGACGCGTACGAGGGCCCCTGGCTGGTGGTCGGGCTGGGCAATCCGGGGGAGCAGTACGCCCGGAACCGGCACAACATCGGCTTCATGGTGGCGGACCTGCTGGCGCAGCGGATGGGTGCCAGGTTCAAGGCGCACAAGAGCCGCGCCCAGGTGGCCGAGGGGCGGCTGTCGGGCCGGCGGGTGGTCCTGGCCAAGCCGATGTCCTTCATGAACCTCTCGGGCGGCCCGGTGACCGCCCTGCGGGACTTCTACAAGGCGCCGGCCTCGGCCGTGGTGGCCGTCCACGACGAGCTGGACATCGACTACGCCACGCTGCGGTTGAAGCTCGGCGGCGGCGACAACGGCCACAACGGGCTGAAGTCGATCACCAAGTCGCTGGGCCCGGAGTACTACCGGGTGCGCTGCGGGATCGGCCGGCCGCCGGGCCGGATGGAGGTCGCCGACTTCGTGCTCAAGGACTTCTCCAGCACCGAGCGCAAGGAACTGGACTGGTTCGTGGACCGCTCGGCGGACGCGGTGGAGGCCCTGGTCACGGAGGGGCTGGAGCGGGCCCAGTCGACGTACAACTCCTGACCCGGGGTCATGAACGCTTCCGGCGCGGGGCGGAGGGCGGTCCGGCCGCACAACAGTCGTACAACTTCTGGCCGTTTAAACCTGATCAGGTGTGAGAAGTCCGGACGGATCGGATAGCGTCGGGCCCAGTACGCGAACGGGTCTGGGGAGTTCTCGATGCGGAGTTTGCGGCCGGTCCGGCGGCTTCGGCGGATCCGGGTGGTACAGCGGATCCGGGCGGTACGGCTGAGGAAGCTCGGACGACGGGTGGGCAGGGCCGGTGCACTGGGCACCGCGGGCGCGCTCGGCGCCGCCGGGGTGCTGCTGGGCGGGGCCGGTCAGGCCCACGCCGACCCGGTGTCCGAACCCGGACCGGGTGTGGTGTCCCCGGAACCGGTCTCGGCGCAGCTCGACCTGGACCTCGACCTCGATCTCGGCCCCGTGATCGGCGGCCCGGTCGGCGGCGACGCGGGCCTGCTGGCCGTCGGCGGCGGTCTGGTCGTGGCGGCCGGCGGTGCGGCCCTCTGGGTCAAGCGCCGGCGCGCGGGCGACCTGGGGGAGTGACGAAGAGCGGTGCCGCCACTGGCGGGGCCACCCGGACCACGAGGGCGAAGGGCCCCGCGGCGCGCGCCGCGGGGCCCTTCGGTGTTCCGGCGGGTCGCCCCGCGGCCGGTCAGCCGGTGTTGCGCAGACCGGCGGCGATGCCGTTGACGGTCAGCAGCAGCGCGCGGGCGCGCAGCGCGTTCTCCTGGCGGCCGGTGGCGGCCTCCTCGCGCTGCCGGCGCAGCAGCGCGACCTGGAGGTAGGAGATCGGGTCGAGGTAGGCGTCGCGGACGGTGAAGGTCTGCTTCAGCACCGGGTTGTGCTCCAGCAGCTCGCTCTCGCCGGTGAGGCGGAGCACCTCGCGCAGGGTCAGCTCGTGCTCGGCGGTGATCTGGTCGAAGACGTGGTGCAGTTCGGCGGGCACCAGCTGCTCGACGTAGTGGCGGGCGATCCGCAGGTCCGTCTTGGCCAGCGTCATGGCGACGTTGGAGAGGAAGTTGCGGAAGAAGTGCCACTGGCCGTACATCTCGTCCAGTACGTCGCCCAGGCCCGCCTCGCGGGCGGCGGCCAGGCCGGCGCCGACGCCGTACCAGCCGGGGACGATCTGGCGGGACTGGGTCCAGCCGAACACCCACGGGATGGCCCGCAGGCCGTCCAGGCCGGCGCCCGAGTCGGGGCGGCGGGACGGGCGGGAGCCCAGGTGCAGCGAGGCGAGCTGGTCGACCGGGGTGGCGGCGAAGAAGTACTTCGGCAGGTCCTCCTGCTCGACCAGGGCCCGGTAGGAGGTGTGCGCGGCCTCGGAGACGCGGTCCATGGCGGCGTCCCAGCGGGCCAGCTCCTCGGGGGCCTGGCGCGGGGAGGTGTGCAGCGCGGAGGCGGCCAGCGTGGCGGAGATGGTGAGTTCGAGGTTCTCCCGGGCCAGCGAGGGCAGCAGGTACTTGTCGGAGATGACCTCGCCCTGCTCGGTGACCTTGATCTCGCCCTCCAGGGTGCCCCAGGGCTGCGCCAGGATGGCCTCGTGCGAGGGGCCGCCGCCGCGGCCGACGGTGCCGCCGCGGCCGTGGAAGAGCCGCAGCCGGATGCCGTACCGGTGGGCGACGTCGCGCAGCCGGCGCTGGGCGCGGTGGATCTCCCACTGGGAGGTGGTGATGCCGCCGAACTTGGAGGAGTCGGAGTAGCCGAGCATGACCTCCTGGACGTCGCCGCGCAGCGAGACGAGCAGCCGGTAGGAGGGGTCGGACAGCATCTCGTCGAGGATCCGGTCGGCCTGCTGGAGTTCGTCGGTGGTCTCCAGCAGCGGCACGATGCCGATCTTGGCGATCCCGCCGTGCAGGTCGATCAGGCCGGCCTCGCGGGCCAGCACGGTGGCGGCGAAGACGTCGTCGGCGCCCTGGCACATCGAGATGATGTAGGACTCGACGATCTCGTCGCCGAACCGGTCGAAGCCCTCGCGGATGGTGGTGAAGACACCGAGCGTCTTGGCGCCGGCGGGGTCCAGCGGGGCGGGGGTGGGGGCGAGCGGGCGGCGCGAGCGCAGCTCCTTGGCGAGCAGCCGCTGGCGGTACTCGCGCGGCATGTCGGCGTAGCGCCAGGCCTCCTCGCCGAGCCGGTCGAAGAGCTGCCCGAGCGCGTGGTGGTGGGCCTCGGCGTGCTCGCGGACGTCCATGGTCGCGAGCTGCAGGCCGAACGCCTCGACGGTGCGGATGGCGCGGGCGAGCCGGCCGTCGGCGATCAGCTCGCCGCGGTGGGCACGCAGCGAGTCCTGGATCAGCCGCAGGTCGGCGACGAGCTCGCGGGTGCCCAGGTAGTCGCGGCCCGCGACGTGCGGGGTGCCGCCGGCCAGCCGCTCGCGGGTGTTCTCCAGCTTGAGCCGGATGCAGGTGGCCTTGAGCCGGTACGGCTCCTCGGCGTTCATCCGCTTGTAGCGGGGGCTCAGCTCGGGCAGCAGCGTGAGGTCGGCGTTGAGCGAGGCGAGCAGCTCGGGGGAGGCGCCGGCCAGCCGCTCCGAGGTGGAGAGGGTGCCGCGCAGGTCGTCGACGGCGGCGAGGGCGTCCTTGATGCCGTACTCGTGCTGGAGGTTGAGGACGTCCCAGGTGACCTGCGGGGTGACGTTGGGGTTGCCGTCGCGGTCGCCGCCGATCCAGGTGCCGAAGGTCAGCGGGCGGACGCCCTCGGGCAGCTCCAGCCCGACCCGGGCGAGTTCCTCCTGCAGCTCCTCCAGGACCTGCGGGACGGCGTCGCGGTAGAGCTCGTCCAGGTAGTAGACGGCGTTGCGGGCCTCGTCGGTGGGCTCGGGGCGGGCGATGCGCAGCTCGTCGGTCTGCCACAGCAGGTCGATCACCTCGGCGAGGCGGCGGTCGGCCTGGCGCCGGGCGGAGGAGGTGCGGGCCGGGTCGGCGTGGGAGAGGCCGGCGGCGAGTTCCTCGCGGTGGATGCGGTCGAGCAGCTCGCCGATCCGGCGGAGCTTGTTGAGGAC
The DNA here is from genome assembly GCF_034043715.1 of Kitasatospora purpeofusca. Classification (GTDB taxonomy): domain Bacteria; phylum Actinomycetota; class Actinomycetes; order Streptomycetales; family Streptomycetaceae; genus Kitasatospora; species Kitasatospora purpeofusca_A. The sequence goes on along the minus strand of NZ_JAXCLC010000072.1, from coordinate 43,097 downwards.
GCTGCGGCGGGCGGCCTCGGTCGGGTGCGCGGTGAAGACCGGGCGGACGGCGAGGTGGGCCAGGGTGTCCTGGAGGTGCTTGGGGTCGGCCTCGGCCAGCTGGTCGGCGGTCTGCGCGAGCAGCGAGCCCTCGCGGGCGCGGCGGGTGGCGAACTCGCGGCCGCGGTGCACCTGCTCGGTGACGTTGGCGAGGTGGAAGTAGGTGGAGAAGGCCCGGACCAGCTTGGCGGCGGTTTCCAGGTCGATGTCGGAGAGCAGTTCGGCAGTGGCCTCGCCGTTGGTGCGGCTGAGCAGTCGGACCTGTTCGACCAGGCCGAGCAACTGGGGGCCTTCCTGGCGGACCAGGGTCTCGCCGAGCAGGTCGCCGAGGCGACGGATGTCCGCGCGAAGCGCGGCGTTGTCGGCGTCGACGGGGGTCGGGCTGTCCGCCGGGCTGGGGACCGGAGCGGTCACGGCTGGCTCCCTCGGGGTGGTGGGCTGTTCGGCAACGGCTCATCGTCACAGGGCCGTCCCGCGTGTGGCGGGTGTGACGCGTGCGGACCGCGCTGTCCGACGCGACCAGCATAGGTGTCGGGAGGTGCGCTGTCCGCGAAGTGGCCGGATGGCGGACAGCCATGCCCCGGTACCGTATGTGGTCTGGACCACTTGCGTTCCGGGGCGGGGTCGCCGGGAGGCGGCGGGGGGAGCGGTGCAGGAGCGGTCGGGAGCGGTGCGGGGGCGGTCGGGGGAGCAGTCGGGGGAGGCGTAGGGGGCTGCCGCCGCGGGGCGCGTCCGGCCGCGACCCGGTGGGGCCGCGGCCGGGGCGCGCCGTAGGCTGTGCGCCATGAGCAAGTCGCCTGGGGAGCGCGCGCGGGGCCGGTCGTCCTTCTTGTGGTGGCCGAGGCGGCGCAGCGCCCTCCTGGACGCCGGACTCGCCGCCGTGGCGGCGCTGGAGTGCGCGGCCAGCTCGGTCACCTACATCGGCGGCCGGGTCCACCTCGGCCTGGCGGCCGAGCTCGGGATCGCGCTGTTCGGCGCGATGGTCGGCGCCAGCCTGGTGGTCCGCCGGCGCTGGCCCGCCGTGCCGGTGGTGGTGGCGCTGATCGTGATGCCCGGGGTGCCCGGCATGGTGCTGCTGCTGGTGGCGATGTACACGCTGGCCGCGACCTGGGAGTGGCCCTCGCGCCGCCGGCGGGTGGTGGCGCTCTCCGCGCTCGCCTACGCCGAGACCGCCGGGGTGATCCTGCTCTCGATGGTCGACCCCGGCGATCCGACGATCGAGCAGCCGCCGTTCTGGGGTCAGCTGGTGCTGGCGCTGCTGGTGGCCGCCGGCGCGACCGTGGCCCCGGTGGTGACCGGCCTCTACGTCGGGGCGCGGCGGCGGCTGATCGAGTCGCTGAAGGACCGCGCGCACGGCCTGGAGACCGAGCTGGACCTGCTGGCCGAGCAGGCCAGGGAGCGCGCCCGCCGGGCCCGGCTGGAGGAGCGCACCCGGATCGCCCGGGAGATGCACGACGTGGTCGCGCACCGGGTCTCGCTGATGGTGGTGCACGCCGGGGCGCTGGAGCGGATCGTGGCCAAGGACCCGGAGCGGGCGGCGCAGAGCGCCAAGCTGATGGGCGAGGTCGGCCGGCAGGCGCTGAACGAGCTGCGGGAGATCCTCGGCGTGCTGCGGATGTCCGAGGACAGCGCGGTCGAGCCGGACTCGCTGACCGCGCTGCCGCGGCTGGTCGACCAGTCCCGGGCGGCCGGCATGGCCGTCACCCTGACGGTCAGCGGCAGCCGGCAGGAGTTCACCGGTGAGGCCGAGCAGACCGCCTACCGGGTGGTGCAGGAGGGGCTGACCAACGCGCACAAGCACGCGGGCGGGGCCCAGGTGTCCGTGCTGCTCGCGTACGCGCCGAACGGTGTGCGGGTCAGCGTGGTGAACGCCTGCCCCGGCGGCGAGCGGGCCGCGGCCGCGCTGCCCAGCGGCGGGAACGGGCTGGTCGGGATGCGCGAGCGGGTGGTCGCGCTCGGCGGCACCTTCTCGGCGGGGCCGGAGCGGGACGGCGGCTTCCGGGTGGAGGCGGTCCTGCCGTCCCGGCTGGCGGTCCGCCAGGACCGCCTGGTCTAGGGCGTGTCTTTCGGATCACGCCGGGCGGTCGCCGCCGGGATCCGAAAGACACGCCCTAGGCCCCCTACCGGCTCCTGTCGGATCAGCCGGCGTCCTCGGCGGTGCGCAGCCGTTCCGGGGCGGTGCCCAGGACCAGGGCGGAGATCGCCCGGTCGACGCTGTCGCCGAGGAACCACTCGCCGGTGTGGTCCAGGCTGAAGACCCGGCCCTCCTCGTCGATCGCCAGCAGCGCCTGCCCGTACGCCTCCTCGCCCAGCGGGGCGACCCGGGTGTCCAGGGCGCGGCCCAGGTCGGCCAGGGTGCGGGGCTGGTGCAGGCCGCACAGCGGGTCGAGCAGGAACGGGGTGCGGGCCAGCTCCCGTCCGGGGCCGGCCAGGTCGAAGGCGAGGCCGCCGAACTCGGCCCAGGCCTCCAGCGCCGCCGGGAACACCGCGTGCGGGACGCCCGTCGGGCCGCCGTGGCCGGCCAGCGTGTCGGCCCACTCCTCGGCCTGCCGGATCTGCCAGCGCCCGGGGTGCCAGCCGGCCGCCTTCAGCTCCGCGGCGACGTCGGCCGGGAAGCGCGGACGGGTCCGCGGCGCGGGCGCGGCGAGGGTGGCCGGCGGCGGGGGCGGGGGCGGGCTGGGCGGATTCAGGACGGGCTCCGGTGGTTCGGGGACGGGGGACGGTCGGGCGCGCCGGGCGGCCGGTGCGGGCCGGGGCGCGGCGGCCGGCGGCTCAGCCGGCGGCGGCCGGGCCGACCGCGACGCTCTGGACGGTGAAGTGCTCCAGCAGCGGTGCGCAGGAGCGGCACGGCGGAGCGTGGGTGCCGTGGGCGGGATCGTGCTCCTCGCGGATCCGGACCGTGGTCAGCCGGGCGCCCTTGAGCGCCTTGCGGGCCTCTTGCAGGCTCATCGGCTTGCGGGCCGCGCGCTTGGAGCGCCGGCCGTCCACCGCGGCCAGGTACTGGGAGAGCAGGACGGCCTCGGGGCAGCGCCCGGTGAAGCGCTCGCGCTGCTCCAGCGGCAGCGCGCCGAGGAACTCGCCGACCAGCGGGTGCAGGGCGGGGCCGCGGTCCGACTTGGCGCCGGCCAGGGTGTGCACCTCGCCGCCCTTCAGCGAGAGCGCGGCGGCGACGGCGGGCAGCAGGCTGTCGCGGTGGTGGCGCAGTAGTGGCGGTCCGGCCGGTTGCCCCGTGCTCATGGCGTCGTTCTCCTCCTCGTCTTCCCGCCGGCGTTCCCGTACGTTCTCCCGCTCGCCCTCCGCGTGGTGCAGGGGCCGACAGGGGTCAGCCTGTCAAACGACACTGACAACCGCACAACCGGGGTGCGGGGCAAGGCGGGTCGGACCAGGTCCGGGGGCCCGGCGGTGGACGGTCACGCGACGTTGGCCGGATCCGCACGGCATCGTCACGACTCGTCCCCGGGTTTCCCGAATCCGCCCCCGGGCGACTGCGGCGGCCGGTAGCGTTCCAGCAGGCGGGCCGAGGGGACGGACGGTCCGGTCGGGGTCGCCGGTGGACGTAGCAACTCCTGTGCCTGCCAAGGTCGTTGTGGTCGGAGGGGCTGGGGGGCCCGGGCCGGGCGCCGGTGAGCGGGTCCCCGGCTCCACACAGCAAGGGGGGTCTTGCGATGACTGACACGGAAACCGCCAACGAGGCGCCCGGCGAGCACGTACCCACACCCGGTGTGCCACCGCAGCCCGCACCGGAGCACCGGATCGGGATCGCGGTGGTCGGGGCCGGCTACTGGGGCCCGAACCTGGTCCGCAACGCGCAGCAGACGCCGGCGCTGCGCCTGCACTGGCTCTGCGACCTGGACGCGGCGAAGTCCCGCCGGGTGCTCGGCGAGTACAGCACCGTCCGGTCCACCACCTCCTTCGAGGAGGTGCTGGCGGACGAGCGGGTCGCCGCGGTCGCGGTCGCCACTCCGGCCGCCGCGCACTACCGGCTGGTCAGGGCGGCGCTGGAGGCCGGCAAGCACGTCCTGGTGGAGAAGCCGATCACCACCTCGGCCGCGGAGGCCGCCGAACTGGTGGCGCTCGCCGAGGAGCGCGGCCGGGTCCTGATGTGCGACCACACCTTCTGCTACACCCCGGTGGTGCGCCGGATCCGCGAACTCGTGCACGGCGGGGAGATCGGCGACGTCCAGTTCTTCGACTCGGTGCGGATCAACCTCGGGCTGGTCCAGCCGGACGTCGACGTGCTCTGGGACCTCGCCCCGCACGATCTGTCGATCCTCGACTTCGTCCTGCCGCCGGGCGTGGAGCCGGTCGGCGTCTCCGCCCAGGGCGCCGACCCGATCGGCGCCGGCCGGGCCTGCGTCGCCTACCTGACCGTCCGGCTGAGCAACGGCGCGCTGGCGCACTGCCACGTCAACTGGCTCTCGCCGACCAAGGTCCGCACCACCCTGATCGGCGGCTCGCGGCGCACCCTGGTCTGGGACGACCTCAACCCGCAGGCCCGGCTGGCGGTCCACGACCGGGGCGTGGACCTCACCCCGCCGGACGAGCTGACCGACGCGATCCGCCACCGGACCCTGATCTCCTACCGGGTCGGCTCGATGGTCGCCCCCGCCCTGGTCGAGCAGGAGGCGCTGCGCAATGTGATGGCCGAGTTCGCCGCCGCCATCACCGAGGGCCGGGCCCCGCTCACCGACGGCCGGTCCGGCCTGCGGGTGCTCCAGCTGCTGGAGGCGGCCTCGCTCAGCCTCGAACTCGGCGGCGCCACCGTCCCGGTCGGCGTCGGCGTCGGCGTCGACCCCGGGTCGTCCGGGCCGTCCGAGCCGCGCGTGCCGTCCGCGGGGCACGACCTGCCCGCGCGCCACGACCTGCCCGCCGGGCGTGACCTGCCCGGCACGTCCGCCATGTCCGAAGCTCAGGAAAGGGCCGCCACGCGGTGAACGCTGTACAGATCGAGGGCTCCCGCTGCCTGGTGACCGGCGGGGCCGGCACCATCGGCTCGACCGTGGTGGACCAGCTGATCGAGGGCGGCGCCCGCGAGGTGGTCGTGCTCGACAACTTCGTCCGGGGCCGGGAGGCCAACCTCGCGTACGCCCGCGGGACCGCCGCCCCCGGCCAGCTGCGGGTGGTGGACGGCGACATCCGCGACCGGGCCCTGCTGCGCGAACTCCTCGACCCGGGCACCGACCTGCTCTTCCACCTGGCCGCGATCCGGATCACCCAGTGCGCCACCGAGCCCCGGCTCGCGCTGGAGGTCATGGTGGACGGTACCTTCGACGTGGTCGAGGCCGCCGCCGAGGTCGGCGTCGGCAAGGTGGTCGCCTCGTCCACCGCCTCCGTCTACGGCCTCGCCGAGGTCTTCCCGACGCCCGAGAACCACCACCCCTACAACAACGACACCCTGTACGGGGCGGCCAAGGTCTTCAACGAGGGCCTGCTGCGCTCCTTCCACGCCATGTCCGGCCTGGACTACGTCGCGCTGCGCTACTTCAACGTGTACGGCCCCCGGATGGACGTGCACGGCCGGTACACCGAGGTGTTCATCCGCTGGATGGAGCGGATCGCCGCCGGACAGCCGCCGCTGATCTTCGGCGACGGGGCCCAGACGATGGACTTCGTCTACACCGAGGACATCGCCCGGGCCAACCTGCTGGCCGCCGCCGCGCCCGTCACCGACCAGGTCTACAACATCGCCAGCGCCGGCGAGGTCTCGCTGCGGGGCCTGGCCGACGCCCTGCTCACCGCCATGGACCGGAGCGACCTGGACGTCGAGCACGGCCCGGCGCGGGGGACCGCCGGCGGCGTGGTGCGGCGCCTCGCGGACATCGGTGCGGCCGAGCGCGACCTCGGCTGGAAGCCCGAACTGGGCCTCGACGAGGGGCTGCGCCGGCTGGTCGCCTGGTGGCGCGAGCAGTAGCCGCCGCTCCCGGCTCGCCGCCGCTCCCGGCTCGCCGCCGCTCCCGGCTCGCCGCCGCTCCCGGCTCGCGTTCGCGCCCGGCCGGGTGTCCCGTCCACCGATCACGTCCGCGCCACGTTCGGAGCCCTCCTGTGTCCAGCATCCCCGTCATGATCCCCTGGCTCGGCGAGGAGGAGGCCGAGGCCGCCGCCGAGGCGGTCCGCTCCGGCTGGGTGGCCCAGGGCCCCCGGGTCGCCGCCTTCGAGCGGGCCTTTGCCGAGCACCTCGGCGTCGAGCACGCCGTCGCGGTCTCCTCCTGCACCACCGCGTTGCACCTCGCGCTGATCGGCGCGGGCGTCGGCCCGGGGGACGAGGTGGTCGTCCCCTCGCTCTCCTTCGTCGCCACCGCCAACGCCGTCACCTACGTCGGCGCGGTACCGGTGTTCGCGGACGTCGACCCGGCCACCGGCAACCTCACCGCCGCCACCGTCGAACCACTGTTCACCGGGCGGACCAGGGCCGTGATCGCGGTCGACCAGGGCGGGGTACCGGTCGACCTGGACGGCATCCGGGCCGCCGCCGGGCCGCGCGGCATCACCGTCGTCGAGGACGCCGCCTGCGGCGCCGGCTCCGTGTACCGGGGCCGCCCGGTCGGCGCGGGGGCCGAACTCGCCGCGTACTCCTTCCACCCGCGCAAGCTGCTCACCACCGGCGAGGGCGGCATGGTCACCTGCCGGGACGGCGGACTCGCGGCCCGGCTGCGGCGGCTGCGCGAGCACGGGATGAGCGTCTCGGCGGCCGACCGGCACGCGGGGGCCGGCGGCGCGGGCGTGCTGGAGACCTACGACGAGATCGGCTTCAACTACCGGATGACCGACATCCAGGCCGCCATCGGCCTGGTGCAGCTGCGCAAGCTGCCCACCATGGTCGCCCGCCGGCGCGAACTCGCCGGCCGCTACCGGGAGCTGCTCGCCGGCACCGGCGTCCGGCTGGTCGACGACCCGCCGCACGGCACCACCAACTTCCAGTCCTGCTGGGTGCTGCCGCCGGACGGCGCCCCCGACCGGGCCGAGCTGCTGGCCCGGCTCGCCGAGGCCGGCGTCTCCGCCCGGCGCGGCATCATGGCCGCCCATCTGGAGGCCCCCTACCAGGGGACCGCCCGGGTCCCGCTGCCCGCCACCGAGCTGCTCACCCGGCGTTCGCTGATCCTCCCGCTGCACCACGCGCTGACCGAGGAGCAGCAGGACCGGGTGGTGGCCGCCCTGCGGTCCGCGCTCGGCTGAGCTCGCCACCCGTTCAGCTGCCTGCCTGTTCCGCTGCTAGCCCGCTCCGCCGACCCGCAGGTTCCGTGTGGACAGGTTCCGTGCGGACAGGTTCCGTACAGACAGGTTCCGTACAGACAGGTTCCGACCGGCCCAGGGAGACCACAGGATGACCACCGACCAGCCCGTTCCGCTCGTCGACCTCGCCGCCGCGCACGCGGAGGTCGAGGCGGAGGTCAGGGCCGGCTTCGACCGGGTGCTCGCGAGCGGCGGCTACATCAAGGGGCCGGAGGTGGCCGGCTTCGAGGAGGAGTACGCGGCCTTCTCCGACGCCCGGCACTGCGTCGGCGCGGCCAACGGCACCGACGCCCTCGAACTGGCCCTGCGCGCCCTCGGCCTGCCGCCCGGCGGTGGCGTGGTGCTGCCCGCCAACACCTTCGTCGCCACCGCGGAGGCCGTCCAGCGGGCCGGTCTGCGCCCGGTCCTGGTCGACGCCGACCCCGACCACCTGCTGATCGACCCGGCCCGGGTCGCCGAGGTGCTGGCGGACGCGGTCGCGCTGCTGCCCGTCCACCTCAACGGCCAGCTCGCCCCGATGGCCGCGCTGCTCGACCTGGCCGGCGACCGCCCCGTGGTGGAGGACGCCGCGCAGTCCCAGGGAGCCCGGCAGGACGGCCGTGCCCGCCACGGCCGGATCTCCGCCACCAGCTTCTACCCCGGCAAGAACCTCGGCGCCTACGGCGACGCGGGGGCCGTGGTGACCGACGACGACGACCTGGCCGCCGCCGTCCGGCTGATCGGGGACCACGGCTCGGCCCGCAAGTACATCCACGAGCGGTTCGGCTTCAACTCCCGGATGGACGCGCTCCAGGCCGTCGTACTGCGCGCCAAGCTGCGCCGGCTGCCCGCCTGGAACGAGGCCCGCCGGGCCGCCGCCGCCCGCTACGACGGGCTGCTGGCCGGTCTGGACGGCATCACCCCGCCGCGCACCGCGCCCGGCAACGAGCACGTCTGGCACCTGTACGCGGTCCGGGTCGGCGCGGGCGGCGCGCGCCGGGACGCGCTGCTGGCGGCGCTGAACGCGGCCGGGATCGGGGCGGGCGCGCACTACCCGGTGCCGGTCCACCTGCAGCCGGCCTTCCGGCACCTCGGCCACGGAGAGGGGGCGTTCCCGGTCGCCGAACGGGCGGCGGCGGAGCTGCTGACCCTGCCGCTGTTCCCGCAGATCACCGCCGGGCAGCAGGAGCGGGTGGTGGAGGCACTGGCCAAGGCACTGGCGGCCTGAGCCGCGGCGCCCCGCCGGCCCCCCTTCCACTTCCGCTCCCGGGCCCGCCTTCCTGCCCCGCCGGTGGCCGCCCCGTGCCCTGCCGGTGGCCGTCCCGTGTCCGGTCGGTGCCGGTCCGTGTCCGGTCCCACCGGGCGGGGGGAAGGGCCGCGGGCGTACCCCCTACGCTGGTTCCCAACAAGCGCACCGAGAATTTGCAGCAGCCAGTGGGGGCTCCCAGATGACGACAGGTCGGCCCGGCGTCGCCGCCGCACCGAACGCGGCGTACGCAGGTCAGGTGGTGCAGTTCCCGGATCCGGTCCGCGCCGAGCGGCACCCCGCCGGGGTCCGGGTGGACGAGCACGGCCACCCGGACTTCGGCCCGTACGCCGCCGCGGCGGCCGAGGTCGCCGACCCGCCGGCCGGTTTCGGGGTCGACGAGCTGCGGCTGACCGACTACGTCTCGGCCAACGCCGCGCTGTTCACCCAGGGCCACCCGCTCTGGGCCGACCTGGACACCGCCGTCGCCACCCCGCCCGGCTGGACCTGGCACCACGTGGCCGGCCGGGCCGCGCCCGGCTGGCGGCGGATGGAACTCGTCCCGGTCGAGGTCAAGGCGCTGCTGCGGCACCACGGCGGACTGGCCACCTCCTCCGCCGACCACGGCCGGCGCGGCACCCGCCCGCTGCAGGAGAAGCGGGCGGCGCACTTCCCGCTCGCCCTGGACGGCAGCGACCCGATCGGCGTCCCCGAGGACCTCGTGCAGCGGGCCGAGCAGCGGTTGGGCTACCGGCTGCCCGGCGCCTACCGGACCTTCCTGAAGCTCGGCGGCGGCCGGGTCCCCGCCGGGGTGGCGCTCGACCCGGACCTCGGGCTGCTGATCGACCAGCCGTTCCTGACGCTCACCGAGGAGTACGGCACCGAGGACGTCGTCTACGCCAACAAGTGCCTGCGGGACCACTTCACCAAGGACTACCTGGGCATCGCCTACGCCCAGGGCGGCATCCTGGCGCTGAAGGTGCGGGGCGACCGGATCGGCTCGGTCTGGCTCTGCCTCTACGACGACGCCCGCGACACCGGCGCCCCGGAGTCCCCCGAGGACCGGGTCGAGCGGCTGCTGCTGCCCTGCGGGGACGACTTCGACGACTTCCTGCTGCGGCTGGCCGGGAGTCCGCCGGAGCTGGAGACGGTCGCCGAGCTGATGGTGAACGGCGGGTTCGCCCGGGCCGTTCCGGTGGGCTGACGTGGCGTTCGTGGTGGAGCGCAGGACGGGCCGGGAGACGGACCGGCCGGTCGTCGACGGTGTGGAACGAGCGGGGACGATGGGGACAGGGGTGAACCGGGCGTGGTGACGTACGCGCAGGCGCAGGAGCTCGCCGAGGAGTGGATCAACGGCGGGGTGTCCCGGGAGCGGCAGCGCGAGGTGCGGGTCCGGGAGTTCGACCTGGGCTTCGTCTGCTGGGCGGTGCAGTCCGCCGAGGGCGGGACCGAGGCCGAGGGGGAGGCCCGGCTGGTGATCGCCCGGGACTCCGGCGCGAGTACCCTCTGGCCCGCGCTGCCCGTCAACGAGGTGGTCCGGCAGTACGAGGAGACGTACGGACGGCCGGTCGCGGCCAACCCGGCCGGGGCGGCCCGGCCCGCGCCGGGGCCGGTGGAGGCGACGTCCTTCCTGCTGAGCCCGCCGCAGTGGCTGCAGGAGGCCGGGCAGGCGGCGCTCGCCGCCGAGGCGGAGCGGCTGGGCGCACCGGCGGCTGCCGGGACGCCGGCGTCGGGGGTGCCGGTGGCCGGCGCCGAATCCGCCGCTCCGGCCGCTCCGGCTGCCCAGCCGGTGGCCGAGCCGGTGGCCCCGCCCGCCCCGCCGCTCGATCCGGCACCCGCCGTGCCGTCGGCCCCGGGGGTTCGCTTCGGGCGTGCCGACACGCCCGGGCCCGCAGTGCTGACCACACCGCCGGTCTCCGAGCGCCCCGCCGGGGACGCGCCGACCATGCTCGCCCCGCCGCCCGGCCACGACGAGCCGGCCGGTCCGCCCGCGCACGGCGCGGGTGTCGAGGCGGCGACGGTTCTGCTGCCCGACGGGCTGCGCACCAACGGCGCCGGGCTGTCCGGCGAGCCGCGGGCCGGCTCCGAGGCGGCCACCGTGCTGCTGCCCGAGGGCGGCCTGCCTGGTCTCGCGGGCCTGCCGGGCGCACCGGGTGGTCCGGGGACGCCGGTGCCGGGCACGCCGGTGCCGCCGTCGCTTCCGCCGATGGTGGAGCCCGCGCCGACGTTGCTGGCGCCGCCGGACGGCCTGCCTGGCCTCGCTGGTCTGCCGGGCGCGCCGGGCGGTCCCGGCACGCCCGCCCCGGGGACGCCCGTCCCGCCGCCCGCCGGACCGGGGGTCGAGCACGCCGCCACCATGCTGGCCTCGCCCGACAGCCTGCCGGGTCTCGCGGGCCTGCCGGGCGCGCCCGGGGCCCCGGTCCCGCCGCCGGTCGGCCCGCCCGCCGAGTCCGCGCCGCCCGGCGGACTCGGCCGCGCCCCGGGCTCCGCCCCGCCGCCACCCCCGCCCGCCGCTCTGCGCGGCGGAGCGGCCGGTCCCGGTGCGGGCCCGGCGCCCGTCGCGCTCGGCCGCGCTCCGGGCTCGGCCCCGCCGCCGCCTCCGCCCGCCGGGCTGCGCGGTGGCTCCGCCCCGGCGGCCTCCGCCGGTTCCGGTGGCCGCGGCGCCTCCAGCACCCCGCCGCCCCCGCCGCCGCCCGGTCTGCGCCCCGCGGACGCCCCGGCCGCACCGCCCGCCGCACCCGCCGCGTCCGGCGGGGTGGCGTACGAGCGCACCCAGCTGGCGGGCGCGGTCGACCCGGCGCTGCTGGGCGGGGCCCCGGCCGACCCGGGCACCCCGCCGTCCGGCGGCCCCGCCGTCCCGCCGCCGCCCGGCGCCGGCGCGTCCGTCGCACCCATGGCCGGCTACGGCTACCCGGCCGGGCCCGCGCCCGCCGCCCCGGCGCCTGCCCCGGCGCCGGTCGCCGCGCCCGTCCCGCCGGCGCCCGTCCCCGGACCGCCGCAGGGCGCCCCGGTGCCGCCCGGCGTGCCGGCGGTCGGCCCGGGCTACTTCGCCGCGCTCAGCTACCGGGGCCCGGACGGGTCGGAGCAGAAGCTGCTGCACCGCAGCGAGCCCGGCACCCCGCACCCGGAGTGGAAGATCCTCCAGGACCTGCGGCGGCTGAACGTGCCGCCGGAGCAGGTGCTGGAGCTCTACACCGAGCTGGAGTCCTGCGACCTGCCCGGCGGCTACTGCCACCGGATGATCGCCGCCTCCTGGCCGAACGTCCGGCTGACCCACACCGCCGACTACGGCCGGGAGCACCACTCCCGGCAGGCCGGCATGGCCCAGCTGCTGGACCACCTGGACGAGCTGCACCAGCTGGCCTCCGGTCCGCAGCGGGTCCGGCCGTTCCGGGTGCCGCTGCCGGCCCCGGGCACCGTCCCGGCACCGCAGCCGGTCCCGCCGCAGCAGCTCGGCCAGGAACTCGGCCAGGCCTTCGGGGCGAACGTGTTCCGCTTCGAGCAGCGCGCGGTGGCCCGGCAGGGCGTTCCCGAGCCGGTGGCGCAGACGCTGATGTGGGCGGGCCTGCCGCGCGAGTTCGGACCGTTCTTCTGGGCGCAGGCCCAGGAGGGCCGGCCGATCCCGACGCTCGCCGAGCTGGCGGCCGAACGGGGCCTGGCGGGCAGCACCGACTTCGGCGGCTACCTGGTGCTGGGCAACGACTACGGCCGGCAGCTGTGTGTGCAGTACGGCACGGCGCACGTGGTCGCGATGGATCTCGAAGGAACCGGGGAGCCGCCCCGCTTCGTCAACACGGGTGTACCGGAGTTCGTCCGCGCGCTGGCCCTGCTGGGCCGGATGTGGCGGCTGCGGTACGGGCTGGCCCCGGACCAGGCCGGTCGCTGGACGACCGACTTCCAGGCCCAGTTGGCCGCGATCGACCCGGCGGCGCTCCAGTCCGCGGACACCTGGTGGGCCGTGCTGCTGGAGCAGTTCTGGGACGGCCTGCTCTAGCGAGCGGCCCCGGATCCACGCAGGTGGCCGGGGGTCGTTCCGGTGTCCGGAACGGCCCCTTCGGCGTACCGGTGCGGCGGTGCCTCATTGGGGTTTCGCCATGATCTGCGCAAAATAGGTCAAGAGGATGGTCGCAATCGTCCATCCTCGACATGTTTCGATCCGTTCGACGTTCGAACCCTGACCGGGTTCACCGACCCGGTTCCCGAGCGGACCGATCCGTCCGATCATGGGCTCCGCAGCCCGCGACACGAGGGGAAGAGCCCATGAGCGACGCCGTCCCCCAGCACGGCTTCACCGTTGCCCGGCGCGGTTACGCGCCCGACCAGGTCGACCGAGCCCTGACCGCCTTCACCGCGCAGCGGGACGAGGCGTGGGAGCGGCTGAGCGTGCTCGGGTCCGGAATCCGGGAGATGGAACGCCGGCTGGCCGAGGTCCGGAAGGCCGCCGCCGATGCCCCGGAACCGGACTACGAGGTGCTCAGTGAGCAGGCCGCCGGGCTGGCCCGGACGGCCGAGAACGAGGCCCGCGCCGTCCGTGACAAGGCCGAGCGAGCGGCCGAGGACCTCCGCGACGAGGTCTACGAGGCCGGCCAGGCGGCCGACCGGGCCGCCAAGGAGTACGCGGCCGTCACCCGTACCGAGGCCGACGCGGCCGCGCGCCGCACCGAGGAGCGCACCCGGGCCGAGGCCGAGAAGATCCGGGCCGACACCGACCGCGAGGTCCGGTCCGTCCGGGACGCGGCCACCGCGCACGCGGCCAAGGTCCGGGTCGCGGCGGCCGAGGCCTCCGAGCGGGCCGAGGCCAAGCTGGCCGAGCTGCGCCGCAAGGCCGACGAGACCTTCGCCGAGGCGCAGGCCAGGGCCGACACCGAGGACGCGGCGATCTCCGCCACCGCCGAGCGGCGGGTCAAGGAGGCCGAGCAGTTCCGCGAGGCGGTGCTCGGCCGGATCAAGCAGAGCGACGCCGAGGCGCAGGCCAGGGCCGACGAACTGATCGAGCAGGCCCGGCGCGAGGCCGAGCGGATCAACGCGACGACCGAGCGCGAGCACCGCGAGTTCACCGCCAGGCTGGAGACGGTGCAGCAGCACCTCGACCACATCAAGGCGACGCTGGCCTCGCTCACGGGTGCCGCGGTGGGCGCGATCGAGCCGCTGCCGCTGCCGGCCCCGGCGGCCGGGACTCCGGTGGACGGGGCCCGGGCCGCCGACGCCCCGGCGGACGCCCCGGCGGACGCCGCGCCCGTCGACGCGGCCCCGGCCGACGCGGCGCCCTCGGACGCGCCGCCGGTGGACTCGGAGGCGGACACCGGGGAGATCCCGCTGCCCGTCGCCGTCCCCGCCACTGTCCCCGCCGCCCTGCCCGCCGCCGTGTCCGTCCCGGTGCCCGCGGCCGCCGACCCGCGGGCCGTCCTCCACAAGGAGCCCGTCCCGTCCCGGCCCGCCGGCCCGGCTCCCGGCGCGGGCGAGGCGGCCACCGCGATGCTCCGGGTCACCCCCGGGCGGGTCGCCCCGGCCGTCGCCACCGGTCCGGTTCCCCCGAGGCCGGCCACGCCCCCGGTGCCGGTTCCGGAGGCGGCGCCGGTTCCGTCGGCGGACGGCGGCGAGGCGGCCGGAGCCGCGCGCCCGGCCGAGGAGGAGACCGCGATCATCCCGAAGATCGTGATCGTGGACGACGGCGCCGAGTACGGCACCCCGAACACGGTCGCCTACCGCCGCCGGCGCTGACCGCCCGCGGTCCCGCACGTACCGGGCCCCGAACGCCGAGACGCGTTCGGGGCCCGGCGTGTCGGCAGACCCGGCCGGACGGCGGACCCGGCCGGGCAGCGGATCCGGCCGGGCAGCGGGCCGGCTGTCCCGGCGGGAAGGCTCAGAGCACCTCGACCGCGGCGCCGCCCGCCAACCGGCGCCGGCAGTCCAGCACGTACCGGGCGTGGGCGGTGATCGCCCCGTAGTCGAAGTCGTCGTGGTCGGCCAGCAGCACGACCGCGTCCGCCGCCGCCAGCTCCCGCGGGCTCACCTCCACCCGGTGGACGGCGGCGAAGGGGTCGCCGTGCGGGTCGTGCTCGGCCGCCCGCTGGCCGGGGATCACCGGCTCGGGCACGTGCACCCCGACCACCACGTGCGGATCGGCGGCGCGGACCTCGGCGCCCATCCGGACCAGCAGCTCGGCGACCCGGGCGGCCGGTGTCTCCCGGGCGTCGCCGGTGTTCTTCTTGTACGCCAGCCCCAGCAGCAGCACCCGGGAGCCCTTGACCGAGCGCTGCCGCTCGTTCAGCGCCTCGGCGAGCCGCCGGACCACGTAGTCGGGCATGTGGCTGTTGACGTCGTTGGCCAGCTCGACGAAGCGGAACGACTGGCCGAGCGCCCGCTCCACCCGCCAGGACAGGTAGGACGGGTCGATCGGCAGGCAGTGCCCGCCCACCCCCGGCCCGGGGGTGAAGCGCAGATAGCCGAACGGCTTGGTGGAGGCGGCGTCGATGGCCTCCCAGACGTCGATCCCGAGATCGTGGGCGAACATCGCCAGCTCGTTGACCAGGGCGATGTTCACATGGCGGAAGGTGTTCTCCAGCAGCTTGGTCAGCTCGGCCTCCTTGCAGGAGGAGACCGGGACCGTCCGGTCGATCAGCCCGCCGTAGAAGCCCTCGACCGCGGCCAGGGAGGCCGGGTCGATCCCGGAGACCACCTTCGGGGTGTTCTCCAGCCGCCAGGTCGGGTTGCCCGGGTCGATCCGCTCGGGGCTGTAGCCGAGGTGGAAGTCCCGCCCGACGGTCAGTCCCGACCCCTGCTCCAGCAGCGGCGCGAGCAGTTCCTCGGTGGTGCCGGGGTAGGTGGTGGACTCCAGGACGACGGTCGCCCCCGGCCGCAGGTGCTGGGCGAGCAGGGCGGCCGAGGCCTCGATGTACGACAGGTCGGGCACGCCGTCGCGCAGCGGCGTCGGCACGGTGATCACCGCGACGTCGAACTCCGCGACGTCGGACGGCTCGGCGGAGGGCAGGTAGCTGCCGTTCTCCAGCAGCGGCCGCAGCCGCTCGGCCGGGATGTCCTCGACGTAGGACTCGCCGACGGCCAGCCGTTTGATCCGGCGCTCGTCCACGTCGTAGCCGACCACCCGGTGCCCGACCTCGGCCGCGCGGACCGCGAGCGGCAGTCCCACGTAGCCCTGGCCTGCGATGACAACGCGCATGACGAAGAACCCCCTCCATCGCGACGCCACTGGCCCCTCCGGGCGTCTCCACACGGTCTTCACCACAGGGTAGGGAGCGGGGCCGGGCGGCGCGGGCTTTCCCCGGATCGCGCCGAAAGGGGCCGGAAAGGGACGCGGCGCCGCGATCGGGGCAGGCGGCACGCGATCGTGACACCGGGTGTGTGGACGCGAAGGGCGGGCGGGGAAAAGAATGAGGCCGAGACCCGTGGCGTCCTCCAGGAAAGGACGCCACGGTTCCCGGCGTGTGGGCGGGCGCCCCCACCCAGGGCCGCCCGGCCTCGCACTCCCGACCCCCATCGGGTGTGCGACCGTGCCCCTCGCAGCCATCCCCCACGGTTGGGTGCGGCGGGCACATTCACCATGGTGCGCGATCTCCATGGACGGGCAGTGACAGGAGTATGTCCAGATCGTGGCGGAACGCGACGATGGGGAAACGGTCCGGCGGAACGCCGGGACCGGCAGCGTGCGGGCGGTGGTTCGTCCGCGCCGGATCCCCCGTGGACCGAGTGCGGTCCGTGTGCGGTCCGTGCGCCGGTCGCGCGCCGCCCCGCCCCGGCCGTGTGCCGCGTGCGCGTCAGCCTCGCGGCGTAGGCTGGAGACCCCCGGCCGCACGGCGTGCCGGGCCGTTCGCGTTGCGCCAACGGGCCCAGGGCCCCTGGGCAGCACCTTCCTCGGGACGAAGAAGAGACTCCAGATGAGCTTGACCGGACTGCTCGATGTCGTCGCGCGGGACGCGGCCCTCGCCGAGGCGATCGAGGCCGCGACCGCCACCGGTGCGGCGGCCGGGGGCCGCCGCCATCTCGACCTGGTCGGCCCGCCCGCCGCCAGGCCGTTCGCGATCGCCGCGCTGGCCCGCGCGCTGGCCGGGCAGGCGGCCGGGGAGCGGGGCCGTCCGGTGCTGGCCGTCACCGCCACCGGCCGGGAGGCCGAGGACCTCGCCGCCTCGCTCCGCTCACTGCTGCCGCCGGACGCGGTCGCCGAGTTCCCGGCCTGGGAGACACTGCCGCACGAGCGGCTCTCGCCCCGGTCGGACACCGTCGGCCGCCGGCTCGCGGTGCTGCGCCGGATCGTCCACCCGCGGGTCGACGACCCGGCGGCCGGCCCGGTGCAGGTGATCGTCGCGCCGGTCCGCTCGGTGCTGCAGCCGCAGGTGAAGGGGCTGGCCGAACTGGAGCCGGTGGCCGTCCTGCGGGGCGAGTCGCACGATCTGGAGGACATCGCCCGGCGGCTCGCCGCAGCCGCCTACGCCCGGGTCGAACTCGTCGAGAAGCGCGGCGAGTTCGCGGTGCGCGGCGGCATCCTGGACGTCTTCCCGCCGACCGAGGAGCACCCGCTGCGGGTGGAGTTCTGGGGCGACGAGGTCGAGGAGGTCCGGTTCTTCAAGGTGGCCGACCAGCGCTCGCTGGAGATCGCCGAGCACGGCCTGTGGGCGCCGCCCTGTCGGGAGCTGCTGCTGACCGACGAGGTGCGGGCGCGGGCCGCCCGGCTGGCCGCCGAGCACCCGGGCCTGGCCGAGATCCTGGACAAGATCGCCGAGGGTATCGCGGTCGAGGGCATGGAGTCGCTGGCGCCCGTCCTGGTCGACGACATGGAGCTGCTGGTCGACGTACTGCCGCTGGGCTCGGTCGCCGTGGTCTGCGACCCCGAGCGGGTCCGCACCCGCGCCACCGACCTGGTGGCGACCAGTCAGGAGTTCCTGCACGCCTCCTGGGTGGCCGCCGCCTCCGGGGGCGACCGGCCCATCGACCTGGAGACGATCGACGTCTCGGCCGCCTCGCTGCGCTCGCTCGCCGAGGTGCGCGAGCACGCCGCCGAGATCGGCCTGCCGTGGTGGTCGGTCAGTCCGTTCGCGACCAGTGACGCCTCGGTGAGCGGCCTGCTGGAGTTCGACACCAACACCCTGACCCTCGGTATGCACGCGGTCGAGGCGTACCGGGGCGACACCGCCCGGGCGATCGCCGACGCCAAGGAGCGGCTGGCCGCCGACTGGCGGGTGGTCATGGTGACCGAGGGCCACGGGCCGGCCTCCCGGCTCGCCGAGGTGCTCGGCAACGAGGGCATCGCGGCCCGGCTGGTCGCCGACCTGTCCGAGGCCCCCACCCGGGACGTCGTGCACGTCTCCTGCGGCTCGATCGAGCACGGCTTCGTCGACGAGACGCTCAAGCTGACCGTGATCACCGAGACCGACCTGTCCGGCCAGCGGTCCTCCACCAAGGACATGCGGCGGATGCCGTCCCGGCGCCGCAACGCGATCGACCCGCTGGCGCTGGTGCCCGGCGACTACGTGGTGCACGAGGCGCACGGCGTCGGCCGGTATGTGGAGATGGTGCAGCGCACCGTGCAGGCCGCCACCCGCGAGTACCTGGTGCTGGAGTACGCGCCGGCCAAGCGGGGCCACCCCGGCGACCGGCTGTTCGTGCCGACCGACCAGCTCGACCAGGTCACCAAGTACGTCGGCGGTGAGGCCCCGACGTTGCACCGGCTCGGCGGCGCGGACTGGGCGAAGACCAAGCAGCGGGCCAAGAAGGCGGTCAGGGAGATCGCCGCCGACCTGATCAAGCTGTACTCGGCCCGGATGGCGGCCCCCGGCCACACCTTCGGCCCGGACACCCCGTGGCAGCGCGAGCTGGAGGACGCCTTCCCCTACGCGGAGACGCCCGACCAGCTGACCACCATCGCCGAGGTCAAGGCCGACATGGAGAAGTCCGTCCCGATGGACCGGCTGATCTGCGGCGACGTCGGCTACGGCAAGACCGAGATCGCGGTGCGGGCGGCCTTCAAGGCGGTGCAGGACGGCAAGCAGGTCGCGGTGCTGGTGCCGACCACGCTGCTGGTGCAGCAGCACTTCTCGACCTTCGCCGAGCGGTACGCCAACTTCCCGGTGACCGTGAAGGCGCTGTCCAGGTTCCAGAGCGACAGCGAGGCCAAGGCGGTGCTGGAGGGGCTGTTCGAGGGCTCGGTGGACGTCGTCATCGGCACCCACCGGCTGTTCTCCTCGGAGACCCGCTTCAAGGACCTCGGCCTGGTCATCGTCGACGAGGAGCAGCGTTTCGGCGTCGAGCACAAGGAGCAGCTGAAGAAGCTGCGGGCCAACGTGGACGTGCTCACCATGTCCGCGACCCCGATCCCGCGCACCCTGGAGATGGCGGTCACCGGGATCCGCGAGATGTCCACCATCACCACCCCGCCGGAGGAGCGGCACCCGGTGCTGACCTTCGTCGGCCCGTACGACGAGAAGCAGATCTCGGCCGCTATCCGTCGTGAACTCCTGCGCGAGGGCCAGGTTTTCTACATCCACAACCGGGTCGAGTCGATCGACCGGGCGGCCGCCCGGCTCAAGGACCTGGTGCCGGAGGCGCGGATCGCCACCGCGCACGGGCAGATGGGCGAGACCCTGTTGGAGAAGGTGGTCGTCGACTTCTGGGAGAAGGAGTTCGACGTCCTGGTGTCGACCACGATCGTCGAGTCCGGCATCGACATCTCCAACGCCAACACCCTGATCGTCGAGCGCGGCGACACCTTCGGCCTCTCCCAGCTGCACCAGCTGCGCGGCCGGGTGGGCCGGGGCCGGGAGCGCGGGTACGCCTACATGCTGTACCCGCCGGAGAAGCCGCTGACCGAGACGGCGCACGAGCGGCTGGCCACCATCGCCCAGCACACCGAGATGGGCGCCGGCATGTACGTCGCGATGAAGGACCTGGAGATCCGCGGCGCGGGCAACCTGCTCGGCGGCGAGCAGTCCGGGCACATCGCGGGCGTCGGCTTCGACCTCTACATGCGGATGGTCGGCGAGGCGGTGGCCGAGTTCCGGGAGTCGCTGGCGGGCGGCGGCGAGCCGGAGGAGGAGCCGCTGGAGGTGAAGATCGAGCTGCCGGTCGACGCCCATGTGCCGCACGACTACGCGCCGGGGGAGCGGCTGCGGCTCCAGGCCTACCGCTCGATCGCGGCGGTCAACTCGGAGGAGGACATCGTCCAGGTCCGGGACGAGCTGGCCGACCGGTACGGCAAGCTGCCCGAGCCGGTGGAGAACCTGCTGATGGTGGCGGCGCTGCGGCTGTACGCGCGGCGGTGCGGCATCGCGGACATCACGCTGCAGGGCGCCAATGTGCGCTTCGGCCCGGTGGAGCTGAGGGAGTCGCAGCAGCTGCGGCTGAACCGGCTCTACCCGCGCAGCCAGGTGAAGGCGGCGACCAACCAGCTGCTGGTGCCGCGGCCGTCCACCGGGCGGATCGGCGGCAAGCCGCTGGTCGGGCGGGAGCTGCTGGCGTGGTCCAGGGAGTTCCTGGCGTCGATGTTCGACGACCTGGCGGGCGCGAGGAAGTAGCGGATCCCGCAGCGGTCGAGGGCCCCCGGAGGGGTCCTCGACGGGTACGGCGGTCTCGGGCGGTGCTGCCCGAGGCCGCCGTTCGTGTTGCCGGGGGCGGTGGTGGTGCGCGTTCCCGTTCCCGTTCCCGTTCCCGTTCGTGTTCTCGTGCGGGGTGGCGGGAGCGGTGGCAGGGGCGCCACCGTCGTCAGCCGAGCTTCCACTGGCCGACCTGGTCGGCGAAGCCGTTGTCCAGGGAGAACTGGACCTTGTCGAGCTTGGTGCCGTTGGGCACCTCGAAGACGACGAAGCCCTTGCCCGTCTCCCCGGAGGCGATGTTGGTCGGGGTCTGGAAGGACGGACCGGCCTTGGTGTCGGCGAGCGTCGGCCCGTACGCCTGGCCCTGGTCGTCGATCACCTTGGCGGCGCTCCACGGGGCCTCGCTGTAGGCCTTGGCGCCGGTCGGCTTGATCTGGAACTGCACGGCGACGTAGTGCTTGCCGTCCGCCGCGGTCAGGTACTCGTTGGTGCTCTGGGCCGGGTCGACCACCTTCACCGCGGCGACGTCGGCGGTGTTGCCCTTCTCCAGCGTGCTCCTGAGGGCGATGGTGTCGCCGACCTTCGCCGGGGCCTTGGCCGCCTCGGCGGGCTTGCTCTCCGTCGGCTTGGTCTCTGCCGGCTTGCTCTCGGCGGGCTTGCCGTCGGCCGGCTTGGCCGGGGCGCTGCCGCCGGCGCCGGCCGCCGGGGCGGAGGTGGCGGCGGTCTGCTTGGCCTCGGTGGAGACGGACGGGCCGCCGGTCGAGTCGCAGGCTGTCGCGGTGAGGGTGACGAGCGTGGCGCCCAGCAGCAGGGCGGCGGTGCGGCGGGTGCGGCGGGTGCGGCGGGTGGTCGCGGACATCGGAGTCTCCTGTCGTGTCGCCGGGTACGGGCCGGCGCTTCTCGTCCTCTGCGGTGTCGACCCGAGGTGCTGTCGACGGGACAGATCACATCATCTGCTGTGAACGATGTCAACGAGCTTTAATGAAACCTCTCTGTTCACGTGTGAACGTTCAGAACGGTGTCACTGACTATGCTGTGTGGCCACACCACTGCCGTCGCCGACGAAGGAGCCCCATGCCGGACCGTCCCGAGGTGACCGCGGTCGAGATCGCCCGCCTCGCCGGGGTGGGCCGCGCCGCCGTCAGCAACTGGCGCCGCCGCCACCCCGACTTCCCCCGCCCGGTCGGCGGCACCGACAGCAGCCCGGCCTTCGCGCTCACCGAGGTGGAGGCCTGGCTCCGGTCCCAGGGCAAGATCGCCGAACTGCCCTTGCTGGAGCGGGTCTGGCGGATCGTCGAGACCCTGCGCGACCCGGCCGGCCGCCCGGCCGCCCCACTGGTCCTGGCCGGCGCCGTCCTGCTGCTGCACCACCGCGAACCGGAGCGCTGGGCCGCCCTCGCGGACCAGCCGGACACCAGGCTCGCCACCGCCCTGCCGCGCGCCCTCGCCGATACCGCCCGCACCGTGTTCGGCCCCGCTGCTGCTGCTGCCGCCGCCGGCGGTGCCGGTGCCGGGGCTGACGGCTCGGACGGTGCCGCCGGCCTCGGGCGGCCCGGCCTGTTCGGGTCCACCAAGCTCGACCTCGCCCGGCTGCTCGCCCGGCTGGCCGCCGAGGCCGGCCCGGCCGCCGCCTACGAACAGCTCCTCGCCCGGTACGCCGAGGCCAACGCCCGCCAGCTCAGCCCGACCCCGTCGGAGGCCGCCGAACTGCTCGCCGCCGTCGCGGGCGTCCCCGCCACCGTGCTGGACCCCGCCACCGGACTCGGCGCCCTGCTGCTCGCCCTGCCGTCCAGCACCGACCGCTACGGCCAGGACGCCGACCCGGCCACCGCCGCGCTCGCCCGGCTCAGGCTCGCCCTGCACGCGCCCGCCGAGGACCCCGCCCCGCTCCCGGTCGACCTCCGCCCCGGCGACGCCCTGCGCGCCGACGCCTACACCGGGCACACCTTCGACGCGGTGCTCTGCCAGCCCCCCTACAACGAGCGGGACTGGGGCCATGACGAGCTGCAGTTCGACCGGCGCTGGCCCGGTGGCCTCGTCCCCCCGCGCGGCGAATCCGAACTCGCCTGGGTGCTGCACTGCCTCGCCCACACCCGTCCCGGCGGGCTCACCGCCCTGCTGCTCCCGCCGACCGTCGCCACCCGCCGGGCCGGCCGCCGGGTCCGAGCCGAACTGCTGCGTTCCGGCGCACTGCGGGCCGTCGTCGCCCTCCCGGCCGGCGCCGCACCCCCCTACGGGGTGCCGCTCCACCTCTGGGTGCTGCGCGCCCCCCGCCCCGGCGACGACTTCCGCCAGGTGCTCATGCTGGACGCCGCCGCCACCTCACCCGGCTCCGCCGAACTCGCCGAGGGCGGCCGCGACAAGGTCCGCTGGCCCGAGCTGCGCCGCACCGTCCTGGACGCCTGGCGTGCCTTCGACCTCGCCGCCCGCGAGGGCCTCCCGCTCCCCGAGGACCGGCCCGGCCGGTACCGGACCGTGGCGGCGATCGACCTGCTCGACGACGAGACCGACCTCTCGCCCGCCCGGCACGTCCCGCCGGCCGCCCCGCCCGGCGGCGCCGCCGGACTCTCCCACCTCGGCGGCCGGCTGACCGAGCTGCTGGACGGACTCGCCGACCCCGGCACGCTGCTGCCCGGACCGGCGGCCGACCCGGAGCGGGAGGCGGGCGGCGGCGCGGGCCCGGTCGTCACCCTGGGCGAGCTGGTCCGCTCCGGACTCCTGGAGGTGCACTCCTCCGGGGCCGGCGCCCCGACCCGGCCCGCCGGCACCGACCCGGCCGGCAACGACCCGGCCGGCACCCCCGTGCTGACGGACCAGGACCTGGTCACCGGCGCCGCGCCCGGCGCGGTCCTCGACCGCGACGTCGCCGGAGGGATCCCGCTGACCCGGCCCGGCGACGTGCTCGTCCCCGCCCTCGGCGGGGGCGTCGCCCGGGTGGTCGGCCCGGGCGGCCCGCCCGTCGGCGCCGCCCTCGGTCGCCAACTGCACCTGCTGCGCCCCGACCAGGCCGCCCTCGACCCGGACTTCCTGGCCGGTCACCTGCGCTCCACGGCCGCCGCCCGGCGGGCCGCCAGCCACGCCTCGACGACCACCCGGCTGGACATCCGCCGGGTCGAGCTGCCGCGGCTGCCGATCGCCGAACAGCGCCGCCTCGGCGCGGCCTTCGCCCGGCTCGCCGCCTTCGACGCGACGCTGCAGCAGGCCGCCGCCCTCGGCCGCGCCCTCGCCCAGGCCGCCACCGACGCCCTCGCCGCCGGTACCGCCGAACCCCCGGCCGCCCCCTGACGGCCCCTGATGTCCTCCGAGTCCCCTGACGGCCTGCGGAGTCTGCCGACGCCCGTCGCCGACCGGCGTCGGACGTCGGACCGGCCGACTTCCCACTCCCGTCCGGTGCCGCCGGAGCGTTGCGGGCACATCGGAAGGACTCCGGCCCGACCGGTGCTGGCGGTACGGTGTGCGGGACCGGTCCCGTGATCCGGACAGCCGTCGTCCTCACCCGCTCAGGAGCGCGCATGTCAGGGCAGTACCCCGGGCAGTTCGGCCCGCCGCCCGGTGGCGCGCCCGCCGGTGGCATACCCGGCACCGCGCCGCAGCCCTACGGCCGGACCCTGGTCGCCCGGCCCCCGGGCCCCGGCCGACCGGTCGGCCCGTACGGCGTGCCCGGCCGCGTCCTGGTGGTCCTCGCGCCGCTGCTGACCGTCGGCCTGCTCGGCATGGTGCCGTCGCTGCTGCTGGCCGTCCGCCGCCGCCGGGCGTACGACATCCTGGGCGCGGTGGTGTACGCCGGGATCTTCCTCGCCTTCTTCATCTGCATCGGGGTGGCCGGCAGCTTCCGCAAGGGCGAGGCGCCGGTCGCCGACGCGGTCGGCACCACGATGATGCTGCTGATGTGGTTCACCCCGCCGGTGCACTTCCTGCTGATGGACCGCCAGGTGGTCTGGTCGGCGGGCCGCTCGGCCGCTCCGGCCGGCCTCGGCGGGCACCCGCAGCCGGCCGGGTACGGCTACCCGTCCGCCCAGCCGTACGGCGCCGCGCAGCCCTATCCGTCGGCCCAGCCGTACGGGACGCCGCAGCCGTACGCCCCAGCCCCGACCTACGGTGCCGCCCCGACCTACGGCGCCGCTCAGCCGTACGGCGCCGCTCAGCCGTACGGGACCCCGGCCCCGGCCCCGTATCCGCACGCAGGGCAGGCAGGGCAGGCCGAACAGCCCCCGTACCGGTCCTCCTCGCCGCCCCGGGCCGTGGGCCAGGGGGCCTCCGACGCCGGTCCCGACACCTCCGACGAGCTGCGCGAACTCGGCGAACTGCTGCGCCGTCAGGCCCGCGAGGACCGCCCGTGACCCTCGCCCGGGTGATCGGCGGCCGGTACCACCTCACCGAGAAGATCGGCCACGGCGGCATGGGCCAGGTCTGGGCCGGCCACGACGAGCGGCTCGCCCGCCCGGTCGCCGTCAAGCTGCTGCGCACCGACCTCCTCCTTCTCGCCGCCGCCGGCGGCACCGAGCCGACCACCACCGACCGGCTCCGGCACGGCGACGACCTGCGCCGCCGCTTCCTCCGCGAGTGCCGCACCACCGCCGCCCTCGACCACCCGGGCCTGGTCACCGTCTTCGACGCCGGTGAGGAGGCCGGTGAGGAGGGCGGCGAGCTGTACCTGGTGATGCAGCGCGTCCCCGGCGTCAGCCTGGCCGACCTCATCGCCGAGGACGCGCCGTTCCCGGTCGAGCGCGCGGTCGCCGTGGCCGCCCAGCTCTGTGCCGCGCTGGCCGCCGTCCACACGGTGGGGGTCGTCCACCGCGACCTCAAGCCCAGCAATGTGATGGTCCGGGAGGACGGCCGGACCGTCCTGCTGGACCTCGGCATCGCCACCGCGCTCGACCCCGGGGCCACCCGGTTGACCCTCACCGGCGTCCCGATCGGCAGCCCGTCCTACATGGCGCCGGAACAGGCGCTGTCCGCCGCCGTCGACCCGCGCAGCGACCTGTACGCGCTCGGCTGCCTGCTGCACGAGATGCTGGCCGGCGAAGGGCCGTTCCGGGCGCCCACCGCGCTGGGGCTCCTGCGGCGGCACGTCGACGACCCGCCGGTGCCGCTGCGCGATTTGCGGTCCGAGGTGCCGGCCGCGCTGGAGCGGGTCGTCCTCGACCTGCTCGCCAAGCGCCCCGGGGACCGGCCGGCCGACGCCCAGGAGGTCTACCGGCGGTTGCTGCCGCTGCTGCCCGCCGCCGTCGCGGTGCCGCAGCCCCGGTTCGGGCCGCTGCCGGACCCGGCCCGGCCCTACCGGTACCCGCTCCAGCCGCAGCCGCGTCCGGAGGGCGTCGCCCCGGTGGCGCCGCCCCGGGCCGAACCGCCGCCGTTCCTGATCGCCGCCGTGCCGAACCCGCCCACCCCGGCGGTACCGCAGGCGCCGCCGCTGGCACCCGCCCCGCCCGCCCCGGCGGAGGAGGACTTCGCGGCGGCCTGCGCCAGGCTCTCCGACCTGGTGGACGCTGGCCGGCGCCCCGAGGTGCTCGACCTCGCCGCCCGGCTGCTGGCGCGCGGGCGGTCCGAACTCGGCGACGGCGCGGGGATGGTCCGCACCGTCCGGACCATCTACGCCCGTACGCTCCTCCAGGAGCGGCGCCACCACGAGGCCCTGGCCGAGTACCGGGCGCTCGCCGCCACCGCCGAGGGCGGCCCGCACGGCCGACGGGCGCTCGAACCGCGCCACCGGGTGGCCGAGTGCCTCGAACAGCTGGGCCGGGGCGCGGAAGCGCTCACCGAGTACCAGGCCCTGCTCGCGGTGTGGCCGGAGGCCGAACCGGAGCGGCTGCTCGACCTCCGGGAACGGGTCGGCGTGCTGCTGGCCTCGCTCGGCGAGACGGAAGCGGCCTGGTCGTGGCTGCTCCAGCTGCTCTTCGACCGCGAACGCCGCGACGGCCCGCACCACCCGGCGGTCCGCCGCCTGCGGCAGACCCTCGACACCCTCCAACCGCACCGCACCAACGCCACCCCCTGGCCCCCGCACGCCTGACCGGCTGACCGGCGACCGTGTCGACCCGGCCCGCGAGCCGACGGCCGCTCGCCGACGAGCATGACTTTCGACAGATCCGCGGCACCGGTGAGGTCCGTAGGGTCGGGCGGATGTGGACGAGAACGTGGTGGGACCGGGGGCTGCTGGTGCTGGCGGCCGGGGCGTTCGGGCTGAGCCCGGTGTCCCTCTGGTGGACGGTGCCGGGCATCGGGGCGGCGTTCGCGGCCGGGGTGCGGATGGAGCGGGTGCGGGAGGCGGTCGCCCTGCTCGCGGCGCTGGTCACGGCCGGGGCGCTGGTGGCGGTGGTCGCCCCGGACCTGGCGGTGCAGGCGACGTCGGTCGTCTCGGTCCTGGTCTGCGCCGGAATGGCCCCGTGGATGGTGGGCCGGTTCTGGCGGCAGTCGCAGGAACTGGTGCGGGCCGGGTGGGAGCGGGCCGAACGGGCCGAGCACGAGCAGCGGCTGGTGGCCGAGCGGGCGCGCCTGCGCGAACGCGCCCGGATCGCCCAGGACATGCACGACGCGCTGGGGCACGACCTGAGCCTGATCGCCCTGCGCGCCGGTGCGCTCAAGCTGGCGCCCGATCTGGCCCCGCCGCACCGGGAGGCGGCCCAGGAGATCCGGGCGGGCGCGGCCGCCGCCGTCGAACGCCTCGGTGAGGTGATCGGCATCCTGCGGGACGACACGGACCCCCACACCGCCAGGGGCCCGGTGGACGCGGGCGTCCCGCACCTGGTGGGGGAGGCCGCCGCGGCGGGTCTTGACGTCCGGCTGACCGTCGACGGTCAGCCGGACGGGCTGCCGAGGGCTGCCGAGCACGCCGTGTACCGGGTGGTCCAGGAGGCGCTGACCAACGCCGCCAAGCACGCCCCGGGGGCACCGGTCACGGTGCTGGTGGCGTACACGGCGGACGGCGCTCGCGTCCGGGTGCTCGACGGCCCCCGATCGGCGGGCGGGCCGCCCGCCCGAGCCGCGGCGGGAACCGGCGCACCGGGCACGGGCGGTCACGGTCTGCTCGGGTTGGCCGAGCGGGTCCGGCTGGCGGGCGGCACCTTCCACTACGGGCCCCGGGCCGACGGCGCCGGCTTCGAGGTGAGCGCCCAGCTGCCGCGGACGGGCGCCCCGGCCGCGGCCCCAGCGGCGCCGGTCGCGGTGTCGCCGACCCGTGAACTGCGCCTGGCCCGCCGCCGGGTGGGCCGCATGGTGGTCGCGATCGTCCTGGTGCCGCTCTCCGTCGCGGTGGCGCTGACCACCGTGCTGCGGGGGTGGACGATCCACAGCGCCGGGCGGTCCGTGCTCGACCCTGCCGACTACGCCGAACTGCGGGTCGGCCAGGACCGGTCCACCGTTCAGCGATTTCTGCCGGAGCATCAGTTTCCGTACCATCCGTCCGTGGGCAACCCGCCACCCGGTGGAGAGGGCGTGACGTGCGAGTACTACGCGATGACGGCCGAGGCGTTCAACAACGACCGCTCGGGGGACGCGTACCGGCTCTGCTTCCGGGGCGGTGTGCTGATCTCCCTGGACGCCCTGGTCCAGTGAGCGCCCGATGAGCGAGAGGGAGCGCGAGAACGGCGCCCGGGCGCGGATCCGGGTACTGGTCGCGGACGACGAACCGATGGTCAGGGCCGGGGTGCGCGCCGTGCTCGCCACCGACCCGGGCATCGAGATCGTCGCGGAGACCGGGGACGGGCGGGAGGCGGTCGAGCTGCTCCGCCGCCACCGGCCGGACGTCGCGGTGCTGGACATCCGGATGCCGGGCACGGACGGCATCACCGCCGCCGCCGAGATCCGGCGGGCGGGCGTCACCACCAGGACCGGAGCGGCTCCTGGGATCGTCATGCTGACCACCTTCGGTGAGGACGACTACATCCTGCGCGCCCTGAGCGGGGGCGCCAACGGATTCCTGATCAAGTCCGGCGAGCCGGAGGAGCTGATCGCCGGTGTGCGTGCGGTGGCCGACGGGGCGGCCTATCTGTCACCCAAGGTGGCCGCCCGGGTGGTGGCCCATCTCGCCGCCACCCGGTCCGGTGGTCCGGCCGACCGCCGGGCCGCGGCCCAGCGGCAGGTGGCCGGGCTGACCGCCCGTGAGCGCGATGTGCTGACGCTGGTCGCCGCCGGGCTGTCCAACGGTCAGATTGCCCGCCGGATCGGTGTGGTGGAGGGCACCGTGAAGGCGCATGTCAGCTCCGTCCTGGCCCGGCTGGGAGTGGCCAACCGGGCGGCCGCCGCCGTCCTCGCCCACGAGGCCGGCCTGGCTGTGGGCCCGGCCGGCTGAAACCGGCGCCGGGACCGGGGCCGCAGGCGGTGCCGCGGCCGAGGGAGCCAGCAGCACCGGGCCGAGCAGCCGTACCCGGCCCGTCGCGCGGACCACCGCCGTGGCCGAGGGCAGCAGTGCCACCACCACAGCGGCCGTGACCGCCCCGCCCAGCACAGCCCCGGCGGCCACGTCGTGCGGGTAGTGCACGCCTGCGGCCACCCGGAGGCCGGCCGTGCCGAGGCCGGCCGGGACGACCAGCCACGCCCACCGCGGTCGTAGCAGGACCAGACCGGTGGCCATGGCGACGGCGAGGGTGGCGTGGTTGCTGGGGAACGACCAATCGCCCGGCGGTGGGCAGTCGGTGAGCGCGGTGGACGGCAGCCCGGCCAGGGCCCGGCAGGGGCGTTCCTCGTCCAGCACGAGTTTCAATGCCTCGCTCGCACCGTACGCGAGCACGGTGCCGAGGCCGGTCAGCGCGACACCCGCGACGGCGTCGGCGGCCCGCCGCCCGCGGGCCGTCCACCAGACCAGCGCCAGCAGCAGGCCCAGCACCACCAGACCGGCCTCGGTAGCGGGCTCCAGCAGGGAGGCGAGGCGGGGCGGGCCGTCGGCGACGGCCTCGGTGACCCGGCGGTAGCCGGCGGTCGACCAGCCACGGGCCGGCGGACCCGCCCCGGCCGCACCACCGCCCGCCGGAGCCAGCCACCCGACCATCCCGGTGCCGGCACCGACGAGCGCCACCGCGAGGACTGCTCTGTTCCTGATCGTGTTCGTCATGGCACGGACGGTAGGGGTCGGGGGTGGCTCCGGACCCGACCCGAAAGGCAGGGGCCGACCTTGACGATCGTCAGGGTTGACCTGAGCCCGGTGCCGTGCCGGGGCCCGCCCCGGATGAGCCGTTCGGGGGACGGTCCGCACCGCCCCGGGTGCCCCGCCCTACGCTCGGGGGATCCCTGCCGCCCCGGCCCCCGCCGCGGCTCCCACCGCCCCGCGTCCGCCCGCCTCCGGAGCCCGCCATGCACCGTCGCCGGACCACCACGACCGCCACCACGACCACAACCACGTCGGCCCCCACCACCGTCGCCGCCGTCCTCGGCGTCCTGTTCGCCGTCCCGGTGCTGGCCGGATGCGGCGGGGACGGGCTGACGCCGGGCACGGCGGCGGTGCTGGACGGTCGGCGGATTCCGGTGGACGCGGTGGAGGCCAGGGTGGCGGCGCTCCGGCAGGCCCCGGGCGGGGTGTCGGCGGACGCCCGGTGGGAGGCGGAGGGCCCCGCCCGGCGGGCGGTCACCGAGCTGGTGCTCGACGCGGTGGTGGCCCGCGCGGTCGCGGACCGGGGGCCGGTGGTCGCGGACGCCGAGGTGGCGGCCGCCCGGGCGGAGGAGGAACGGCGCCTCGGCGGCGCCGGGCGGCTGGCCCGGGCCCTGGCGGAACAGGGCGTTCCGCCCGAGGGGATCGACGACCGCCTCGGGCGCGAGCTGGGGATCCGCCGGCTCGCCGCGACCGCCGGGGCGGACGCCGACACCCCGGCGGGCGATGCCGCCGTCCGCCGGATCCTGGCCGCCACGGCCGCCGCCCTGCACCTGCGGGTGAACCCCCGCTACGGCACCTGGGACCCGGACCGCGCCGCCCTCGCCCCGGCCGCCCGCTCCCGGCCCACCGGCTGAGTCCGGACGCCGCCCCGGCCCGGCAAGAACAAGGAAGCACGGGAGCGCGGGAGCGCGGAAGCACCCTCACCCGCGCCGCCAGGACAGAAACCCGGCGGCGGGCGCGTCGGGCGGACGGGTAGGTTCGAGGGGTGACGACGAATCCTCCGGGCGCGAAGCTGATCCTCCTCATCACGACCCACCGGGTGGCCCCCGGCCTGCTGTCCTGGCCGGCCTGGGAGGCTCTGCGCTCGGCCGGGCGGGTGCTTGCCGGCGATGCCGGTCACCCGCAGCTGCCCGCCCTGCGGCAGGCGGGTGTCGAGGTGGAGGTCGTGGCGCCGGGCTCCGCCCCCGCGCTGGCCCGGCTGCTGACCGGGGCTCCGGCGGACGGCGCCGCCGGAGCCGGGACGACGGTCTGGCTGGGCGGCCCGGACGGCGACCCGGGGCTGACCGACGCGCTGGCCCGGATCGCGGTCGAGCACGCCGGCGAGGTGCCGGAGATCGAGGTGCTGCCGGGCTCGTACGACCTGCCGGGCTCCCGGCTGCTGGACCTGGTGTCCGTGATGGACCGCCTCCGCTCGCCCGGCGGCTGCCCGTGGGATGCCGAGCAGACCCACGCCAGCCTGGTGAAGTACCTGGTCGAGGAGGCTTTCGAGCTGGTCGAGGCGATCGAGGAGGGCGACCGCGACACCCTCCGCGAGGAGCTCGGCGACGTGCTGCTCCAGGTCTTCTTCCACTCCCGGATCGCCGAGGAGCACCCCACCGGGGCGTTCTCGATCGACGACGTGGCGGGCGACATCGTCGAGAAGCTGATGTACCGGCATCCGCACGTGTTCGGGGACACCGAGGCGGACGGCACGGCCGAGGTGGAGGCCAACTGGGAGGCGCTCAAGGCGGCCGAGAAGTCGGACCGCGAATCGGTGCTGGACGGCGTCCCGGCCGGACTGCCCTCGCTGGCCTACGCGGCGAAGCTGGTGTCGCGGGTGCGCCGGTCCGGGTTCGCGGGCGTGCCGGACGAGCCGTACGAGCTGCCCGCCGAGCTCACCGCGGAGTCCGCGGGCCGGCTGCTGCTCGCGGTGGCGCAGCGCGGGCACGATGCCGGGCTCGACGTGGACGCCGCGCTGCGGGCGGCGGCGCGGGAGTACCGCGACGCGGTGCGCGCCGCCGAGGGCCTGAAGCCCGCCGAGCGGCCCGAGCGGCCCGAGCAGTCCGAGGAGCCCGAGCTGCCCTGAGCGACCAGGCAGCCCTGAGCGACCGACCGGTCGGCGCAGCCCCGAAGCAGCCGCAGCCGCCCCCGGGCCCTCAGACCGCGGCGACGTCCTCCACCGGATGGCGCTGCGGCGGAACGACCTCGCCGATCGCCTCGCCGACCAGCGCGACGAGTTCGGCGAGCCGCTCCAGGTCGAGGTGGTCGGGCAGGTCGGAGAGGGAGACGATCCGCTCGCCGTCCGGCCCGGCCACGCAGAACAGGTCGATCGGGCCCAGGTGCTTCTCGGCGGTGTCGACCAGCGCGGCGACATCACTGGGGCGGCGGACGTCGCCGCACACCCCGACGACCGGGCAGCCCGGCCGGTCGAGTTCGGTGGCGAGGTCCTCGGCGACCCCGCCCCGCTGGTCGGCGATCAGCATTCCGGCGGCTCCCGCCGCGGCGAACCGGCGGGCGAGGTCCGCCCCCGACCCGCCGTCGAGTACCGCGATCACGATGACCGCACCGATGACCCGCATGGCCCTGCTCCTCCCTGTGGGCGGCTCCGCACCGGCGCCCACGGACATCTTGCGGAGGATCGTAGGCACGACCGGATCCTCCGCAACAGGAATTACCCCTCAGGTGACCAGACTCACGCCTGCTCCCGCCCACCATCACCGGAACGATCACCGAAAGGATCGGCGGCGGCGGGATCAGCGGCGGGACGGGCCGGGGGAGGGGGCGGGATCGGCGGCGCCCACGGTGCGGTGCCGGGGACGCACCCGGGATACCGTCGACCCATGCCAGCTCAGCCCGCTTCCGCCCGTCCGCCCCTGTTCACCTGGGAGTTCGCCGCCGACCCGTATCCGGCGTACGCGTGGCTGCGCGAGCATGAGCCGGTGCACCGGACCACCCTGCCCAGCGGGGTGGACGCCTGGCTGGTCACCCGGTACGCGGACGCCCGCCAGGCGCTCGCGGACAGTCGGCTCTCCAAGAACCCGGCGCACCACAGCGGGCAGGCCCACCGCACGGGCCGGGTCGGCATTCCGGGCGAGCGCCAGGCCGACCTGATGACGCACCTGCTGAACATCGACCCGCCCGACCACACCCGGCTGCGCCGCCTGGTGTCGAAGGCCTTCACCCCGCGCCGGGTGGCCGCCTTCGAGCCCCAGGTGCAGCAGCTGACGGACCGGCTGATCGACGGCTTCGCGGCGCGCGGATCGGCCGACCTCATCCACGAGTTCGCCTTCCCGCTCCCCATCTACGCGATCTGCGACCTGCTCGGGGTGCCCGCCGAGGACCAGGACGACTT
Organism: Kitasatospora purpeofusca; assembly: GCF_034043715.1. GTDB lineage: Bacteria > Actinomycetota > Actinomycetes > Streptomycetales > Streptomycetaceae > Kitasatospora > Kitasatospora purpeofusca_A. The sequence goes on along the minus strand of NZ_JAXCLC010000072.1, from coordinate 10,644 downwards.
CCGGGACTGGGCCGGGATGATGATCCGGCACGGCGGCGGCCAACGCGGCGGCGTGGGGCGGGCGGTGAAGCGGATGCGGGCCTACCTCGCGGAGCTGATCCACCGCAAGCGCGCGGACCTCGGGGACGATCTCATCTCGGGGCTGATCCGGGCCGGCGACCACGGTGAGCACCTCACCGAGAACGAGGCCGCGGCGATGGCCTTCATCCTGCTCTTCGCGGGCTTCGAGACGACGGTCAACCTGATCGGCAACGGCGTCTACGCGCTGCTGCGCAACCCGGGGCAGCGGGCCCTGCTCCAGGAGTCGATCGGGCGCGGCGAGAGCGCGCTGCTGGAGACCGGGATCGAGGAACTCCTGCGCTACGACGGCCCGGTGGAGCTGGCCACCTGGCGGTTCGCGACGAGTCCGCTGACCATCGGCGGGGTGGAGATCCCGGTCGGCGATCCGGTGCTGGTGGTGCTCGCGGCGGCGGACCGGGACCCGGCGCGGTTCGCGGACGAGAACACCCTCGACCTGGCCCGGGCGGACAACCCGCACCTGGGCTTCGGGCACGGCATCCACTACTGCATCGGCGCCCCGCTGGCGCGCCTGGAGGGGCGGGCCGCGCTGACCACCCTGCTGTCCCGGCTGCCGGACCTCCGGCTCGCCGCGGACCCGGAGGAACTGCGCTGGCGCGGTGGTCTGATCATGCGTGGACTTCGTGAACTTCCGGTCGAATTCACGCCGGAAGCGGGATCGGCGGCAACCTCCGCCGACCCCTCGGCAGTTCACTGAGGGGCGACTCGCGACACGCTGACGCGGACTCTCCGCAGGGCGGCTGCATAAGGTGTGAAGCTCCATCAATGCGGACATATCGCTTCGGTTGGTAGGCAATCCATCACGTGACGTGATTTCCGTGTGATAGCAGCGATATGAGCTTGTGATTGCTCTGAAGATCTGTCTACTCTCCGGGGAGCCCGCGGAAGCGGGTCCCGTGCGCGGAACGCCGAGTCCTGCCCGCCGCGTCACCGGAAACCGACCAGAACCCTGGGCAGGGGCGGGGGAACCAGGTCTTGCGCCGTCTCCCACGGCTTGGGGTGAAGCCGCCTCCGCGCGGCCGGGCCACCTCCCGGTCCGAACCCGACAGCTCACCTCGCAGGCGTGCGGAGAGGGACTCCTTCATGCTGTTCGTCGGAACCGGCCGTCACCGTCGTCGCACCCAGACCGAGAAGGCCATCGCCGTCGCCGGAGTCGCCGGCGTCGGACTGGCGATGCCGCTCCTCACCGCCACCGGCGCCTCGGCCGCCCCGGCCTCGGCCTGGGACGCGGTCGCCCAGTGCGAGAGCGGGGGCAACTGGGGCATCAACACCGGCAACGGCTTCTACGGTGGCCTGCAGTTCACCTCCAGCACCTGGAAGGCGTTCGGCGGCACCGCCTATGCGTCGCAGGCCAACCAGGCCTCGAAGGCGGCGCAGATCACCGTCGCCGAGAAGGTGCTGGCCTCGCAGGGCCCGGGCGCCTGGCCGGTGTGCTCCAAGAAGGCCGGTCTGAGCAAGGGCGGCGCCCCGGCGGCGGTCGACACCTCGACGGACGCCGCGCCGGCCGCCCCGAAGCCGCAGGCGCAGCCGTCCCAGCAGGCCCCGAAGGCGCAGCAGGCCCCGCAGGCGCAGGTCGAGCAGCAGGCCCCGAAGGCCGCGCCGAAGCACGCCGCCCCGAAGCCCGTCGCGCCCAAGTCGGAGGCCCCGCAGGCCCAGCGGACCCCGCAGTACACGCCGAAGCACGCCAAGCAGGCCGCCCCGCAGGTCCAGCAGACCCAGCAGGCGCAGCAGACCGAGCAGACCCAGCAGGCGCCGGACGGCCAGGGTTACACCGTCCGCTCCGGCGACACGCTGGCCGGGATCGCCGCCACGCAGGGCGTCCAGGGCGGCTGGCAGGCCCTGTACGACGGCAACCGCGGCACCGTCGGCGGCGACCCGGACCTGATCGTCCCCGGCCAGGTCCTCACCCTCGGCTGACGCTCCCGCACCCCCGCCGCCCGCCGCCCGCCGCCCGCCTGCCCGTCACCGGGTGAGCGGGCGGGCGGGCCGGCAGGTGCGCCCGCTTCGGCCCGTTCCGCCGCCCCTGGACGCAGCCGGACACCCCGGGGCGTCCGGGGCCGGGCAACCAGGTGAACTACCGGTGGGTAGCACGGCCACACGCTGAGACGGAGCCGAGGCCGACGTGGCCCGGACAGCCGGTGCGGTTAGGCTCTGGTCGTAACGACTCCGCAATCGTCCGGCCGACGGCACCCCACTGTCAGCCGCACCTGCTTCCGCTAGGAGATGCCTCGTGCCGTCCATCGATGTCGTCGTAGCCCGTGAGATTCTCGACTCGCGCGGCAACCCCACGGTCGAGGTCGAGGTCGGCCTCGACGACGGCAGCACCGGCCGTGCCGCTGTCCCGTCGGGTGCCTCCACCGGTGCCTTCGAGGCCCTGGAGCTCCGCGACGGCGACAAGAACCGCTACTTCGGCAAGGGCGTGGAGAAGGCCGTCCTGGCCGTCATCGAGCAGATCGGCCCGGAGCTGGTCGGCTACGACGCCACCGAGCAGCGCCTGATCGACCAGGCCATGCTCGACCTGGACGCCACCCCGGACAAGTCCTCGCTCGGCGCCAACGCCATCCTGGGCGTCTCGCTGGCCGTCGCGCACGCCGCCTCCGAGGCCAGCGACCTGCCGCTGTTCCGCTACCTGGGCGGCCCGAACGCGCACGTCCTGCCGGTCCCGATGATGAACATCCTCAACGGTGGCTCGCACGCGGACTCCAACGTCGACATCCAGGAGTTCATGATCGCTCCGATCGGCGCGGAGTCCTTCTCCGAGGCCGTCCGCTGGGGCGTCGAGGTCTACCACACGCTCAAGGGCGTGCTGAAGGAGCGCGGCCTCTCCACCGGCCTGGGCGACGAGGGCGGCTTCGCCCCGAACCTGGACTCCAACCGCGAGGCCCTCGACCTCATCGTCGAGGCCATCCAGAAGGCCGGCTACGTGCCGGGCAAGGACATCGCGCTGGCCCTGGACGTCGCCGCCTCCGAGTTCTACGAGGACGACGCCTACCAGTTCGAGGGCAAGGGGCTCACCTCCGCCGAGCTCATCGAGTACTACGCCGGCCTGGTCGCCGCCTACCCGCTGGTCTCGATCGAGGACCCGCTGGACGAGTCGGACTGGGACGGCTGGAAGGCCATGACCGAGAAGCTGGGCGACAAGGTCCAGCTGGTCGGTGACGACCTGTTCGTCACCAACCCGGCCCGCCTGGCCCGCGGCATCGAGACCGGCACCGCCAACGCGCTGCTGGTGAAGGTCAACCAGATCGGTTCGCTGACCGAGACCCTGGACGCCGTCGAGCTGGCCCAGCGCAACGGCTACCGCTGCATGATGTCCCACCGCTCCGGCGAGACCGAGGACGTCACCATCGCCGACCTGGCCGTCGCCACCAACTGCGGCCAGATCAAGACCGGTGCCCCGGCCCGCTCCGAGCGCGTCGCCAAGTACAACCAGCTGCTGCGCATCGAGGAGATCCTCGACGACGCCGCCGAGTACGCCGGCCGCGGCGCCTTCCCGCGGTTCAAGCACGAGGGCTGACCCGCCCGGGCGCCCGAGTGGCGCACGCCTGACCGGTGCCCCGCCGTTCACCCCGTAGGGTGGACGGCGGGGCACCGTCGCGACCAGGAGGGGACACCGGAGATGGCAGGCTGGAGGATCCCGGGCTTGGCGGCCCGGCCTCGGTTCACGAGCCGGGCGACCGTCCTGGTCCTCGTGCTCTGCTCCCTGGTGGCGATCCTGGCCTACCCGACCCGGCAGTTCATCTCGCAGCGCTCCGAGATCACGGCGCAGCGTGCCCGGGCCGAGCACGCCCGGCAGCAGGTCGAGGAGCTGCGCCGGGAGAAGGCCCGCTGGCAGGACCCGGAGTACGTCAAGGCGCAGGCCAGGTCCCGGCTGCACTACGCGATGCCGGGGGAGACCCCGTACATCGCGGTGGACCCGGCGGCCCAGGACCCGGCGAAGTCCTCGCTGGGCGCGCCGCCGCCCGCGCCGGGCCCGGCGGTCGGGACGGTCAAGGCCGCCCGGCCCTGGTACGCCAGTGTCTGGGACTCCGTGGACGCCGCCGCCGCTCCCGCACCTCCCGCCGCTCCCGTGACCCCCGCTGCCCCGGCGCAGCCCGCCCCTTCCTCACCACCCGCCCCCGCCCCCGCTGGAGACAGCCCCTCCCATGACCACTGAGAACCACCCCACCGTCTCCGACCAGGACGTCGCGGCCATCGCCGCACAGCTCGGCCGGGTCCCGCGCGGTCTGCGCGGCGTCGCCCACCGCTGCCCGTGCGGCAATCCGGACGTCGTGGAGACGGCTCCCCGACTGCCGGACGGTACGCCGTTCCCGACGCTGTACTACCTGACCTGCCCCAAGGCCGCCTCGCTGATCGGCACCCTGGAGGCGGACGGCGTGATGAAGGAGCAGAGCGCCCGGCTCGCCGAGGACCCGGAGCTGGCCTCGGCGTACCAGAAGGCGCACGAGGACTACATCGCCCGCCGGGACGCCATCGAGGTGCTGGAGGGCTTCCCGAGCGCCGGCGGTATGCCGGACCGGGTCAAGTGCCTGCACGTGCTGGTCGGCCACTCGCTGGCGGCCGGCGAGGGCGTCAACCCGCTGGGCGACGAGGCGATCGGCATGCTGGAGGACTGGTGGGCCAAGGGCCCGTGCGTGTCCCCGGCGGAGGTCGAGGCGGCCGGTGGGCGGGTGCTCCGCAACCGGGCCAAGGCGCAGGACCACGAGGCCGTGATCGCGGCCAAGGAGCAGAAGACCGCCGAACGCGCCGCCAAGCGGGCGGCGCAGGAGGCGGACGGGGCGGACGAGGCAGGGGAGGCCGAGGCATGAGCACGACCAGGGTGGCCGCGATCGACTGCGGGACCAACTCGATCCGGCTGCTGGTCGCGGATCTGGACCCGGAGACCGGGGAGATCACCGACCTGGACCGGCGGATGATCATCAACCGGCTGGGCCAGGGCGTGGACCGCACCGGCCGGCTGCACCCGGACGCGCTGGCGCGCACCTTCGCGGCCTGCCGGGAGTACGCCGAGGTGATCTCCGGCTTCGGCGTCGGCCCGGAGCGGATCCGCTTCGTCGCCACCAGCGCCTCCCGGGACGCCGAGAACAGCGCCGAGTACGTCGACGGCGTGCGGGCGGCCCTCGGTGTCGAGCCCCAGGTGGTCAGCGGCGAGGAGGAGGCGCACCTCTCCTTCGTGGGTGCCACCAAGGAACTCACCGGCGGCACCTTCGCCACCCCGTACCTGGTCTTCGACCTGGGCGGCGGCTCGACCGAGTTCGTGCTCGGGGCCGAGGACGTCGAGGCGGCCCGCTCGGTGGACATCGGCTGCGTCCGGCTGACCGAGCGGCACTTCGGCGGCGCCGAGCTCCCCTCGGACGAGCAGATCGCCGAGGCGCGGGCGCATGTGCGGGCGGAGCTGGACCGGGCCGAGGAGGCCGTCCCGCTGACCGGTGCGGGGACCCTGGTCGGCCTGGCCGGGACGGTCACCACCATCTCGGCGATCGCCCAGGACCTGCCGCGGTACGACTCGGAGGCGATCCACCACTCGCGGATCTCCCGCGAGCGGGTCGCCGAGATCGCGGACCGGCTGCTGCGCGCGACCCACGCGGAGCGGGCGGCGATCCCGTCGATGCACCCGGGCCGGGTGGACGTGATCGCGGCCGGCGCGCTGGAGCTGCTGGAGATCATGGCGCGGACGGGCGCCGCCGAGGTGGTCGTCAGCGAGCACGACATCCTGGACGGCATCGCCTGGAGTATCGCCCGCTGACCAGGCACGGGGCTTACCGCTCCGGCCCCGGAGGCCCGTCCGGGGCCCCGGGGCCGGGGCGCGCCCGGGGCCGTACGGAAAAGTTCGTGAATTTCTTCACATGGAGATCCGCCCGTTCGCCGCGTCGGGCGGTCCGGTCCGTCCGATATGTGGGACCGAAGGCTCGCTCGGCGTGATAACCGCTGGATCGTAGGTTCTGGGCCCTCAGAGGTTTGAAATTCGAAATCCCGTACGGGAACCAGGCCCCGTCATGGATCGTTGCTGCTCAGCGGGGCCGTCGTCCCGGGGGTGTCCGCCGGGGGGCCGGAATGGCCACGAGATGTCGGCCGGGGGGTCGAAACGGGGGCGCGAAGTGTAGCAGAGGGGGTCCGTCCGCTTGTGAGCGGGCTCACGAAGGCTGCTCCGAACGGTGCTGGATACTTTCGGATATGAGCACCACGGAGCGTCCTCGCATCCTCATTGTCGGCGGTGGTTACGTCGGCCTGTATGCCGCGATGCGCATCCTCAAGAAGATGCGCTACGGCGAAGCGACCGTCACGGTCGTGGACCCGCGGTCGTACATGACGTACCTGCCCTTCCTCCCCGAGGCGGCCGGCGGCAACGTCGCGCCCCGCAACCTCGTCGCGCCCCTGCGCACCGCGCTGAAGAACGCGGAGGTGCTCACCGGTGCGGTCACCGGTGTGGACCACGAGCGCAAGATCGCGACCATCCAGCCCTCGGCCGGCGACTCGTACGAGCTGCCCTTCGACTACCTCGTCGTCGCGACCGGGTCGGTCTCCCGCACCTTCCCGATCCCGGGTCTGGCCGAGCACGGCATCGGCATGAAGACCGTGGAGGAGGCCATCGCCCTCCGCAACCACGTCATGGCGCAGCTGGACAAGGCCGAGTCCACCACGGACGAGGCCATCCGCCGCAAGGCGCTGACCTTCGTGATCATCGGCGGCGGCTTCGCCGGCGTCGAGACGATCGCCGAGGTCGAGGACATGGCGCGCGACGCCGCCAAGATCTACAAGACGGTCAGCCGCGACGACATGCGCTTCATCGTGGTCGAGGCCGCCAACCGGATCCTCCCCGAGATGGGCCCGGACCTCGGTCTGTGGACCAAGGAGAAGCTCGAAGAGCGCAACATCGAGGTCTACATCGAGACCTCGATGGACTCCTGCGTCGACGGCCACGTCGTGCTGAAGAACGGCATGGAGACGGACGCCTCCACCATCGTGTGGACGGCCGGCGTGAAGCCGAACCCGGTGCTGGCCCAGTTCGGCCTGCCGCTGGGCCCGCGCGGCCACGTCGACACCGCGCCGAGCCTCCAGGTCCAGGGCTTCGACTACGTCTGGGCCGCCGGCGACAACGCCCAGGTGCCGGACCTCGCCGCGGGCGAGGGCGCCTGGTGCCCGCCGAACGCGCAGCACGCCGTGCGCCAGGCCGCCGTCCTCGGTGACAACGTGATCTCCGGCATGCGCGGCTTCCCTCAGCAGGAGTACAAGCACAAGAACCTGGGCGCGGTCGCCGGCCTCGGCCTGCACAAGGGTGTCGCGATCCTCTTCGGCAAGTACAAGCTGAAGGGCCGTCCGGCCTGGTGGTTCCACCGCCTGTACCACGGCGCCATGGTCCCCACCTTCAACCGCAAGGTCCGCGTCTTCACCGACTGGACCCTCGCCGTCTTCCTGAAGCGCGAGATGGTCGGCCTCTCCCAGATGGAGAATCCGTACCAGCCGATCCAGGAGGTCACGGCGCCCACCAAGCGCCCCGCCGTCGAGGCCGCGAAGCCGGCCGCCGACAAGGAGCTGGCCACCAGCAAGTAGCGACTACGGACCCGGTGTGGGAGCACCGGGTATGAGTCGGAGGCCCTCCGCCCGGCACCTTTGCCGGACCACGACCTCCGTGGTGCTCAGCCGGCTGTGCGAGTCGGGCGGAGTACAGAAGTAGCAGAAGACCCCTGCCGAACCCTCCGGCAGGGGTCTTCGCGTTTATTCGCCCGCTCGCCTCCGGGGCGCTCCGCTCCGGTGCCGACGGTCGGCGCTCCAACGCCACTCGTACCTCGTGGCGTCCTCGCTTCTCCCTTTCGGCACCGGCGCGCCCCTTCGGCTCGGGGCGGGTCGCCCGCTCGCCTCCGAACCGAGGGGGCGGGTCGCCCGCTCGCCTCCGAAACCGAAGGGGCGGGTCGCCCGCTCGCCTCGTTGGCGTCAGGCGGTCTTGATGCTGTCCAGGATGTCCAGCCCGGCGGCCCGGCGGGCCGGCCAGAAGGCGGCCACCACACCGACCAGGGCGGCCAGGGCCAGGAAGAGCAGCAGCTGGCCGAACGGGAGCACCGTGGTCATACTGGGCAGGCTGGCCTTGAGGGTGCCGTTGATCGCCCAGGCCGTGAAGCAGCCGAGCAGGATACCGATGCCGGCGCCGAACACCGAGATCACCACGGACTCCAGCCGGACCATCCGCTTGATGCCGGAGCGGTCCAGGCCGATCGCCCGCAGCATGCCGATCTCGCGCTTGCGCTCGAAGACCGACATCGCCAGGGTGTTGATCACCCCGAGGACGGCGACCACCACCGACATCGCCAGCAGCCCGTACATCATGTTCAGCGCGAAGGTGATGTTCTGGCTGAAGCCGTCCCGGACGTCCTGGCGCGACTTGACCTCGATCACCGGGTTGGCGCCGGTGGAGTCCTTGAGCGCCTTCCGCAGCGCCTCGGTCTCCCCGCCGGTGCCCTTGACCAGGACGCTGTCCAGGTAGGGCTGGGGGTCGTGCTTGAGGATCTCGCTGTTGGCCAGCATGGCCCCGCCGAGCAGGTCGTTCGTCTCGTACACGCCGCCGACGGTCAGGGTGCCCTTGGCGTCGCCGGGGTAGCCCACCTCGACGGTGGAGCCGGTGTCGACCCCGAGCTTCTTCGCCAGGTCATCGCCGAGCAGCAGCTTGCCCTGGCCGAACGAGGCCGAGGAACCGCTCTTCATCTTCACCGTGAGCAGCTTGTCCAGGCTGTCCGCGTTCAGGCCGGTGATCTCCCGGGACTTGCCGTTGAGGTCCCACTCGACCTGCGCCAGCGGCGAGGAGGCCGCCACCCCGGCGGCCTTCGCGACCTCGGCGGGGACCTTGTCGGACAGGCTCATCCCGTTCGCCGCGGAGACCAGGTAGTCGGCCTTCATCGCGCTGGTGATGGCCCGGTCCACGGTGTCGGACACCGAGGCGCCGATCACCGTCAGGCCGCTGACCAGGGTGAGGCCGATGGTGATCGCGGCGGCGGTGGCGGCGGTGCGGCGCGGGTTGCGCACGGCGTTCTGCCGGGCCAGCTTGCCGGGCATGCCGAACAGCTTGCCGAGGGCCGGTCCGACCAGGGCGATCACCGGGCGGGAGAGCAGCGGCAGCAGGACGAACACGCCCAGGACGGCGAGCACGGCGCCCAGCGCGACCGGCATCCGCCCGTCCGCGTTGCCCTTCGAGGCGCCGAAGGCGACCAGGGCGATGCCGGCGGCGGCCACCAGCGAGCCGAGTACGTTCCGGACCACCAGGGACTTCTGGGTGGCGGGCTGGTCGCCGCTGCTCATCGCGGCCACCGGGGCGATCCGGGCGGCGCGGACGGCGGGCAGCAGCGCGGAGAGCACCGTCACCAGGACGCCGACCACCAGGGTGACCACCACGGTCAGCGGCTTGACCACCAGCGGGCCGGTCGGGAGGCTGTCGTTCAGCGAGGCGATCAGGGACTGCAGGCCCGCGCCGATGCCGAGGCCGGCGAGCAGGCCGGCCGAGGCCGCGACGGCGCCGATGGCGAACGCCTCGATCAGCACCGAGCGGGTCACCTGCCTGCGGCTGGCGCCGACCGCCCGGAGCAGGGCGAGTTCCTTGGTGCGCTGGGCGACCAGCATGGTGAAGGTGTTGGCGATGATGAAGATGCCGACGAAGAGCGAGATACCGGCGAACGCGAGCAGCATCGTGCGCAGGCTGTCGGTGCCGGCGGTGATCATCCGCTCTTCCTCGGCCTTGAGCTCGGCCCCGGTGCGGGTCTCGATCTGCTGCTCCGGCCGGAGCTTCTGGTTCACCTCGGCGAGCAGGGCGTCCTGGCTGGTGCCGGGCTTGGCGGCGAGCACGATGCTGCTGTAGCGGCCGGGCTCCAGCAGGATCTGCTGCGCGGTCGCGCGGTCGAACAGGGTGAGCGTGCCGCCGCTGTTCACCACCGGGTCGTCGGTGGTGAAGACGCCGGTGAGCTTCGCCTCGACGACCGGGCCGTTGGAGCCGATCCGGACGGTGTCGCCGACCTTGTAGCCGCCCTCCTCGGCGGTCTTCCGGTCGAGGGCGATCTCCTTGCCGTTCTTCGGACCCTGGCCCTCGGCCATCGGGTAGCGGGCGTCCTTGCCGTCCGGGCCGGGCGCGAAGTTGGCGCCCTTGGCCGTCCAGGCCTGGCCGATCAGCTCGCCCTTCTTGTCGCCCACCCCGGTGAAGCCGCTGACCACGCCGCGGACGCTCGCGGCGCCGGGCAGCGCGGCGAGCTGCTGGAGGGTGGTGTCGGTCAGGGTGACCGCGTTCTTGTCGCTCTTCTCCCGGAGGGACGCGGTGGCGCCGGCGGAGGAGTCGACGACCTGGACCGACACGTCGGAGTAGCTCTTGGAGTTGTTCTCCCGCATGGCCTTGCCGAAGGTGTCGGAGAAGACCATGGTGCCGGCCACGAAGGCGGTGCCCAGCATGACGGCCAGCGCCGTCATCAGCAGTCGGCCCTTGTGGGCCAGCACATTGCGCAGTGCGGTGCGATACATGGGGTTTCCTGGGTCCTGGGGTCTGCGAAGGGACGGGCGGCGGCGCGTGGTGCGTCAGCTGGTGCGGCCCTTGGC
>NZ_JAXCLC010000071.1:0-50018 GCF_034043715.1 Kitasatospora purpeofusca | reverse complement strand
GGGGGGGGGGGGGGGGGCCGGGCCGCCCCCCCCCCCCCCCCCCACGGGGAGGGACGAACCGGAGTGGGTCGACGGACCAGGAGCACCAGGCTCCCCGTGCGGGAAGTCGGTTCGGCCGACTTCCCACACGGGTCCCAGGTGAAGGGGGCGGGTCAGTGCTGCTCGCGCCAGCCGTCGTGGGAGGCGGCGACGGTGTCGAGGGCGTGGAGGTGGGCCGTGGTCCAGCCGTGCTCGGGGGGTTCCACGACCACCAGCCACTGGGCGTCCTCGGCGTCGTCCTCCCCGGCGAGGGCGTCCCGGACGATCTCCGGCTCGCCGAGGTCGGGGTGGTCCGCGCCGAGCTTCTCGGCGGCCTCCTCGGCGGCATCGCGGTCGGGCAGGACGAGCAGCTGCCGGGCGTGCGGGTCGAAGTCGTCCCGCGGGTCGGTGGTGGGGTCTTCGGTCACCCGCCCATTCTCCAGTGCGGCCGGAGCTGTCCGTGCCCCGTGGGATGCTGGTAGGCGATGGCCAGGAAGAGTGCACCCGACGACCTGCTCGCCCCGCTGACCCTCGCGGTCGGCCAGGAGGAGCTGCTGCTGGACCGCGCGGTGGCCCAGGTGGTGGCCGCGGCGAAGGCCGCCGACCCGGACACCGATGTGCGGGACCTCCCGCCCGGCGGCCTGCAGCCCGGCAGCCTGGCCGAGCTCACCACGCCCTCGCTCTTCGCCGAGCGCAAGGTCATCGTGGTCAGGGCCGCGCAGGACCTCTCCGCCGACTCCGTGAAGGAGGTCAAGGCGTACATCGAGGCCCCGGTCGAAGAAGTGATCATGGTCCTGGTGCACGCGGGCGGCGCCAAGGGAAAGGGTCTGCTGGACGCGGGCCGCAAGGCCGGCGGTCGCGAGGTGGCCTGCGCCAAGCTCGCCAAGGCGGGCGACCGGCTGGCCTTCGTGAAGGGCGAGTTCCGCACGCTCGGCCGCGCGGCGACGCCGGAGGCCTGCCAGGCACTGCTGGACGCGCTCGGCAGCGACCTGCGCGAGCTGGCGGCGGCGTGCAGCCAGCTGACCTCCGACGTCGAGGGCACCATCGACGAGACCGTGGTGGCCCGCTACTACAGCGGTCGGGCCGAGGCCACCGGCTTCGAGGTCGCGGACCTGGCGGTCACCGGCCGCGCCGCCGAGGCGCTGGAGCGCCTGCGCTGGGCCCTGGCGGTCGGCCAGCCGCCGACCGGCATCACCTACGCGCTGGCGTCCGGCGTGCGGAGCATCGGGCGACTGGCGACGGCCGGGCGGAACATGCGCCCGGGGGATCTGGCCCGCGAGCTGGGCATGCCGCCGTGGAAGGTGGAGCGGGTCCGCCAGCAGATGCGCGGCTGGACGGGCGACGGCGTGGCCGTGGCCCTGACGGCGATCGCGCAGGCGGACGCCGCCGTCAAGGGCGGCTCCGACGACCCGGCGTTCGCCCTGGAGCGCGCCGTGGTCGCCGTGGCGAGGGCCGCCAGGGCCGGTTCCCGGCAGCCCTCTTACTGAGCCCGCCCCGGCTACGGGCCGCCGATCGCCTTGAGCATGTCCCGGGTGTCGTCGAGCATGGCCTTGCGCACGGTCTCCCGGTCCAGGGTGTGGTTCTCGCCGACCTGGTAGTTGTCCGTCCAGTACAGCGAGTACGTCATGCCGCCGTCCCGGACCTGCAGGTGGTAGTTGATGTCGTGGAAGGTCTTGTCCGAGCTGGTCGGTTCGTCACCGTAGGCGAGGTAGGCCTCCTCGCCGAGGCCCGGTACGGCGGTGATCTCGTACTTCTGCTGCTCGAAGTACTGTCGCAGGGCGGCGAACTCCGGGGCCGAGTCGACGGCCCGGTGCAGTTCGGCCCGGATGTCGAGGGTGGCGTAGTCGGTGGTCTCGCTGTCGGCCGGGGTGCGCTTCATCAGCGCGTAGCAGCGCATGACGTCCATGGAGTCGGTGCGGCCGACGTGTTCCAGCGGGTAGTTGTCCACCATCTTGTACTTGCCGCGGAACGCCGTGAGCTTTCCGGCGTCGCAGATCCGGTCGACCGCGTGGTAGCCGCGCAGGCTCTTCGCCGCGGACCCGTCGTCGACGAGGCCGGGCACCACGAGCACGGTGCCGGTCCAGACCGCCGAGGCGAGGATCGCGCCGACGAATGCCCAGGTCGCGTTGCGCCGCAGTCCACCGCTCCGGCGGCCGCCCGGGGCGGGGGCGCCGGCCACCGCCGCCGAGCCGGGCACCGCGGGCGCACCCGGTGCGCCGGGTGCGCCGGGCGCGCTGGGGAGGCCGGGCGGCGGCCCGAAGCCGGGCGGGCTGTTAGGCGCCGGCGGCGGCTGCGGGAAGCCGGCGAAGCCGGGTCCGTTCTGCGGTGAAGGTGAAGATGAAGGCGCCGGTGAAGGTGATGACGGCGGCGGCGGTGTCCCCAATGTGTGCCCCCCTCGGGCCTGCGACGTGGGTGCCGGAGCCCCGACCCTATCGGCCGGACCGGGTGACCGTTCGAGGAAAGCGACGGCGGCCGGCCCGCCCCGGTTCCCGTCCCGCCGGGCCACCGCACGCGGGCCCGGAAACGCCGACTGCCCGCCCGGTGTGTACCGGGCGGGCAGTGGCGGGAAGTCCTGCGGGCAGGTACTTCCGGTCGTTCTCTGTGCACCGCACCCGCGTGGCGAACGCAGGCCGCGTGCGGTGCGAAGTCTGTTGTGCGCCTCGGGGGTTCCGGGTAGAGGGCCGGGCGTCCCGAGGGGTGGGGCCGTCGTGCGGCCCCGGGGGCGTCAGGCCTGGACGGCGGTGTTGACGCGCTTGGTGATGGCCGACTTCTTGTTGGCGGCCTGGTTGGCGTGGATGACGCCCTTGCTCACGGCCTTGTCCAGCGCCTTGGAGGCGGCGCGGGCCAGCTCGGTGGCCTTCTCGGTCTCGCCGGCGGCAGCGGCCTCACGGGCCTTGCGCAGAGCGGTCTTCAGCGAGGACTTGACGGCCTTGTTGCGCAGGCGCGCCTTCTCGTTGGTCTTGTTGCGCTTGATCTGGGACTTGATGTTCGCCACGAAAGTGCCTCAGTCTGTGAAATTGGTTCTGGGGGTCCCCCGGCCGGAGGCTGGGAGGGCTGCACCAGCGGCGCTCGGACCAGCTGAGAGGGCATGCCGGGGCCAGGTGCAGCCGCCCACGCTACCAGGGCCGACGGGCCCGGCCCAAACCGGCCGGGCGCGGAGTGGGCGCGCGGTGGAGCGGGCGCCGGGCGCGGGTGCCGGTCAGGCCCGCAGGAGCGGCTCGCCGTAGTGCTCGACCTCGGGGAACGGCCGGTAGAAGTGGTGCAGCAGCGCGCGCCACTGCTGGTACTCGGGGGAGCGGCGGAACCCCTCGGTGTGGTCGGTGAGGTGCTCCCACTCCACCTGGAGCAGGAACCGGGAGCCGCGCCCCTCGTCCAGGCAGCGGCGCAGGGCCAGGGAGCGGAAGCCGGGCCGGCCGGCGATCAGGGGCCGGGCCTCGGTGAAGGCGGCGAGGAATTCCTCCTCCTGGCCGGGCAGGACGTCGAGCAGGGCGCTTTCGAGGATCATGGCCCGCTATCCTGCCCCGCCGACCGCCCGTGCGGCCCCGGCGCACCCCTCGGCGCACCCCCGGGCACCCCTCGGCGCGGCCCCCGCGGGCTCCCGGGGCGGCCCGAAGCGGACGGGCGGCGCGCGGTCCGCCCGCCGGAGGTGGGAAGATGGGAGGAACTATCTCGATCGGACGACCGTCCGGTCGCCCGGGAAGCCGGTCAGCGATGATCCGGACACCCCCGGCCCCCGGACCAACGGAGAATCGGACCAAGGTGCCCGCGACCCCCAGCAATGTGCCAGAGCCCAGCCGTACCGACCCGGCGCTGATCCGCAACTTCTGCATCATCGCCCACATCGACCACGGCAAGTCGACCCTCGCCGACCGGATGCTGCAGATCACCGGTGTGGTCGACCCGCGGCAGATGCGCGCCCAGTACCTCGACCGCATGGACATCGAGCGCGAGCGCGGCATCACGATCAAGTCGCAGGCCGTCCGTCTCCCGTGGGCGCCGAGGACCGGTCCCCACACCGGGAACACGCACATCCTCAACATGATCGACACCCCGGGCCACGTGGACTTCACGTACGAGGTGTCGCGTTCCCTCGCGGCGTGCGAGGGCACCGTCCTGGTCGTCGACGCGGCCCAGGGCATCGAGGCGCAGACCCTCGCCAACCTGTACCTGGCGCTGGAGAACGACCTCACGATCGTCCCGGTGCTGAACAAGATCGACCTGCCGGCCGCGCAGCCGGAGAAGTACGCCGCGGAGATCGCCCACATCATCGGCTGCGACCCGTCCGACGTGCTCCAGGTCAGCGCCAAGACCGGTCTCGGCGTCGAGGACCTGCTGGACCACATCGTCAACACCGTCCCGGCCCCGGTCGGCGTCAAGGACGCCCCGGCCCGCGCGATGATCTTCGACTCGGTGTACGACTCCTACCGCGGCGTGGTCACCTACGTCCGTGTCGTGGACGGCCAGCTGACCAAGCGCGAGCGCATCGCGATGATGTCCACCGGCGCCACCCACGAGCTGCTGGAGATCGGCGTCATCTCGCCGGAGCCGAAGGTCGCCGACGGCCTGGGCGTCGGCGAGGTCGGCTACATCATCACCGGTGTGAAGGACGTCCGGCAGTCCAAGGTCGGTGACACCATCACGTCGATGCACAAGGGTGCCACCGTGGCGCTCGGCGGCTACAAGGACCCGCGCCCGATGGTGTTCTCCGGCCTGTACCCGCTGGACGGCTCGGACTACCCGCTGCTGCGCGACGCCCTCGACAAGCTGCGCCTGAA
Source organism: Kitasatospora purpeofusca (assembly GCF_034043715.1). Lineage (GTDB taxonomy): Bacteria > Actinomycetota > Actinomycetes > Streptomycetales > Streptomycetaceae > Kitasatospora > Kitasatospora purpeofusca_A. The sequence goes on along the minus strand of NZ_JAXCLC010000071.1, from coordinate 45,225 downwards.
CGACGCCGCGCTGGTCTACGAGCCGGAGACCTCGGTCGCCCTCGGCTTCGGCTACCGCTGCGGCTTCCTCGGCCTGCTGCACCTGGAGATCATCCGGGAGCGCCTGGAGCGCGAGTTCAACCTCGACCTGATCTCCACCGCCCCGAACGTGGTCTACCGCGTCGTGATGGAGGACGGCACCGAGCACACCGTCACCAACCCCAGCGAGTTCCCGACCGGGAAGCTCGCCGAGGTCTACGAGCCGGTCGTGCGCGGCACCATCCTGGCGCCGAACGAATTCGTCGGCGCCATCATGGAGCTCTGCCAGGCCCGTCGCGGCAACCTCCAGGGCATGGACTACCTCTCCGAGGACCGGGTCGAGCTGCGCTACACCCTGCCGCTCGCCGAGATCGTCTTCGACTTCTTCGACCAGCTGAAGTCCAAGACCCGCGGTTACGGCTCCTTCGACTACGAGCCCATCGGCGAGCAGACCGCCGACCTGGTCAAGGTCGACATCCTGCTGCACGGCGACGCGGTGGACGCGTTCTCCGCGATCGTGCACAAGGACAAGGCCTACGGCTACGGCGTGATGATGGCCGGCAAGCTGCAGAAGCTGATCCCGCGCCAGCAGTTCGAGGTGCCGATCCAGGCGGCGATCGGCTCCCGGGTGATCGCCCGTGAGACCGTCCGCGCCATCCGCAAGGACGTCCTCGCCAAGTGCTACGGCGGTGACATCTCCCGTAAGCGGAAGCTGCTGGAGAAGCAGAAGGAGGGCAAGAAGCGGATGAAGATGGTCGGCCGGGTGGAGGTCCCGCAGGAGGCCTTCATCGCCGCGCTGTCCACCGACGCCGAGACCCCCAAGGGCGAGAAGAAGTAGCCGGGGGAGGAGCGGCCGGGGAGACCCGGCCGCCGGCCTCCGCCACGAGGGGCCCGGGACGCGCACCGCGTCCCGGGCCCCGCGTGCGTCGCCGGGCGGGGCCCTCACCTGTGCGGGCGGACCCCCGCGTGTGCGTCAGCGCAGCGACATGACGACGCTCTTGAGGATCGCGGCCTTGACCAGCCGCCCGGTCCGGCCGGTCAGCACGGCGGGCCGCATCGAGTCGTCGCCGTGGATCAGCTGGACCAGTCCGTCGCGCCGGCCGAGGCTCAGGCACTGCACGACGTAGCGGAAGGCGAACGGCTTGTCGGTGCGCCCGGCGAGCACCTTGCCGAGGTACTGGCCCTGCGGCAGGGCGGTGGCGCAGCCCATCCGCAGGGTGCCGGTGCCGGGGACGGTGACCTCGGCGGCGTCGCCGATCACGTACACCTCGGGGTGCGAGACCGACCGCAGGTGGCCGTCGACGATCGCCCGGCCGGCCGGGGTGACGGCGAGGCCGGCCTCGGCGGCGAGCGGGTTCGGCTCCATCGAGGCGGCCCAGACGACCAGGTCGGCGTCGATCCGGCCGCCGGTGGTGGTGAGGCCCTCGGCGTCGACGGCGGTGACGGCGGTGTGCTCGTGGATCGCGACGCCGAGACCGCCCAGTACCCGGTGGACATGGCCGCGGCCCTTGGCCGAGAACCAGCCGCCGACCTGGTCGGCGGCGACGATCCGCACCGTCCAGCGGGGGTGGGCCTCGGCGAGTTCGGCGGCCAGCTCGATGCCGGTGGCGCCGCCGCCGACCACGGCGACGGTGCCGGGGCGGTCGGCGGCGCGCAGCCGTTCGGCGATCCCGGCCGCGTGTTCGGCGGCGTAGGCGTGCTCGGCGGCGCCGGGGACGTCGTGCCAGGCGGTGCGGCTGCCGAGGGCGTGGACGAGGGTGTCGTAGGCGACCACCTCGCCGTTGTCGAGGGTGATCCTGCGGCCGGCGAGGTCGATCCCGGTGGCGCGGGCCGCGATGTGGCGGACGGCGCGCCCGCGCAGCAGCTCGGCGACGGCGGGCCGGTGCCCGGGGTGCCCGGCGGCCGTCTCGTGCTGCCGGATGCGATGCAGGATCCGCTGCTCGGGGGCGATCAGGGTGACCTGGCCGCGCTTCCCGGCGCGGGTGGCGGCGGCGAGGCCCGCGTAGCCGGCACCCAGTACGACGATCTGCTTCTCGGTCATGTCGTCCCGCTCCTTCTTGGCGCCGTCGGCGGCGTCCGGTCGCGGCGCCCCCGGGGTGGCCGGGGAGCGCTCTCCGCGTGTTCGGAAGGGGGACGGCGGAGCCCGTCGGAGTGTGACCGTGGTCCGCGTCACACCGCCGGACGGGTGGCGGCGGGGTTGAGGTGGGCGAGCTTCTCCGGGTTGACCACGGTGTAGGCCGAGGTGATCCGGCCGTCGGCGACGGTGAAGCCGACCACGCCGCCGACCAGGCCCGGCTGCTGGTACCAGACCAGGCCGGGTTCGCCGTTGACCAGGGCGAACCCGATGACGGTGTCGGGTGTGCCCCACTTGGCGACCATGCCGGCGACGAGCCGGGAGACCTTGTCCGCGCCGAACACCGGGCGGGCGCCGGCGGTGACGAGGCCGCCGCCGTCGGAGTGCCAGGCCACCTCGGGGTCGAGGACGGCGAGCAGGCCCTCGATGTCGCCGCGGGCGGTGGCGGCGGCGAACGCCTCGACGGCCTGCCGGTGCTCGGCGGGGTCGGCGGTGGCCCGGCGGGCGCCGTCCTTGATCCGGCGGCGGGCGCGGGAGGCGAGCTGGCGGGCGGCGTCGGGGCTGCGGTCGAGGGAGGTGGCGATCTCGTCGAAGCCGACGGCGAAGACGTCGTGCAGGACGAAGGCGGCGCGTTCGGCGGGGGTGAGCTGTTCGAGGACGGCGAGCAGGGCCAGCGAGACGGATTCGCCGAGTTCGGCGAGTTCGGCGGGGGAGGCGGGGCCGCTCTGGTAGGAGACGGACGGCTCGGGCAGCCATTCGCCGAAGTAGGACTCGCGGCGGGCCCGGGCGGAGCCGAGCTGGTCGTAGCAGAGGCGGGTGACGACGGTGGTGAGGTAGGCGCGCGGGTCGGCGACGTCGTCGCGGTCGGCGGCGCGCCAGCGCAGCCAGGCTTCCTGGAGCACGTCCTCGGCGTCGGTGAAGGAGCCGAGCATCCGGTAGGCGACGGAGCCGAGGTAGCGCCGGTTGGCCTCGAAGGCGTCCGGGGCGGTGCGGCCGGTGGTGGCCGCGCCGGTGCTGTCGGTGCTGTCGGTGCTGCCGGGGCTGGGCGCGGCGGTGGTCGCCGACGGGTCGTCACTCACGGCTCCACGGTAGCGTTCCGCCCCCTGGCCCGGCCCGGCGGGACGGCCCGCGGGACGGCCCCGGACGTGCGGGAACCCGGGGCGGCCGGCCGGCTGTCGGGCCGGACGCCCCGGGTTCGAGGAGAGGTGCGCGGAGATGTTCGAGGAGAGGTGCGCAGAGATGTTCGCGGAGAGGCGCGCGGAGGTGTTCGCGGCGAGAGGCCCGCCGGGATGTGCGCGCGACCGCGCCGGGGGCTACTCGACCTCGGCGACCGCCTCGGCGAACTGCGCCTGGTAGAGCCTGGCGTAGGCCCCGTCGGCGGCGATCAGCTCGTCGTGGCCGCCCTGCTCCACGATGGAGCCGTTCTCCATCACCAGGATCACGTCGGCGTCCCGGATGGTGGAGAGCCGGTGGGCGATGACGAAGCTGGTGCGGCCGGTGCGCAGCCGGGCCATGGCCCGCTGGATGAGCACCTCGGTGCGGGTGTCGACGGAGCTGGTGGCCTCGTCGAGGACCAGGATCGACGGCTGGGCGAGGAAGGCGCGGGCGATGGTGATGAGCTGCTTCTCGCCGGCGCTGACGCCGGCGCCGTCGTCGTCGATGACCGTGTCGTAGCCGTCCGGCAGGGTGCGGACGAAGCGGTCGACGTGGGCCGCCCGGGCGGCCTCGACCACCTGGTCGCGGGTGGCTCCCTGGGCGCCGTAGGCGATGTTGTCGGCGATGGTGCCGCCGAACAGCCAGGTGTCCTGGAGGACCATGCCGATCCCGGAGCGCAGTTCCTCGCGGGACATGGCGGCGATGTCGACGCCGTCGAGGGTGATCCGTCCGGCGCTGACCTCGTAGAACCGCATCAGCAGGTTGACCATGGTGGTCTTGCCGGCGCCGGTGGGGCCGACGATGGCGACGGTCTGGCCGGGTTCGACCTTGAGCGAGAGGTCGTCGATGAGCGGCTTGCCGGGGTCGTAGCGGAACGCGACGTCCTGGAAGACGACCCGGCCGCGCAGGGTGTCGGGGCGTTCCGGCATGGCCGGTTCGGGGGTCTGCTCGGTCGAGTCGAGGAGTTCGAAGACGCGTTCGGCGGAGGCGACGCCGGACTGCACCAGGTTGGCCATGCTGGCGACCTGGGTGAGGGGCTGGCTGAACTGCCGGGAGTACTGGATGAACGCCTGGACGTCGCCGATGGACAGCGCGCCACTGGCCACCCGCAGGCCGCCGACGACGGCGATGAGCACGTACTGGAGGTTGCCGATGAGCATCATCGCGGGCTGGATGATGCCGGAGATGAACTGGGCCTTGAAGCTGGAGGCGTAGAGGGCCTCGTTGTGCTCGCGGAAGGTGGCGGCGGACTCCTGCTGGCGGCCGAAGACCTTGACCAGGGTGTGGCCGGTGTACATCTCCTCGATGTGCGCGTTGAGCTGCCCGGTGGAGCGCCACTGCTGGACGAACTGGGGCTGGGCGCGCTTGCCGACCCGGGTGGCGACGACGACGGACAGCGGGACGGCGATCAGCGCGATCAGGGCGAGCAGCCAGGAGATCCAGAACATCATGGCGAGTACGCCGATGACGGTGAGCAGGGAGTTGATCACCTGGCCGGTGGTCTGCTGCATGGTCTGGCTGATGTTGTCGATGTCGTTGGTGACCCGGCTGAGGACCTCGCCGCGGGGCTGCTTGTCGAAGTAGCTGAGCGGCAGCCGGGCGAGCTTGGCCTCGGTGTCCTGGCGCAGCCGGTAGCCGACGCGCTGGATGGCGCGGGCGGCGAGGCGGCCCTGGATGACGCCGAAGACGGCGGAGGCGACGTAGATGGCGAGGACCCCGAGCAGGATGCTGCCGATGGCGTCGAAGTCCATGCCCTGGCCGGGGGTGAAGTCGACCGAGGAGATCAGGTTGGCGAGGTCGCCGTCGCCGCGGGCGCGCATGGCGTCGACGATCTGCTGCTTCGAGGAGCCGGCCGGGAAGCGGGTGCTGACGACGCCGGCGAAGATGAGGTCGGTGGCGTGGCCGAGGATCTTGGGGCCGACGATGGCGGCGCCGATGCTGAGGACGCCGAGGCCGAGGACGCCGGCGATCAGGGCGCGTTCGGGGCGGAGCAGTTTGAGCAGCCGCTTGCCGGAGGTCTTGAAGTCCATGGACTTCTCGGCGCCCTGACCGCCCATGAAGCGGCCGGGGCCGGCGGGGCCGCGGCGGGCGGCGGCGGACTGGGAGTCACCGGCCGGCGCGGGGGGGCCTCCGGGGCCTCCGGGGCCGCCCGGCCGTCCACCGGGTGCCTTGGCGAAGTCCGGCCGTCCTCCCGGCGCCTTGGCGAAGTCCGGCCGTCCGCCGGGTGCTTTGTCGGACCCGGGTGCGGGCCTGTCGGGGCTGGTCACGCCGCCTCCTGCTCGGTGAGCTGGGAGAGCACGATCTCCCGGTATGTCGGGTTGCCGGCCATGAGCTCGCCGTGGGTGCCGGTGCCGACCACGGCGCCCTCGTCGAGGACGATGATCCGGTCGGCGTCGCGGATGGTGGAGACGCGCTGGGCGACGATCACGACGGTCGCCTCGGTGGTCTCGCGGGCGAGCGCCTTGCGCAGCTTGGCGTCGGTGGCGTAGTCGAGCGCGGAGAAGGAGTCGTCGAAGAGGTAGATGTCGGGTCGGCGCACCAGGGTGCGGGCGATGGCGAGGCGCTGGCGCTGGCCGCCGGAGACGTTCCCGCCGCCCTGGGCGATGGGCGCGTCCAGGCCCTCGGGGAACTTCTCGACGAACTCCTTGGCCTGAGCGATCTCCAGCGCCTGCCAGAGTTCTTCGTCGGTGGCGTCGGGCCGGCCGTAGCGGAGGTTGCTGGCGACGGTGCCGGAGAACAGGTAGGGCTTCTGCGGGACGAGTCCGACGCTGTCCGAGACGGCGCCGGGGTCGAGTTCCCGGACGTCGACGCCGCCGAGCAGGACCTGGCCGGAGCTGACGTCGAAGAGCCGGGGGACGAGGCCGAGCAGGGTGGACTTGCCGCTGCCGGTGGAGCCGATGACGGCGGTGGTCTCGCCGGGGCGGGCGGTGATGTCGATGCCGCGCAGTACGGAGGCCTCGGCCCCGGGGTAGCGGAAGTCGACCTCGCGCAGTTCGAGGTGGCCGCGGCGCAGCACCTCGGTGACGGGGTTGACGGGCGGGACGACGCTGGAGTCGGTGTCGAGCACCTCCTGGATGCGTTCGGCGCAGACCTCGGCGCGCGGCACCATCATGAACATGAAGGTGGCCATCATGACGCTCATCAGGATCTGCAGCAGGTAGGAGAGGAACGCGGTGAGTGCGCCGATCTCCATGTCGCCGCTGTTGATCCGGTGGGCGCCGAACCACAGGACGGCGACGCTGGAGATGTTGACGACCAGCATCACGCTCGGGAACAGGTAGGCCATCAGTTTGCCGACCTGCAGCGAGACGCCGGTGAGGTCCTCGTTGGCGTCGGCGAACCGGTTCTGCTCGTGGTCGTCCTTGACGAAGGCGCGGATGACCCGGATGCCGGTGATCTGCTCGCGCAGCACCCGGTTCACGGTGTCGATCTTGTCCTGCATGCTGCGGAAGCGCGGGCGGAGCTGGCGGACGAGCACGGCGACCACGACGGCGAGGGCGGGGACGACCGCCAGCAGCAGGCCGGAGAGCGGCACGTCCTGGTTGAGGGCCATGATGATGCCGCCGACGCACATGATCGGCGCCGCGACCATCATGGTGAACGACATCAGGACCAGCATCTGGACCTGCTGGACGTCGTTGGTGGTGCGGGTGATCAGGGACGGGGCGCCGAACTGGCCGACCTCGCGGGCGGAGAAGCCCTGGACGCGGTCGAAGACGGCGGCGCGGATGTCCCGGCCGACGGCCATGGCGGTGCGCGCGCCGTAGTAGACGGCGCAGATCGAACAGAGGGTCTGGAGGACGGTGACGCCGATCATTACGGCGCCCACCTGCAGGATGTAGCCGGTGTCCCCCTTGATCACGCCGCTGTCGATGATGTCGGCGTTGAGTGTGGGCAGGTAGAGAAGCCCGAGGGTGGACACCAGCTGGAGCAGCACCAGCAGGGTGATCGGTCGGGAGTAGGGGCGGAGGTACGCCCTTAGCAGTCTGATCAGCACTGGCTCACTCTTGTCGTCGGCGGCGGCTTTGGCATCCCAATTCTCGTTGTTCGGGGGGCTCGTACAGTCGATTCCGGGCAAGCGAGCCGGATCTTTGTCCGGCTCTTTGCCGAACGTTCCGGGCGGCGGGGTGGTGCCGTGCACCGATGGTTCGGGAGGGTGCCAGCTCGGCCCGCCCTCTTACGGAATGACCGGTTTCCCCCTAGGCTGCTGACAGCCCCCTTGTTACTCACTGGTACCGGCCCGGTTTTCGCCAGGCGGGCCGGCGACCGCCCCCACGGTCGCCGCGCGTCCCGTCCGCGGTGCCGGTCCCAGCCGCAGACCGTCCCTCCACGTCCATCGGACGGCCACCCGCCCCCGGAGGTCCTCGTTGAGTTCCGCGCAGTCCCTGATCGACTCCGGCCGTCCCGACCTCGTCGCCGGGCGTCCCACCTCCGTCGCCCACCTGTTCCAGGAGCGGGTCGCGCTGACGCCCGGCGGTGAGGCCTACCGCCACCCGGTGCCGGTGGACGAGCAAGCGGCGGACAGCACCCCCGGCGCCGAGCAGTGGCGGTCGCTGACCTGGGCGCAGGCCGCGACCCGGGTGTACGCGGTGGCGGCGGGGCTGCTGTCGCTGGGGATCGAGGCCGAGGACCGGGTCGCGCTGGCCTCCTCCACCCGGCTGGAGTGGGTCCTGGCCGACCTCGGCAACATGTGCGCGGGCGCGGCCACCACGGCCGTCTACCCGAGCACCAACGCCGACGAGACCGCGTTCATCCTCTCCGACTCCGGCTCCCGGGCCATGTTCGCCGAGAACACCGCCCAGCTGGACAAGGTGGTCGCGGAGCTGGACCGGCTGCCCGCGCTGGAGACGGTGGTCCTCTTCGACGCGCCCGACGGGCCGCTCGAGGCCGGCCGGCTGAAGGTGCTCTCCTTCACCGAGCTGGAGCGGCTCGGCGCCGAGCACCTGGCCGCGCACCCGGACGCGGTCGAGAAGGCGATCGCCGCGCTCGACAAGGAGCAGCTGGCGACCCTGATCTACACCTCCGGCACCACCGGCCGTCCGAAGGGCGTGCGGCTGGTGCACGACTGCTGGGCGTACGAGGGGCGGGCCCAGGAGGCCAGCGGGCTGCTGGCCGCCGACGACGTGCAGTTCATGTGGCTGCCGCTGTCGCACGTGTTCGGCAAGACGCTGATCTCGGGGCAGATCGCCACCGGGCACGTGATGGCGCTGGACGGCCGGGTGGACCGGATCATCCACAACCTCCCGGTGATCCGGCCGACCGTGATGGCCTCGGCGCCGCGGATCTTCGAGAAGGTCTACAACGGCATCGCCGGCAAGGCCAGGGCCGAGGGCGGCGCCAAGTACAAGATCTTCCTGTGGGCGGCGCGCACCGCCCGCGACCACGCCCGCGCGGTGCAGGAGAGCCGGGTGGCGACCGGGGTGGGCACCGCCCCGGCCGGGCTGCGGCTGAAGCACGCGATCGCCGACCGGCTGGTGTACTCGAAGATCCGGGCCGCGTTCGGCGGCCGGCTGCGCGGCGCGGTGTCGGGCAGTGCCGCGCTGGCGCCCGAGATCGGCTACTTCTTCGTCGGCGCGGGCGTGCCGATCCTGGAGGGCTACGGCCTGTCCGAGACCAGCGCCGGCTCCTGCGTCAACCGGGCCGAGGACATCCGGGTGGGCACGGTGGGCCGTCCGCTGCCGGGCACGGAGGTGCGGATCGCCGAGGACGGCGAGATCCTGCTGCGCGGCCCCGGGGTGATGCGCGGCTACCACAACCTGCCGGAGAAGACCGCCGAGGTGCTGGAGTCGGACGGCTGGTTCCACACCGAGGACATCGGCGAGCTGTCCCCGGACGGCTTCCTGCGGATCACCGACCGCAAGAAGGACCTGTTCAAGACCTCCGGCGGCAAGTACGTCGCGCCGAGCGAGGTGGAGGGCAAGTTCAAGGCGGTCTGCCCGTTCGTCAGCAACATCCTGGTGATCGGCAACGGCCGCAACTTCTGCACCGCGCTGATCGGCCTGGACGAGTCCGTGATCATGCCGTGGGCCGCCGAGCACGGGATGGCCGGCAGCTCCTACGCCGAGGTGACGGCCGACCCGCGGACCCACGAGCTGATCGAGGGCTTCGTGCGGCGGCTGAACGGCTCGCTGCAGCGCTGGCAGACGATCAAGCGGTTCCACCTGCTGCCGCGCGACCTGGACATCGAGCACGGCGAACTCACCCCGAGCCTGAAGATCAAGCGCCCGGTGGTGGAGCGGACCTACGCGGACGAGGTCACCGCGATGTACTCGGGTGCCAACGAGGCCTGAGCCCGGCCCCGCGCCACTGCGTTCCGCTCTTTCTCGTCCCGTCCCGTACGGCCCGGAGGGATCACTCCGGCCGTACGGGACAATGGGGTCATGCCCTCCGCACTCCCCGACGGTGAACCGGTGCCGTCCGACGGATCCCTGCCCGCGCACGCCCTCGACGGGCTGGGCTCACGGCCGTTCGGCTTCTACCTGCACGTGCCGTACTGCGCCAGCCGCTGCGGCTACTGCGACTTCAACACCTACACCGCCACCGAGCTGCGCTCCTCCGGCACGGTCGCCTCCCAGGAGACCTACGCGGACAACGTGGTCGCCGAGGTCCGGCTGGCCCGCCGCGTGCTCGGCGACGCCGCGCCGCCGGTGCGCACCGTCTTCCTGGGCGGCGGTACCCCGACCCTGCTGCCCGCCCGCGACCTGGTGGCGATGCTCGCCGCGATCCGCGAGGAGTTCGGGCTCGCCGAGGGGGCCGAGGTCACCACCGAGGCCAACCCGGAGTCCGTGGACCCGGCCTACCTGGCGGAGCTGCGCGAGGGCGGCTACAACCGGATCTCCTTCGGCATGCAGTCGGCCCGCCCGCACGTGCTGAAACTGCTCGACCGCCACCACACCCCCGGCCGGCCCGAGGCCTGCGTCGCCGAGGCGCGCGCGGCGGGCTTCGAGCACGTCAACCTCGACCTCATCTACGGCACCCCCGGCGAGTCCGACGACGACTGGCGGGCCTCCCTGGACGCCGCGATCGGCGCCGGCCCGGACCACGTCTCCGCCTACTCGCTGATCGTCGAGGAGGGCACCCGGCTGGCCGCCCGGGTGGGGCGCGGCGAACTGCCGATGATCGACGACGACGTGCACGCCGACCGCTACCTGATCGCCGAGGAGGCGCTGGCCGCGGCCGGCTACTCCTGGTACGAGGTCTCCAACTGGTCCACCACCCCCGAGGGCCGCTGCCGCCACAACGAGCTGTACTGGACCGGCGGCGACTGGTGGGGCGCGGGCCCCGGCGCGCACAGCCACGTCGGCGGCGTCCGCTGGTGGAACGCCAAGCACCCCGCCGCCTACGCCCGCGCCCTCGCCGAGGGCCGCACCCCCGCCCAGGGCCGTGAGCGCCTCACCGCCGAGGACCGCCGGGTCGAGCGGATCCTGCTGGAGCTGCGTCTGGCCGAGGGCATCCCGCTGGACCTGCTGACGGAGACCGGCCTGAAGGCGGCGCGGCAGCACCTGGCCGACGGCCTCCTCGCCCCGGAGCCCTGGGCCGGCGGCCGCGCCGCCCTCACCCTCCGGGGCCGCCTCCTGGCGGACGGGGTGGTGCGTGACCTGGTGGACTGAGACTCCTTAACGTGGTGTCAGCCGTCGGAGGGGGCGCGCAATGACCGCCGTCGATGACCGGACGACTGGGAGCTTCGAGAAACTCGACACCTCGGAGTTCCGGCCCTACTCCTGACCCGGCAGGCTCACGAAGTCGATCAGCTCCTCGACCTTGCCCAGCAGCTCGGGCTCCAGGTCCCGGTAGGAGTCCACCTTGGACAGGATCCGCTTCCACGCGGCCGGGGTGTCCTCGGGCCAGCCCAGGCGGCGGCAGGTGCCGAGCTTGAAGTCCTCGCCCCTGGGCACGGCGGGCCAGGCCGGGATGCCCACGGAGGACGGCTTCACGGCCTGCCAGACGTCGATGTAGGGGTGGCCGACGACCAGGACGTGCGGGCCGGTGACCCGGGCGGCGATGCGGTGCTCCTTGGTGCCCGGGAGCAGGTGGTCGACCAGGACGCCGAGGCGGCGCTCCGGGCCGGGGGCGAACTCGGCGACGATCGCGGGCAGGTCGTCGACGCCCTCCAGGTACTCGACGACCACGCCCTCGATCCGCAGGTCGTCGCCCCAGACCCGCTCCACCAGCTCGGCGTCGTGCCGGCCCTCGACGTAGATCCGCGACTCGCGGGCCACCCGGGCCCGGGCGCCGGGGACGGCGACCGAGCCGGAGGCGGTGCGGGCGGGGGTGCGGGCCGGGGCCGGGCCCGAGGGCCGGACCAGGGTGACCGTCCGGCCCTCCAGCAGGAATCCGCGCGGGGCCAGCGGGAACACCCGGTGCTTGCCGAACCGGTCCTCCAGGGTGACGGTGTACCCCTCGGCGGTCTTCTCGCAGCGCACCACCGCCCCGCAGAAGCCGGTCGACGCCTCCTCGACCACGAGGTCCCGCTCGGCCGGTACCTCGGGGGCGGGCGTCTCCCGCTTCCACGGCGGGGTCAGGTCCGGTCCGTACTGGCGGCTGCGCATTCCCCGGAGTCTACGGGGCGTCAGCCGGTGAACGGCGAGTTCACCACCAGCAGCTCGGCGATCCGCGCGCGCAGGGCGGCGGAGTGCGGCAGCGGCACCGGCACGCCGCCGCGTTCCATCCGGACGCCCCGGTCGGCGAGCACGTAGACGGCCCGCAGGGTGCGCAGGGTGTTGGAGACGACGGCGGGGACGGCGCCGGCGGTAGCGGAGGAGCGGCGCGGCGGCCGGTCGCCGATCGGGTCGAGCCAGCCGAGGGCCTGGCGCTCGGTCAGCTCCGGCCGGGTGAGGATCTGGGCGACCGCGCGGCCGAGCCGGTCGTCCTCCATGGCGTCCAGCACGTGGTCGGTGGGGGCGAGCAGCCGGGCGGTGACCAGGTCCAGCAGCGGGGTCGGGTCGGCGACCAGCGGGCCGCGGCCGAGGGCGGCCAGCAGGTCGGCGCCGTGGGCGACCGCGTGCAGCCAGCCGAGCCGGGGGTCGAAGCCGCGCAGGTCGCTCTCGCCGACGTACCAGCGGGCGAAGGCCTCCAGCCAGGCCGGGCGGTGGGCGCCGTGGTCGGCGAGCTCGGCGAGGACCAGCGGGGCGAAGGTGCGGGCCTGGATCTCGGCGTCGTCGAGGCGTTCGGCCATCTCGTCGCCGAGCGCGAGGCGCTGCTCGGGCGTGAGCAGGGGCACCCAGCGGCACAGCTGCTCGAGGGCGAGGCTGTCGCGGACGTGCGGGTCCGGCGAGCGCAGCGCGGCGCTGACGGCGGCGAGGGTGTCGGGGGTGGGGGCGGCGGATTCGAGTGCGGTCCAGTTGATCACGGGCGGACCCTAGGGGCGGGAGCGGCCGAGGGCCACCGAATTACCGGTGATGCCGGTAGTACCGATCGGCTGATATCCGGTCGCCGTGCCCGCCGGGCGCCCGGTTCACAGCCCCGGCGCGCCCCAGACCGGGAACCAGCGGGTGAGGTCCTTCTCCAGCCGCAGGTCGTTGCCGAGCATCGCGTTGACCTCCAGCTCCAGCGGGTTGTCGCGCTTCTCCCCGCCGCCGGGCACCGGTGCGAAGGGGTAGAAGGTGCCGCGCTTGTACAGGTAGACGAGGGCGAGCGGCCGCCGTCCCTCGGCGTCGCGGAAGCCGACCAGGGAGCAGAGCAACTGGGGGCCGAAGCCGTGCGCCTCGAGTTCGCTGTTGACGGCGTGCAGGTCGTTGACCAGTTCGGGGAGTTCGCCGGGCGCGTGCCGGGCGAGCAGCCAGGAGTAGCCGTAGGAGTCCTTGGACGCCTCGACGGGGACGCCGCCGCGTTCGGTGTCGGCGTCGAGCAGGTCCCGGACCTGCCGTTCGACCTCGTCGAAGGCGCCGCCCTCGACGGAGGCGAAGCAGACCGAGCCGAGCCCGGTGGGCCGGAAGCCGGCCGCGGCCTCCAGGGTGAGGGCGGCGGACGGTACGCCGAACAGCTGGTCGAGGTCGGGTTGGACGGGCTTGGTGCGGCCGAACAGCGAGTCCAGGATGCCCACGGCGGTCCTTCCGGTCAGAGGTTCGGGGGCGGGTCGGTGCGGTGCCGACGCGGTGCGGGGTCGATGCGGGGTCGGTGCGGTGCCGGATACGGGCGGAGCGGGCGGGCGGGGCGGGCGGTCGGGGCCGAACGGGCGGCTCAGCGGCCGAGGTCGGAGGAGATCTTCGCCAGCTGGGCCAGCCGCTGCTCCAGCGACGGGTGGGTGGAGAACAGCTGGGTGGCGGCCTCCCGGGCGCTGAGCGCCGGCGCGAAGTAGAACGCGTTGTAGGCCTGCGACTGGCGCAGGTCCCGGGTCGGGATGGCGGCGATCTGGCCGGTCACCTTGGTGAGTGCCGAGGCCAGCGCGCTGGGCCGCCCGGTGAGCTGGGCGGCGGCCCGGTCGGCGGCCAGCTCCCGGTAGCGGGAGAGCAGCCGGGTCAGCAGGAAGCTGATCGCGTAGACGGCGATCGACACCAGCGGGATCACCAGGGCGGCGATCGCGGCGTTGGAGTCGTTGTTGTTGCGCCCGCCGCCCATGAAGCCGCCGTACATGGCGATCCGGGTCATCGCGCCGGCCAGGACGCCGAGGAAGCCGGCCACCGTCATCACGGCGACGTCCCGGTGGGCGACGTGCGACAGCTCGTGGGCGAGCACGCCCTCCAGTTCCTCGGGCTCCAGCCGGCGCAGCAGGCCGGTGGTCACGCAGACCACCGCGTTCTGCGGGTTGCGGCCGGTGGCGAAGGCGTTCGGCATGTCGTTGTCGGCGACCGCCACCCGGGGTTTGGGCATGTCGGCGAGCGCGCAGAGCCGGTCGACGGCGCCGTGCAGTTGCGGGTACTGCTCCGGGGTGACCCGGTGGGCGCCCATCGCCCGTTCGGTGATCCGGTCGCTGAACCAGAACTGGGCGACGAACAGGCCGCCCGAGATCAGCACGATGATCGGCCAGGCGCCGCGCAGCAGCACGATCAGCAGACCGGTGAATCCCACGTACAGCAGCCCGATCAGGAACATCGTCCCCACCATGCGGCCGGTCAGGCCGCGGTCGGGGGCGAAGCGGGTGTGCTGGCCCGAGCTCGACATCGCTGCTCCTCCGTTTGCCGTCCGATTCCGATGCTGCCACCGGGCGGGCCCCGCGGCATCACCCGCGCGCCGCGGACAGCGAGCAGGATCACCCCGGCCGGGCCGTTCCTGCCGTCGGACCCGGGCCTTACACTGGCAGGTACGGTTCTGGCACTCGTGTGTTCAGAGTGCCAAGGCCGGGCCCCGCGGGGTCGGACCGGACAGCTCGAACACGGACACATGCCACGACGGTGTGACACAACGGACAACGCGTGAAGACGGAGGTGCGTGCCCATGGCCGGTGAGGTCCGCCAGCTCGACGACCGCAAACTCGCGGTGCTTCGCGCGATCGTCCAGGACTACGTGGGGACGGAGGAGCCGGTCGGCTCCAAGGCCCTGGTCGAACGCCACAACCTCGGGGTCTCCCCGGCCACCGTCCGCAACGACATGGCGGCGCTGGAGGAGGAGGGCTACATCCACCAGCCGCACACCAGCGCCGGGCGGATCCCCACCGACAAGGGCTACCGGCTGTTCGTCGACAAGCTGGCCGAGGTCAAGCCGATGAGCGCGCCCGAGCGGCGGGCGATCCGGCACTTCCTCGACGGCGCGGTGGACCTCGACGACGTGGTCGCCCGCACGGTGCGGCTGCTCGCCCAGCTGACCCGCCAGGTCGCGGTGGTGCAGTACCCCTCGCTGAGCCGCTCCACGGTGCGGCACATCGAGCTGGTCGCGCTGGCCCCGGCCAAGGTGATGCTGGTGCTGATCATGAACACCGGCCGGGTCGAGCAGCGGCTGGTGGACTGCCCGGGCACGGTCGGCGAGACCGTGCTGGCGGACCTCCGGGGCCGGATCAACGCCCGGGCCGCCGGACAGCGGCTCCCGGACGTCCCGGGGCTGCTGGAGGACCTGCCCGGGCTGTTCGAGGCGGCCGACCGGCCGACCGTGTCGACGGTGCTGGCGACGCTCTTCGAGACCCTCGCCGAGCAGCGCGAGGAGCGGATCATGCTGGCCGGCACGGCCAACCTGACCCGCTTCGGCCACGACTTCCCGCTGACCATCCAGCCGGTGCTGGAGGCCCTGGAGGAGCAGGTCGTCCTGCTCCGCCTGCTGGGTGAGACCGCGGACGCCGGGATGACGGTCCGGATCGGGCGGGAGAACGCCTACGAAGGGCTGAATTCCACCTCGGTCGTCTCGGTCGGTTACGGTTCGGGCGACGAGAGCGTGGCCAAACTGGGAGTGATCGGTCCGACCCGGATGGACTACCCGGGCACAATGGGGGCGGTGCGAGCGGTGGCACGGTACGTGGGCCAGATTCTGGCCGAGTCGTAGGAACGGCCGTCGTCGGACAGCCGACGGCGCCCTAAGTCGCAAGCACTCACACAGGCGGAACAAGCGGAGCAATTGGTGGCCACGGACTACTACGCGGTACTCGGCGTCCGACGGGATGCGGGGCAGGACGAGATCAAGAAGGCGTTCCGGCGCCTGGCACGCGAACTGCACCCGGACGTCAACCCGGACCCGAAGACGCAGGAGCGGTTCAAGGAGATCAACGCCGCCTACGAGGTGCTCTCCGACCCGCAGAAGCGTCAGGTCTACGACCTCGGCGGCGACCCGCTCTCGCCGAACGGCGGGGGCGGCGCGGGCGGCTTCGGCGCGGGCGCGGCGGGCTTCGGCTTCTCCGACATCATGGACGCCTTCTTCGGCGCCGCCTCCGGCCAGCGCGGACCGCGCTCCCGGACCAGGCGCGGCCAGGACGCCATGATCCGGCTGGAGATCACCCTGGAGGAGGCCGCGTTCGGCACCACCAAGGAACTCCAGGTCGACACCGCCGTCACCTGCACCACCTGCAGCGGCGAGGGCGCCGCGCCCGGCACCTCCGCGCAGACCTGCGACATGTGCCGCGGCAAGGGCGAGGTCTCCCAGGTCACCCGGTCCTTCCTGGGCCAGGTCATGACCTCCCGCCCCTGCCCGCAGTGCCAGGGCTTCGGCACCGTCGTGCCGACCCCGTGCCCGGAGTGCGCGGGCGACGGCCGGGTCCGCGCCCGCCGCACCCTGACCGTCAAGATCCCGGCCGGTGTCGACAACGGCACCCGGATCCAGCTGGCCGGCGAGGGCGAGGTCGGCCCCGGCGGCGGCCCGGCCGGCGACCTGTACGTCGAGATCGCCGAGACCAGCCACCCGACCTTCCAGCGGCGCGGCGACGACCTGCACTGCACGGTCACCATCCCGATGACGGCGGCCTCGCTCGGCACCCAGGTGCCGCTGCAGACCCTGGACGGGATCGAGGAGGTCGACATCCGGCCCGGCACCCAGTCCGGCCAGTCGATCCCGCTGCACGAACGGGGCATCACCCATCTGCGCGGCGGCGGCCGCGGTGACCTGATAGTGCATGTCGAGGTGCAGACGCCCACCAAGCTCGACGCCGAGCAGGAGGAGCTGCTGCGCCGCCTGGCGGTGCTGCGCGGCGAGGAACGGCCGTCCGGCCAGTTCGCGCCCGGGCAGCAGGGGCTGTTCTCCCGGCTCAAGGACGCCTTCAACGGCCGGTAGCCGTCCCGCGCGGGGGTGCCGAGGCTTCCTCGGCACCCCTTTCGCGTTCCCGTCCCCGTTCCCACCCCGGAGGTTCCCCGCATGACCGCGCCCGTGTTCGTCGTCGACACCGAGCGGATCGCCGCCGCCGCGCCGGGCGCGTCCGTCCGGCTGGACGGGCCGGAAGGCCGGCACGCCGCCGCGGTGAAGCGGCTGGAACCGGGCGAGGCCGTCACCCTGGCCGACGGCCTCGGCCTCGGCGTGGACGGCACCGTCGCGGCGGTGCACGGCAAGGACGCGATCGAGGTGACGGTGACGGCCGTGCGCCGCGAGCCGGAGCCCTCGCCGCGGATCGTCGTCGTGCAGGCGCTGCCCAAGGGCGACCGGGGCGAGCTGGCGGTGGAGACCATGACCGAGGTCGGCGTGGACGTGGTGATCCCCTGGGCGGCCTCGCGCTGCATCACCCAGTGGAAGGGCGAGCGCGGGGCCAAGGCGCTCGCCAAGTGGCGGGCCACCGCGCGGGAGGCCGGCAAGCAGTCCCGGCGGCTGCGCTTCCCCGAGGTCCGCGAGGCGATGACCACCCGGCAGCTGGCCCCGGTACTGGCCGGCGCCGCGTTCGCCGCCGTGCTGCACGAGGAGGGCGCCGAACCGCTGGCCGCCGCCGCCCTGCCGGCGGCCGGGGACCTGGTGCTGGTGGTCGGCCCGGAGGGCGGCGTCTCCCCGGAGGAGCTGGCCGCCTTCGCCGAGGCCGGCGCGAAACCGCACCGGCTCGGCCCCTCGGTGCTGCGCACCTCCACGGCCGGGGTGGCGGCCGGCGCGCTGCTGCTGGGCCGCACCGGCCGCTGGACCTGACGCCGTCCCCCGCAGGGGTTCGCGGTCCGCGAATCGCGGGCGCGCCGCGCCCCCGCTTGCCTAGGGTGGCGACCGTGAGCGAACCCGAGAGCACCCCCGAGGGCGCCTACCTGCGCCACCCGCACCTGCACGGCGACCTGATCACCTTCGTGGCCGAGAACGACGTGTGGCTCGCCCCGCTGGACGGCGGCCGGGCCTGGCGGCTGACCGCCGACCACCGTCCGGTCCGCCGACCGATGTTCTCCCCGGACGGCCGCCACGTCGCCTTCACCTCCACCCGGGACGGCGCCCCCGAGGTGCACCTGGTCCCGGTGGACGGCGGGCCGTCCCGGCGGCTGACGCACTGGGGCGACGCCCAGACCCAGCTGCGCGGCTGGACGGCCGACGGCCGGCCGATCGCCACCACCGCCGCCGGGCAGGCCTCGCTGCGCCGCACCTGGGCGCGGGCGGTGCCGCTGGACGGTGGCGAGGCGGCCCGGCTGCCGTACGGCCCGATCGGCGGACTGGCCTTCGAGCCCGGCGGCGACCGGGTGCTGCTGGTCTCCGCCTACGGCACCGAGCCGGCCTGGTGGAAGCGCTACCGGGGCGGGCGGACCGGCCGGCTGTGGATCGGCGCCGACCGCTTCGAGCGCGTCCACCAGGAGCTCGCCGGGAACATCGAGTCGCCGCTGTGGGTGGGCGGGCGGATCGCCTTCCTCTCCGACCACGAGGGCGTCGGCGCGCTGTACTCCAGCCTCCCGGACGGCTCCGACCTGCGCCGGCACGGCATCTCGCCGGAGGGCTTCTACGCCCGCAACGCCACCACCGACGGGAGCCGGGTGGTCTGGCACGGCGCCGGCGACCTGTGGCTGCTGGAGGACCTGGACGGCGCCGAGCCGCGCCGCCTGGACGTCCGTCCGGCCGGCCCGCGCACCGGCCGCCGCCCCCGCCCGGTGTCCGCCGCGCACTGGCTGGAGGGCGCCGCCCCGGACCGCACCGGGCGGGCCGGGGCCGTGGTGGTCCGCGGCTCCGTGCACTGGCTGACCCACCGGGAGGGCCCGGCCCGGGTGCTGGACGAGACGCCGGGCGTGCGCGGCCGGCTGGCCCGGGTGGTGCCGGGACCGGCCGGCGAGGACGCCGCGCAGGGCGTGGTCTGGGTGACCGACGCCGAGGGCGAGGACGCGATCGAGTACGCGCCCGCGGTGCTCGGTACCGAGCGCCGCCGACTGGCCGCCGGGCGGCTGGGCCGGGTCCGCTCGCTGCTGGTCTCCCCGGACGGCAAGCAGCTGGCGGTCGGCGCGCACGACGGCCGGGTGCTGCTGGTCGGCCTGGCCGACGGCGCCGTCCACGAGCTGGCGCACAGCACCGACGGCGAGGTCAGCGGGCTGGCGTTCAGCCCGGACTCGGCCTGGCTGGCCTGGTCGCAGCCGACCCTCGGCGCGTGGTCGCTGCGCCAGATCGTGCTGGCGAACCTGGCCACCCGGACGGTCTCCGAGGCGACCCCGCAGCGGTTCGTCGACACCTCCCCGGCGTTCACCGCCGACGGCCGGCACCTGGCGTTCCTCTCGGTGCGCAGCTTCGACCCGGTGTACGACTCGCACGTCTTCGACCTGTCGTTCCCCAACGGCTGCCGCCCGTACCTGATCACGCTGGCCGCCGACACGCCGTCGCCGTTCGGGCCGCGCCGGGCGGGCCGGCCGGCCGGCGGGGAGGAGGACGAGCCGAAGGGCCGCCGGGCGGACGGCGAGGAGGGCGCGGCCGAAGCGCCGCCCGCGACCCGGGTCGACCTGGACGGCATCGCCGACCGGATCGTGCCGTTCCCGGTGGAGGGCGGCCGGTTCGGCGTCCTGCGGGCCGCCAAGGACGGCGTGCTGTGGACCAGGCTCCCGCTGGTCGGCGAGCTGGGCGACGAGGCCGCCTCGCTGGAGGACGAGCGCCCGCGGCCGACCCTGGAGCGCTTCGACTTCCGCAAGCGCCGGGCGGAGCAGCTCGTGGACGGCCTGGACGCGTTCGCGGTGAGCGGGGACGGCACCCGGCTCACCGTGCTGGACGAGGGCGAGCTGCGGATCGTGCCCGCCGACCACAAGGCGTCCGGCGAGGACGACGAGGTCGACGTCGACCTGGACCGGCTGCGGGTGACGGTCGACCCGGCGGCCGAGTGGCGGCAGATGTACGACGAGAACGGCCGGCTGATGCGGGACAACTTCTGGCGTCCCGACCTCGGCGGGGTGGACTGGGCCGGGGTGCTGGCCCGCTACCGGCCGCTGGTGGAGCGGCTCGGTTCGCACGACGACCTGGTGGACCTGCTCTGGGAGGTGCACGGCGAGCTGGGGACCTCGCACGCGTACGTGGTGGCGCACGGGGTGCACACCGAGCCGGCCCGCCGGCAGGGCCTGCTGGGCGCGGACCTGGTCAGGGACGGCGAGGTGTGGCGGGTCGCGCGGATCCTGCCGGGGGAGTCCTCCGACCCGCGGGCGCACTCGCCGCTGGCCGCCCCCGGCGCGGCCGTCCGCCCCGGGGACGCGGTGCTGGCGGTCAACGGCCGCCCGGTGGACCCGGTGACCGGCCCGGCGCCGCTGCTGGCAGGCACCGCCGGGCAGCCGGTCGAGCTGACGGTGGCCGGCAAGGACGGCACCGACCAGCGGCACCCGGTGGTCGTCCCGCTCGCCGACGACGAGGCGCTGCGCTACCACGACTGGGTGGCCGGGCGGCGGGCCGCCGTCCGGGGGCTGTCCGACGGCCGGCTCGGCTATCTGCACATTCCCGACATGCAGACCACCGGCTGGGCGCAGATCCACCGCGACCTGCGGGCGGAGATGGCCAGGGACGGCGTGGTCGTCGACATCCGGGGCAACCGGGGCGGGCACACCTCGCAGCTGGTGGTCGAGAAGCTGGCGCGGCGGATCGTCGGCTGGGGCGTGGCCAGGGACGTCGCCAATCCCGCGCCGTACCCGGAGGACGCGCCGCGCGGTCCGGTCGTCGCCCTGGCCGACGAGTACTCGGGCTCGGACGGCGACATCGTCAACGCGGCGATCCAGGCGCTCGGGATCGGCCCGGTGGTCGGTACCCGCACCTGGGGCGGGGTGATCGGCATCGACAGCCGCTACTCGCTGGTGGACGGGACCCTGGTGACCCAGCCGAAGTACGCGTTCTGGTCGGAGCGGCGCGGCTGGGGCCTGGAGAACCACGGGGTGGACCCGGACGTGGAGGTGCCGTTCCCGCCGCACGCCTGGGCGGCGGGGGAGGACCCGCAGCTCGCCGAAGCGGTGCGGATCGCCCTGGCGGCGCTCGCGGAGCGGCCGGCCAGGACCCCGCCGGAGCTGCCCTGGGAGCGGTAGCCGGGCGGTGGCGGGAGGCCGGACCCGGATCCGGCCTCCCGCTCCGGCGGCGCCCGCCTGGCGTGATCCGAAAGAGAGGGCCTAGCATGCCGCCGTACGCTCCCACCAGACCAGCAGCAGCATCCCGCGAGGAGATCCCGATGGCCGGCGAGCCGCAGCCCGACTGCCTGTTCTGCAAGATCGTGGCGGGCGAGATCCCGGCCACCGTGGTCCGCAAGACCGACCGGACCCTCGCCTTCCGCGACATCGCCCCGAAGGCCCCGGTGCACGTCCTGGTGATCCCGCACGCCCACTACCCGAACGCGGCCGCGCTGGCCGACGCGGAGCCCGACGTCGCCGGCGAGCTGCTCGCCGAGGCGGGCCGGGTCGCCGCGGACGAGGGCGTCGAGGACTACCGGCTGATCTTCAACACCGGCGCCGGCGCGGGCCAGACCGTCTTCCACGCGCACGTCCACCTGCTCGGCGGCACCTCGATGACCGAGCGCATGGTCTAGGCAGTGTCGCAGCGCGAACTCGTCGTCCTCGGGACCGCGAGCCAGGTCCCGACCCGGCACCGCAACCACAACGGCTACCTGCTGCGCTGGGACGGCGAGGGCCTGCTGTTCGACCCCGGCGAGGGGACCCAGCGGCAGATGCTGCGCGCCGGGGTCTCGGCCACCCAGCTCACCCGGATCGCCGTCACGCACTTCCACGGCGACCACAGCCTGGGCCTGGCCGGGGTGATCCAGCGGATCAACCTGGACCGGGTCCCGCACCCGGTGGACATCTACTTCCCGGCCTCCGGCGAGGTGTACTTCGAGCGGCTGCGGTACGCCACCGCCTACCACGAGACGGCCGTGCTGCGGCCCCGCCCGATCGAGGCGCCGGGCCCGCTGCCCGCGCCCGGCGCCCGCTTCGCGCTGGAGGCGGTCCGGCTCTCGCACCCCGTCGAGTCCTTCGGCTACCGCCTGAGCGAGCCGGACGGCCGCCGGCTGGTGCCCGAACGGCTGGCCGCCCTGGGCATCGCCGGCCCCGACACCGGCCGGCTCCAGCACCGGGGCGCGATCGAGGTGGACGGCCGGCGGGTCCTCCTGGAGGAGGTCAGCGAGCCGCGGCCCGGACAGCGGTTCGCCTTCGTCATGGACACCCGGCTCTGCGAGGGCGTGTACGAGCTCGCCGAGCGCGCCGACCTGCTGGTCGTCGAGGCCACCTTCTCCGACGCCGACGCCGGGCTCGCCGAGGACCACGGCCACCTCACCGCCGGCCAGGCCGCCAAGGTCGCCGCGGAGGCGGGCGTCCGCACCCTGGTGCTGACCCACTTCTCGCAGCGCTACCCCGACCTCGGCCAGCACCTCGCCGACGCCCGCAAGCATTTCGACGGGCCGATCGTGCTTGCCGAGGACCTCGCCCGGGTACCAGTACCGCCCCGGCACAGATGAGGCGCCCACCCGTCAGGGCCGCGGTGAACAGCGTGGAAAACCGCTCGCGCCGCCGGGCGTTCTGCCGCAGCATCGTCGGGTGCGGCCCCGCCGCCCGCCGCGGCGATCACATGCGCGGCGTACCCTGGTGCCCCGGAAGGACCGAGCGGCACACGAGACACGGATGGGATGAGGCAGGCCCCAGCGCCGACCTATGAGTGACACATCGCAGACCCGTTCCCACGGACGGCCGCGCCCCGAACCGGCCGAGGACGGCCGTGTCAGCGCCCGGATCGTCATCCCCGAGAAGCATCCGATGGTCACCCTGCTCGGTGCCACCGACTCGCTGCTGCGGGTGATCGAGCAGGGCTTCCCCGCCGCCGACATCCACGTCCGCGGCAACGAGGTGACCGCGACCGGCGAGCGCGCCGAGGTGGCCCTCGTCAAGCAGCTGTTCACCGAGATGATGCTGGTGCTGCGCACCGGCCAACCCCTCACGGAGGACTCCGTGGAGCGTTCCATCGCCATGCTCCGCAGCGCCGTCGACGACCCGGACAGCCCGGCGCCGTCGCAGGTGTTCACCGCGAACATCCTGTCCAACCGCGGCCGGACCATCCGTCCGAAGACCCTCAACCAGCAGCGCTACGTCGACGCCATCGACAAGCACACGATCGTCTTCGGCCTCGGCCCGGCCGGCACCGGCAAGACCTACCTCGCGATGGCCAAGGCCGTCCAGGCCCTCCAGGCCAAGGAGGTCAACCGGATCATCCTGACCCGCCCGGCCGTCGAGGCGGGCGAGCGGCTCGGCTTCCTGCCCGGGACCCTCTTCGAGAAGATCGACCCGTACCTGCGGCCGCTGTACGACGCGCTGCACGACATGATGGACCCCGACTCCATCCCGCGGCTGATGGCCGCCGGGACCATCGAGGTCGCGCCGCTCGCCTACATGCGCGGCCGCACCCTCAACGACGCCTTCATCATCCTCGACGAGGCCCAGAACACCTCGCCCGAGCAGATGAAGATGTTCCTCACCCGCCTCGGGTTCAACTCCCGGGTGGTCGTCACCGGCGACACCAGCCAGATCGACCTCCCGGGCGGCACCCGCAGCGGCCTCAAGGTCGTCCAGGAGATCCTGGTCGACGTGCCCGACATCCACTTCTCCGTCCTCACCAGCACCGACGTGGTCCGCCACAAGCTGGTCGGCCGGATCGTGGACGCCTACGAGCGCTGGGACGCCGACCAGGAGGCCCAGGAGACCGAGGAGCGCCGCCTCCCGGTCAAGTCCGCCCAGCGGCGCGGCTCACGCGCACCCCGACAGTCCCACCGCACCGAAAGCTGAGTAACCAGCCCGTCATGTCGATCGACATCGCCAATGAGTCCGGTTGGGACGTCGACGAGGAGTCCGTCCTCGCCGTCGCCCGCTACGCCCTGGACAAGATGCGGATCCACCCGCAGTCCGAACTGTCCGTGATCCTCGTGGACGGGGCGGCGATGGAGGAGCTGCACATCCAGTGGATGGACCTCCCGGGCCCCACGGACGTGATGTCCTTCCCCATGGACGAGCTGCGCCCCGGCAAGGAGGGCGAGGAACTGCCGCAGGGGCTGCTCGGCGACATCGTGCTCTGCCCCGAGGTCGCCGAGCAGCAGGGCAAGGAGGCCCCGTCCAAGCACTCGATGGACGAGGAGCTGCAGCTGCTCACCGTCCACGGCGTGCTGCACGTGCTCGGTTACGACCACGAGGAGCCGGACGAGGAGGAGGAGATGTTCGGCCTCCAGAAGGCGATCCTGGACGGCTGGCGGGCCGAGCGGGGCCTCGGCGGCATCTCCCCGGCCCCCACCACCCACTGAGCGCGGAGCCCGAACCCCAGTGAGTGGTGAAAGTACGAGTTTCATCCTCGGCGCGGTCGCGCTGGTCGTGCTCGGCTGGCTGGCCGCGTGCGCCGAGGCGGGCATCTCCCGGGTGTCCCGGTTCCGGGCCGAGGAAGCGGTCCGGTCCGGGCGCAGGGGCTCGGCCCGGCTGCTGGCGCTGGCCTCCGACCCGATCCGCTACCTCAACCTGGCCACCCTGATCCGGGTGGCCAGCGAGATGGCGGCGGCGGTGCTGGTCACCGTGGTGTGCGTGCGCAACATCGACACGACCTGGCAGGCCGTGCTGCTGGCGTTCGGCGTGATGGTGCTGGTGTCCTTCGTGGCGGTGGGGGTCTCCCCGCGCACGATCGGCCGCCAGCACCCCCTCACCACCGCCACCGCGGCCTCCTTCGTGCTGCTGCCGCTGGCCCGGATCCTCGGCCCGATCCCGAGGCTGCTGATCCTGCTCGGCAACGCCCTCACGCCCGGCAAGGGCTACCGGGAGGGCCCGTTCGCCTCCGAGGCGGAGCTGCGGGCCCTGGTCGACCTGGCCGAGAAGAACGACGTCATCGAGGACGAGGAGCGCCGGATGGTGCACTCCGTCTTCGAGCTGGGCGACACCATCGTCCGCGAGGTGATGGTGCCGCGCACCGACCTGGTGATGATCGAGCGGCACAAGACCGTCCGCCAGGCGCTGACCCTGGCGCTGCGCTCGGGCTTCTCGCGGATACCGGTGGTCGGCGACAACGAGGACGACGTGGTCGGCATCGTCTACCTCAAGGACCTGGTGCGCCGCACCCACATCAACCGGGACTCCGAGTCGGACGAGGTCGGCGCCGTGATGCGCCCGGCGGTGTTCGTCCCGGACTCCAAGCCCGCCACCGACCTGCTGCGCGAGATGCAGAAGATGCGCTCGCACGTGGCGATCGTGATCGACGAGTACGGCGGCACGGCCGGCCTGGTCACCATCGAGGACATCCTGGAGGAGATCGTCGGCGAGATCACCGACGAGTACGACCGGGAGATCGCGCCGGTGGAGGACCTCGGGGACGGCTCGTACCGGATCACCGCCCGGCTGCTGGTCGAGGACCTGGGCGAGCTGTTCGGGATCGAGCTGGAGGACGAGGACGTCGAGACGGTGGGCGGTCTGCTGGCCAAGCACCTGGGCCGGGTGCCGATCCCCGGCTCCTCCTGCGCGATCCCGCTGCCCGAGGAGGTCCCGGGCGGCCTGACCGCCATCCGCCTGACCGCCGAGAGCTCCGCCGGCCGCCGCAACCGCATCGGCTCCGTCGTCGCCGCCCCGGTGCGGGCCGCGGCGGATCCGGCGCACGGGGCCGACGAGTAGCGGTCGGGTACGTCCGGGGCGACCATGGAAGGCATGAGTCACCAACTTCGCGCGGAGTACGGCCCGCAGGGGGCGGCGGGCGGGGTCAAGGTCTGGCACGTCGTGCGGGAGGGGGATCCGGCCGTGGCGCTGTGCGGCCGGAACATGCCCGCCGAGGTGGAGACCCGGCCGGAGCAGGAGTGGGGGACCGGGCTCCGGTGCTGTCAGCAGTGCGGTTCGCTGTACATGCACGAGGTGCCGCACATGCAGGGGAGCCATCCCTACAGCTAGGCGGGGCCAGGGCCCGACAACAAGAAGCCGAGGCACTACGACCGAGTCGGAGGTCGCCATGAAGTTGCAGGACGAATTGCCCGTCGACCACAGGCTGCTGCTGGTGTGGCGGATCGGGGCGGGGCTCGGCGGGGTCTTCCTGATCGTGTTCGGCTGCCTGGGGCTGGCCGACCACCCGGGATTCCTGTCCACCGAGGGCAACGACGTCGCGGGTATGTCCACCAACGGCGCGCTGAGCGTCCTGTCCATCGTGATGGGCGGGGTCCTGGTGGTCGCCGCGGTCATCGGCGGCAACGTCGCCGCCAATGTGAACATGGCGGTCGGCGTGCTGTTCGTGCTGTCCGGGTTCTACGGGCTGACCGTGCTCGGCCGCTCGGACGCCAACATCCTGAACTTCGGGATCCACAACGTGATCTTCGCCTTCGCCTTCGGCGTGGTGATCACCACCTTCGGGATGTACGGACGGGTCAGCAGCCACCTGCCGCACGACAACCCGTACTGGCGCAAGCGGGCGGCGGACGAGGAGCCGATGCCCTCCGGTCCCAAGACCTTTGTGAAGGTGATCCGGCCCGGTCCGCCCAACCCGGTCGGCCACTGAGGGCCCCGGTCGGTCATTGATACTGAGGGCCCCGGTCGGACATTGATTGAGGGCCCCGGACGGTCACTGAGGGCCCCGGTCGGCGGGGCCTATGCTCCTGGGCATGAGTGACATCGTCGAGCTGGACCCCGAAGACAAGAAGATCATCACCCTGGCCCGCTCCGCTCGCGCCCGCAACGGCGTCCCGGAGGGGGCCGCGGTGCGTGACGAGACCGGCCGGACCTACGTGGCCGGGACGGTCGCGCTGGAGTCGCTGCGGCTGAGCGCGGTGCAGACGGCGGTGGCGATGGCGGTCGCCAGCGGTGCGAAGTCGCTGGAGGCGGCGGCCGTGGTGTCCGAGGCCGAGCAGCCCGCCGAGGCCGACCTCGCGGCCGTGCGGGACCTCGGCGGCGCGGGTACCCCGCTGCTGCTGGCCGGGCCGGACGGGGTGCTGCGGGTCTCGGTCGAGGCCCGCTGAACGCTCGCGGCACGGCCGGTGCCCGGGGTTCGCGCCCCGGGCGCCCGTGCGTTCGGACACCCTCGGGCCGGGCGGATAATCTCACCGGGGACGGGCGGGGAGCCCGCGCGGTGAGGGGGCTGGGCGATGGGGCCGTACGCGTTCTTCGCGGGACTGCTGCTGGGTGTGATGGGCATGGGGAAGTGGCAGGAGACCGGCTCGCCGTTCTGGCTCTGGGGCTCGGTCTCCTTCCTGCTGATCGTCCTCGGCTGGGGGCTGGGCTCGCTGTTCGGCGGTAAGAAATGACCGGCCCGGACGCCGGTGGCGGTCCCCTCGCGGGTGATCAGGGAGAATGGGGTCCATGAGTGCCCCTTCCTCCTCGTACCGCTCCGGCTTCGCGTGTTTCGTCGGCCGGCCCAACGCGGGCAAGTCGACCCTGACCAACGCTCTGGTGGGGACGAAGGTCGCGATCACCTCCGACCGCCCGCAGACCACCCGGCACACCGTTCGCGGCATCGTGCACCGCCCGGACGCCCAGCTGGTGCTGGTCGACACCCCCGGCCTGCACAAGCCGCGCACCCTGCTCGGCGAGCGCCTCAACGACCTGGTCCGCAGCACCTGGGCCGAGGTCGACGTGATCGGCTTCTGCCTGCCCGCCGACCAGAAGCTCGGCCCCGGCGACAAGTTCATCGTCAAGGAACTCGCCGAGATCAAGAAGACCCCCAAGAT
Source organism: Kitasatospora purpeofusca (assembly GCF_034043715.1). Taxonomy (GTDB): domain Bacteria; phylum Actinomycetota; class Actinomycetes; order Streptomycetales; family Streptomycetaceae; genus Kitasatospora; species Kitasatospora purpeofusca_A. The sequence goes on along the minus strand of NZ_JAXCLC010000071.1, from coordinate 17,581 downwards.
CGCCATCGTCACCAAGACCGACCTGGTCGACTCCAAGCGGCTCGCCGAGCAGCTGATCGCCGTCCACCAGCTCGGCGCCGAGCTGGGCTTCGAGTGGGCCGAGATCATCCCGGTCTCCGCGGTCGGCGACAAGCAGGTCGACCTGGTCGCCGAGCTGATCACCAAGCTGCTCCCGGAGGGCATGCCGCTCTACCCGGACGGCGACCTCACCGACGAGCCCGAGCAGATCATGGTGGCCGAGCTGATCCGCGAGGCCGCCCTGGAGGGCGTCCGCGACGAGCTGCCGCACTCGCTGGCCGTCGTGGTCGAGGAGATGCTGCCGCGCGAGGGCCGACCGGCCGACCGGCCGCTGCTCGACATCCACGCCAATGTGTACATCGAGCGGCAGAGCCAGAAGGCGATCGTCATCGGCGCCAAGGGCGCCCGGCTCAAGCACGTCGGCACCACCGCCCGCAAGCACATCGAGGCGCTCCTCGGCACTCCGGTCTACCTGGACCTTCACGTCAAGGTGGCGAAGGACTGGCAGCGGGACCCGAAGCAGCTGCGCAAGCTCGGGTTCTGACCGGCGGCGGGTTCGGTGCGACGGCGGGTGCCCGGCCGACGGCGGGTTCCCGCCCGACGGCGGGGCGGGGCGGCGAGGGGGCGGGGATGAAGCTGAACACGCGTGAGTGGGGCACCGGCGACCGGGTGGCGCTGCTGGTCCACGGGATCATGTCCGACCACCGCAGCTGGCGGTCGGTCGGCCCGGCACTGGCCGGGCTCGGCTACCGGGTGATCGCGGTCGACCTGCGCGGCCACGGCGCCAGCCCGCGCGGGGAGGGCGCCGCCCCGGTGGACCGCTACGGTCCCGAGCACTACGCCCAGGACCTGGTGGACACCCTGCCGGCGGGCGCGGACCTCGCGATCGGCCACTCCCTCGGCGCCCTGACCCTGCTGCACGCGGTGGACCGGCTCCGGCCGGCCCGGGTCGTCTACTCCGATCCGGCCTGGCGGTTCGTCCGGCCCGGCCTGTTCGACCCGGCCGTGTTCACCCAGTTCAAGGCGGCCACCCGGGAGCAGATCGGCGCGCTCAGTCCACGCTGGGCCGCGGCGGACGTCGAGGTCGAGCTGTCCACCCTCGCCGCCTGGGACCCGGACACCGCGCTGGCCCTCTCCGCCCTCGCGGACCGGGCCGCGCTGCCCGGCGCCCCGGTGGTGCCGTCCCTGGTGCAGCTGGCCGACAACAGCTGGCTGATCGGGCCCGAGGACGCCGCGACGCTGCGCGGCCTGGGCTACGAGGTCCGTACGGTGCCCGGTGCCGGGCACACCATCCACCGGGACGACCTCCCGGGTTTCCTGGCCTCGCTCGACGGCTGGCTGTGACGACCGTGCTGACGGCCGTGGTGACGGCCGTGGTGACGGTCGTGGTGATGGCTGTGCTGATGGTCGTGGTGATGGCCGGCTTCCCCGGCCGTGGTGCCGACCGGGCGGAGGCCGGTCAGGCGCCCTCGCGCAGGACCAGCGAGACCAGTTCCCGCTGGGACTCGGTGAGCTTGGGGTCCGCGCAGTGCACCGTGCGCCCGTCGACGGTGATCGCGTAGTGGTAGCCGTCCGGCACCCCGTAGGAGGGCGCGCGCAACCCGCCCGCGACGGCCTCGCGGGCGAGCGCGTGCACGTGCGGGGCGTCCACCCGCTCGGTGGTGTCGAGCTCAGCGCGGCGGACGTGTCCCGCGAGGCCGCCGGTCCGGGTCACCTGGATACGCATGGTGTCCATGGTGCTACCCAGGGATGGCGTTTGCCGGTGTTTTTCCGGACCTTGACCCAATCGGCACTCAGGTCGGGCTGATGCCGACCTTCGCCCAGGACGCGGTCACCGTGTCGGCGACCTCCGGCTCCGGGTAGCGGGCCCTGGCGGCCGCCACGGTGGCCCGGGCGAAGGCCGTGAAGTCGGCGTCGGCGGGCAGTCGCCGGCCGGTCAGCGCGTCGTACCAGATCTGGCCCGCGCGCTCCCAGGACCGGCCGCCGAGCGCGGTGGCGAGCAGGTAGAACGCGTGGTTGGGGATGCCCGAGTTGATGTGCACGCCGCCGTTGTCCTGGCCGGTGCGCACATAGTCACGCATGTGCGCGGGCTGGGGGTCCTTGCCGAGCCGGGGGTCGTCGTACGCGGTGCCCGGCTCCTTCATCGAGCGCAGCGCCACGCCCTGCACCCCGGGGGCGAGCAGGCCCGCGCCGATCAGCCAGTCCGCCCCGGCGGCGTCCTGGAGCAGCGCGTACTGCTTGACCAGGGAGCCGAAGACGTCGGAGACCGACTCGTTGAGCGCGCCGGGCTGGTCCCGGTACTCCAGGCCCGCGGTGAACTGGGTGACGCCGTGGGCGAGCTCGTGGCCGATGACGTCGATACAGGCGGTGAAGTCGCCGAACACCTCGCCGTCACCGTCGCCGAAGACCATTCGCCGGCCGTCCCAGAAGGCGTTGTCGTAGTCCTGGCCGTAGTGGACGGTGGCGTCCAGGCGCAGGCCCAGGTCGTCGATGGAGTGCCGGCCGTAGACGGCGGAGAACAGGGTCCAGGTCGCGCCGAGGCCGTCGTAGGCGTGGTTGACGGACTGGTCCGGGACGGCGCCCTCGCCCTCCCGGCGGACGGTACGGCCGGGCAGGCGCTCGCGGTGCGCGGCGTCGGAGACCACCCGCTCCAGCCGGTCGGCGGCGGCCCGGGCGGGCAGGGCGGCGGTGAGCCGCGCGGCCCGGTGCGCGGCGTCGAGGGCGAGGGAGCGGGAGGCGGGCTCGTGACCGTCTTCGGCGAGACGGTCCAGGACGTACGGCGGAACGATCGCGCAGAGCGTCGGTTCGGCTGTCATGTGGCCCAGGGTGAGGCATTGATGACGTGTTGTCACCGGCGCGGACCGGGATTTCGCGCCGCTCGGGCCCGGCCGCGCGCCGCCGGGGGCCGTCTCAAGGGGTGGGAAGACCGCCCGGGCCGCTTCGGGGTCGTACGGCGCTGGGCTAGGCTGGACCGCATCATGCGCATCGGGCTGCTTCTTCTTAGCTGCCGCGTCGAGGGCCTGTAGTCCACCAAGGGCCGGCTTCCCTCGCCGCGGGGACTGTGCTGCGCGCTGATTTCGGGCGATCCGGGAACGGGTCGTGAGCGGCAGCAGGCCGGCCGAGTCGGGTGACACCTCACCCCGACCCGCCCGCACCACGCATCACAGGAAGCCGAGACTCACCTCCATGACCGAGCAGAGTTCCGCCGCGCCCATCCCTGCCGCTCGCGCCTTCGTCGACCGTCCGACCCCGATCACCGCCGCCTCGGTACGCCAGCGGCCGTCCGGGATGCGGCACGGCCGCTACCTGCCGTTCGGCGCCGTCGACCTGCCGGACCGCACCTGGCCGGACCAGGTGATCACCAAGGCGCCGCGCTGGCTGTCCACCGACCTGCGGGACGGCAACCAGGCGCTGATCGACCCGATGTCCCCGGCCCGCAAGCGCAAGATGTTCGACCTGCTGGTGGCCATGGGCTACAAGGAGATCGAGGTCGGCTTCCCGTCGTCCGGGGCCACCGACCACGCCTTCGTGCGCTCGCTGATCGAGGAGGGGGCGATCCCGGAGGACGTCACCATCTCGGTGCTGACCCAGGCGCGTGAGGAACTGATCGAGAAGACCGTCGAGTCGCTGGTCGGGGCGCCGCGGGCGACCGTGCACCTGTACAACGCGACCGCGCCGCTGTTCCGCCGGGTGGTGTTCCGCAACGACCGGGCGGCGACCAGGGCGATCGCCGTCGACGGCACCCGGCTGGTGATGGAGTACGCCGAGAAGCTGCTGGGCGACGACACCGCCTTCGGCTACCAGTACTCGCCGGAGATCTTCGTCGACACCGAGCTGGACTTCGCGCTGGAGGTCTGCGAGGCGGTGATGGACGTCTGGCAGCCGGGCGAGGGCCGCGAGATCATCCTGAACCTGCCGGCCACCATCGAGCGGGCCACCCCGAACGTCCAGGCCGACCAGTTCGAGTGGATGTCGCGCAACCTGTCGCGCCGGGAGTTCGTCTGCCTGTCGGTGCACCCGCACAACGACCGGGGCACCGCCGTGGCCTCCGCCGAACTGGCCTACATGGCCGGCGCCGACCGGATCGAGGGCTGCCTGTTCGGGCAGGGCGAGCGGACCGGCAACGTCGACCTGGTGACCCTGGGCATGAACCTGTTCTCGCAGGGCGTCGACCCGCAGATCGACTTCTCCGACATCGACGAGGTCCGCCGCACCGCCGAGTACTGCAACCAGATGGAGGTGCACCCGCGCCACCCGTACGCCGGTGACCTGGTGTACACCTCCTTCTCCGGCTCCCACCAGGACGCCATCAAGAAGGGCTTCGACGCCCTGGAGGCGGACGCCGCCGCCGCGGGCGTGCCGGTCGGGCAGCACACCTGGGGCGTGCCGTACCTGCCGATCGACCCGAAGGACGTCGGCCGCACCTACGAGGCGGTCATCCGGGTCAACAGCCAGTCCGGCAAGGGCGGGGTGGCGTACGTCCTGAAGAACGACCACAAGCTGGACCTGCCGCGCCGGATGCAGATCGAGTTCTCCCGGATCATTCAGGCCAAGACCGACGCCGAGGGCGGCGAGGTCACCCCGGCCGAGATCTGGCGGGCCTTCGAGGACGAGTACCTGCCGACCACGGACAACCCGTGGGGCCGGATCTCGCTGACCGGTTCGCGCTCCCTGACCACCGAGGACGGCCGGGACGAGCTGACCGCCCACGCGGTGGTGGACGGGGCGACGGTCAGCCTGGCCGGCACCGGCAACGGCCCGGTCTCGGCCTTCGCGAACGCGCTGGCGCAGATCGGCGTGGACGTCCGGGTGCTGGACTACGCGGAGCACGCGCTGAGCGAGGGCGGCGACGCCCAGGCCGCCGCGTACGTGGAGTGCGCGGTGGACGGCCGGGTGCTGTGGGGCGTCGGGATCGACGGCAACACCGTGCTGGCCTCGCTGAAGGCGATGATCAGCGCTGTCAACCGGGCGCAGCGCGGTTAGTTCGTACGGGTAAAAGTGGTCGGGCCGTCCCTGCGGGGCGGCCCGGCGGCGTTCCCGGACGTCGCGGGGCGGTCGTCCGGCCGGGGGCGCTCCGGCTGTGTCCTGCGCCACATTTTTTGCCGGATCGGGCCGTTCGAGGTACTGACACGTGTCGGCAACCGTGGCAACATCGTCCCACCGGTAAGCCGGGTCGGTGGGACGGCCCGGTGGCCGGTCGCGTGACCTGCCCATTGTTGTGCAGGCCGCCTGCCATGTCTGGGGAGTGGCGCCGTGACAGGGATGTGGGGTGTTCGCCCGAGGTGGCGGACCGATGTTCTCGGTGACTTCTTCTGCCCGGGCTGCGGCGGGGACCGCAACTACCGCCGGCAGCACGGCCGGCGGTGGCTGCGGCTGCTGGGGACCCCGGTGCTTCCGCTCGGACCGGTGATCGGCAGCGTGCAGTGCACCAGCTGCCACGGCCGGTTCGGGGTGGAGAGCCTGGAGCAGCCCACCTGCGTGCGCCTGGGCGGGATGCTGCGCGACGCGCAGTACACCGTCGCGCTGTCCATGCTGGCGGCCGGTGGCACCGCCCACCGGGCGGCCCGTGAGGCGGCCTGCGGGGCGGTCCGGGACGCCGGCTTCGAGGACTGCGGCGAGGCGCAGGTGCTGGCGGCCCTGGCCGCGCTGTCCGGTCTCGGCGGCGAGCTGTACGACGCGCACGGCATGTCGGGCGGGCTGGCCGTGGAGCTGCACGCGGCCCTGGAGCCGCTGGCGCCGCACCTGGCCCGGCCGGGCCGGGAGCGGCTGCTGCTGCAGGGGGCGGCGATCGCCCTGGCCGACGGCCGGTACCGCCCGCAGGAGCGGGAGGCGCTGGCCGCGATCGGGCGCTGTCTGGACCTGCCGCACGCGCGGGTCGGGGCGCTGCTGGAGGCGGCGACCCGGGCGCCGTACTAGCGTTCCGGTCCGGTCGTCCCTGCTCCTCTGATCCTTCCGGCGGATCCGTTCGCCGGACGCACCCACCGAACCTGTCCGCCGAACGCACCCGCCGAACCCATCCGCCGGACCCGTTCGCCGGACACCCCGGCGACTCCTCGCTCCCCTCTCCGTCGACACCTCCTCCCCCTGACCCCCACAACCGGGCCCCCTCCGCCCCCGGCCCCGCCCGGCGGCGTCCCCACGGCCGGGGCCCGCCGTGACCCGCACCGCTCGGCGAGCCCCCACCGCCCCGGTGCGGGCACACGGCTGTCCGCCGCTGGGGGACAATGGTGGGATGTCCACACTGTTCCAGGCCCGCCGCGGCGGTGAGGCGGGCGCATGAGTCTCTTCCGCGACGACGGCGTGGTCCTCCGGGCGCAGAAGCTCGGCGAGGCGGACCGGATCATCACCCTCCTCACCCGCCACCACGGCAAGGTGCGCGCGGTGGCGCGCGGGGTGCGCAAGACCAAGTCGAAGTTCGGCGCGCGCCTGGAGCCGTTCTCGCACGTGGACGTGCAGTTCTTCAGCCGGAACAGCGAGCTGATCGGCCGCGGCCTGCCGCTCTGCACCCAGGTGGAGACGATCGCCCCGTACGGCGGCTCGATCGTCACCGACTACGGCCGGTACACCGCGGGGACGGCCATGCTGGAGACGGCGGAACGGTTCGCCGAGAACGAGGGCCAGCCGGCCGTCCAGCAGTACCTGCTGCTGGTCGGCGGCCTGCGCACGCTGGCCGCCGGGGTGCACGAGTCGCACCTGGTGCTGGACGCCTTCCTGCTGCGCTCGCTGGCGGTGAACGGGTACGGCGCGACCTTCGACGACTGCGCCAAATGCGGGATGGAGGGACCCAACCGGTTCTTCTCGCTGCAGGCCGGCGGCGTGCTCTGCCCGGACTGCCGCGTGCCCGGATGTGCCGTACCCTCCCCTGAGACACTGGTACTGCTCGGCGCGTTGTTGTCAGGGGACTGGCAGACGGCGGACGCCTGCGAGCCGAGGTACTGGCGGGAAGGCAGCGGACTGGTCGCGGCCTATCTGCAGTGGCACCTGGAGCGGGGTATCCGCTCGATGAGATACGTGGAGAAGTGAGCACATGGCAGCGCGACGGCTCTTCGGCGGCGGCAAGCAGAGGGAGTACCTCCCCCCGACCCCGCACCCCAGCGGCGCCCGGCCCCCGAAGATCCCCGGTGAGCTGGTCCCGGGCCATGTCGCGATCGTCATGGACGGCAACGGCCGTTGGGCCAAGGAGCGCGGGCTGCCGCGCACGGAGGGCCACAAGGTCGGCGAGTCCGTCGTGCTGGACGTGCTCAAGGGCGCGATCGAGCTCGGCGTGAAGAACATCTCGCTCTACGCGTTCTCCACCGAGAACTGGAAGCGCTCACCCGACGAGGTGAAGTTCCTGATGAACTTCAACCGCGACGTCATCCACCGCCGCCGCGACGAGATGGACGCGATGGGTGTGCGGGTGCGCTGGGCCGGCCGGATGCCCAAGCTGTGGAAGAGCGTCGTCCAGGAACTCCAGGTCGCCGAGGAGCAGACCAGGGACAACGACGCCGTCACGCTGTACATGTGCGTCAACTACGGCGGTCGGGCCGAGATCGCGGACGCCGCGGCGGCGATCGCGGCCGATGTCGCGGCGGGCCGGCTGGACCCGAAGAAGGTCAACGAGAAGACCCTCACCAAGTACCTGTACCACCCGGACATGCCGGACGTGGACCTGTTCCTGCGTCCCAGCGGCGAGCAGCGGACGTCGAACTTCCTGCTCTGGCAGTCGGCCTACGCGGAGTTCGTGTTCCAGGACGTGCTCTGGCCCGACTTCGACCGCCGTGACCTGTGGCGGGCCTGTGAGCAGTACGCGAGGCGCGACCGGCGGTTCGGCGGGGCGCTCCCGAACGAGGCGTCGGCCGAGCTGGGTACCGAGGTGCCGGCGCAGCGTTGAGTGGGGCGCGGCGTTGATTCGGCGCTGTGTTGAGTGGGTGCGGCGCTGAGTCGGCGCTGTGTTGAGCCGGTGTGAAGGCGAGCCGGTGTGTGCGGAGAAGGGCCCGTGGGAGGTGACTCCCCGCGGGCCCTTCGGCGTACCGATGCTCAGACCTTCGCGGCGCACTCCGCGCAGGTGCCGAAGATCTCCAGGGTGTGCGCGATGTCGCTGAACCCGTGCTCGGCGGCGACCGAGTTGGCCCAGCGCTCGACGGCCGGACCCTCGACCTCCACGGTGGCGCCGCACTGGCGGCAGACCAGGTGGTGGTGGTGCCCGCTGCTGCACCGGCGGTAGACGGCCTCACCGTCGGCGGTGCGCAGGACGTCCACCTCGCCGGCGTCGGCGAGCGACTGGAGCGTCCGGTAGACGGTGGTCAGACCGACCGAGTCCCCCCGGTGCTTCAGCATGTCGTGGAGCTCCTGGGCGCTGCGGAAGTCCTCGATCTCGTCCAGGACCGCCGAGACGGCGGCGCGCTGCCGGGTCGATCGGGCTCGCGGCGACGGGCCTGCGGTGGTCACCGTGGGTCCTCCTGCTGGTGTGGGCGACTGGCACCTCATTGTGCCAGCCCCGCACCGGGCGCCGGAGTGGTCGCGTCGACCCGCTCCGGACCGGGCAGTCGGACGTCGCAGACCTGCGGTCCCAGCTCCGGGGTGTCGCGGTGGCGGCGGCGCGCGAGGGGTGCGGCGATCGCGCCGAACACCGCGAACACGATGATGGCCAGCAGCACGATGGCCGGGCCCGAAGGCACGTCCAGCTGGTAGGAGCCGGTGACGCCGGCCAGGGCGACGAGCACGCCGACGGCGATCGAGCCGGCCTGGGTGGCGGCGAAGGAGCGGGTGAGCTGCTGGGCGGCCGCGACCGGAACCACCATCAGGGCGCTGACCAGCAGCAGGCCGACCACCCGCATGGCGACGGTGACGGTGACCGCGGCCATCACCGCGAGCAGTAGGTTGAGCAGGCGCACCGGGACGCCGGTGACCCGGGCGAAGTCCTCGTCCTGGCAGATCGCGAACAGCTGGCGGCGCAGGCCGAGGGTGACGGCGACGACGACGGCGCCGAGCGCGCCGATGGTGGCCAGGTCGGCGGGGGAGACGGTCAGGATGGAGCCCCAGAGGTAGCTCTCCAGCGAACCGGCGCCGGCCTGGGCGGACTTGGAGACCAGCAGTTTGCCGCAGGCCATGCCGCCGTAGAAGAGCATCGCGAGGGCGATGTCGCCGCGCTGGTTGCCGCGCGCGCGGACCAGTTCCATGGTGACGGCGCCGAGCACGCAGACCACCACGGCCATCCAGACCGGGCTGGTCTGGAAGATGAAGCCGAGGCCGACGCCGGTCATCGCGACGTGGCCCATGCCGTCGCCCATCAGTGCCTGCCGCCGCTGCACCAGGTAGATGCCGACGGCGGGGGCGGTGATGCCGACCAGCACGGCGGCTATCAGCGCCCGCTGCATGAAGTCGTAGCTGAGCATCTCGGTCATGACAGCAGTCCCCGGGGTCGGTCGTGTTCGTGGCCGTGGTCGGCGTGCGGGTGGACGTGGTCGTGGCCCGGAAGGGCGTGCAGACCGGTGTTGGGAACGGGCGGGCCGTCGTGCGCGACGCAGCCGTCGCGCAGCACCACGGCCCGGTCGATCAACGGTTCCAGCGGCCCGAGTTCGTGCAGCACCAGCAGGACGGCGGCGCCGCGCGCGACCTCGGCGCGCAGGGTGTCGGCGAGCACCTGCTGGCTGGCGGCGTCCACCCCGGCCATCGGCTCGTCCATGATCAGCAGATCGGGGGCGCCGGCCAGGGCGCGGGCGATCAGCACTCGCTGCTGCTGGCCGCCGGAGAGGTCGGCGACCCCGTCCCGGGCCCGGTCGAGCATGCCGACGGCGGTCAGCGCGCGGTCCACGGCGGCGCGGTCCGCGCGGCGGAACGGCAGCAGCCGGTGCAGGGGCAGCCGGCCGGTGGAGACGACCTCCCGGACGGTGGCCGGGACGCCGGAGGCGGCGGTGGTGCGCTGCGGCACGTAGCCGATCCGGTGCCAGGCGCGGAACCGGGCGAGCGGGGTGCCGAACAGTTCGAGCGTGCCGCGCTCCAGCGGGACGGCCCCGGTGACGGCCTTGACGGTGGTGGACTTGCCGGAGCCGTTGGCGCCGAGCAGGGCGACCACCTCGCCGGGGCGGACGGTGAGGTCGACGCCGCGCAGCACCGGCCGTCCGCCGCGCGAGGCGACGGCGTCGTGGAGGCGGACGGCCGGGTGGGCCGGGGTCGTCGGGCGGGCCGGGGGTGTCGGGGAGGTCATGCCGGTGGTCCCGTCAGCTGATGGGTGCGGCGGGCGCGGTCGGCGCGTCGGTGCCGAGGGCGGTCCGTAGGTTGGCCAGGTTCTGCCGCATGACCGAGAGGTAGTCGTCCTTGGCCGGGTCCTTGACACCCTCCAGCGGGTCGAGGACGGCGGTCCTGAGGCCGAGGTCCTTGGCGACGGTGTCGGCGAGCTTGGGGCTGACCAGGGTCTCGAAGAAGATCGTGGTGACGCCGTTCTCCTTGGCGGCCTTCTGGACGTCGGCGAGGCGGGCCGGGGTGGGCTCGGACTCGGGGTCGACGCCGTTGATGGCGACCTGGGTGAGGCCGTAGGCCCCGGCGAGGTAGCCGAAGGCGGCGTGGCTGGTGACGAACGTGCGGTTGCGGACGTCCTTCAGTCCGTCCTTGAACTCCTGGTCCAGGGCGGTGAGCCGGCCGACCAGCTCGTCGGTGTTCTTCCGGTAGTCCTCGGCGTGGGCCGGGTCGGCCTTGGCGAACTCGGCGCCGACGCTCCTGGCCACCGCCGCGTAGCGGGTCGGGTCGAGCCAGATGTGCGGATCGCCGGCGGCCCCGTCGTGGTCGTGGCCGTCGTGGCCGTCGTGCCCGTCGCCGCCGTGGTCGTGCCCGTCGGCCTCGGTGTGGCCCTCGGCGAGGTGGTGGTCCTCCAAGGGGGCGGCCGCGGTGGCGTCGACCTTGTGCTGGGAGCCGGAGCCGGCGACCGCCTTGTCGACGGTGGGCTGCAGGCCCTTGAGGTAGACGATCGCGTCGGCCTTCTTGACCGCCCCGACCTGCTTGGCGGTGAGTTCGAGGTCGTGCGGCTCGACGCCGGCGGCGGTGAGGTCGGTGACCTTCACGTGCTCGCCGCCGATCCGGCCGGCGAGGAACTCCATGGGGTAGAAGGACGCGACGACGTTCAGCTTGCCCGCCGCGCCCTGGGCGCCGCCACTGCTGCCGCAGGCCGTCAGCGTGAGGCCCGCGGTGAGGGCGGTGGCGGTCAGGGCTATGGCGCCGCGAGTACGTCGTCGGATCATCATGACAACCATTCTCAGATTAGATGGAAATGATTGTCAAATCACTCGGACGGGTGAACGAGTGGTGACGGTGAGTGGGCCGGTGCCGGAGATACCGATTTGAACCGCGTACCCATATGGCCGGTAACCTGAGGTATTCGGGTACGCGCAACCAGCCGTGCCCTGACCGTGCCGTACGTACTGAAGAGAGCACTGTGGCAGCCGACAAGATCGAGACGATCGTCAGCCTGAGCAAGCGCCGTGGCTTCGTCTACCCCTGCAGCGAGATCTACGGCGGCACGCGTGCCGCCTGGGACTACGGTCCGCTGGGCGTCGAACTCAAGGAGAACATCAAGCGCCAGTGGTGGCGTGCGATGGTCCAGGCCCGTGAGGACGTCGTCGGACTCGACTCGTCGGTGATCCTGGCCCGCGAGGTCTGGGAGGCCTCCGGCCACGTCCAGACCTTCAACGACCCGCTGACCGAGTGCCTCTCCTGCCACAAGCGCCACCGGGCCGACCACCTGGAGGAGAAGTACGAGGCCAAGCACGGCTTCCCGCCGCCGAACGGCCTCCAGGACATCAACTGTCCGGACTGCGGCACCAAGGGCCAGTTCACCGAGCCCAAGGACTTCTCGGGCATGCTGAAGACCCACCTCGGTGTCACCGAGGAGGCGAGCGGCCTGGCCTACCTGCGCCCGGAGACCGCCCAGGGCATCTTCACCAATTTCAAGGCCGTCCAGACCACCTCGCGCAAGAAGCCGCCGTTCGGCATCGCCCAGGTCGGCAAGAGCTTCCGCAACGAGATCACCCCCGGCAACTTCATCTTCCGGACGCGTGAGTTCGAGCAGATGGAGATGGAGTTCTTCGTCAAGCCGGGCGAGGACGAGCAGTGGCACGAGTACTGGCTCCAGCAGCGCTGGGACTGGTACGTCGGCCTCGGCCTGCGCACCGACAACATGCGCCTGTTCGAGCACCCGAAGGAGAAGCTCTCCCACTACGCCAAGCGCACGGTGGACATCGAGTACCGCTTCAACTTCGGCGGCACCGAGTTCTCCGAGCTGGAGGGCATCGCCAACCGCACCGACTACGACCTCACGGTGCACAGCGAGGCCTCCGGCCAGGACCTCAAGTACTTCGACCAGGAGTCCGGCGAGCGGTACTTCCCGTTCGTCATCGAGCCGGCGGCGGGCCTCAACCGCGCCATGCTGGCCTTCCTGATCGACGCCTACTTCGAGGACGAGGCGCCGAACGCCAAGGGCGTCCTGGAGAAGCGCGTCGGCATGCGGCTCGACCCGCGGCTGGCCCCGGTCAAGGTCGCGGTGCTGCCGCTGTCGCGCAACGCCGACCTCTCGCCGAAGGCCCGCGGCCTGGCCGCCGACCTGCGCACCGCCTGGAACGTCGAGTTCGACGACGCCGGTGCCATCGGCAAGCGCTACCGCCGCCAGGACGAGATCGGCACGCCGTTCTGCGTGACGGTCGACTTCGACACCCTGGAGGACAACGCGGTGACCGTGCGCGAGCGCGACACCATGACGCAGGAGCGCGTCTCGCTCGACCAGGTGAAGTCCTACCTGGCGGCGCGACTCATCGGCTGCTGACGTCGGCGGGCCCGTGCCCGCGGTCTTCCGTGCGAACCCCCGTTCGCCCCGGTTTCCCCGGGGCGGGCGGGGGTTCCGCGTTCGGGGGTGCTGATTCCGGAGCGCCGGCCCCGGAGTCGCCGCTTCGGGTCCGGCCGCCGTGACGATCGGCTAATCTCCGCTCCGGGCCGTCGGACCGGCCCCGGCTGCGGGGAGGCAGGGATGGCAGATCCATGGGCGATCGCGTCGGGTGTCGGTGCCCTGGCTTCGGTCGCGGGGGCCTGGGCGGTCTACCGGGGACAGACCCGGCAGGTGGACTTCGAACTCGCCCGGACGCTCCACCTCGACCTGACGAGCGGTGAAGTGGCGCTGGCCCGCTACGTCCTGGTGTCCTTCCGCCGGGGGCAGCACCCGTACGGGCCCGAGGTGCTCGCGGCCTACTTCACGATGCTCTGGTGCTTCGAGCGCGTCCTCCAGGGCCGGCGGTCCATGATCCGGTCGCCGCTCGACCGGGTCCGGCGCAGCTCTCCCGTGCGCTTCCTCGACGAGGCCCTCGCCATGCACGTGGCGAGTTGGGAGAGGAACCTGCCGGAGATCCGGCGCCGGCTGAACGAGGCCCTGGCCGAGGCGCACGGGGACGAGCTGCGCGACCGGGGCCTCACCGCCAAGTTCGAGGCGCTCGCCCGGGCGCTGCGCTCGGCCGGCGTCATGCCGCCGCCGGTCCCCGTCGCCCTTCCCCCGCAGGGGGAGTCCGCCCCGGCCTCGTGAGGGGTTTCGGCACCCGCCCCGAGCGATCGGCCTTGCTCGCTCGATCGGGGGCGGGTGCGGGTGCGTGTGCGGGTGCTGGACGGGCGGGGCAGGTGCCTCCGATCGGGCCGGCCCGGGTCTCAGCGGCGGCCCCAGCGGGAGCGGGGGCGGTTGGCCAAGGTGGTGGGAAGACCGGCGGTACGGAGCGCGGCGAGGGTGGTGCGGTGCTGCCCGGGGTCCGCGAGCAGCGGTGTGAGCAGCGCCTCGTAGAGGTCGGTCCGACCGGCCAGCGCGCCGGCCAGCCGGACCAGTTCGGCCGGTGGGCGCAGCGTCGCCAGCTCGCCCAGCAGCAGGGCGGGCAGGGGTGCGGGCAGCGTGGTGGCCAGGGCGGTGAGGTCGCCGGTGGGACGGCCGGCGGCCTGGCGCAGCAGGGTGCGGGCGTCGGCGGCGCGGTCCGCCCGGTGCAGGGCGGTGGCGAGGGCGGCCAGCTCGGCGGTCGGGGCGGAACCCCATTCCCAGAGCAGGGTGGCGCCGTCGGCGTGCTGCCCGGCCCGTTCCAACCCGTCCAGCAGGGCAGGCAGGTCGGCGGCCGGGCAGGAGCGCAGCGCGTTGAACAGGTCCCCGGCCTCCTCGGCGAGCCCGGTCCGGCGCAGTTCGGCGAGGGTGGCGGCGGCGTGGTGGGGGCTGCCGTGGACGGCGCTGCGGGCGAGGTGGAGGGAGGCGCTGGTCGGTCCCCGGTGGGCGAGCCGGGCGGCCAGCGCGGCGGTGTCCTCCGGGGTGAGGTGCTCGGCGGCCTGGCCGAGGATGTCGGCGGCCTCGGTCGGGGACGCGTTCCGGTACAGGCCGGTGATGCGCTCGGCGAGGGCGGCGAGCTCACCGGGGGAGCGGTGGCGTGGCGGTGCGGGTGCGGGTGCGGGTGCGGGTGCGGGTGCGGGTGCGGGTGCCGGGGACGGTGCCGGTGCAGGCCCGGGTGCGGACGTGGGCCCGGCTGAGGGGGCGGGGCCGGTGGGTGTGGGGTAGGCGCTGCCGTCTGCCGGGGCTTGGCCGATGTCGTGGTGGACGGGGTGGTGAACGTCGTAGTGAACGTTGTTCTGGCCGCCGTTCGCGGTGCCCGCGCCGGTGTCGGTGGTGAAGCCGTCCATGGCCGGGTGGGCCGAGCCCGCTCCGGGCCGGTCCTCGCCCTCGATCCGTGGCGACGGCTGCCGCAGCTGGTCTTCCAGGGACTTCAGCCGGTCGCTCAGTTCCAGGCAGCGTGCACCCAGCCCTTCGCGCAGCGTCCGCGCCTGCGCCAGCTGCCGCAGCAGCTCGCCGTCCACCCGTTGCCGGTCGGGCAGCGACCGGACGGCTTCGGCGAGCCGCCGCTCGCGTTGTACCGCGTACTGTCTGGCACGCAGTAATTCGTCCAACTGGCCTCTGAGTTCGAGAGCGTCCTGCTCGCTCGCGCCGATGCCCGCGTCCGGGACGGGGGGCTGTTCCGTGTGCCGTGTACGCATGATCACCGCAACCTGTCCAACTTGACCCTGACGGCCAGTCATCCTGGCGTTGGAATACGGCGCTGGAGTTACGGCAGTGCGTCCACAGTCTTGCGAGTGGTGTCCGGGGGCGCATGGGGCGCACGGATCGTAGGCGACCCGGCGCGCGCTCGCTATCCGTGCGCCCCATGGCCGGAGGCGCCGACCAGGCTCACTGCTCGGTCGCGGCGAGCCGGGCGCGGGCCTCCATGAGGGCGAAGCCGAGCAGGTTCTCGCCGCGCCACTCGGCGGGCCGCTCGGCGCGCTCGTTCTCCGCGCCGAGGCCGATGCCCCAGATCCGGTCGAGCGGACTGGCCTCCACCAGGACCCGCCGGGCGGTCGACAGCAGGTAGGTGCGGAGCCCGGCGTGGCCACCGAACTTGGCGACGTTGCCCGTGACGACCAGTTCGAAGCGGCCCGCACGCCAGACGGCGTCGTCGAAGCCGCGGACCTGGCGGCCCAGCTTCTTCGCCTCGGCTGCGCTCGGCGCGGCCAGGATCAGGGCGAGCGTCCCGCTGTCGTCGAACATTCGGGCCTTGCCCGCCATCATCCAGTGCTCGGCGGTCCGGTACTCCACGCCGTCGACGGTGAACGGGTGGTCGGGCCACCACTGGCTCAGTACACCGGGGCCGAACGACCCGTCCGGCTGCGGCTGATGACCCCAGAACAGCAGCCACTTGGTCGGCGCGCCGGCCGTCACGGCTGCGGTCAGGGTGGCGCGGTCGCGGGCGTCTACGGGATCGATCGTGAGTTCGTCGCTCATATCGTCATGCTGACACAAAGGGGTCGGCCGCGGCGAGCGGGTTTCCCGTCGGGGAGCGGGGCGATCCGCGGTGATCGCTGTCCGGCGTGAAGGCGACAAGCGCAGGTCCAGCGCGGGGTGGGCACTGATGTCGCCGGTCCTGAAATGAAGGCGGGGCCATCGCAGTTGTCGGTGGGGTCGCCTTCCGCTTTCCGCCAGAGGAGCCGAAATGTCCCAGCCGTCCGAGACCTCTCCCGCCGTGCGTGAACTCCGCCTGGTGGTCACGGCCGCCGACTACGAGCAGGCGCTGCACTTCTACCGCGACGTCCTCGGCCTTCCCGAACGAGCCGCCTTCGCCTCGCCCGACGGGCGGGTCACCATCCTGGAGGCCGGTCGCGCGACCCTGGAGATCGCCGACCCGGGCCACGCCGACTTCATCGACGAGGTAGAGGTCGGCCGACGCGTCGCAGGCCACCTGCGGGTCGCCTTCCAGGTCGACGACTCCGCCGCGACCACCGCCGAGCTCGCCGCCGCCGGCGCCCAGGTGATCGCCGAACCCGTCCGCACCCCCTGGAACTCCCTAAACTCCCGCCTCGAAGCGCCCGGCGCCCTCCAGCTCACCCTTTTCACCGAACTCGGCGACAGCGGCGAGGCCGGTGGAGGCGGCGGGATCAGTGGAGGCGGCGCGGTCGGCGCCCCGGCCACGGAGTGACCTCCGGTCGCGAGGGGTGAATCCTTTCCGGGGGTCGCCGCCTCTTATGAACGGCTTCGGTGAGGACCGGGGCGGACGAGGAGGTTGTGACGATGATCTGGGCGGCTGTGGCGGTCGGTGTGCTGCTGGTCGGGGCGTGCAGCGTGACGGTGCTGCGGAAGTGGGGGCGGCGGCGTGGCTGAGGTGCGGGAGTGGCCGACGAGTTCGGTGGTGGCCGCGGCGCAGGACGGTGATGTGGAGGCGATCGCCGCGCTGGTCTCGGGGGCGCATCCGCATGTGCGGCGGTTCGCGCGGTCGCTCTGCGCCACGCCGGAGGACGCCGAGGACGCGGCGCAGGAGGCGCTGATCATCCTCTACCGGAAGATCGGAATGCTGCGGGCGACCGGAGCGCTGGCCTCGTGGATGTTCCGGATCGTGCGGAACGAGTGCCTGCGGCGGGCGCGTTCGGCGCTGTGGGAGCGTCCGGCGGCCGGGGTGGCGCCGTACCGGTCGGCCGAGGACGAGGTGCTGGGGCGGCTGGAGGCCGCGCGGGTGGCGGAGGCGATCGCGGCGTTGCCGGAGGATCAGCGGCGGGTGCTGGTCATGCGGGACGTCCAGGGGCTCAGCGGGCGGCTGGTCGCCGATGTGCTGGGACTGAGCACCGCGGCCATGAAGTCGCGGTTGCACCGGGCGCGCGCGGCGGTCCGGGCGGTCACCGTCGGAGGGGAGTGGTGAAGGGCGACGCTTCGGGGTACGCCAGTCGGACGGTGGCCGGGCATCTGGTGCGGGGCGGGGTCGGATTCGGCGCGCTGGTGGGGGCGTTCGTGCTGCTGCCGTTCGCCGGACCGGTGGCGCTGCTGCTGTTGCCGCTCGGGCTGGTCGCCCTGCGCGGGTGTCCGACCTGCTGGGTGATCGGGCTGCTGGAGACGGTGTCCCGGGGGCGGCTGCGGCGTGAGTGTGTCGACGGGCGGTGCGAGTTGCGTCCCGCCGGGACCGACTAGGCCCGGGGGGGGGGGGGGGGGGGGGGGGGGGGGGGGGGGGGGGGGGGGGGGGGGGGGGGGGGGGGGGGGGGGGGGGGGGCGGGGGGGGGGGGGCGGGGG
>NZ_JAXCLC010000070.1:0-50358 GCF_034043715.1 Kitasatospora purpeofusca | reverse complement strand
CCCGCCCCCGCCGCCCCCCCCGGACCGGGCGGACCGCCGAGATCGACCGGGAGGCGGTGGTCGGCGGCCCGCGAAGGCCGCCCGCAGCGCTCAGGGCCGGGGCGAAGCCGGCTCGGCCGTCGGGGGGTTGACGGCGAAGAGCTGCTCCTCGACCTGGTCGAGGGCGACCCGGAGGGCGCCCATGGCGACCACCTCGGAGCCGAGGGCGGCGAGGGCGACCTCGGGGGCGCGCAGGGTGAAGCTGGCGAGGCGCTCGCGCAGCGGGTCGAGGACGCCGTCCAGGCCCGCGGCCCAGCCGCCGACGACCACCAGTTGCGGGTCGATGGCCAGGACGAGCGCGGCGACGCTCTGGACCAGGCGGGTCAGGAACCGGTCGGTGGCGACCTGCGCCACCTCGTCGCCCTCGCGGGCGAGTTTCAGCACCCGGGCCACCGCCGCCTCGTCCAGCGGGTTGAGCGGCTTGCCGGTGGTGGAGAGCAGCCGCTCCGGCGTCACCTCCTGGCCGAGCAGGTGCAGGGCGCCGATCTCGCCGGCCGCGCCCCCGAAGCCGCGGTGCAGGCGGCCGTTGATGAGCGAGCCGGCGCCCGGGCTGAGGCCCGCCATCACGAACACCACGTCGTCGGCGCCGACCGCCGCGCCCTGCCAGTGCTCGGCGATCGCGGCGAGGTTGGCGTCGTTCTCGATCATCACCGGGCAGCGGAACGAGCGCCGCAGCCGGGCGCCCAGGTCCAGGCCGGTCCAGCCGGCCATCGCGGTGCCCAGCTGCACCGTGCCGTCCCGGTCGACGATGCCCGGCGTGCCGACGCCGACCGCCCACAGGTTGTCCCGGGAGACGCCCGCCTTGCGCAGCACCTCGGCGACCACCGACCGGACGGCGGTGAGCCGTTCCTCCGCGTCCAGGGTCTCCTCGACGGGCCTGAAGTGGCTGCCCACCACCACGCCGGCCAGGTCGGCGAGGATGACCCGGATGTCGTGGACGCCGATCTCGATGCCGAGGATGTGTCCGGCCTCGGCCCGGAACCGGAACCAGCGGGCCGGCCGTCCGCGCCGCCCGGCGCCGGGCTGGCCGTCCGGTTGCGGCGGCTGGTCGACCTCGGCGACCAGCCCGGTCTCCACCAGCCCCTCGATCACGCCCTCGACCGTCGGACGGGAGAGCCCGGTGTCGCCGACCAGTTGGGTCAGGGTCACCGCGTGGCCCTCGCGCAGTGCCCGGAGGGTCACCGCCGCGTTGATCCGCCGCAGTAGTGAGGAGTCGCCACCGGTGAGTCGATCCGCCAAGACGCTGCCCTTCGCCGTTCCGCGCGACTGCCCTGGCGCGCGTGCCGTGGACGCGGGCACGGCCGGCCGGGGCCACCGGGCTGTGGTGCCGGAGGCCACCCCCGGAGGGCCCGCGGGTGTCCGCCGCCCGGCGGACCGGCACGGCGGCGCTGCGGCGCCTGCGCCGGGCCGGACGGCCTGTGCCGGATGCTACCGGGGCCCGGGGCCGAGCGGCGAGCATCCTCCCAGCTCATCCCGGCTTCGGTATCGAAATGGTACGCACCGGGTGGCGGTGCGTGATCCGGGCTCCACCGGGCCCTCGCGGAGGCCGGTCCGGTGGGGCGCGGCCCGCCGGTCAGCGCGGGCCGCCGGGGCTCAGCGGCTCGGCGTGGGCTCGGCGCACGCCGCAGGGCTCAGCGCAGGCCGCCGGTCGCCCCGAGGTTCTGCCCGGAGACCCACCGCGCGTCCGGACCGACCAGGAACGCCACCACGTCCGCGACGTCGGCCGGCTGCCCGAGCCGCCGCAGCGGGGTCAGCCCGGCCACCGTCTCCAGCGCGTGCGGGGGATTGACGGACCGCAGCATCCCGGTCTCGGTCGGCCCGGGGGAGACGGTGTTGGCGGTGATCCCGCGCGGCCCCAGCTCCACCGCGGCGGCCTCGGTCAGCTGCTCCAGCGCCCCCTTGCCGGCCAGGTAGGCGGCGAGCCCCGGCATCGGGCGGCGGGTGTTGAGGGAGGAGATGTTGACGATCCGGCCGCCGTCGCGCATCCGCCGCGCCGCGTAGCGGAGGGTCAGGAACACCGCGCGGGCGTTGACGGCCATGGTGGCGTCGAAGTCCGCCGGGTCGGTCTCGGCGAGCGGGACCCGGGTGACGGCGCGGGCCGCGTTGTTGACGAGGATGTCCAGCCCGCCGAGCTCCTCCTCGGCGGCCGCCATCAGCCGCTCCGGGCCCTCCGGCGTGCCGAGGTCGGCCCGGACCGCGTACACCCGCCCGGCCCCGGCGGCACCGTTCGCGGCCACCGCGCGGACCACCTCGGCCGCCGCCTCGTCGTCGTGCGCGTACCCGAACACCACGTCCGCGCCGTCCGCGGCGAGCCGCTCCACCACGGCCCGGCCGATCCCGCGCGAGCCGCCCGTGACGACCGCCGCGCGGCCCGCCAGCACCTTGTCCGACACCGTGCCCCCCGCTCCCGGCCGGCCGCACACCGGCTCCGGGGAGAACCTACCCGCCCGGCGTGCCGTCCCGGGGTCGGGATTCGGCCGAGTCGAGCCGGGGTCAACGGGCCTGTGGCGGCGGCGGGTTCGCGGTAGCTTCGTGCCCGGGTCGCGCCCGGGTCCCGCCCGGGTCCCGGTCGGGTCCAGGTCGGCTCGCGAGTGTGAGGAGCACCTGCTCAGGGCCCGTATGCTGCTCGGCATGCTGAGCGAGACACACCCGGCGGGTTCGGGGGCCGCCATGCGGTCGGACGAGGACTTCGTACGCGCGCAGACCGGCATCGCCCCGGTGCCCTTCGTGCCGGAGGTGCGCCTGCACATGGCCGAGGACGCCATCGCCCTGTGGGAGACCACCGAGACGGCGCGGGGCGAACGCGGCCTGCCGCCGCCGTTCTGGGCCTTCGCCTGGGCGGGCGGCGTCGGGGTGGCCCGGTACGTGCTGGACCACCCGGAACTGGTGGCCGGACGGTCGGTGCTGGACCTCGCGGCCGGCTCCGGCCTGGTGGGTATCGCGGCGGCGCTGCGCGGTGCCCGGTCGGTGCGGGCGGCCGAGATCGACGCCTACGCGGTCGCGGCGATCAGCGTCAACGCGGCGGCGAACGGCGTCCGGGTGGACGCGGCGGTCGAGGACCTGCTGGACGGCGACGGCGGGCCGGCCGAGGTGGTGCTGGCCGGGGACGTCTTCTACGAGCGGGCGATGGCGGCCCGGTTCCTGCCGTTCCTGCTCCGGGCCAGGGCCCGGGGCGCGCTGGTGATCGTCGGCGACCCCGGCCGCGCCTACCTGCCGCGCGAACGGTTCACCGCGCTGGCGGCGTACGAAGTCCCGGTGGTGGCGGACCTGGAGGACACGGCGCTGAAGACCACGACGGTGTGGGAGCTGGCGGGCGACTGACCCGTCCGGCCGACTGGCCCGACCCGTCCGGCCGACCCGTCCGGCCGACCCGTCCGGCTCCTGGAATTCACGGTCGGACGGTGGCCGGTCCTGGTAGACAGTCGCTCATGATCGACTTCATTCTGCGCACCGCCGGCCCCGAGGAGGTCCCGGCCGTGCTCGCGCTGTGGGCCCGCGCCGCCAAGGGCACCAGCATCACCGACGACGCCGACGGGGTGGCCGCCCTGCTCGCCCGCGACCCGGACTGCCTGCTGGTGGCCGTCCGGGCGGACGAGCCGGCCGTGCTGCTGGGCACCGTCATCGCCGGCTGGGACGGCTGGCGCTGCCACCTCTACCGCCTCGCCGTCGACCCGGAGCACCGGCGGCGCGGCATCGGCGCGGCACTGCTGGCGGCAGCCGAGGAGCGCTTCGCGGCCCTGGGCGGACGTCGGGCGGACGCCATGGTGCTGGACGGGAACGCCCTGGGCCACCGGACCTGGCGGGGGGCCGGGTACGGGCCGCAGTCGCAGTGGACGCGCTGGGTCAAGCCCTTGGCGGACGACTGACGCACGTGGTGGGGCCGCGCCGTCGCCGGATGGGCGCGGACGACTGGCACGGCCCTCGGGAGCGTGGTGCGCTGACGGCGTATGTATGCGAACCACCCTGGTTCCGCCATGCCCTCCCCGGAAGTGAGCCCCTTCACCATGACCGTTTCGACCGGCCCGACCGAATCCGCCGAACTGCTCGCGCGGATCCCCGACTTCGAGCAGGCCCTCGCCTACTACCGCCGCCACCTGGCCCCGGACACGGCCGTCGACCTGTCCGTCGCGGAGAACGTCCTCGTCTACGAGGACTCGATGCAGAAGATGGTGTTCGACCACACCGCGCTGCTGCCGGAGGGCTACATCCACTACATGTCCGCGTACGGCAGCCCGGATCTGCGGAACGAGGTCGCGACGCTGCTGAGCAAGGCCTTCAAGGTCCCGGTCGAGGCGGGTGACGTGTTCGGCACCGGCGGCGTCGGTTCGGCGCTGGAGTGTCTGGCGTTCGCGCTCCAGGACCCGCCGAACCCGGGGGAGATCGGCCCGCCGCCGCTGGTGGAGGGGGACGCCGTCCTGCTGCCGGCGCCGTACTGGCAGGGGTTCAACTGGTCGTTCGAGCAGCGGCCGAAGCTGAAGTGCGTGCCGGTGAGGCTGCCGACGGAGGGGCCGGAGCGGTTCCGGCTGACCCTGGACGCGATCAAGGAGGAGTACTTCAAGTACCACCGTCTCTTCGGCGCGTTCCCCCGCCTGCTGGTGCTGACCAACCCGCACAACCCGCTGGGCGTCAACTACGGGAAGGAACTGCTGGAGGAGATCTACGGCTGGGTGATCGACGAGACCGAGATGCACGTCATTTCGGACGAGATCTACTGTCATTCGCAGGTCGACGGCGTGCGGGTGCCGTTCACCAACGCGTTCGCCCTGGACGCGTACCGGCGGGCGCCGGAGCGGATCCACGTGGTGTGGGGGTTCGCCAAGGACTTCGGGCTGTCGGGGTTCCGGACCGGGTTCGTGGTCTCGAAGTACGGTCCCGTGCAGCGGGCGATGCTCGGAACGAAGGGCATCGAGGAGAAGAAGCACCCGATGTCGTGGTTCACCCCGGTCGATTCGCTGAAGCACTACGTGCTCGGCGCGATCCTGGAGACCACGGTCAACGGGACCGGTTCGGAGCTGTACACCGACTACGCGATGCGGCGCTACCGGGAGCTGCTGAGCGCGAGCTTCGAGCGGGTGAAGGAGCGGCTGGTCGCCCGGGGCATCGAGTTCGTGCACACCGAGGGCGACAACCCGGCCCAGTTCTTCTGGCTGGACCTCACCTCGTACCTGGGCAAACGCCCGCCCGAGGGCACGTACAGCGCCGATCCGCTGCCGTTCACGGAGAACAGCGGGGTCGATCCGGACGAGCTGTGGCTGTTCAACTACCTCGCCAACAGCCCCACCGAGGTCACCCTGCTCCCTGGCGAAACCATGCACAGCCCCGCCCCCGGCTACTTCCGCCTGTGCTTCACCGCCTACCAGCCGGAGGTCGTCCGCGGGGCGATCGACCGGGTCGCCGACGCCCTGGCCGAGTTGGTGATCGTGGGATAGGGAAGTCGGGCGGTCGGCCCCGGAGGAGTCGTCCTCCGGGGCCGACCGGGTCGCCGTCGACTGACCTGCGACGACTGATCCGTGACAACCGATTCGTGACGACTGATCCGTACGGGTGGGGCCCGGTCCGGTCGGCGCGGAGACGGCGGTGTCGGCGGGGCCGGGGGAGGGCCGGGGCGGGAGGCTGGTCGCTCCGGAGCGGGCAGGCGGGCAGGCGGTCGGGAGGGCGCGGTGAGCGGAGTCGGTGGCGGACCCGGGGCGGGCGGGGGTCGGGCGGGCGGGGGCGAGGCAGCAGGGGGGACGGATCCGGGGGTGCTCGGCACCGCGCTCGGCGTGGTCCTGGCGTTCTCGCTCGCCGAAGGCTCCTGGCAGTGGTTCTCCACCTACCTGGGGCTGACGCTGCTCGCGGTCGTCCTCGCCTTCGGCCGCGTCCCGGTCCGTGCGTCGGTCCCCGTGTCGGGCCGTGCGTCGGGCCGCGCGTCGGCGTACGGCTGGAGCCTGGCGGCGTACTCGCTGGTCGTGGGCCTGTGCGTGGCGTTGGCGCTGGCACCGGCATTGCAGCGCTGGGACTGGCTGTTCCCGATGCCGGGCACCCGGGACAGCTGTGTGCAGGCGGGCCGGTACGAGAGCCTGCACGCGCGGGCCGCCCTGGGCGACCTCGCCGGAGTGGACCCCGGGGCGCTGGCGTACGCGCAGGAGCAGCAGAGCCGGGTGGCGGTGGACGACTGCCTGTCGGCGACGACCACCCGGTGGCTGCCCGCGTACGCGCTGGGCACGGCGCTGCTGGTGGCCGGGGCCGTGTGGGTGTCCGGCCGGCGCCGGGAGGGCGCCGACGCGTGACCGGCCGCAGCGGTCGGCCGCGGTGGCCGGCCCCGGTGGCCGGCCCCGGTGATCAGGACGGTTCGAGCCGGCGGGTGATCCGGCCGAGGAGGTCCCGCAGGGGTTCGCCGACATCCCGCCCGAACTCGGTCAGCCCGTAGGTGACCTGAGGTGGTGCCGTCGGCTCCACCACCCGCCACACCAGGCCGTCCTGGACCAGCGCCCGCAGGGTCTGCGCGAGCATCTTCTCGCTGATGCCCCGGATGCTGTCGCGCAGTTCGAAGAACCGCAGGTCGTTGCTCTCAAGGGCGATCAGTACCCAGACGCCCCAGCGGCTGGTCACATGGTCGACCGTGTCGCGCGCCGCACAGTCGGTGTGAAACACCTCATACCGCTTGCCGGTCGCACCGCGTTCCAGCTGCACACCTTCCGTCATGTGCGGAGCTTACCCCGGGGTATGTCCTTACGATCGGTAAGCCAGCAGCTCTAGCGTCGGCAGTCCCACCGGGCGATGAACGAGGAGCTGACCATGATCGTGGTGACCGGGGCCACCGGAAACATCGGCAGGCCGCTGACGCGGGCGCTGGCGGAGGCGGGCGAGCGGGTGACGGCGGTGTCGCGCCACCCGGCGCCGGTGCCGGACGGCGTCCGCCACCTGACGGCCGACCTGGCCGAACCGGCCGCTCTGGAGCCCGTGCTGACGGGGGCGAAGGCCCTGTTCCTGCTGCTCTCGGGCGATCTCCACGGCCCGGGGACGGCCCCGGCGGAGCTGGTCGGCCGGGCGGCGGCGGCCGGGGTCCGGCGGATCGTCCTGCTCTCCACCCAGGGTGTGGTGACCAGGCCGTTCGGTGCGACCCGGATCGCGATGCGCGCGCTGGAGGACGCCGTCCGGGAGTCCGTCCCGGAGTGGGCGATCGTGCGGCCCGGCGGCTTCGCCTCCAACGCGCTGTGGTGGGCCGAGTCCGTCCGGACGGGGCGGACCGTCGCGGCGCCGTTCGGTGACCTCGCGACGCCGGTCGTCGACCCGGCGGACATCGCCGAGGTAGCGGCAGCCTGCCTGCTGGAGGACCGGCAGATCGGGGGTGTGTACGAGCTGACCGGCCCGGAGGTGATCAGCCCGCGCGGGCAGACGGCGGCGCTCTCCGCCGCGCTGGGGGTGCCGCTGCGGTTCCACGAGCTCTCCCGTGCGGAGGCCGGGGCCGCGATGGCCCGGAGCATGCCGGTGGAGCTCGCCGACGACACCCTCGACATCCTCGGCGCCCCGAGCGCGGCCGAACTGCGGATCGGCCCGGGCGTCCGGGAGGTGCTGGGCCGCGACCCGAGGTCCTTCGCCGACTGGGCCGCGCGCCATGTCGACGCGTTCCGCTGAGCGGATGCGCAGGTAGGCGCGGATGTAAATGCTGGTGCTGGAGCGGGTGCGGGTGCGCACAGGAAGTCGGCCCGTCCGACGCCCTGTGCGCACCCGGGCGCGGAAAGGCACTTGACCCGTCCGGGACGATGGGAGCGTGATCAGCAGGGAGCGAGCGATCGACCTCGTCGAGTCCTACCTGGCCGTGATGAAGCGGCCCGGGGACGGCCCGGCGCCCGAGGTGGCCGTCTACGCGGTGGAGGAGCACAGCGTCGGCTGGCTGGCATTCTGGGACAGCGCGGCCTACGCCCGGACCAGGGACGCCCGGTTCAGCCTCGGGGGCGGCGGCAGCCATGTGCTGGTCGACCGGGAGGACGGCAGCCTGCACTTCGTCCCCAACGCCCGGGACCTCGACGAAGGCTGGGAGGAGCACTACCTCTTCGAGACCAAGGGTGTCCGGCGCCCCGACCCACTGGCCGCCGAGGTCCGCGCCCTGGTCCGGTCCGCCGGGGCCGTCGCCGCGATGGCGCATCTGCGCAGGCAGGCACCCGAACTGAGCCCCCAGCAGGCGAGGAGCTACCTCACCGCCGTGCGCGAGGGCGCCGAACCGCCCGAGGAACTGGCGAGCCTCTCCCGCACGGAGCCGAGGTGGCCGCTGTGGCCCGTCGAGACCCTGGCCGGGCCCGTCGAGTCGCCGGCCGGCCCGGTCGAGCAGTAGCCGCCCGCACCGAATTGGCTGGCCACGGACAGGTCCGAGCTGCGACGATGCGCGGATGATCACTCTTCCTGACGAGCTCGGCCACCTCTCCTACGTCGTCTCCGGCGACGGACCGCCGGTCGTCCTCGTGCACGCCGGTGTCGCCGACCACCGGATGTGGGACGACGTCGTGCCCGCACTCGCCGAGCGCCACACCGTCGTCCGGTACGACCTGCGGGGCTTCGGCGAGTCCGCGCCCCCGACCGGCCCGTTCCGGGAGACCGACGACCTGCTCCGGCTCCTCGACCACCTCGGCCACCACCGGGTCCGGCTCGTCGGCGCGTCCTGGGGCGGCCGGGTGGCCGTGGAGTTCACGCTCACCCACCCGGACCGCGTCCACTCCCTCGCGCTGCTCGCGGCACCGTGGCCTGGCTACGACTGGTCCGCCGACATGGTCGCGTACGACGAGGCCGAGACCGCCGCGCTGGAGGCCGGTGACTTCGACGCCGCGGTCCGGGTGAACCTCGACATGTGGCTGCGCGGTCCGGCCCGCGGCTGGGAGGACGTGGCCGACGGACTGGCCGACCGGCTCCGCGACCCGATGCGGACCTCGCTGGTCAACCAGTCCGTTGTGGGCGAGCACTCGCAGGGCCCCTCGGCCCGCGCGGTGTCCGCCGTCGCCGTTCCCACGCTGGTGGGCGTCGGCGGGCTGGAGGTCCCGGACTTCCAGGCCATCGCCCGCCGGTACGCCACCGAGATCCCGGGCGCCACCCTGGTCGAGTTCCCCACCGCCGCCCACCTCATCGCCCTGGACGCGCCCACCGAACTCGCCGCCGCCCTGGAGCCGTTCCTCGCCGGCTGAGTGCCGGTGCCGAGGGCGGGGCCGGTGCTGTCCGCTCAGGACGCCGGGCACACCTGCGCCGGTGCGGGACCGGCCGGTTGGATCGACGACCGGTCCGAGACCGGTGATCCGCTGTCCGCACGGGCCGTGGCCGCCACCGAGCCCGGTGGCGGCCACCTGCACGAGCCTGTCGAAGGCCTCAGCAGCGAGTGGTTCTGCGAGGCGGTCGCGGTACCGGACGCCGCCGACCGGCCGCTGACGGTACGGGCCGAGGTACGGGACTCGTACGACGGGCCGGTGATCTCCGTCCTGGCGGTCTACCTCGGCCTGCCCTGGCCGGGCAACCGCGGCGGGGAGCCGGTCCGGCTCGGCGACCTGCCGGTGGACCGTGCGGCACCGTCCTCGGGGACGCCCGCGCCCTCGACTCGTTCGTCGGGCTGAACGATGAGTCCGTCGACGGGCTCGCCGACGTCACCTACTGGGGAGGGACGAGGTCGCCGCCCACGCCCGTTTCGGCGGCGAGCGGACGACCCAGTACAGCGGGCAGGGGCCCTACGGGCGGCTCGACCTCCCGCTGCACGGAGCCCACGCGTTCGCCGGCCGGCTCCGGGGCCGGCCGGCGAATGGGCCCCGCACCGGCCTGATGGTCTCCGTGGACGCGCACAGCCACTTCCACCTGCTCGACCGGGCCGGCCGGACCCGCCCGCTGCTCGCCGGACGCATCGAGCTCGACGGATGCCAGCTCCTGCACCTGGGCTGGGACCCCGGGGACCACTCGGTGCGCCACCGCGGCGAACGCGCCTCGGGCCAGGTCTACCCGGTCGCGCTGGAACCGGTCGGTGCGACCACCGTCCTGCGCTGGACCGTCCCCGGGGAGGCCGGACAGCCGAGGAGCCACACACGAGTCCGACCGGCGGGTCCTTGCCGACCGCTTCCTAACCGGGGCGTTCCGTCACATCCAGGACGCGGCGGATGCGAAGGCCCGGGAAGCCGTGCAGCGAGGAGGTCACACCGCCCCGGCTCCGGCCCCGGCATCGTTCCCGGCCCCGGCATCGTCCCCGGCGGCGGCCCCGCCGCGCTCCTGGGCGGCCATGACCTCGTCGCCGTGCTCGAACGCCCAGGCGCCCACGGCCTCGATCGGCCCGAGGAAGCTGTGGCCCAGTTCGGTGAGCCGGTACTCGACGCGGGGCGGGGCGCCGGGCAGCGGCCGGCGGTCGACCAGGCCGTTGAACTGGAGGCGGCGCAGGGTCTCCGTGAGCACCTTGGAACTGATCCCGCCGATCCGTTCCCGCAGTTCGACGGGGCGCCGGGGGCCGTCGCGCAGTGCCCGGAGCACGACGGCGTTCCAGGTGTTGGCGAGCAGGTCGAAGGCGAGGCGGGCGCGGCAGTCGGCGAGGAAGGCAGAAGTGGTCACGCACCGAATGGTGCCTGACGGGTTCTCTAGCGTCACGGGGAGACCGGGAGTTCCCGCCGACAGGCGTTTCCGGCGACCGGGAGTTCCCACGACACGGAGGACGGTGTGATGAGGATCGGCGTGCTGGGCACGGGGAATATGGCGGACGCGCTCGCGACCCACTGGGCGAGGGCCGGGCACGAGGTGACGGTCGGCGGGCGGGACACCGCCGCCGCGGAGCGCCTCGCCCGGCGGATCGGGGGCGGCGCGCGGGCCGCCGGGCTGCGGGCGGCGGCCGCCGCCGGCGAGGTGGTGCTGGCCGCACTGCCCTACGGCGCCGGGGCGGAGGTGGTGCGGGAGCTGCGCGCGGAACTGGACGGCACGGTGCTGGTCGACTGCTCCAACCCCGTCGGCGCCGGCTTCCGGCTGCTGACGGACGGCGGGCCGTCGGCGGCGCGGCAGTTGGCCGGGGCGGCCCCGGGGGCCGAGGTGGTCAAGGCGTTCAACCTCTGCCACGAGGACGTGTGGCGGATGCGGCCGCCCGTCTTC
Organism: Kitasatospora purpeofusca; assembly: GCF_034043715.1. GTDB lineage: Bacteria > Actinomycetota > Actinomycetes > Streptomycetales > Streptomycetaceae > Kitasatospora > Kitasatospora purpeofusca_A. Next base: position 39,243 of record NZ_JAXCLC010000070.1, on the reverse strand, counting down.
GACGGCAGGCCGTTGGCGGTACCGCTGTGCGGGGACGACGCGGCGGCCCTCGCCCGGGTGTCCGAACTGGTGCGGGACGCGGGCTGCCGGCCGGTGGCGGCCGGCGGTCTCGACCGGGCGGGCCTGCTGGAGGCGACCGCGGCGCTGTTCATCGGCCTGTGGGTCGGCGAGGGCGCGGACGTTCAGGCGATCGCGCCGCCGCTGTCCCACGCGAGCGGTGACCCGGCGGGGAGCGGGACCGGGACGGCGGCGGCTGCGGGTGGCCCGGCGGTTACCGCGGCTGCGGGCGGACGGTGAGGATCTGTTCGGCCTGACCGACCGGGCCGTCGACATCGTGCAGCACGCTGCTGGTGAGGCCCTGGCCGGTCGGGCCGAAGCTGGCCGTGGTGTCCAGGCCGGTCCAGGGCCCGCGCGGCTGCCGGTGCAGATGGACGGTCAGGTCGACGTTGGGGAACATCCACTCGGCCGGGTCCTGCTGCACGGCGATGCCGTTCGCCGTGTCCACGAGTGCGACGAAGGAGGCGAGGGCGCTGCTCGGCTCGCCCGCGACCAGGTCCACCCGGGAGGAGATCCAGGCGGCCGTGCGGCCGCGGCGGGTCGGCGGCACCCGGCGGAGGTCCACCGAGGCGACGTAGCCGCCGTCCCACTCCTGGTCCATCGCCCACGGCGTGAGTTCCTCGGGCCGGGGCAGCGGCTCGATCGGGCTGTCGGCGACGGCCGAGGTGTCCAGGGTGGCCAGCAGCCAGGCCCGGGCCCGGACCACGGCCCGGCCGCCGATCGCCACGGTCGCTTCGAGGAGCTCGATGGTGCGCCCGGGCCGGACGGACTCCACGGTGATCTCGCACTCGTCGAGCGCGATGCGGCCGAGGATGTCGTAACCGATCCGCCCGAGCGTCAGCCCCCCGTCGCCCCCGGGCCGCTCCGCCAGCCACCGTTCGATCGCGTGCACCACCAGCCCGGCCAGCGGACTGAAGTGCTGCTCGTCGGCGCTCCACGCCCCACCCGCGTGCGCGGTGGGCTTGAACGCCCGGGCGCCGGTGCGCTGGTAGTAGCTCTCACGCACGAGGTCGCTGCTGCTGCTCAAGGGATCCGCTCCTCGGCCGGGACAGGTGCATCGGTCACGAATCGTAGGCTTCCCCGGTGGCTCCGGTCGCCGTGATCTCCCGCACACGGCCGCGGGCCCCGCCCGGGCGCGCGGGGCCCGTTGTCGGTGGCCTGTTGTCGGTGGGGCGTTGTCAGCGGGGCGTTGTCAGCGGGGCGTTGTCAGTGGGGCGCTGTTGACTGTGCGCCATGACCGTCCGCGACCTGCTGCCCCTGCTGCCCGAACCGGCCGAACTCCGTGCCCGCTGCCGGGGGATCGCCCTGCTCGACAGCATCCTCGACCGGCACGTGCCCATGCACGCGTTCGTCCGTGACTGGCGCACGGGCGTGGATCTGGCCACCATGGACAACGGCTCCGGCGACCAGTACGCGATCGTGTTCGATCCGGCCGGAGTGTTCCTGTACGGCTTCGACCACGAGAGCGATGCGACCCCGTGGCGGGACGAGGACCGTGAGCACTGGCCCGGCCTGCTGGACGGCCTGCCCGCCTCGCTCGCCCACTACGCGCGGACGCCGGAGTTCCAGTTCGAGGGGTTCTTCGACGCGACGGTCTGCGCCTGGCGCGAGAGCGGCGGCGACGGGTGGAGCTGCGGGCCGGTGCGGTTCGGGCCCGAGGAGACGGACGGCGCCGAGGGGCTGTTCGGCCTGCTCGTCGACGGAGGTCCGGAGGCGTACGCGGGCTTCGCCGAGGACTACTTCGAGCGGCCGGTGGACCGCGGGGCGGTGGCGGCGGTGCTGGCGGGTGCCCCGCTGACCCGTCGGGCGGTCGGGTCGCTGTCCGCCGCCGCGGACTTCGGGGCCGTTGCCGCGCGGGCCCGCGCGATGGGCTTCGGCGGGCCCGCCGGATCGGAGTCCTGACCGGTCCTGACCGGTCCTGGCGGCCGTGGCGGGCGGCGGAAAAGGCGTCGCGGGTGAGGAGGGCGGCTCCGTAGGCTGTGGCGCGTGGCGCACTCCAGGACCTCCTACGTCTGCCTGCCCTGCCGGGCCTCGTACAAGCAGGTGTACGGCAGCCGGGCGGACGAACGGCGCTGTCCGCGCTGCGCTGGTGTGCTGATCCACGCGGGCTCCGCCTTCGCGGCGCCGCCCCGCCGGGACGCCGCGGCCTGGCGCACCCTCACGCTGCTGCTCAGCGCGGGTATCGGCTTCCACAAGAGCTGCTGCGGCGGCCCGGGCTACCGGCCCCGCAGCCGGCACGAGGTGCGCGAGCGGAAGCTCTACGCCCGCCGGTCCGGTGAGCCGCTGGCGCGGGCGCTGCTGCACCGGGACGTCCCGTGGGAGCGGACGGCCCGGTGAGCAAACGACGGGGTGGGCGGACGACGGGGGGAGCGGACGGCCCGGTGCAGCGGCGTGGGAAGTCGGGCGGGCCGACTTCCCACGCGGGGCGGAGGGTTCAGCTCGCCAGGACCACCGGGCGGTGGGCGGCCGGGGTGAAGCCCTTGGTGATGAGGCGGACGGCCAGGGTGACCTCCCAGGCGAAGACCGGCAGGGCGGCCAGCGAGCCGATCGTCGACACCTGCGGGTAGAGGCCGAACAGCACGGCCACCGCCGAGGCGAGGATCAGCGGGCCGCCGACCAGGCCGAGCAGGGCGACGGGCCGGGGCACCAGCCGTGAGCGGTGCATCAGGAACGCCAGGGCGAGCGAGTTGGCGCCCAGGACGACGTTGGGGCCGAGCAGGAACGTCCAGTCGTGGACGGCGACCAGGGCGCGGGCGGCGGTGGCCGCCCCGGCGCCGGCGTCCTGCCGCAGGGTGACGACGGCGAGCATGCTGACGATGCCGACCGCGATCACCGCGGCCTCCAGCAGCCGCCCGCAGACGTAACCGAGCGCAAGGGCCTCCTGCTGCCGCCGCAGCACCGGGTACAGCGCCACCCCGGTGCCGATCACCGCCAGCACCAGCACCACCTCGCACAGCGCCCCCGCCGCGACCCGGCTGTCCGCACCGGACCCGGCCACGTACGCGGCGCCGTCCAGCGCGGGCCGGTACAGCAGCATCCCGGCGATCGCGGCCACTTCGGTCACCAGGAACAGCACACCCGTGACCACCGCCGTCTTCCTGTCCCCGATCGCCTTCACCAGAACCAGCCCCTCTCGTCACCGCCAGGTGTACGGCGTACACCTGAGGCTCACCGTAGGCGTACGCCGTACACTCGTCAAGCCGACGACGAGCCGACGACGAGCCGATGACGAGCTGACGACGAGAGAGGGTCCGGAGATGAGCGACAGCGAACGGGTGCGCCGCACCCCGCTGAACCGGGAACGCGTACTGGCCGCCGCCGTGGCGTTCGCCGACCGCGAGGCGGGCGGCACCGACGCCCTGAGCATGCGCAAACTCGCCCAGGAACTGGGCGTGGTGCCGATGGCGCTCTACAAGCACGTCGCCGGCAAGGAGGAACTGCTCGCCGGCATGGTCGACACCGTCGTCGGCGGGATCGACCCGCCCGCCGCCGGAGCCGACTGGAAGGAGGCCGTGCGCGAACGCGTCCTGTCCGCCCGCCGGGTACTGCGCCGCCACCCGTGGGCGCCGCGCGTGCTCGAGTCGCTGCCGGCGCCGACGCCCGCGGTACTCGGCCACCTGGACGCGGTGATCGGCCTGCTCCGGGCGGGCGGCCTCTCCGCCGACCTCGCCCATCACGCCATGCACGCCCTCGGCGGCCGCCTCCTGGGCTTCACCCAGGAACTCTTCGACACCTCCCCGGACGCGGCCCCCGACCCCCGCGCCGCGGCCCAACTGGCCGCCCACTACCCCCACATCGCCGAGGTCGCCGCCTCTTCCGCCCATGTGGAGGCGGACGGCACGACGGTCGGCGGCGGCTGCGACGACCAGTTCGAGTTCGAGTTCGCCCTGGACGTCCTGCTCGACGGCATCGAGCGTCTGCACCTGGCCAATTGGACCTCGACGGGGGCACGTCGTGCCGTACAGTGATGCCACGGCCGTGGCGACGGCCGCGGCTGTGCGTTGTGGCCCGTGCCCATGACGCCTGTGACGGCCGGAAGTTGAGTCATCGCGATCACCCTCGGTCCACCGTGCCCATGAGCATGCGCCGAGGCACGGGCGGCGCACGCCAGAGGGAAGCACGATGCCGCGACAGACGTTCGGCGATGCCATGCCGCCGCATCTTCAACTCGCAGCAGTTCGGTGCACGCTTGAGGTCGTCGATCAACTCCAGGACATCCTGAAGTACTCTGTGCTCCGCCACCACGATTGGGTGCGGATGTGCATGTACCGCACAGGTGACGCAATGGACACGATCGGCTATCTCGTGGGTGTGATCGGGGCGCATCTAGAGCGAGAGGGTGGTAGTTCGCGGGGCATCCGGAACCTGCTTTGCGCCGATACCGAGCGACTTCGGACGATCGGGTCGCGGTTCCCCGGAAGGGGGTTCGCGAAGTATGACCTGGAGCGGATGCCGGACCCGGTCCGTGACCAGGTGCGAACCTCCCTTGCCTATGTCGTGGTCCGCCTGCCAGCGATGTTGGGGTGCGCCGTACGATCCGGCAGTGTGCGATGGCCGAGTAGGTGCCTGGGGTTGCTGGCCGATGCCATGGACGAACTTGCAGGACTCGCCAACGCGCTCGCGGCCGTTCGAGCGGATGAGCTGAGCGACGAGCTGCTGATGCGATATCAGCAGCTCTATCAGCAGAGGCCTCGTTCGGGTATGCCGTACGAGACTGACCGTGACTATTTGAAGGGATTGCTCGGCCTGCCGGAAGAGTCGGACGACGCAACCTGGAGCTTTGTCGGCAGGTCCGCCGTACGTCGCATGCGAGAACCTCTGAGGGTCGACGCGTACGAGGCTATGGTCATGGCCATGCTGGCGGTGTTGGACGATGAGTTCGGTGGGCGGAGGTGGGAGGATCGCAGCCGCAGGCCTTGGCCCTTGGTCCGGAATGCCGCAGTGGGGTGCCTTAATGGGCTGGAGCTGGCGTTGCTGGAGGAGGACGAGGATCCCCTCTACTGGCTGGCTGATCATGACGGTGTATATGCCGAAAACGCAGCGTGGGCGATGGCGTCACGACTGGCGAGCATCTTTCCCGACGGGTCGAACGGTGGTGGGGTGGACATTCTTGATGTTCTGCATGCGACGTTCGACCGTGCCCCCCTTCGGAGCGAGCGGTGACCGCCGCCGGGGTACGGCTGCTGTGGCTGCTGGTCGCCGTACTCCTATCCACCGTGGCCGCGTTGGTGGTGTTCATCCTCCGCACCCGGCTCGGGGTGCGGGGCGGGGAGGCGGTGCTGTGGGCCGGGTCGGCGTTCGGGGGGAGCATGCTGGTGGTGCTCGGGGCACTGGTGTTCGTGTTCGGGGGGTGAACGGGTCGGCGGAAGCTGTTGCGGGTGATCGCGATTGCGTCTTGAATGGTCCAGACCACAACGGGAGGACGCACACCCATGACCATTCCTCAGCGCACCGTCGTCCTGGGCACCTTGGGCTTCGGCACGATCGTCGACGAGGAGACCTCGTTCCGGATCCTGGACCGCTTCGTCGAGGGCGGCGGGACCGTCCTCGACACCGCGAACAACTACGCGTTCTGGCTCGACGGCGCCACCGGTGACGAGAGCGAGGCCGTCATCGGCCGCTGGCTGGCCAGCCGCAAGGCCCGCGACCAGGTCGTCATCAGCACCAAGGTCGGCGCCCGGCCCACCGTGCCGGGGGCCGGGCTCGAGGCGGCCGAGGGGTTGTCGGAGAAGGCGATCCGGGCGGGTGTCGAGGGCAGCCTGCGGCGGCTCGGCACGGACCGCGTCGATGTCTACTGGACGCACATCGAGGACCGTTCGGTGCCGCTCGCCGAGACCGTGGAGACCCTCGCCGGGCTGGTGGTCGACGGCAAGGCGGGCGCGGTCGGCGCCAGTAACCACGCCGTGTGGCGGGTGGAGCGGGCCCGCGCGCTCGCCGGGGACGGACCGCGCTACTCGCACCTGCAGTACCGCTACTCGTACCTCCAGCCGCGCTTCGACGTGCCGCTGCTGTCCTCCGCCCATGTGCACGTGACGTCCGAACTCCTGGACTACGTGAGCTCCGAGGGGGATCTGCGGCTCTGGGTCTACAGCCCGCTGCTCTCCGGCGGGCTCACCCGCGAGGACGTCGAGATCGGCGCCGCCTACGACCACCCGGGCACGCCGAGGCGTCTCGCCGCGCTGCGGGCGGTGGCGGAGGAGAGCGGTGCGACCGTCAACCAGGTGGCGCTCAGCTGGCTGCTCGACCACGAGGTGGGGATCCTGCCGCTGGTCGGCGTGAGCCGGACCAGCCAACTGGACGAGGCGCTCGGCGCCCTCGACCTGACGCTCACGGCGGAGCAGCGGAAGCGGCTGGACGAGGCCGCGCTGTAGTCGAACCCGTGACCCCGGGGGCCCGGTCGGGGCCCCCGGGCATGGTCTGCTCAGGCGGTCGGGTAACCGATCTCCGCGATGTCCTCGGCGAGTTCGGCCAGGTCGACGTCCGGGTCGATGGCCGCCACGACGGCCGCCGTGAGCGGGCGCAGGGCGAGGACGTGCGCGATGGCCGCCGGGTCGGGGGAGTGCTCGGGCTCGTAGTACTCCTCGGCCCACGCCAGGTACGCCCCCGCCGGGTCGGCGGCGGCCGGCAGGGCGAACAGCTCCACCCCGCCCGTCGGCGCGGCCGACGGCGCCTGCCACCCGTCGTCGCCACCGGCGCCGTGCCAGAAGCAGACGGTGGCGAGCGGCACGCCGTCCTCCTCGCCGAAGGCCGGTTCCACGGTCTGGGCGCGGAAGGCTTCGGGCACCTCGGGGAGCAGCTGCGGCGCGGCGTTCGGCGCGGTGTGGTCGAAGCCGCGCGCGTACACGCCGGCGTCGGAGAAGACCATGAACCAGTCGTCGCCCTCCCCGTCGCGCATCGACGCCATCTGCTGGCCCACGCCCCACCGGGAGTCGAAGGAGTAGTAGCGGTCGCCCCAGACGGGGCTCAGGATCGCTTCGAGCATGGCGATCCCCCGGCACCGGTCGCGCAGCGAGCCGGGGTCGGGCAGCCGGGCGAGGAGTCCTCGCAGGTCAAGGGTGTCGTGGGTGTCGGGCACACCAGGATTCAAGCACATGCCACCGACAGCGCTCCCGGCCCCGGTCCGGCAGCGAGATCCGCAGCTCCTGGCCCCGGTGGTCGGACAGTCCCCGGTCGTCGACGAAGGCGTAGCGGTCCACCGCCGCGCCGTCGTTGGTGAACGCCCAGTCGAGGCGCCACCAGTCGGCGCCGAGGATGCCGCCCCAGCTGCCGGGGTAGAGCTCGCCGCTCGCCGCGCGGGCGTCGTGCAGGCGGGCCCGGAGCGGGTCGAGGTCGCCCATCGCGGGGCTGGTGTTGAAGTCCCCGGCGACCAGCAGGGGCCGTGGGTTGTCGGCGGTGTCGTGCGCCAGGGCCGCGAACTGCTCGCGGCGGGCCGCGTCGGCCTCGCGCACCACCCGGTAGAAGGCGCCGCCGAACACCGGCTCCCGGGTGTCCACCTGGACCGGGATGTGCACGTTGTAGAAGGAGACGGCGCGGCCCCGGACGTCGAGGTCGGTGCGCAGCACCTTGCGCCGGGTGAAGACCTCCGACCAGGGCGCGTCCGCCGCCACCGCCGGGCCGACGGTCGGCGCGGCGAGCACCGGGAAGCGGGACAGGGTGACCAGCTCACCGGCCGCCACCACCTGGTAGCCGGGGAACTCCCTCCGGATCCGGTCGAGTTCGTCGATCCGGGTGTGCGTACCGCGCACCCACGCCAGGTACTCCTGGAGCAGGTAGACATCGGCGTCCTGGGCGTGCAGGAAGCGGTAGAAGGCGTCCGGGTCGTCGGTGGTGTCCCAGTACTCGGTGTTCCAGGAGAAGACGCGGATCCCCGGACCGGCCGGGGCGGCGGCCGAACCGGGCGTCAGGGCCGACCAGTTGAGGCCGGTCCGGGGCAGTGCGGCGACCAGCAGCAGGACCGCCGTCGGCACCAGCCACCGCCGCAGGCCCGAGCCGGCGGCCGGGAGCGTCCACGCCAGCGCGAGCAGCGTCACCGGCACGGCGAGGAACAGCAGTGGCGGCGCCAGTCCGGGTATCAGCCAGAACCACCACCGCCCGTTCGCCAGGAGGTCCAGCGCCAGGAACGCCGCCCACAGCGCGGTGGCGGCCACCAGCAGGCGCACACCTGTGGAATGCCGGGAGCGGGGGGAAACGGAATCCGGATCCATGCGGCGGAGCGTAGCAGGGCGGCCGGGCGCCCGAATTCCGGTGCCCGGCTCCCGGACGCCCCCGATACGGGGACGATATCCACCCGATACGCGGTCCGCCTGAACTGGGCCCATGACCTTTTCCGTGACGGTCGTCGTCCCGGCCCACAACGCGGCCAGAACCCTTTCGGCCTGCCTGGACTCGGTGTACGCCCAGACCCACCGGCCGCACCAGGTGATCGTGGTCGACGACGGATCCACCGATGCCACCGCCCGGATCGCCGAGCGCTACCCGGCCGACGGCGGCCCGGCCGGGGGCCCCGCCGGGGGCCCGCCGTGCGAACTGATCCGGCTGTGGCCCAATCGCGGGGTTTCCGCCGCGCGGAATGCCGGAATCGCCGCGGCGACCGGTGAGGTGATCTTCTTCCTGGATTCCGACGAGGCCCTCACACCCGATTCGGTGGCGAATGCGCTGGAAATCCTGGAAAAGGATCCGGAATGCGGCTGCGTGCACGGGGTGATCGCCCCGGAACCGCTGTTCGACGACGGACCGGTGGAACGCTACCGGGTGCTGCACGCGCACTGGTGGCGGGTGCGCGGCGTAGGTGTGGTGGAGACGGCGTTCTTCGCCCAGGCGGCGGTGCGGCGCGAGGTGTTCGAGCGGATCGGCGGCTTCGACGAGAGCCTGCGCGACTCCGAGGACCTCGAACTCAGCGACCGGCTGGCCCCGCACTACCGGATCGTGCTCACGGACCGGGTGGTCGCCCACCACGACGAGGTCGAACGGCTCGGCCCGCTGCTCGCGGAGACCTACCGGCGCGCGCTGGTGCTCGTGCCCGCGCTGGCCTCGGCGCGGCGCGGCGGGCGGCGCAACCTCACCGCCAACAGCCCGGCCTCGGTCGCGACGGCCGCGTTCACCCTGGCCTCGCTGCCGCTGGCCGGCCGGTGGCCGGTGCTGCCGGCCGCCGGGCTGGCCGCCTTCTGCGCCGCCAACGCGGGACTGCTGCGGTTCGCCGCCCGGCGGCACGGGGCGGCGTTCGCGCCGTACGCGGCGGGCGTGCACTTCCTGGTCGTCGGTTCGCTGCTGACCGGCGCGGGCGTCGGCGCCCTGCGGATGCTGCGGCCGGGTCGGCGGCCGGTACCGGTCACGCCGACGCAGTGGACCGCACCGCCCACGACGGGGGAGCGGAACTGATGGCGGAACGGCTGCGCGCCCTCCTCACCCCCGCCATCGTGCTGGCCGCCCTGGTCGGCGTCGGCCTGCTGCTGCGGCACGAGGGCCCGGTCGCCGCCCGCGCCCTCGCCCGCGCCGACGCGGTCCCGCTGCTGCTCGCCGCGCTGGCCGCCAACATCGCCGGCCTGGTCCTCGCGGTGCACGCCTGGCGGGTGCTGGTGCCCGCGCCGCCGGGCAGTGCCCCCGGCACGCCGGGGCCGGTCCGGGGCCTGCTCGCGGCCCGGATCTACTTCCTCGGCCAGCTGTCCAAGTACCTGCCCGGCCGGGTGTGGGGCGTGCTCACCCATGTCACCCACGGCCGCGCGGTGGGCGTGCCGGCCGCCGCGATGACCTCCGCCTATCTGCTGAGCCTCGCGCTCACCGTCCTCGCCGGAGCCTGCGTCAGCCTGTTCGCCGCGCCCGCCGTTCTGCCGGGGCAGTGGTTCTGGCTGGTCCTGCCCGTCCTCGGCCTGCTCGCCTGCGTCGCCAGGCCCGCCCTGGCGACCGGGCCGGTCGTCATGCTCGCCCGGCTGGCCCGCCGCACCGTGGAGCCGCCGCCGGACGCCGCCGTCCGCCGGGCGATCGCGCTGGCGGTCGCCTCCTGGCTGGTGTCCGGGCTGCACCTGTGGTTCCTGGCGATCGCCCTCGGCGCGCCGGCCGTGTCCGCCGCGGGGCCGGGGATCGGGGCGTTCGCGCTCGCCACGGTGGTGAGCAGCCTCGCCGTGGTGGTCCCCGACGGCTGGGGCGTGCGCGAGCTGACCATCGCCGCCGCGCTCGCGGCCGTACTGCCCGGTGGCACCGCGGCGACGGCGGCCGTGGCCAGCCGCGTCGTGTGCGTGGTCGCCGAACTCGGCAGCTCCGCCGTCGTCCTGGCGCTGGCCCGGGCCCGGCTCGGCGCCCCGGGCACCCGTACCGCCGTCGACAGCACCGACAGCACCGCCAGCACCGGTTCCACCCCGGCTACCGCCCCCGCCCCCACCCCGATCGGAGACTCCCGTGTACACCCTTGACGACGCCGAACGGTTCGAGGTCGGCGAGGTGCACGACCTGTACCGCCGGTACGTGAACAAGAGCCAGGTCTCGCTGATGACCTCCTTCGGCTTCGGCCGCGAGCTGGTCGCGCACGCCGAGGGCGCCCACCTCACCCTCACCGACGGCCGGCGCATCCTGGACGTCACCGGCGGCGTCGGCGTGCTCAACCACGGCCACAACCACCCCCGCATCCTCGCCGTCCGGGAGCGCTTCGCCCGGGAGCGCCGGATGGAGGTCCACAAGACCTACTTCTCGCCCTACCTCGCCGCCCTCGGCCACAACCTCGCCGAGGTGCTGCCCGGCGACCTGTCGATGTCCTTCCTCCCCAACTCCGGCGCCGAGGCGGTCGAGGGCGCCGTCAAGCTCGCGTTCAAGTACCACAACGGCAAACGCCGGACGGTGCTGCGTGCGGACCGGGCCTTCCACGGCAAGCTCCTCGGCTCCGGCGGCCTCACCGGGCAGGCGCAGTTCGCATTCCCCACCATCCCCGGCATCGACACCTTCACCTACAACGACCTCGCCTCCGTGCGGCGCGCCGTGGCCGCCCACCCCGGCGACGTCTACGCGATCCTGGTCGAGCCGTTCAGCGCCTCCACCATCGAAGCCTGCTCGGAGGAGTTCCTGCGCGGACTGCGCGAGCTGTGCGACCGCGAGAGGATCGTGCTGATCTTCGACGAGATCTACACCGGCTGGGGCAAGACCGGCACTCTCTTCCACTTCATGCGCTACCCGGGCCTGCTGCCGGACGTGCTCACCACCTCCAAGTCCTTCGGCGGCGGCAAGTCCTCCATCTCGGCGTTCGTCGCCCGTGAACCGGTCTTCCGCAGGGCCTACGACAACCTCGGCGACGCCCTGCTGCAGTCCACCTCGACGACCTACTACGGCTTCGGCGAGGAGTGCGCCACCGCCCTGGAGGCCGTCAACATCGCGATCGAGGACGACTACCCGGCCCGGGCCCGGGCGATCGGCGCCGTCCTCGAACCGGGCCTGCGGCGGCTGGCGAAGGAGCACCCGGACACCGTCGCCCGGGTGGACGGCGCGGGCGCCCTGTGGGGCGTCTTCATCGACGGCGGGCCGCGGATCCTCGACCTGGTCGCCAAGCTCGCGCCCGGCGGGATGGCGCGCGACCCCCGGTTCAAGACCAAGCTGGTCACTTGCGCCGTCATCAGCGCCCTCTACCAGGACCACGGCATCTTCGCCTACTACACCCTCAACGGCCGCAATCCGCTGATCATCGGACCGTCCCTGATCACCGAACCGGCCGACGTCGAGCGGACCGTGGACGCCCTCGGGACCGTCCTCGACGAGGGGCTCGGCCGACTGGTCACCCGCTTCGTCAAGCAGAAGGTGGTCTCGCAGTGGTGACCCCGACCGGCCCCGACAACCGACCCGGCCCCGACAACCGCCCCGACGCAGGATCTGCCCCCGACGCGGCCCCCCGCCCCGACGCGGCCCCCCGCCCTGACGCAGCCCCCCGCCCCGACGCCGGCCCCCGCCTCACCGTGGCCGTCACCGGCGCCGCCGGCATGCTCGGCTCACGCCTCGCCGAACGCCTCACCGCCGACGGCCACCACGTGCGCGGCATCGACCTGCGCCCCGGCCCGGGCGTCGAGGTGGTCGGCGACATCCGCGACCGCCCCGCCCTCGACCGCGCCCTGCGCGGCGCCGACCTCCTGGTCCACGCCGCCGCCGCGCTCCCCAGCTACCCGGACGACCAGATCCGCTCCATCATCGTCGACGGCACCCGCGCCGTCTTCGCCGCCGCCCGCGCCGCCGGCACCCCCCGCGTGGTGCACATCTCCTCCACCGCCGTCTACGGCCTGCCCCGCCAGGTCCCCACCCCCGAGACCCACCCCCGCGAACCCGTCGACACCTACAGCCGCGCCAAGGCCGCCGCCGAGGAGATCGCCGAACGCCACCGCGCCGACGGCCTGTGCGTCCCGATCCTGCGGCCCAAGACCTTCGTCGGCCCCGGCCGGATGGGCCTGTTCGCGATGCTCTTCGAATGGGCCGAGGAGGGCCGCAACTTCCCCGTCCTCGGCCGGGGCGACGTCCGCACCCAGATGTTCGGCATCGACGACCTGGTGGACGCCGTGGTCACCGTCCTGCACGCCCCCGACCACCTCGCCAACGACACCTACAACCTCGCCGCCGCCGAATTCGGCACCCTGCGCGAGGACTTCCAGGCCGTCCTGGACGCCGCCGGCCACGGCAAGCACGTCGTCGGCCTGCCCGCCCGCCCCGCCCTCGCCGTCCTCGACACCCTGCAACGCGCCCGCCTCTCACCCGTCTACGGACGCCTGCTGCACAAGCTCACCGCCGACTCCTACGTCTCCATCGACAAGGCCCGCGACCGGCTCGGCTTCGCCCCCCGGCTCTCCAACCGGGACGCCATCCTGCGCACCTACGACTGGTGGCGCACCGCCCGGCACGAGACCCCGGCCGCCCCGCGCACCGGCGGCCCCGACGCGGGCCGCACCAGCCGCGACCCGTGGAGCCAGGGACTGCTGTCCGCCGTGAAGATCTTCTTCTGAGGAGCGCTCCGCCATGACCTCCCTGAGCGAACAGAGCTCGCAGCACGAGACGGGCCGACCCGGAGGGCCGCCCGAGCCCACCCGCCGCACCGCCGGCCCCTCCCGCCTGCCCGCACCGCTCGCCCTGCTCCGGCCCGGCCAGTGGCCCAAGAACATCCTGGTCGTCCCGCTGCCCCTGCTCGGCGCCGACCTCGCCTGGGGCATGACCGCCCGGATCGCCGTCGCCGTCGGCGCCTTCGTCCTCGCCTCCTCGCTCGTCTACGTCGTCAACGACCTCGCCGACGTCGAACGCGACCGCCGCCACCCCGTCAAACGCCACCGGCCGCTCGCCTCCGGACGGGTCGCGCCGCGCACCGCCGTCGGCCTCGCGCTGCTCCTCGCCGCCCTGCTCGCCCCCGTCCTGGCCGTCGCCGGACCGGGCGTCGCCGCCCCCGTCCTGCTCTACCTCGGCGTCAACGCCGCCTACAGCTGGCGGCTCAAACACCTCCCGCTGCTGGACGTCTTCGTCGTCGCCACCGGCTTCGTGCTCCGCCTGCTCGGCGGCTACGGGGCCAGCGGCCGCCCGCTCTCCGCCTGGCTGGTCCTCACCGTGCTCACCCTCTGCCTGGTCCTCATCGTCGGCAAACGGCGCCACGAACTCGGCGTCGCCGGCAGCGGCCACCGGCCCGCACTGGTCGGCTACTCCGCGCACTTCCTCGACCTGGTGCTGGTGCTCTGCTCCGGACTCACCGTCGTCGGCTACCTGCTCTACCTGCGCACCGAGTCCGGCTACGAGACCGGCGCCCTGCTCACCGCCCCGCTCGCCCTGTTCGCCCTCTTCCGCTACCTGCAGATCGTCGTCGTGCACGCCGAGGGCGGGAACCCCGTGCACACCCTGCTGCGCGACCGGGCCATGCTGGCCACCGCCGCGCTCTGGGCCGCCCTCCTGCTCACCTTCCAACTCACCTGACCGAACTCGCCCGCCCGAACCCCCCTGCCAGACAACCGCGTTGACCCCACGCCGTTCCGAACGAGGAGCCATGCCCACCACACCGCTCGTCTCGGTGGTCGTGCCGATGTACAACGACAGCCGCACCGTCGACCTCTGCCTCGGCTCCGTCCTCACCCAGAGCCACCCCGTGCACGAGGTGATCGTCGTCGACGACGCCAGCACCGACGACTCCGCCGCGCTCGCCGCCGCCCACCCCGTCACCCTCATCCGCGCCGAACGCAACGGCGGCCCCGGCGCCACCCGCAACCTCGGCGTCGAGCACGCCACCGGCGACATCGTGCTCTTCCTCGACGCCGACCTCGCGATCCACCCCGACGCCGTCGCCGAAGCAGTCGCGGTCTTCGCCGAACACCCCGAGTACGGGGCCGTGTTCGGCGTCCCCGACAAGGAACCGCTGTTCCCCGAGGGCCCCGTCGGCCAGTACCGCATCCTCCAGTACCACTACTGGCGCAAGAGCGCCGAAGGACTGGTCAGCGGCGGCTTCTACGCCCTCGGCGCCGTCCGCCGTACCGCCTTCCTGGAAGCCGGCCCGTTCAACCCCGCACTGCGCCAGACCGAGGAGATCGACCACGCCGAACGGCTCGCCGCCCGCCACCCCATGCTGCTCACCTCGCGCGTCCGGGGCCGGCTCTCCGACGAGAACCGGATCCGCCCGCTGCTGCGCAAGGCCTTCGTGCGCAGCCGGCTGCGGGTGCCGTTCTACCTCGATCGCGGGCGCGCGATGCAGGGCATGGAGACCCCCGGCCGGGCCCTCGCCTCGGTGCTCGCCGCGCTCACCCTGCTGAGCCTGCCCCTGATCGCCTGGCAGCCGGCGGCCGGGCTCGCCACCGCCCTGCTGCTCGCCGCCTTCGTCCTCACCGACCTCGGGCAGTACCGCTTCGTCCACCAGGAGCGCGGCTACCGCTTCCTCGCCTTCTTCACCCTCTGCCACCTCCTGCTGAACGCCGTCGTCACCGCCGGACTCGCCGCCGGACTCGGCCAGTTCGCGGTCAGCCGGAAGTTCCGCCGGATGTACCGGCAGGACGGGGCGCCCGCCGGCGGGCCGTCCGCCGACCCGTCCGCAGATCCGTCCGCCGACCCGTCCGACGGGCCCTTGGGGGACCCGGCCCCGGAACCCGCCCGCGCCCGGCGGATCGCCCGCCGGCTGCGCACCTGGTACGGCCGCGCCCTGGTCGGCCTCACCGGCGCCTGGCTGCTCTACGCCTTCTTCCGCTGGTCGGTCAGCGGACGCTGGCACTGGGCGATCCTGTTCGACGCCGTCCCGCCGGTACTCCTCGTCGCCGTGCCACTGTTCCTGCTGCTCGCCGCCGCGGGCGCCTGCGGACCGCGTCGCAGCTGGGCGCTCGGACTCGCCCTGCCGCCGCTGCTGCTCGGCCTCACCACCG
The DNA here is from genome assembly GCF_034043715.1 of Kitasatospora purpeofusca. Taxonomy (GTDB): domain Bacteria; phylum Actinomycetota; class Actinomycetes; order Streptomycetales; family Streptomycetaceae; genus Kitasatospora; species Kitasatospora purpeofusca_A. Next base: position 23,848 of record NZ_JAXCLC010000070.1, on the reverse strand, counting down.
GCTCCGGCCTCAACTGGCCGGCCCTGTGGCACGGCGAGCGGACGGTGCCGCCCGGAGCGCTGCACGTGGTCTCCTTCAACACCCAGTACTGGGCCGCGTCCACCGGCGTCGACCGGCTCTACGACCTGATCCACCGCCGGAACGCCGACGTGTACCTGTTCCAGGAGCACGTGGTCTGGCAGCCCGGCCTCGGCGAGGACGGCTACCGGCGGCTCGACGACGACGCCCGGCTCGCCGCCGAGTTCCCCGGCTACCACATCGCCCGCACCGGTGAACTGCTCACCGTCTCCCGCTACCCGATCGTCGAGCAGCGCTCCGTCGGCACCGGCGCCGCCCTCGGGGCGGACGCCTCCTTCAGCCGGATCTTCGCCCGCGACAAGGTGATGCGCACCGACCTCCAGGTCGGCGCCACCGTGCTCAGCGTCTACAACGTGCATGTCACCGTGCCGCTGGCGCCCGACCTCGACCCGTTCTCGGGCTTCGACTTCGACTCCTACTTCAAGCGCAAGTTCGCCTGGCGCCAGGAGGAGATCCGGGGCCTGGAGACCGAGCTCAGGGCGAACCCCAGCCGGACGCTGATCGCCGGCGACTTCAACGCCAGCCCCGCGATGCGCGACCTGGACGGGATCCGCTCGCTCGCGGACGACGCGATTCGCGCCAACAATGACTTCCTGCCGCTCAGTTGGAAGTTCTCCGCACCGGCCGGATTCGACTGGGACAGCGCGATCAACCGCCCCTACCCGCTCTGGCGGTTGGACTGGAGCTTCACCCGGGGCCCGGTGAAGGTCCACCGCTACGACTTCCGGTCCGCCGAGGGCATCTCCGAACACCGGCTGCAGGACCTCTGGCTCTCGCTCTGAACCACCCCGAAAGGACACGACATGGTGCTCAAGGATCTGCGGACCGCCGTCCGCACCGCCTCCGGCGTCGAACTGCTGGAGCGCCTGCCCGCGCTGCGCCGGCCGGTGGACTGGCTCGGCGAGCGGCCGGTGCTGCACGGCCTCACCCTGTGGGCGTTCGGGCTGCGCAAGCCGCTGTTCTGGGACCACGTGGTCACCCCCGAGCCGCGCGCCGAACTCACGGAGGTGCGCGACCTGTTGGAGAAGAACCGCGAGCGCTACGCGGAACGCCTGTCCGGCTTCCTGGAGTTGGGCGACCCGCTGAGCGGCATCCCGCTGCGCGGCACCGCGGCCGGCTCCACCCCGTACTGGAACAACGGCTGGCTGCCGCCGCTGGACGCCCTGTCGCTGTACGGGTTCCTGGCCGAGCTGCGGCCCGCCCGCTACCTGGAGATCGGCTCCGGCAACTCCACCAAGTTCGCCCGCCGGGCCGTCGAGGACCTCGGGCTGAGCACCCGGATCACCTCGATCGACCCGGCCCCGCGCGCCACCGTCGACCGGCTCTGCGACGAGGTGGTCCGCACCCCGCTCCAGCACGCCGACCTCGCGGTGTTCCGCGAGCTGGAGCCGGGCGACATCGTCTTCTTCGACGGGTCGCACCGGCTCCACATGGGCTCGGACGTCGCGGTGTTCTTCTTCGAGGTGCTACCGGTGCTCAAGCCCGGGGTGATCGTCCACGTGCACGACATCATGCTCCCGGCGGACTACCCGGCCTCCTGGCGCTGGCGGCACTACTCCGAGCAGTACCTGCTGGCCGCGCTGCTGACGGCCGCGCCGGGCCGGTTCGACGTCGAGCTGCCGGACGCCTTCGTGCACGCCGACCCGGAGCTGCGGCGGATCGCCGAGCCGCTCTGGCGCAGGCTCGGGGTCACCGAGCACTACGAGCCGGGGTCGTTCTGGTGGCGCCACACCGGCTGAGCCGGCCCGGAGCCGGGGTGGTGTCCGGGGTGGTGTCCGGGGGCGCCGGGCCGGGCGGGCGGGCCCGGGCGGCCGGACGGACGGCTCAGGAGGCCGGGCAGGCTCCGTTGAGGATGCCCTGCTCCAGCGTCCGCAGCTCCGGCCCCGGTTCCAGGCCCAGCTCCTCGACGAGCTGGGTGCGCAGGGTGCGGTAGACGCCGAGCGCCTCCACCGTCCGCCCGGAGCGGTGCAGGGCCTGCATCAGCAGCGCGTGCAGATGTTCGCGGAACGGGTGCGCGGAGACCAGTTCGAGCAACTCGCCGACCAGGTCCCCGGGCCGGCCGAGGGCCAGCTCCAGGCGCACCCGCTCCTCGACCGCGCGCAGCCGGTTCTCCTCCAGCCGGCGGGCCCAGGACTCCAGCGCCGGGCAGTCCAGGCCCGCCATGGCCGGTCCGGTCCACCGGTCGAGGGCCTGCCGCAGGACGGCGGCGGCCTCGGGGAGGTGGCCGGCGGCGGCCCGCAGCCGGGCGCGGGCGACCTCCTCGTTGAACAGCGCGGCGTCCAGCTCGCCCGGCCCGAGCCGGAGCCGGTAGCCGTTCGGATGGGTCTCGATCACCGGCGGCGCGCCCGCGTCGGCGAACACGCGGCGCAGCTGGGAGACGCAGATCCGGATCTGCGTCCGGGCGCTGACCGGTGGCGCGGCGCCCCACAGGTTGTCCACCAGCCGGTCCAGCGGGACGACCCAATTGGGTGTCAGGGTGAGCGTCGCCAGCACGAGTTGGCTGCGTCGTCCCCCGAGTGGCACCGGCCTTCCGTCGACGTCGACCTGGAGTGGTCCCAGGATGTTCACCAGCACAGTACGGCCCCCGTTCGTCGCTCTCACCTGCGCCGAAATGGCGCCGCGGAAGCGGAGGAGACTCCGCCGTCCGGGCGCCGGATGGCAGCATGGTATAGACCTTTAAGGGGTGTCAAGGGCACTTCAAGGACGCCGGATGGCCGGATCGGGCCCCGGTCCGGGAGCCCATCCCGGCGGCCGGGAACCCTTCGGCCTGACGGGCCGTCAGGAACTGTCGCTCAGCGCGTAGGTGCGGAAGGTGGCGAGCAGGGGCAGCACATCGGTCTTGCTCGGCTCCTCGGTGACGGCCCGCATGGCGTCGATCACCGCGTGCGCGATCACCTTGACCACAGCCAGGTCGTCCCCGGCCGTCCCGCCCCAGGCGCGCAGGGTCCGGGTGAGCAGGGCGCTCATCCGGGCGCCGATGTTGGAGCTCACCGCATCGGTGAGTTCGGCGAGTTCCTCCTCGGTCATGCTCGACCGCAGGCCGAAGGCCAGCGCCATCAGCGTGTCGACGGCGTGCTCGCCGTAGCGCGCGACCAGCGCGGCGAGCGGCTGCTCGGCCGGCCCCCCGGCGGCCAGCGCGGCCAGGGCCTCGTCGTCGTCCTTCCAAGCCGCTTCGAGCGCGGCCAGGGCCCGCAGGGCCTCGTCCACCATCAGGCCATCCGTCATGCGGAGAACCGTATTGAGCGTCCGGGGGCCGGGGGAGGGGTCGGCCGGGATCTCACCCGATCGAGCGAAAACGGCGCGGTTCCGCCACCGGGGCGCCGGAGGCGTGGCGTTGCACGCTCTGCCGCCGCCGGGCCGCCGCCGGGCCCTCGGTTCAGCCGGCCCCGTGCTCGGCGGTGAAGGCGGCGGCGTCCCAGTCGCCGTGCAGCGCCGGCGCGAGCGCGGCGACCGCGAGCGCGGTGAAGTCCGCCGCCCGGCCCGCGTGTTCGGGCAGCGCGCCGAGCAGCGGCGCACCGGCGGCGGCCCGCGGCAGGTCGGTGAGATTGCAGCGGTCGGCGAGCCCGGGGGAGTCCGGCCAGGCGCCGACCACCACGCCGAGCAGCGGCAGACCGCGTGCGGCCAGCGCCTCGGCCGTGAGCGCGGTGGTGTTCAGCGTGCCGAGACCGGCCGTCGCCACCAGCAGCACCTCGGCGGGCAGGCCGAGTTCACGCACCGCGTGAGCCTGGTCGGCGAGCGTCCGGCCCTGCTCGTCGAAGCGGACCAGCAGCCCGCCGGCGCCCTCGACCAGCACCAGGTCGTGCCGTTCGGCCAGGGCCGCGACCTCCTTCGCCACGTCCTCGGCCGCCACACACGGCAGGCCGGACCGGCGGGCCGCCGTGTCGGGCGCCAAGGGCTCCGGGTAGCGGGCGAGTTCGCGCAGCGTGAGGGCGTCCGGGTGCGGCGCCGCAGGCCCGGCCAGCCGGCGGACCTCCTCGGCGTCGCCCGCCTCGTCGGGGGCGACCCCGGTCTGGCCGGGCTTGAGCACCGCGACCCGCAGACCGGCCCGCAGGGCGCCGGCCGTGACGGCCGCCGTGGTGACGGTCTTGCCGACCTCGGTGCCGGTCCCGGTCACGAAGACGACGCGTCCGCCCGCCGCCGCGTCCGTGTCCCTGCCCACGTCCTTGCCCGCGTCCCTGCTCATGTCCCCGTCCCTGCCCATGCTTCCGTTCCCGTTCCCGTTCCCGTTCCCGTTCCGTTCCCGGTCCCGCTTCCGTCCCGGTCCGCCGCCGCGCTCATCCGGCGGCAGCCGCCGCCGTGACGGCCGAGGCGATCCGCGCCACGTCCTCGTCACCGGTGATGTACGGCGGCATGGTGTAGACGAGGTCCCGGAACGGGCGCAGCCAGACGCCCTCCCGCGCGGCGGCCTCGGTCGCCGCCGCCATGTCCACCGGGTGGTCCAGCTGCACGACGCCGATCGCGCCGAGCACCCGGACGTCCTTCACGCCCGGCAGCGCGGCGGCGTCCGCCAGGCCCGCGCTCAGCCCGGTGCCGATCCGCTTGACCTCGGTCGCCCAGTCCTGCCCGAGCAGCAGGTCGATCGAGGCGTTGGCGACCGCCGCCGCCAGCGGGTTGCCCATGAACGTCGGCCCGTGGGCCAGCACCGGCACCGTGCCGCGGCTGATACCGTCCGCGATCTCCGCCGTGCACAGGGTGGCCGCCATGGTGAGGTAGCCGCCGGTCAGCGCCTTGCCGAGGCACATCACGTCCGGGGCGACGCCCGCGTGGTCGGCGGCGAACAGCTCGCCGCTGCGGCCGAAGCCGGTGGCGATCTCGTCGAAGACGAGCAACACCCCGTGCCGGTCGCACAGTTCGCGCAGCATCCGGAGGTAGGCCGGGGAGTGGAAGCGCATTCCGCCGGCGCCCTGCACCACCGGTTCCACGATCACCGCCGCCAGCTCGCCGGCGTGGCGCTCCACCAGGTCCTCGAAGGCCCGGACGTACGCGTCGTCGAGCGGGGCGTCGAAGCCGGCCGGCGGCTCGGCGGCGAACAGCTGGTGGGGCAGCACCCCACCCCACAGCTGGTGCATGCCGCCCTCCGGGTCGCACACCGACATCGGATGGAAGGTGTCCCCGTGGTAGCCGCCGCGCCAGGTGAGCAGCCGCCGCTTCTCGGGCCGCCCCACGGACTGCCAGTACTGCAGGCACATCTTCATCGCGACCTCGACGGCCACCGAGCCCGAGTCGGCGAGGAACACGTGCCGCAGCGGCTCCGGGGTGATCTCCACCAGGGTGGCCGCCAGCCGGACGGCGGGCTCGTGGGTGAGCCCGCCGAACATGACATGGCTCATCCGGCCCAGCTGCCCGCGTACCGCCTCGTCCAGCACCGGGTGCCCGTACCCGTGGATCGCCGCCCACCAGGACGACATGCCGTCCACCAGCTCGCGCCGCCCGCCCGCGACCGGCGCGGCCAGCCGCAGCCGGACGCCGGAGGCGGACTCCACCACGTACGGGGTGGCGGTGCCGGGCATCGGCCCGTACGGGTGCCAGACGTGCGCCCGGTCGAGCGCTATCAGGGTGTCGGTGGACAGCTGGGTCATGGGGAGAGGACTTTCCGAGGGGTGCGGTCGGGGCCGGGGGCCGGGGTGTCAGGCGTTGGGCGCCAGTTCGGTGCCGGCGCCGCGGCGGCGGACCCGCACCAGGTCGGTGCGCACCTCGTCGGCGCCCGCCGCGGTCCCGCCGGTGGCCTGGTCAGCGGTCCCGCCGGTGGCCTGGTCAGCGGTCTGACCGGCAGCCTGGTCGGCGGTCGCCGCCGGCGCCGCGTGCCCGTGGCCGCCGCAGGGGCCGCAGCCGCCGCCCGTCCCGCAGCCGCCGCCGACGGCGGCGGTGTCCGCGTCCTCGCCGGGCACGGCGGCCGGGCCGCAGCCGCCGCCCGCGCCGCCCGCGGTACCGGTCCCGCAACCGCCGGCCGCCGCCGCGACGTCCGCCCGGTGACGGGGCAGGGTGCTCTCGCCCATGCCCTCGACCTCGAAGCCGGCGTCCGCGATCATGTCGAGGTCGGTCTGCCCGGCCTGGCCCTCGCTGGTCAGGTAGTCGCCCAGGAAGATGGAGTTGGCGAGGTGCAGGCCCAGCGGCTGCATGCTGCGCAGGTGCACCTCGCGGCCGCCCGCGATCCGCACCTCGGTGTCGGGGTTCACGAACCGCACCATGGCGAGGATCCGCAGGCAGCGCTGCGGGGAGAGGTTCCACTCCTTCGCCAGCGGGGTGCCCTCGAACGGGATGAGGAAGTTCACCGGCACCGAGTCGGAGCCCAGCTCGCGCAGCGCGAAGACCACGTCCACCAGGTCCTCGTCGCTCTCGCCCATGCCCGCGATCAGGCCCGAGCAGGCCGACAGGCCGGCGCCGTGCGCCTTCTGCACGGTGTCCACCCGGTCCGCGTAGGTGTGGGTGGTGGCGATGTCGCCGTAGGTGCCCTCGGAGGTGTTCAGGTTGTGGTTGTAGGCGTCGACACCGGCCGCTTTCAGCCGCTCCGCCTGGTTGTCGGAGAGCAGGCCGAGGCAGGCGCAGATCTCCACCGCCGGGTCGGCGTCCTTGATGGCCGCGACGGTGTCGGTCACCCGGTCGATGTCACGGTCCGTCGGGCCGCGGCCGCTCGCCACCAGGCAGACCCGCTTGGCGCCGCCCGACACGCCGGCCTTCGCCGCCTCGGCGGCCTGGCCCGGCTTGAGCCAGGTGTACTTCAGGATCTCGGCCTTGGAGCCCAGCCGCTGCGAACAGTAGGAGCAGTCCTCCGGGCACAGCCCGCTCTTCAGGTTCACCAGGTAGTTGAGCTTGACCCGGCGGCCGAACCACCGCCGGCGCACCCGCCCGGCGGCCGCGACCACGTCGAGCAGCTCGTCGTCGGTGGTGGCGAGGACGGCGAGCGCCTCCTCGCGGGTGGGGGTCTCCCCACGCAGGCCCTTGGCGGTGAGGGTATCGAGCAGATCCATGGGCCTGATCCTGCCTGCTGGGCCGCGACGGACGCCAGAGGAAACCCACCAGAAGATCCCGGGGAGGATGTGCGAGTTGTCACAGTGTCGAAGCTCACGGTAGTGGCGCCGGTCACGGCGCGGGCGAGGGCGCCCGGCGGGCCTCCCGCAGGCCCTTTCGCGGCCACTCCCGAGGGCCCTTCCGCGCCCCCTCCCGAGGCCCTCGTCGAGGGACCTCCCGGCGCCCTTCCCGCCGTCCCGGCCGCCGTCCCGCCCCCGTGATCTCCACCACTCGTGACCTGCATACAATCGGCCGCATGACCACGCAGGGGGAGCGCGCCCCGTCATCGGCAGAATCACCGGCGGAGCGGCCGGCGCACGACGTGTCCGAACGGCCGGACGGGGCGTACCGGCCAAGACGCCTGACGGCCCGACGGGTCGTCGGCTGGGTCACCGTCGCCGGTGTGGCCGCGGCCGGCGGCTGGATCGTCACCCGCCCCACGCCCGGCGACTACATACCCGGGCTCGGCCCCTCCAGCAAGGAGGCGTCCAAGACCCCGCCGATCGTCGGCGACCCGCCGCAGCGCACGCTCGTCGACCCCGAGGCCCTCGACGTCGAGGCCTACTTCCCCGCCCAGCGGATCGTGGAGTCCGGCTCCTACAAGGGCAAGCGCTCCGGCGTGCGGCGCGGCGACAACTGCACCGAGGTGCTCCAGGACCGTGCCCTGGACCTGCTGCGCGAAGCCGGCTGCAAGGGCTACCTCGCGGTCAGCTTCACCGCCCAGGACAAGCCCGTGCTGAGCAGCGTCACCCTGCTGCGCTTCACCGACGCCCCGGCCGCGTCCCGCGCCGCCGAGGCGCTGCGCGCCAAGTCCGGCGCGGTCGCCTTCATCCTCCCGGACGCCTCCGCCGCGCCCGTGCTGCCGGCCGGCGTGGCCCGGCCCGCCATCGAGCCGCGGGTCGAACTCGTCGGCCACTACGTGACGGTGGCCAGTTCGCGGCCCGCCGAGATGTACCCCGGCGGCGGGGCCACCGCCCCCGCGGCGCCCGCAACCACGCCCGCGGCCCCCGCAACCACTCCCGCCGCGCCCGGCACCGGCAGCGCCTCGCCCACCGTCGGCGCGACCGTCCCCCCGGCGAGTCCGCTCCCGGTGCCCTCGGCGAGCACCGCCGGCCTCGACCAGCTGCTCGACGAGGCCACCCGGGCCGTCTCGCACAGCGCGGGCGCGCCGTTCGTCTGGATGTAGCAGCCCGGACCGAACGGGGGAGGGGCGGGCCGCGGCCCGCCCCTCCCGCCGATTCCTCAGCCAGGCAGGGCTACTGACGGGCCGTCAGCCACCGTCCGCCGGCCACCGTTCGTCAGCCGCCCAGCCGGTCCACGGCGGTGACCCGCAGCACCGCGCGGCCCTCCTCGTCCGAGCCGAAGAGGTCGACCTCGGCACTGATGCCCCAGTCGTGGTCGCCCGCCGGGTCGTCGAAGATCTGCCGCACCCGCCAGGCCGAGTCGTCCTGCTCGATGATCAGCATCTTCGGGCCGCGCGCGTTCGGACCGGTGCCCAGGTCGTCGTACTCCTCCCAGTACCCGTCCATGGCGTCCGCCCAGCGGTCCGCGTCCCAGCCGTACTCGCCGTCCAGCGCGCCCAGCGCGTCGTAGTGCTCCAGCGCGCACAGCTCGACCCGGCGGAACATCTCGTTGCGCACCAGCACCCGGAACGCCCGCGCGTTCGCCGTCACCGGCGCCGGCTTGTCGTCCAGCACCACCTCGGCGGTCTGCGGCCCGGTCGGGTTGGCCAACTGCTCCCACTCGTCCAGCAGGCTGGAGTCGACCTGGCGGACCAGCTCGCCCAGCCAGGCGATGATGTCCTTGAGGTCGTCGGTCTTCACGTCCTCGGGCACGGTCTGCTCCAGCGCCTTGAACGCGCCGGCCAGGTAGCGCAGCACGATGCCCTCGGTGCGGGCCAGCTCGTAGTGGCCGACGTAGTCCGAGAAGGTCATCGCCCGCTCGTAGAGGTCCCGCACCACCGACTTCGGCTGGAGCTGGTGGTCGCCGATCCACGGGTGCGCCCGCTGGTACACCTCGTAGGCGTGGGTGAGGAGTTCCTCCAGCGGCTTCGGATAGGTGATCTCCTGGAGCCGCTCCATCCGCTCCTCGTACTCGATGCCGTCGCGCTTCATCTCGCCGATGGCCTCGCCGCGCGCCTTGTTCTGCTGCGAGGCGAGGATCTGCCGCGGGTCGTCGAGGGTCGCCTCGACCACCGACACCACGTCCATCGCGAAGGACGGCTCGGTCGGGTCGAGCAGTTCGAAGGAGGCCAGGGCGAAGGTGGACAGCGGCTGGTTGAGCGCGAAGTTCTCCTGGAGGTCCAGGGTGAGGCGCACGATCCGACCCTCGGCGTCCGGCTCCGGCAGCCGCTCCACCACGCCGCCCTCCAGCAGCGAGCGGAAGATGGCGATCGCGGTGCGGATGTGCCGGCGCTGCGCGGCCCGGTCCTCGTGGTTGTCGGTGAGCAGCTTGCGCATCGCCTCGAAGGCGTTGCCCGGCCGCGCGATCACCGACAGCAGCATCGCGTGGGTCACCTTGAACCGGGAGACCAGCGGCTCCGGGTCGGCGGCGATCAGCTTCTGGAAGGTCTCCTCCGACCAGCCGACGAAGCCCTCCGGCGCCTTCTTGCGGACGATCTTCCGCTTCTTCTTGGGGTCGTCGCCCGCCTTGGCGACGGCCTTGTCGTTCTCGATGACGTGCTCGGGCGCCTGCGCCACCACCTGGCCCACGGTGTCGAACCCGGCCCGTCCGGCCCGTCCGGCGATCTGGTGGAACTCCCGGGCGCGCAGGATCCGCACCCGCTGCCCGTCGTACTTCGACAGCGCGGTGAACAGCACCGTGCGGATCGGCACATTGACACCCACACCGAGCGTGTCCGTCCCGCAGATCACCTTCAGCAGACCCGCCTGGGCGAGCCGCTCGACCAGCCGCCGGTACTTGGGGAGCATGCCCGCGTGGTGCACACCGATCCCGTGCCGGACGAAACGCGACAGGTTGCGGCCGAACTTGGTGGTGAAGCGGAAGTTCCCGATCAGGTCGGCGATGGCGTCCTTCTCCGCCTTCGAGCACATGTTGATGCTCATCAGCGACTGCGCGCGGTCCACCGCCTCCTTCTGGGTGAAGTGCACGACATACACCGGCGCCTGGCCGGTCTGCAGCAGCTCCTCCAGCGTGTCGTGCATGGTGGTGCGGCGGTACTCGTAGAACAGCGGCACCGGACGCGTCGTGTTGCGCACCACCGTCGTCGGCCGGCCGGTGCGCCGGTTGAGGTCCTCCTCGAACCGCCGCACGTCGCCCAGCGTCGCCGACATCAGCAGGAACTGCGCCTGCGGCAGCTCCAGCAGCGGGATCTGCCAGGCCCAGCCGCGGTCCGGCTCCGCGTAGAAGTGGAACTCGTCCATGACCACCTGGCCGACATCGGCCCGGGTGCCGTCGCGCAGCGCGATCTGCGCCAGCACCTCCGCCGTGCAGCAGATGATCGGCGCCGTCGGGTTCACCGAGGCGTCACCCGTCATCATGCCGACCTGCTCGGTCCCGAACATCTTCACCAGGTCGAAGAACTTCTCCGACACCAGCGCCTTGATCGGCGCCGTGTAGAACGTCCGCTTCCCCTCCGCGAGCGCCGCGAAGTGCGCGCCCGCCGCGACCAGGCTCTTCCCCGAGCCCGTCGGCGTCGCCAGGATGACGTTGTTCCCCGACACCAGCTCGATCAGCGCCTCCTCCTGCGCCGGGTACAGCGAGATCCCGCGCTCCTCCGCCCAGGCGGCGAACGTCTCGTACAGCGCGTCGGGCGTGGCGGGCTTCGGCATCAGATCAAGGAGGGTCACCGCCCTATCTTGCCTGCTCGCCGCCACCCCCGGCAAAGCCCGGGGACGCCACCCGGTTCCGGCGCCCGCTCACGGCACGGGCGGCGCCCGCTCACGGCGCGGGCACGGTGGGCGGCTCGGCTGCCAGGGCCGGTGCCGCGGCAGCCCTCCCGGTCGACCGCGACCGCGGCGATCCGCCGGGCCGGCCGGACGTGCGCCTCCCGGACCGCGGCGCCTCCCGGACCGCGGCGCCCCCCGGTGCCCCGCCGGCCGGGGCCCACCCACGACGACCTGCCGGTACGACGGCCGTCCGGTGAATCCGAGCCGGCCGCGTGGCCCGGCGCACATTGCCCGGCGCGCGTCCGCCGTGCCAGAGTGCCGGGCATGGTCAATCGCACCGCGCCCGAGCCGCGCACCCTCGCTCCCGGCGCCGTCTTCGACTGGCTCGACGAGACCGCGGAGCAGCGGGCCCGCGCCGGGCTCACCCGGACGCTGCGCAGCCGCCCCGCCGACGATCCGGTGCTCGACCTCGCGGGGAACGACTACCTCGGCCTGACCCGCCACCCCACCGTCACCGCCGCCGCCGCCGATGCCGCGCTGCGCTGGGGCGCCGGTGCGACCGGCTCCCGGCTGGTGACCGGGACCACCGCGCTGCACACCGAGCTGGAGCAGGAACTCGCCGACTTCTGCGGGGCCGAGGCCGCCCTCGTCTTCTCCTCCGGCTACACCGCCAACCTGGCCGCGCTCACCGCGCTCACCGACCCGGACACCCTGATCGTGTCCGACGCCTACAACCACGCCTCACTGATCGACGGCTGCCGGCTCGCCCGGGCGGACGTCCACCGGGCCCCGCACAGCGACCCGCGCGCCGTCGCCGGGATCCTCGCCGGGCGTGAGCGGCCCCGGGCGCTGATGGTCACCGACTCGGTCTTCTCGGTCGACGGCAACGCCGCCCCGCTCGCCGAACTCGCCGCCACCACCCGGAGGTTCGGCGCCGCGCTGCTCGTCGACGACGCGCACGGCCTGGGCGTCCTCGGCCCCGGCGGCAGCGGCGCCCCGGCCGCCGCCGGTCTCGCCGGCGCGCCCGACCTGGTCACCACCGTCACCTTGTCGAAGTCGCTGGGCTCCCAGGGCGGCGCCGTGCTCGGCCCCCGCCGGGTCGTCCGCCACCTCACCGAGACCGCCCGCACCTTCATCTTCGACACCGGCCTCGCCCCCGCCGCCGCCGGTGCCGCCCTCGGCGCACTGCGGCTGCTGCGCGCCGAACCCCACCGCGCCGAGCGCGCCCGGGAGGTGGCCCGCGCCCTGGCCGCCCGCCTCACCGCCGCCGGCCTGCACGCCTCCACGCCCGACGCGGCCGTGGTGTCCGTCCGCGCCCCGGGCCCCGAGGCCGCCGTCGGCTGGGCCGCCGACTGCCGCCGGGCCGGTCTCGCCGTCGGCTGCTTCCGCCCCCCGTCCGTCCCGGACGGCGTCTCCCGGCTGCGGCTGACCGCGCGCGGCGACCTGACGGACGAGCAGATCGCCGAGGCCGTCCGCACCATCGCGGCCACGGCCCCGGAGGGCGCCCGCACGGCCGGCTGACCCTCCCGCCCTGACCCCGGCCCGGCCCGGGAAAGCGGCTTCCGGCAAGCGGCTTCCGGCAAAGGGCTGCTGACGGCCCGTCGGGCTGCCATCATGGGCCCGTCGGACGGTCGGCGACCGGGGCGGGGGCCATGAGCGAGCAGATCGTCACAGCCCTGCTGTCCGGGCTCGTCGCCCTGCTGGTGGCCGCCGTCGGCGCGGCACTGACCCTCGCGCAGCAGCGGCGGGAACGAGCCCGGTGGCTGACCGACCTCAAGTCCGGCTGGGCGCTGGAACTCCACAGGGCCCGGCTGGAGTCCTACCCGGAGGTGTTCCGCATTCTGGGCGGACTGTCGCACGCCGCCGGTTCCCCGCTCACCGCCGAGGCGGCGGGGCAGCTGGCGGTGGCGCTCAACGGCTGGTTCTACGGGCCGGGCGGCATGTGCGCGACCGCCACCGCGCGGGGCGCCGTCCTCGGTCTGCGGCACTGCTGCCGGCGCTGGGCACGGGACGGCGGCCCGCGCCCCGAGGAGCTCTCCGGGTGGCGTGACCTCGCGGTCGCGGCGCTCCGCAGGGACCTCGACCTTCCGGGCCTGGAGTCGTACGACTTCCGGCCGGGCTCCACGATCCTGGCAGACCTCCGGCGGGAGCTGGAGGACGCGGCGAACCACCGCCCGCGGCCCCCGGCGGGCGGAGGGCAGGGGATCGCCGGGCGTCCCGGCCCCTCCGCCCGGCGAGGGCTCTCCGCCCGGAGAGGACCCTCCGTCGGCTGACGCCGGCGCCGCTACAGCCCCGCCAGCTCCCGCAGGAACGCCGTGCCGGCGTCCGCGCGGCCGGCGGCGACGCGCGGCGCGGCGATCAGGACGGCCGCCGCCCGGCACCAGGCGAGGACGCGGTCCGCGTCCGCGCCCGCGACCAGCGCGGTCAGTTCGGCGATCCGGGCGGACAGGGCCGTCGGACCGGCCACACCGTCGAGAGCCCAGTCGACCAGGTCGAAGTCCGGGTCGCCCAGGCAGGCGCGCGGGTCGATCGCCACCGTCCCGGCCGGGCCGAGCAGCACATTGGCCGGGTGAAGGTCGCCGTGCACCAGCCCGACCGGGCCGCCGTCGCCGGTCAGCTCGCGGGCCAGGGCCCGGGCGCCCGCCGTCGACACCCCGGGGGCCCGCCGCTCGGTAAGGTCGAACAGGAAGTCCAGCCGCTCCGCCAGGGACGGCAGGGCCGCGCGGGGCGGCGCGGGCACCGAGCGCATCCCGGCCAGCATCCCCGCCACCTCCGCCGGCCGCCAACCGGACTCGCGCAGCGTCGTCCCCGGCCGGACGTCCGCCAGCAGCAGCGCCCCGGCCCCGACGTCCTCCGCCAGCAGCCCCACCACCGACGGCACCTCCCGCCACGCGGTCAGCGCCACCGCCTCCTGCCGGGCCACCTCGGCGTCCGGCGTCAGCTTGAGCCACACCGCCGCACCGTCGGCCGACCGCTCGCAGCGGAAGACCCGCGAGGTGCCGCCCCCGCCGGCCGCCCGCACCGCCAGCCCCCAGCGCCCGGCCAGCCCGTCCACCAGCCGTGGCAGCTCCGCGCACCACTCCCGGGCGCCCGGCCCGAAGCGGGTCACCAGCCGGGCCCGCACCTCCTCGGGGACGGCGGCGAGGGCCTCCACCGTCGCCGGGGCCGCCACAGGGTCCGTCGCGGGGGCAGTCATGGGGGCCGTCATGGGGGCCGTCGTGGCCGCGCGATCCTTCACGGCCGTCCCACCACCAGCAGCGTCTCCGCGCCGACCGGCCGGTAGCCGGCCGCCTGGAAGGCCCGCACGCTCGTCGCATTGCCCGGCGCCTGCTGGGACCAGACCAGATCGCCCTGCGGGACGAGGTGCCGGGCCGCGAGCGCCAGCGCCCGCCCCAGGCCCCGGCCGCGGGCCGCCGGACCGACCTCGATCGAACACTCCCAGCGCCCGGCGACACCGCGCCCCAGCACCAGGACCCCGCTCCCGCCCTCGGCCTCGAAGACCCGCACGTCCTCGCGGTAGCGCAGCGCCCGCACCACCCGGGGATGCTCCAGGTCCGCGACCGGGACGAGTGGCAGCGGCGGCCCGCCGGGCAGGCGGTCGGCCACCGTCAGAAGGTCGATGTTGCCGTTCTCCCGACCGGTGCGGCGGGCCAGCGCGGTCAGGAACGGCGGGCACAGCGGTGCGGCCAGCGGGTCGCTCGGCGTGGCCGCCAGCGTCGCCCGCACCCAGTCCGGGTCCTCGTCGGTGAACACCACCGCGTGCGCGGAGAACGACAGCACCCCCGCCTCGCGCGGCGACGGCTGCGGCACCACCGTCACCGATCCGTCCGACGGCGGGAACACCCCGCCCCCCGCGTCCGCCAGAATCTCCCGCAGCCCCCGTGCAGCCATCGTTCCCCGCCCCTTGGTGATCTTCGTGGGCGACCAGCCTACGTGACCACGTCACACCCGGAACGGGGTGCTCCGGCGGGGGACCGGGGCCCTCGCGGCTCCCGCTCGGGCCCTGTGCTCGGAACCTCTGCCCAGGTCTGCCCAGGTCTTCTGTTCACGTCTTCTGTTCACGCCTTCTTCCGGGCCCGGCTCGGCTGCACCCGGGTCGGCTCGCCCGCCGCCTTCGGGTGGTCCGGCGGATACGGCAACTCGCCGTGCGCGCCGTCCGCGATCTGCCGCTCGTACAGCTCCAGCAGCCCCTCCAGCCGGAACACCTCGCCCCGCATCCCCGCGTGCGGATCGCCCAGCTCCGCGAACCGGGCCGGCACCGTCCGCAGATCGAAGTCCTCCGGCAGCGCGTCGTCCAGCTCCTCCCACGACAACGGGGTCGACACCGTCGCCCGCGGCCGGGCCCGCAGCGAATAGGCGGAGGCGATCGTCCGGTCCCGCGCCATCTGGTTGTAGTCGACGAAGATCCGCTCCCCGCGCTCCTCCTTCCACCACGCCGTGGTCACCCGCCCCGGCAGCCGCCGCTCCAACTCCCGGCCCAGCGCGATCACCGCGTGCCGCCCGTCGGTGAACGTCCACTCCGGCACCAGCGGCACGTACACGTGCACCCCGCGCCCGCCCGAGGTCTTCGGCCACCCCCGCAGCCCGTGCTCCTCCAGGACGGCCCGCAGCTCGTGCGCGACCCGCACCGAGTCCCGGAAGTCCGTGCCCGGCTGCGGGTCCAGGTCGATCCGCAGCTCGTCCACGTGATCGGTGTCCGAACTGCGCACCGGCCACGGGTGGAAGGTCAGACAGCCGAGGTTCGCCGCCCACAGCACCGCCGCCGGCTCGGTCGGACAGATCTCGTCCGCCGACCGCCCGCTCGGGAAGGAGATCCGCGCGGTCGGCAGCCAGTCCGGCAGGCCCTTCGGGGCCCGCTTCTGGTAGAAGAACTCGCCCTCCACCCCGTCCGGGAACCGCTGCAGCGTGGTCGGCCGGTCCCGCAGCCCGCGCAGCACCCCGTCCGCGACCGCGAGGAAGTACTCGGCGACGTCCAGCTTGGTGAAGCCGCGCTCCGGGAAGTACACCTTGTCGGGATTCGACAGCCGGACGGTGCGCCCGGCGACATCCAGTTCCACGGCAGAGCCCATGCCACTCACGCTAAGCGCGCGCCGCCCGCCGCGCCTGTCCTGACCTGGGCGCCCGTCCGGCCCGCCCGGCCCGCGCGGCCCGCCCGGCCCGCGCGCCGCCGCGCGTCCGGACCGCGTCGGCGCGAGGATCGGCAGCATGGACCTGCCCGTGATGCCGCCCGTCGCCCCGATGCTCGCCAAATCCGTCGCGAAGATCCCGCCCGGCATGCAGTACGAGCCCAAATGGGACGGCTTCCGCGCCATCGTCTTCCGCGACGGGGACGAGGTCGAGATCGGCAGCCGCACCGGCAAACCCCTCACCCGCTACTTCCCCGAACTCGTCACGGCCCTGCGCCGCGAAACACCCCCGCGCTGCGTCCTCGACGGCGAGGTGGTGATCGCCCGCGACGGCCGGCTGCGCTTCGAGGAACTCCTCGAACGCATCCACCCCGCCGCCAGCCGGGTCGACCTGCTCGCCGAACGCACCCCCGCCTCCTTCGTCGCCTTCGACCTGCTCGCCCTCGGCGACGAGTCCCTGCTCGACCAGCCGCTCGCGGCCCGCCGCACCGCCCTCGAAACGGCCCTCGCCGACGCCGCCGACCCCGTCTTCACCGCCCCCGCCGCGACCGACCGGGACCTCGCCGAGACCTGGTTCGCCCAGTACGAGGGCGCCGGCCTGGACGGGATCGTCGCCAAACCGCTCGACCAGCCCTACCGGCCCGGCGAACGCGCCATGTACAAGATCAAGCACGAGCGCACGGCCGACTGCGTGGTCGCCGGCTACCGCGAGCACAAGAGCGGACCCGTCGTCGGCTCCCTGCTGCTAGGGATCCACGACGCCGACGGCCGGCTCCAGCACGTCGGCGTCTGCGCCGCCTTCACCATGGCCCGCCGCCGCGAACTCGCCGACGAACTGGCGCCGCTGCGCACCACCGACCTCGCCGGCCACCCCTGGGCGGCCTGGGCCGACGAGGCCGCCCAGGCCGACGCCAGACTCCCCGGCGCGCAGAGCCGCTGGACCGGGAAGAAGGACCTCTCCTGGGTGCCGCTGCGCCCCGAACGCGTCGTCGAGGTCGCCTACGACCACATGGAGGGCACCCGCTTCCGGCACACCGCGCAGTTCCGCCGCTGGCGCCCGGACCGCACGCCGGAGAGCTGTACGTACGAGCAGTTGGAGGAGCCGGTCTCCTACGACCTGGCGAAGGTGCTCGGGGGCTGACGGCCGCCGAGCCCGCCCGGGGCCGCCCGAGCCGGCCCGCCCGGGGCCGCCCGAGCCGGCCCGTTCAGTCAGCGCCGGCTCGGGTCAGCCCGGTCACGCCGCCGACGGCACCGGCGGCGTCACCGAGGTCGACACCGACGCGTCGCCCGTCGCCGAGGGCTCGTCCCCGCCCGCCGGGGCCGCCGGCAGGTCGTAGACGTTCCCGGGCGAGACGATCTCCGTGACCGCCTTCGCGAACAGCGTCGACGGCGCCGACCCCTTGTACGGGATGTCGGTGTTCAGCAGCACCACCAACGAAGCCTGCGCGGACGGCAGATACACCGCCACCGTCTGGTACCCCGGCAGCGAGCCGTTGTGCCCGATCCACCCGTGGTTGTAGAACACCCCCAGCCCGTACCAGGTGTCCGGCACCGGCGAGGGCTGCGGCTGGAGCCGCTGCGCCTGCGTCTGCGGGGTCAGCAGGGTGCCGGTGGCCAGCACCCTGGCCCACTTCTTCATGTCCGCCTGGTCCGAGATCATCGCCCCCGCGGCCCAACCCCAGGACGGGTTCCAGTCGGTGGCGTCCGCGATCGTCCCGTCCGCCGTCTGGTTGGTGTAGCCGCGGGCATGCGGCTGCGGGAACGCGTTGCCCATCGGGAACAGCGTCCGGCCCAGGTCCGCCGGGTCGAACACCTCCTTCTTCAGGAAGTCGCCGAGCGGCTGCCCGCCCAGCTTCTCGATCACCTTCCCGATCAGCACCGTGTTGGTGTTGGAGTAGTCGAACTCCGCCCCCGGGGCGAAGTTCACCGGGTGCTTGAACGCGTACCCGAGCAACTGGTCCGGCGTGAACGAGCGCTGCGGATCCGCCTGGAGCGCCGCCACGAAGTCCTCGTCCTGGGTGTACGAGAACAGGCCGCTGCGCATGTCGGACAGCTGGCGCAGGGTGATCGTGCCACCGTTCGGCACCCCCGAGACGTACTTGCCGATCGGGTCGTCCAGCCCCGCCTTGCCCTGGTCGACCAGCCGCAGCAGACCGGTGACGGTGAAGGTCTTCGTCTCGCTGCCGATCCGCATGTTGAGCCCGGTCACCATCGCCGTGCCCGCGACCTTGTCGGAGACGCCGAAGGCCTTCAGGTACTCGCCCTGCGGCGTCGACAGGTTGACGATCACCCCCGGCACCGAGGCCTCCGTCAGCACCCGCTGCACCGCGGTGTCCAGCCGGGCCGTCACGTCCGGCGTCAGCGGCAGCGCGGTCGGGCCCGCCGAGGCGCCCGGGGGCGTGGTGGGGGTGGTCGGCGAGGGGCTGAGCGGAGTCGCGCTCGCGCTCGGGCCCGAAGCCGAGGCCGAGGGGCTGAGCGCCGCCGGGACGGCCGTCACCGCCCCGGCCGCCGGCGAGCCGGTGGACGCGCCGCCCGAACACCCGGCGGAGGCCAGCAGCCCGGCCAGCGCCAGCGCGAGCGCCACCGGGGCGGGCCGGGCCGCGGCCGGGCGGGCCGCACCCGGGCGGCATGGGGTGGTGGCTCGGGCCGTCGTCACACGATTCGGCACGCGGTCGTGATTCGTCATCGTCGAGGCGCCTCTCTGGGCCGGACGGGCCCGGAGCAACGCTCCACGGGCCCGCAAGGGGGAGCGATCGCCACCGTATGCGCCGGTCGCCGGCACCGCGCGCCCTGCGGCGGCCCACTGGCCCGAACGGACCCACCCGTCAGCCGACCGTCAGCCGCCCGGCCCGGCCCGGTCGCGCCACCACCGGCGCGGCCCGCACCATACCCGCCCCCTACCGGCGGCCGCGTAGGGTGCGCACCGCCCGACCGACGAAGGGGAACACCGAGGTGCTGCTGCACTGCGAAGCCGTGGGCAAACGCTACGGACGGGGCCGCTGGATCCTGCGCGACGTCGAGCTGAGCCTCGCGCCCGGCGACGTCCTCGCCGTCCTCGGCGCCAACGGCTCCGGCAAGTCCACCCTGCTACGGATCCTGGCCGGCCTCGCCCGCCCCACCACCGGCCGCCGCACCGGACCGGTCACGGCCCGAGGGGCCGCCGTCGGCTACGTCCCCGACCGCTTCACCGCCCCCGAACGCCTCACCGCCATCGCCTACCTCACCCACCTCGGCCGAATCCGCGGCCTGCCCACCGCCACCGCCCGGACCCGCGCCGGCCGACTGCTGGAACGGCTCACCCTCCCCGACGGCCCGGACGCGGCACTTCGCACCCTCTCCAAGGGCAACGCCCAGAAGGTCGCGCTCGCGCAGGCCCTGCTCGTACCGCCCGACCTGCTCGTCCTCGACGAACCGTGGTCCGGCCTCGACGCCTCCGCCCACACCGCGCTCGCCGGGATCGTCGCCGAGACGGCCGCCGCCGGCGGGGCGGTGGTGTTCACGGACCACCGCGAGGCCCTCGCCCGGACGCACGCCACCGCCGTGCACACCGTCGCCGGCGGACGGGTCACCCGCCGCGCCGACCCCGCCCCGGGCACGCCGGTCCCGGCCGCCGTGGTCGTCCTCGCCCGCCCGGGCGGCGCCGCCGAGGCCGACCTTCCCGGGGCGCTCGGCCTTCCCGAGGCCCTTGACCTTCCCGGGGCGCTCGACCTTCCCGGGGTCCTTGACCTTCCCGGGGTCCTCGCCGCCGAGCGCCGAGGGGCCGAACTCCACCTGCGGGTCGACCAGTCCAGGACCGACGCCGTCCTGCTCGCCGCACTCCGCGACCACTGGTCCGTACGAGCCGTCACCCGGCCCGAGCCCCGGTCGGAGCCCCGGCCCGAGCCCCGACCCGCCACCGCACCCACCCCGAGGACCACCGCCCGATGACCGCCCTCGTCCGCTACCGACTCACCACCCTGCTGCTCTCCCAGCGCTACCTCGCCCCGCTGCTCCTGTTCACCGCCCTCGTCACCGTGCTCACCAGCAACGACACCGGCCCGCTCACCGCCACCCACGCCGCCGCCGGCCTGGCGATGCTGCTCGCCGCCACCTGGCTCACCATGGCGCTCGCCGCACTCGACGACCCACCCCACCGGGCCGTGCTGGCGACCGCCACCGGCAGTCACCGGCGGCTGGTCACCGGGACCGTCCTCGCCGCGCTGGCGGTCTGCCTGCCCCTCACCGCCCTCGGCCTGGTCCTGCCGCTCCTCGTCGGCAACCACAGTCCCACCGGCGCCGACCTGCTCCTGGGCGCCGAGGCCCAGCTCACCTGCGCCTGCACGGGCGCCGCCGTCGGCCTGCTCGCCGCCCGGCCGGTGGTCCGGCGGCCCGGGCACGGGCTGCTGCTCGCCCTCGCGCTGCTGCTCGTCCTGACCCTCGGCAAGGGCCTGCCGCCGGTGAACCTCCTGCTCACCCGGCTCTCCGGCCACCACCGGTCGGCGGAACTGGTCGGCTCCACCGTTCTGCTGCTCGCGCTCGCGGCGGCCCTGCTCGGGGCTGCGACGGTGGCGGCGCACGCCGTCGCGGTCCGGCGGGACTGACCGGGCCGGACCTCCTGTGCCGGCCCTGTTCTGGCCCTGTGCCGGCCCTCGCCCAGCGCGTCGAGGGCCCCCGGGCGGGCGCTCCGCGCGCCCCGTGCGCGCCTCGCGCGCTCCGCCGTCGGGGTGCCGACCGGCACGCCGCGACGGGCCCCGGGCGCAGCTCGGGCAGGATCGTTCAGCCCAGCTGTCGCGGCCCTTAAGAATTCCTCGATGGACCGCACCCCCTCCGACCAGGCAGATTTCTGTCTGGCCCGGACTACGGACGCCAGGACCGCCACCAGGACCCCAGCCCCGTCACCACCCTCCGGCCCTCCCGGGGGCCGCCACCGCCGGGCCCCGTCGGCCTGCCCACAGCAGGCCGCCCCACCGTGCGTCAGGAGCCACCGCCGTGAAGGCACTCGTCAAGCAGAAGGCCGAGCCGGGACTCTGGCTGATGGACGTCCCCACCCCGGCGATCGGCCCCGGCGAGGTGCTCATCAAGGTGCTGCGCACCGGCATCTGCGGCACCGATCTGCACATCCGCAAGTGGGACGGCTGGGCGCAGCAGGCGATCAGAACCCCGCTGGTGCTGGGCCACGAGTTCGTCGGCGAGGTCGCCGAGCTCGGTGCCGGCGTCACGGACATCGCCGTCGGCGACCTGGTCAGCGGCGAGGGCCACCTGGTCTGCGGCAAGTGCCGCAACTGCCTGGCCGGCCGCCGCCACCTCTGCCGCAACACCGTCGGCCTCGGCGTCAACCGCGACGGCGCCTTCGCCGAGTACGTCGCCCTGCCCGCCTCCAACGTCTGGGTGCACCGGGTCCCCGTCGACCTCGACGTCGCCGCGATCTTCGACCCGTTCGGCAACGCCGTGCACACCGCGCTGTCCTTCCCGCTGGTCGGCGAGGACGTGCTGGTCACCGGCGCCGGCCCGATCGGCATCATGGCCGCCGCCGTCGCCAAGCACGCCGGCGCCCGCAACGTCATGATCACCGACGTCTCCCCCTACCGCCTCGACCTCGCCCGCAAGGTCGGTGTCACGCTGGCGCTCAACGTCGCCGAGCACACCATCGAGGAGGGCCAGCAGAAGCTCGGCCTGCGCGAGGGCTTCGACGTCGGCCTGGAGATGTCCGGCCGCCCCGAGGCGATGCAGTCGATGATCGCCAACATGACCCACGGCGGGAAGATCGCCATGCTGGGCCTGCCCGCCGAGCAGTTCCCGATCGACTGGGCCTCCGTCGTCACCTCGATGCTCACCATCAAGGGCATCTACGGCCGCGAGATGTTCGAGACCTGGTACGCGATGTCCGTCCTCCTGGAGGGCGGCCTCGACCTCAGCCCCGTGATCACCGGTCGGTACGCCGCCACCGACTTCGAGGCCGCCTTCGACGAGGCGGCCGGCGGCCGCTGCGGCAAGGTCATCCTCGACTGGACCGCCTGAGCACCCTCGCCGATCCGACGATCCGATTAGGAGCAGCTGTGTTCGACAACGTGCGCGACGAGGTCGCCGCCACCCTCGAAGAGATCCGTGAGGCCGGTCTCTTCAAGCCGGAGCGCGTCATCGGCAGCCCGCAGAGCGCCGCCGTCACCGTCACCGGCGGCGGCACCCCGGGCGAGGTCCTCAACTTCTGCGCCAACAACTACCTCGGCCTCGCCGACCACCCCGAGGTGCTCGACGCCGCCAAGGACGCGCTCGACCGCTGGGGCTACGGCATGGCGTCCGTCCGCTTCATCTGCGGCACCCAGGACGTGCACAAGCAGCTGGAGGACCGCCTCTCCGCGTTCCTCGGCCAGGAGGACACGATCCTCTACTCGTCCTGCTTCGACGCCAACGGCGGCGTCTTCGAGACCCTGCTCGACGAGCGCGACGCCGTCATCTCCGACGCCCTCAACCACGCGAGCATCATCGACGGCATCCGCCTGTGCAAGGCCCGCCGCCACCGCTACGCCAACCGCGACCTCGCCGACCTGGAGCAGCAGCTCAAGGAGAGCCAGGACGCCCGCCGCCGCCTGATCGTCACCGACGGCGTCTTCTCGATGGACGGCTACGTCGCCCCGCTGCGCGAGATCTGCGACCTCGCCGACCGCTACAACGCCATGGTCATGGTCGACGACTCGCACGCCGTCGGCTTCGTCGGCGCCAACGGGCGCGGCACGCCGGAGCTGCACGGCGTCATGGACCGGGTCGACATCATCACCGGCACCCTCGGCAAGGCGCTCGGCGGCGCCTCCGGCGGCTACGTTGCCGCCCGCCGCGAGATCGTCGCGCTGCTGCGCCAGCGGTCGCGCCCGTACCTGTTCTCGAACTCGCTCGCGCCGGTCATCGCGGCCGCCTCGCTCAAGGTCCTGGACCTCGTCGAGAGCTCGAACGAGCTGCGGGAGCGGCTGGCGGCGAACACCGCGCTGTTCCGCTCGAAGATGACCGATGCGGGCTTCGAGATCCTGCCCGGGGACCACCCGATCGCGCCGGTGATGATCGGCGACGCGGCGAAGGCCGGCCGGCTCGCCGAGCTGCTGCTGGAGCGCGGCGTGTACGTGATCGGCTTCTCGTACCCGGTGGTCCCGCACGGCCAGGCCCGGATCCGGGTCCAGCTCTCCGCGGCCCACACCACCGAGGACGTCGAGCGCGCCGTCGCCGCCTTCGTGGACGCGCGCGCCGCGCTGGGGGAGTAGCCCGCACCGTCGCGACCCGACCGTCGCGGCCCGGCCCGCTGCGGCCGACCGCTGCCCGTCGGTCAGCGGCGGGTCGCCGGGAACGGTCCTCGCCGGGCCGGTTCGCCTCGACCGCCCGTGGCACGTCCGCTCGGAACCGGACGTGCCACGGGCTCCCGAACCGCTGTGCGATGTCGGCCGGCCCGCCCCGCCGACATCGCACAGCACCAAGACCATCTGCCCCACCCTCCCGCCGCGGGAGTGGGAAGTCGGCCCGACCGACTTCCCACTCCCGTTCGCGGTTTCCGGGGGCGGCGGCGCACTCTCCTTGCTCCGTCCCTCTCCCTCGCCCTCGGCCTCTCCCTCGCCCTCGGCCTCTCCCTCTCTCGCTCGCTCGCCCTCTCGTTTTCCCTCACTCCCTCTCCCCTCGTTCTCCCTCGCACCCTCGCTCCTCCTCCCTTGAGCCCCTTCGCTCCCTCCGCGCACACACTTTGCAAAGTGGGCACTTTGCAAAGTGTGTGAAGTGGCTCGAGGAGCGCAGAATCCCGGGAATCACGGGGGTCGGGCCCGGCCGGGCCAG
>NZ_JAXCLC010000007.1:0-168281 GCF_034043715.1 Kitasatospora purpeofusca | reverse complement strand
GACGAACGCCGTCGGCCGTCGGCCGCCGGTCGGCCTCCCGGTGGCGCGGGCACGACCGGACAGGTACACGCCACCGGGAGGAGCTGTGGGGGGCCGCGGGGCTGCTCAGCCTCGCGGCCGGCGGGACCCGGAGGCCCTACTTCACCTCGCGGCCGGAGAGCCGCTCGACGCCGCGCAGCAGCGCCGAGTGGTCGAGGGAGCCGTCGCCGTTGGCGCGGGCGGAGGCGACCAGCTGGGCGACGACCGCGCCGACCGGCAGCGCCGCACCGACGGCGCGGGCGGCGTCGGTGACGATGCCCATGTCCTTGTGGTGCAGGTCGATCCGGAAGCCGGGGGCGAACTCGCGGTCCAGCATGTTGGCCTTCTTGCGGTTCAGCACCGTCGAGCCGGCCAGGCCGCCGCCGAGCACGTCGAGCGCCGCGGCGAGGTCCACGCCGGCGTTCTCCAGGAAGACCACGGCCTCGGCCAGCACCTGGATGTTGACCGCGACGATCAGCTGGTTGGCGGCCTTGACGGTCTGGCCGGCGCCGGCCGGGCCGACGTGGACCACGGTGGTGCCGAGCGCGGCGAACAGCGGCTCGGCCTCGGCGAAGTCCTCGGCGGCGCCACCGACCATGATCGACAGCACCGCCTCGACCGCACCCGCCTCGCCGCCGGAGACCGGGGCGTCCAGGGCCCGGACGCCCTTCTCCTTCGCGGCGGCCTCGACCTTGATCGAGGTCTGCGGGGTGATGCTCGACATGTCGATGAGGAGGGTGCCCGGACGGGCGTTCTCCAGGACGCCGCCCTCGCCCAGCACGACCTGCTCGACGTGCGGGTCCGCCGGGACCATGGTGATCACGACCTCGGCGTCCTTCACCGCGTCGGCGATGCTGGTGGCGCCGTGGCCGCCGGCCGCGACCAGGGCGTCGATCTGCGGCTGGGTGAGGTTGAAGCCGGTGACGTGGTGGCCGGCCCGGACCAGGTTGGCCGCCATCGGGCTGCCCATGATGCCGAGGCCGATGAAGGCGATCTTGCGGCTCATCGCGTCGTTCCTTCTGTTGCGTGTGCGGGAGTGCGTGCGGGAGGTACGGGGAGACGGGCGGGGGGAGCGGTCAGAGCGCCGCCGCGCGGTGCTCCCGCGCGAGCCACTCGAAGCTGTCGGCGCTGACCCCGGTGGACGGCCGGTACTCCAGGCCGATCCGGCCGGTGTAGCCGGCGGCGGTGAGGCGGGCGAACAGGTCCTCGAAGTCGAGCCCGCCGGTGCCCGGCTCGTTGCGGGCGGGGGTGTCGGCGATCTGCACATGGCCGATCCGGTCGGCGTAGGTGTCGATGACCGCGGCGAGGTCCTCGCCGTTGCGGGCCAGGTGGTAGAGGTCGCAGAGGAACTTCGCGTTGCCCAGGCCGGTGGCGGCGTTGACCTTGTCCACCACCTCGACCGCGGCGGCGGCGGAGACCAGCGGGTAGTCCGGGGACTCCGGCCGGTTCAGCGCCTCGACCAGCAGGACCGCACCGATGCCGTGGGCGGCCCGGGCGGCGAGGACGAGGTTCTCCAGCGCGAGCGCGTCCTGCTCGGCCGGGTCGACGCCCTCGACGCGGTTGCCGTAGAGGGCGTTCAGCGCCGGGGTGCCGAGCGAGGCGGCGAACGCGGCGGCGACCGGCACATTGGCCCGGAAGCGCTCGCGCTCCGAGGGCACCGAGACGGTGCCCCGGGCGCCCCGGGTCAGGTCGTCGAGGAAGTTGAGACCGGTGAGGCGCACCCCGGCGTCGGTGAACGCCTTGCGCAGCGCGTCGAGTTCGGCCTCGGACGGGTCGTGCTCGGCGCCGAACGGCCACCACAGCTCGGCGGCGGTGAAGCCGGCGGCGGCGGCCGCGGCCGGGCGCTCCAGCAGCGGGAGCTCGCCGAACAGGATCGACAGGTTGACCGTGAAGCTGTGCCGGGCGGCGGCGCTCGGTTCGGCGGCCACGTCCATCACCTCGTAATCTCTCTTCCGTCATCCGCAACTTCCACGATCCGGAAGAGGGATTCTGTCTGGTGGAAGCATCTCCGGCCATCGAGCGACTGTCAAGGCATCTGCAACAAATTGTTGAAGCGCTGCGCCGCAGGCCGGCCCCCGGCGGCCGACCCGGCACCACCCACCCGCTCGCTAGAGTGAGCGCGTGCGATTGATGGTGGAGTTCACGACAGAGCCGTTCGAACTGGACACGTTCCCGCCGCACGCCGTGGCGGCCCGCGAGGCGGTCGACGAGGCGGGCCTCGACGTCGCGGTGGGACCGTTCGGCACCGGCGCCGAGGGCGAGGCGGACCAGGTCCTGGCCGCCGTGTCCAAGCTGCTCCGGGAGAGCCTGGACGCCGGCGCGACCCGGATCTCGGTCCAGGTCAGCGTCCTCGCCGAGGCCGAGGCCGAGGCCGGGAGCACGGCCGGGAGCAAGGACGAGGCAGAGACCGGGACCGAGGCCGGGAGCGGGAGTGGGAGCGCAGCCGGGGAGGGCGGTACGCCGTGACCGAGCAGACCGAACACCCGCTCGCCGCGGCGATCAAGCCGCTGCTGGACGCGGTCGGCGCGACGCCCGTCCCGCTGGACGAGGCGAAGGCCGAGGACGTCGTCCTGGAGTGGGAGGGCGAACGGGCGCTGGCCGTCCGGCTGCCGCACCTCAGCAGCGCGCTGGACCGCCTGCTGGCCGAGATGGCCCGCCAGTTCGACGGCCGCCCGCTGGCCGAGCTGGACCGGTGGGAGAAGCAGCGCGTGGTCGCACTGCTGGAGGAGCGCGGCGCCTTCACCGTCCGCCACGGCGTCGAGACGGTCGCCACGGCGCTCGGCGTCAGCCGCTTCACCGTGTACAACTACCTCAACCGCCAGGACGGCGCGAAGCCGAACTGACCCCTCCCGCAGGGGTGCGCCCCGCCGGCCCGGCCAGTCTGACCCGGGCCCCGGCGGGGCGCACTTGTCTCATCACACACGAAACACCCCGCGACCAGGGCCGTCGCGAAACGTAACCACCAACGGTTCAACAAAGTGTTGACGGCCTGATCCCACCGATCTAGCTTGTGCGGGTGGCACCACTCTCCAGGAGGTCCACCCGTGACCAACCACCCCCACGCCCTTGACGCCCTGGCGGCGACCGACACCGCCGAGCTCAGGGAGATCCTGCTGGACGTCTGCACCAGCCCCGGCTGGGCCGACGCCGTCGCGGCGGCCCGTCCGTGGAAGGACCGCCGGGCCCTGCTCGAGGCCAACGCCAAGGCGATGGCCGGCCTCTCCGTCTCCGACCTGCACGACGCGATGGCCGGCCACGCCCGGATCGGCGCACCCAAGCCGGGCGACGCCACCTCCGAGCGCGAGCAGGCCGGCGTCCACGGCGCCGACGAGGCCCTGCTCGACGAACTGCGCCGGGCCAACGCCGCCTACGAGGCCCAGTTCGGCCATGTGTTCCTGATCTGCGCGACCGGCCGCACCGCGGCCACCATGCTCGACGCCCTGCGCGAGCGCCTGCTCAACGACCCCGCCACCGAGGCGGAGGTCGTCCGGGGCGAACTGCGCCGGATCAACGACATCCGTATCAACCGGCTGCTCGACGACAACTGACGGTCGTTCGGGCCTCCCGGACCCCGCCTCAGGTATCACTGACGCAGTACCTCCGCGTCGCCCCGCACCACCGCTGCCATCAGTAAGGTCACCTCACCCATGACTGGCATCTCCACCCACGTGCTCGACACCAGCCTCGGCCGCCCGGCCGAGGGCGTCCCGGTCGAGCTCGCACTGCACACCGAGGGTGGCTGGCAGGTGCTCGGCACCTCCGCCACGGACTCCGACGGCCGGGCCAAGGACCTGCCGGCCGTGGAGGCGGGCTCGGTCGTCCGGCTGCTCTTCGACACCGCCGCGTACTTCGCCCGGAAGTCCGAGGAACCGCCGTTCTTCCCCGAGGTCGCGATCGTCTTCACGGTCGCGCCCGCGCAGCACCACTACCACGTGCCGTTGCTGCTGAACCCGTTCGGATACTCGGTCTACCGCGGAAGCTAGACCGATCGATTGATATGGGAGCCATGTCATGGCCCACGTGCTCGGTCAGAACCAGTACGGCAAGGCGGAGAACCGGATCGTCCGCGTCTACCGCGACTCGACCCGCCACGAGATCAAGGACCTGAACGTCTCGGTCGCCCTCTCCGGCGAGTTCGACGACGTCCACCTCACCGGGTCGAACGCCAACTGCCTGCCCACCGACACCACCAAGAACACCGTCTTCGCCTTCGCCAAGGAGTACGGGATCGACTCGGCCGAGGCCTTCGGCATCCTGCTGGCCCGGCACTTCGTCGACGACACCGAGCGCGGCGTCGTGCACCGGGCCAGGATCCGGATCGAGGAGTACTCCTGGGACCGGATCCGCACCCCCGACAGCAGCGCCCGCTTCATCGGCTCCGAGGAGGTCGGGCACTCCTTCGTCCGCAGCGGCCAGGAGGTCCGCACCAGCGAGATCGTCTACGACGGGGACTCCGTCCAGGTGATCTCCGGCCTGAAGGACCTGGTGGTGCTGAACTCCACCAACTCGGAGTTCTGGGGCTACATCAAGGACGAGTACACCACCCTCCAGGAGGCGTACGACCGGATCCTCGCGACCCAGGTCACCGCCCGCTGGAAGTACGCCTTCACCGGCCGTGACGACGAGGCCCAGCCCAACTGGAACCGCAGCTACACCCACGCCAGGCGGCACCTGCTGGAGGCCTTCGCCGAGACCTACTCCTACTCGCTGCAGCAGACCCTGCACGCGATGGGCACCCGCGTCCTCAACAACCGCGCCGAGGTCGACGAGGTCCGGCTGGAACTCCCCAACAAGCACCACTTCCTGGTCGACCTGGAGCCGTTCGGGCTCAAGAACGAGAACGAGGTCTACTACGCCGCCGACCGGATGTACGGCCTCATCGAGGGCACCGTGCACCGCGAGGGCGTCGTACCGGTGATCCCGGTCGCCTGAAACCGGCCCGCCGCCGGCCTCCCGCCGGTGCCCGGCACCACCCGCAGCACCACCTCCTGCACCACCTTCTGCACCACCTGCCGCACCATCTTCTGCACCACCTGCTTCTCCACCCCCACCCATCGGAGACCGTGCCCACCCTCACGGCGGCCGGCCCGGGGAGCTGGAGAACCCGCCCCGAGGGACTCCTGCACCGCCGTCCCCGCCCTCGGGGGACACCTCCAGCGTCACGGGCGCGCCGAGAGCCGAGGCACAAGAGGGGCTCGACATGGCACCCAGCAGCACCAGCAGCAACGACGGCGGTTCCACCCCTGCGAGAACACCCGGCCCGGACGGCGCACCGGCACGCACCGCCGGCGCGCCGTCCGGACCGGAGGTCCACCCCGTGGACCAGCTCCTGCCCCCGGCGAAGCTCCTCACCAGCGGGCTCCAGCACGTCGCCGCGATGTACGCGGGAGTCGTCGCTCCCCCGCTCATCGTCGGTGCCGGTGTGGGCCTGAGCCCCACCGAACTAGCCCTCCTGATCTCGGCCAGCCTGTTCACCGCCGGACTGGCCACCCTGCTCCAGACCATCGGCATCTGGCGGATCGGCGCCCGGCTGCCGTTCGTCAACGGCGTCTCGTTCGCCGGCGTCGCCCCCATGATCGCCATCGCGAAGGAGCACGGACCGAGGGACGCCCTCCCGGTGATCTTCGGCGCGGTGATCGTCGCGGGGATCCTGTGCCTCCTCGCGGCACCGTACTTCTGCAAGCTGACCAGGTTCTTCCCACCGGTCGTCCAGGGCACCGTGATCACCCTCATCGGGGTGTCCCTGCTCCCGGTGGCCGTCAACTGGGCGCGCGGCGGCTCGCCGGACGCCCCCGGCTACGGCTCCACCAAGGCCATCGGGCTGGCCGCGCTCACCCTCGGCGCGGTGGTCCTCGGCAACCGGCTGCTGCGCGGCTTCTGGCAGCAGCTCTCCCTGCTCGTCGGCCTGGCGGTCGGCACCCTGCTCGCCTTCCCGCTCGGGCTGGCCGACTTCGGCGCCGTCCACGAGGCCCGGGTCTTCGCCCTGCCCTCGCCCTTCCACTTCGGCGCGCCGGTCTTCGACGCCGCCGCGATCGCCTCGCTGTGCATCGTCATGGTGGTCTCCATGACCGAGTCCACCGCCGACATGCTGGCCCTGGGGCGGATCGTCGACCGCGAGGCCGACGAGAAGACCCTCGCCGCCG
Source organism: Kitasatospora purpeofusca (assembly GCF_034043715.1). GTDB lineage: Bacteria > Actinomycetota > Actinomycetes > Streptomycetales > Streptomycetaceae > Kitasatospora > Kitasatospora purpeofusca_A. The sequence goes on along the minus strand of NZ_JAXCLC010000007.1, from coordinate 162,120 downwards.
GACTCCGGGCCGACGGTCTCGCCACCGCCGTCAGCCCGGTCTTCAACGGCTTCGCCGCCAGCGCCTTCGCCCAGAACATCGGGCTGGTGGCGCTGACCGGGATCCGCAGCCGCTTCGTGGTCGCCACCGGCGGCGGTCTGCTCGTCCTGCTCGGGCTCTTCCCGGTGCTCGGAGCGGTCGTCTCGCTCGTCCCGCAGCCCGTCCTGGGCGGCGCCGGGATCGTGCTCTTCGGCACGGTCGCCGCCAGCGGCATCCGCACCCTCGCGGAGGCCGGTCTGGACTCGGGCGCCAACACCGCCCTGGTGTCGGTCTCGCTCGGGGTCGGCATCGTGCCGATCGCCGCGCCGACCTTCTACGACGCCTTCCCGGAGGCCGCCCGCACCCTGCTCCACTCCGGCATCTCGGCCGGCTGCGTCGCGGCCGTCCTGCTCAACCTGCTGTTCCACCACCTCGGCGCCACCCGCCGGACCCCCACCGAGGGATCGTCCGACCCCTCGGTGCCGACGGCGACCCCGTCACCCTCCTGACCCACCGGGCGGGCACGCGCCCCGTGCCCGCCCGGCCCTCCCCCCTGGAGTCACCATGGCAGTCCAGCCCCCGCCCGCCGACCAGCGGATCGTCATCGAGAACGCCGCGATCGCCACCGTCGACGCCCACGACACCGAGTACGCCCGCGGCCACGTGGTCCTCCTCGGCAACCGGATCGAGTCGGTCGGCAACGGCCCCGCCCCGGCCTGGCTGGACAACGTGGTGCGCCGGATCAACGCCGAGGGCTACCTCGTCACCCCCGGCCTGGTCAACACCCACCACCACTTCTACCAGTGGATCACCCGCGGCCTCGCCCAGGACGACATCCTCTTCGACTGGCTGGTCGCCCTCTACCCGACCTGGGCCCGGATCGACGACCGGCTCGTGCACGCCGCCGCCCAGGGCTCCGCCGCCGCGCTCCTCAAGTCCGGCTGCACCACCGCCGCCGACCACCACTACGTGTTCCCCAAGGACGGCGGCGACATCCTCGGCGCCGAGATCGAGGCCGTCCAGGAGCTGGGCCTGCGGTTCACCGCGCTGCGCGGCTCGATGGACCGCAGCAAGAAGGACGGCGGCCTGCCCCCGGACCACGCCGTCGAGGAGCTGGACACGATCCTCGCCGCCTCCGAGGCGGCCGTCGACCGCTACCACGACGCCTCCGCCGACTCGATGCTGCGGATCGCGCTCGCGCCCTGCTCGCCCTTCTCGGTCTCCACCCGGCTGCTGCGCGAGTCCGCCGAACTCGCCCGCCGCAAGGGCGTCCGGCTGCACACCCACGGCTCCGAGACCGCCGAGGAGGAGGCCTTCTGCAAGGAGTTGTTCGGGATGGGCCCGACCGACTACTTCGAGTCGGTCGGCTGGCTCGGCGAGGACGTCTGGATGGCGCACTGCGTCCACATGAACGACTCCGACATCGCCAAGTTCGCCGAGACCGGGACCGGCGTCGCCCACTGCCCCTCCTCCAACGCCCGGCTGGCCGCCGGGATCGCGCGGGTCCCCGACATGCTGGCGGCCGGCGTCCCGGTCGGCCTCGGCGTCGACGGCACCGCCTCCAACGAGTCCGGCGAGCTCGGCACCGAACTGCGCAACGCCCTGCTGATCAACCGGCTGCACGGCACCCCGACCGCGCTCACCGCCCGGCAGGCGCTGCGCCTGGGCACCATGGGCGGCGCCCGGGTGCTCGGCCGGCAGGACGAGATCGGCTCGATCGAGGCCGGCAAGCTCGCCGACCTCGCGCTGTGGAAGGTCGACGGCATCATGCACTCCTCGATCGCCGACCCGGTCGCCGCGCTCGCCCTCGGCGCGCTGCCGCCGCTGGCCGTGCTCTTCGTCAACGGCAACGCCGTCGTCGAGAAGGGGCAGCTCACCACGGTGAACGAGGACCGGATCGCCCGGGCCTGCGCCCGGGCCGCCAAGGAGCTTGCTGCCCGGCCGATCTGACGCAGCGCCATATCGACCGGACTGCTTCGGTCCACTCGAACTCCGGTCCACCCGAACTCCGGGCCGCACCAGGGACGGTGCGTCACCCGGACTCCGCCGGCCGGACGGCCCCGGACCCTCCGGTCCGGCCCGCCCGGCCGGTGGACCGCGGCCCCGGACCCACGGCGAGGGTCCGGGGCCGCGGCGTGCCGCCGCACCGGAACCGGCTCCCACCCCCCGTGGGGCGCCCGCACCGGTTCGCGGCATGCCTGTCCCGCGCACGACAGGCCGGACAGAGCGGCCAGGGCCGGACCGGGCTCAGCCGAGACGGACGGCCGCACCCGGGGCCGCGCCCGGGGCGGCGCCCCGCACGGCCGCCGTCAGCGCCGGTCCGGCGAGCGCGAACACCCCCGCCAGCACCACCCAGCCGACCGCCCCGTGGTCCACCGCCGTCAGCGTGACCACCAGCGGCCCGATCACATGCGCGGCCGCCTGACCGCTCATGAACACCCCCTGGTACTCGCCGTGCGCCCCCGGGTCCGCCAGGTCCAGGCTGAGCGTCCAGCCGCCCGCCGAGGTCAGCAGTTCGCCCAGGGTGTGCACCAGCGCCCCCGCGAGCAGCGCGCCGGCCGCCGCCCACGCCGGGCCGTACTGCGCCGCCGCGTAGACCAGGCACCCGCCCGCCAGCAGCAGCGCCCCGCGCGAGCACGCCCGCGCCGCCGACGCCACATCGGTGACGCCCCGGCTCGCCCGCACCTGGAACACCACCACCAGCAGGCAGTTGACCACGTTGACCGCTGCGAGCACCGCCGCCGGAGCCCCGGTGCCGAGCACGATCCACAGCGGCAACCCCACGGTCAGCACGGCGAGTTGCAGCTCCAGCACCGCGTGCAGCGCCGTGACCAGCAGGTACCGGCGGTCGCGCAGCGCCGTCCGGGGCCCGCGCGAGTCGTCGGCGGCGGTACCCCCGGCGCCCTCAGCACCGGTGGCACCCTTGACACCGGTGGCACGCGCGGCACCCCCGGCACCGGTGGCGCGCGCGCCCGCCGCCGTCACGGCCCCCACCGGCAGGCCCGCCAGCAGCACGGTCACGCCCAGGAAGCTCACCGCGTCCAGCACCAGCATGGTCACGTACCCGGTGTAGCTGTCGGCCTGCAGCGCGAGCGCCGCACCGCCGGAGCCGACCACCAGGCCCGCGTTCATCACCGAGCGCAGCAGTGCCCGCGCCCGCACCTGCCCCTCGGCGGGCAGCGCCCGGGCGATCAGCGCGCTGCGCACCGCCGCCGCCCCGCGCGACAGCGCCGTCGCGGCGCAGGCCAGCACCACGAAGGCGGCGAAGGAGTGCACGAAGGCGTAGCCGAGCACGGCCGCCGCCTCCAGCGGCCCGACCGCCAGCAGCAGCCGCTTGCTCCCGACCCGGTCGGCGAGCCGCCCCATCGGCACCCCGGCCAACACCCCGCACACGCCGGCGACGGTGAGGCCGAGCGCCACCGAAGTGGGCGTCAGACCGATGGAGCGGGTGAAGAACAGCACGTTCACGGTGACGAAGAGCCCGTCCCCGACGGAGTTCACCAGCCCCATGAGGACGAGTCGGCGCAGCAGCGGGTCGGCGGGCAGGAGGCGTCGGCCGGAGGCGCGCGGGCGCGCCCCCGTGCGGGGGGAGGAGGTCATGGGCCAAGCACAGCGGGGTTCCCGGGCGGGCGGAATTCTTTTACCGTTACGGTCAATGTTCGAGTTCCGCCTCGGGGTCGAGGACCTCGCCGCCACCTGGTTCGCCTACTCCCCCCTGCAGGAGGCGGTGCTGGGCCTGCGCGCCCGCCGCTGGGCGTCGTACTACCCGGAGCAGCAGCCGTGGATCGCCGGCTGGCAGGACCGCTGGGAGACGCTGGACACCGCGCTGCTGGACGCGCTGATCACGCCGAACGCCTTCGTGCCGGACTTTCTGACGCCCCGCCCGGCGGTGCCCCGGCCGGACTTCCACGACGAGCTCGCGGAGCTGGCCCGGACGCCGCCGGAGGAGGTCAGGACGGACGTGCTGGCGGCCTACGCCGGCGACGGGAGTCCGCTGCCGCCGGTGCTCGCCGCGCTGGTCGACCGCCCGGCGGAGCTGCGGGACCGGGTGGCGCAGGCGCTGTCGGCGTACTGGACGCGCTGCCTGGCCCCCGCGTGGTGGCCGCGGGCGCGATCGGTCCTGGAGGCGGACCTCGCCCACCGGGGCCGGATGCTCTCGGAGCGCGGTTCGGAGGGGCTGTTCGCGGACCTCGACGGCCGGATCTCCTGGCGGGCCGGGGTGCTGCGGCTGAACGACAGCAATCCGGCGGTCCGGGCGCTGGGCACCTCGGTGGACGTGGCCGGGCGGGGCCTGGTGCTGATGCCGACGCTGGCCGGGATGGGTGCGCAGACCGACATCACCCAGGACGGCCCGCCGCTGATCGTCTACCCGGCGCGCGGCCGGGCGACCATGGCGGAGGGCCTGGCCGGACGGGCCGGGCCGGACGGGGCGCCGGCCGCACTGGTCGGGCTGGTCGGGGCGGCGCGGGCGCGGCTGCTGGTCCTGCTGGCGTCGCCCGCCAGCACCACCGAGCTGGCCCAACGGCTGGGAGTGACGCCCGGCGCGGTCAGCCGCCACCTGGGGGCGCTGGCCTCGGCCGGTCTGCTGGACCGCACCCGGCACGGCCGCCGGGTGCTCTACCGGCGCAGCAGCCTCGGCGACGCGCTGACCTGCCGCGACGGGTGACGGATGACAGGTGTCGGGTAACGGGTAACGGGTGCGGGCCGGACGCTTCACCCCGACGGGCGGTGCGTCCTCGTACGGAACGGCGCACCCGGCGGGCCGAGTGCGCCGCCCTGGCGGGGACGGGCGGCGCGCCCCGGCCGGTAGCGTGGGCCTCAGCCGAGCAGGGGCAGTGCGGGCAGAGTCAGGAAGTCCGCGAACTCCTCGGCCAGTGCGACCTGTTCGAAGAGCTGGGCGGCCTCCCGCCAGCGCCCGGCGGCGTAGACCTGGTCGCCGACTTCGGCCCGCAGCGCGGTCAGTTCCTCGGCGACCAGGCGGCGGACCAGGTCGGCGGTGGCCTTCTCCCCGGTGTCGGCGAGCACGACGTCGTTGTGGATCCACTGCCAGATCTGCGAGCGGGAGATCTCGGCGGTGGCGGCGTCCTCCATCATGTCGAAGATGGCGACCGCGCCGAGGCCGCGCAGCCAGGCCTCGATGTAGCGGATGCCGACCTGGACGGCGTTGTGCAGCCCGTGCCGGGTGCAGCTGCCGCCGGCGCCCGCGATGTCGAGCAGTTGGTCGGCGCCGACCGGCTCGACCGGCCCGGGGTTGTCCTTCTGGTGCGGGCGCCCGCCGAGGACGGCGTCGAAGGAGGCTCGGGCGACCGGGACGAGGTCCGGGTGCGCGACCCAGGAGCCGTCGAAGCCGCTGCCGGCCTCGCGGTCCTTGTCGGCCTTGACCTTCTCCAGCGCGGCGGCGTTGACCTCGGGGTCCTTGCGGCTGGGGATGAACGCGGCCATGCCGCCGATCGCGTGCGCGCCGCGCCGGTGGCAGGTCCGCACCAGCAGCCGGGTGTAGGCGGCCATGAACGGCGAGGCCATGGTGACGGTGTTGCGGTCGGGCAGGACGAAGTGCTCGCCGGCGTCGCGGAAGTTCTTGACGATGGAGAACAGGTAGTCCCAGCGGCCGGCGTTGAGACCGGCGGCGTGCTCCCGCAGCTCGTAGAGGATCTCGTCCATCTCGAAGGCGGCGGTGATGGTCTCGATCAGCACGGTGGCGCGGACGGTGCCGTGCGGGATGCCGAGTTCGGCCTGGGCGTGGGTGAACACGTCGTTCCAGAGCCGGGCTTCCAGGTGGCTCTCGGTCTTCGGCAGGTAGAAGTACGGCCCGGAGTTCGGGTCGTCCGCGCCGCGGGCGAGCAGCCGGGCGGCGTTGTGGAAGAAGTAGAGGCCGAAGTCGAGGAACGCGCCGGCCACCGGCTCGCCGTCGACCAGCAGATGGTTCTCGTCGAGGTGCCAGCCGCGGGGGCGGACCACGACGGTGGCGAGTTCGGCGGCCGGCCGCAGGGTGTAGGCCTTGCCGGCGGCGCTGCTGAAGTCGATCCGGCCCTCGAAGGCGTCGATCAGGTTGATCTGACCGCTCAGCACGTTCTCCCAGGTCGGGGAGGTGGCGTCCTCGAAGTCGGCGAGCCAGACCTTCGCGCCGGAGTTGAGCGCGTTGATCACCATCTTGCGGTCGGTGGGGCCGGTGATCTCGATCCTGCGGTCCTGGAGCGCCTTCGGCGCCTCGGCGACCCGCCAGTCGGCGGCGCGGACCCCGGCCGTGTCGGGCAGGAAGTCCAGGGTGCCGGTGCGGGCGATCCCGGCGCGGCGCTCCCGGCGGCGGGCGAGCAGTTCGCGGCGCCGGCCCTCGAAGGAGCGGTGCAGGCCGACGACGAAGGCGACCGCCTCCGGAGTGAGCACCTCCTCGGCCCGGTGGACGCGGGGACCCGCGACCGTGACGACCGGAGCGGCGGGGGAAGCTCCGGGTCCCTGATCTGCAGCCATGAGCAGGACACTCCTAAGTGGAGGGCTTGATTCTGTAAGGTGGAGACTAGTTTCCGCGATACAGAATTTCAACGGTTTGTTGAGATGATCGCTGGGACTGTACTCCTCCTCCGACCGCGAAGGGAACGCCGGTGGCCCCGACCTCCGAGAGCAGTGAGAGCACCGCGAGCAGCGGCAGCGACGGGAGCGGCTCGAGCAGCGGAAGCAGCGACGGCGGTGCCCCGAAGGCTCCTGCCCCGTCGACGGGGCAGGAGCGCACCAGCGGCGGAGTGCAGTCCGTCGAACGGGCCTTCCAACTGCTGGAGGCACTCGCCGACTCCGGCGGCGTGGCGACGCTCAGCGAGCTCTCCACCTCCTCCGGACTGCCGATGCCGACCATCCATCGCCTGGTTCGTACCCTCGTGCAGCAGGGCTATGTCCGCCAGGACACCGCACGCCGCTACACCCTCGGCCCGCGGCTGATCCGGCTCGGCGAGACCGCCGGGCGACTGCTCGGCAGCTGGGCCCGCCCCTACCTGGCCGAACTCATGGAGGCCACCGGCGAGACCGCCAACCTGGCGGTGCTGGAGGGCGGCGAGGTGGTCTACGTCGGACAGGTGCAGTCGCGGCGCTCGATGCGGATGTTCACCGAGGTCGGCCGCCGGGTGCAGCCGCACTGCACCGGCGTCGGCAAGGCGCTGCTGGCGCAGCTGTCCGACGAGGAGGCGCGCGCCGTCCTCGGCCCCAACCCGCTGCCCGCGCACACCCCGCACACCGTGACCGACCCGCAGGCGCTGATGGCCCAGCTCGCCGAGGCGCGCGAGCGCGGCTATGTGGTCGACGACCAGGAGCAGGAGATCGGGGTGCGGTGCATCGCCCTCGCCGTCCCCGGCGCGCCGACCCCTACGGCGCTCTCCGTCTCCGGCCCGGAGGCCCGGGTCAGGGCGCTGGAGGAGCAGGCCGGCGCGGCGTCGCTGGTGCCGGTGATGCACGGGATCGCGGCCCGGCTGGGCCAGGTCCTGGCACCCTGACGCATGTTCAGCGCGGCGGCGCGCCCGGGTGTTCACCCGTTCGAGCCACCCTTCGAGCCGTCCGAGGGCGGGTTGCCCGGCCCCGGCGGACCGGTCGGCGACGCTGGTGCGGACGCGGCCCGCGACGAGGCGGGTGCGCCGGACACGAAGGGCAGGGTGAGCGGCGATGACCCGCAGCGGTTCCGTTCGAAGGCTTCTCGGCAGGTCGTTGGTGACGGGGTGCACGGTGGCGGTGCTGGCCGCCGGACAGGCCGGGGCGGTCTGTCCGCCGGACGACAAGGCGCCCGCGCCCGGGACGAGCGCCCCGGCCCCGGCGGCCGGTGACCCCGGCGCCGCGGCTCCGGGAACGGCCGCCGACCCGGCCCCGGCGGTCGAGACCTCGGACTCCGACCTCTATGTCGTCCGGCTCGACCCGGACGCGGCGGCGCCCGGCGGCACCACCACCCTGCACGCCTTCATCGGCAACCTCGGACCGGACCGGACCGCCTCGCCGTTCACCGTCGTGGTCACCCTGCCCCAGGGGGTCACGGCCGAGGGGCCGTTCTTCCCGGAGAACTGCTACGAGTTCCAGAACGGCCACCGGGTGCGCTGCACCTTCCCGGCCGGGCTCCCGAAGTACCGCAGCGCGACGGCGCTGATCCCGCTCCGGCTCTCCCCCGACCTCCCCCTCGGCGAGCTGACGGGCGGCTACGTCGCGGTGCGCGGCGACGACGACCGGAACGAGGCGAACAACCGGCAGCCGTTCACTGTCGAGGTCGTCGAGACCACCGGTCCGCGGCCGGCCGTCTGACCGTCGGCCGCGGACCGGTGACCGCTGCTAGCGGTACACCCGGACGTAGTCCGCCGAGAAGGTGATCGGCGTGGTGCCCGAGGGCGCGGGGTGGTAGTTCCCCGCGCTCAGGGACAGGTTGAGGATCGGGTACGCCGACCAGCCGGCGCCGACACCCTTGCCGTCCGAGAAGACCTTGGCGCCGTTGATGTACCAGTCGACCGACGTGGCACCGTAGTGGGTGCCGATGGTGACCCAGCCGTCCTTCGCGATCGCCTTGGCGTCGGTGTAGTAGAGGTGGCCCGGGTTGATGTGGTTGGTCAGCTCCAGCAGGTTCGGGTTGTCGGTGTGGTACTCGAAGGAGTCGATCTCCCCGTGGGTGCCGCTGGTGCTGTTCCAGGTCCAGAGCGCCGGCCAGGCGCCGGTGCCGGCCGGGAGCTTGACCCGGGTCTCGATGTAGTCGCCGGTCTTCACCTTGAAGCCCTCGCTGGAGTACTCGGTGGTGAGCAGCCCGGTGTCCCAGGCCTGCTTGCCGTTCTCCAGCGTGTGCGCGCTCGGCCTGGCCGTGAAGGTGGCGGCGCCGCCGGCGACGGCGACGTTGTTCTTGTTCAGCCAGTCGAGCTTGTTGTCGTTCGGGTTGTGGTCGCCGTAGTGGTAGGAGCTGCTCCGGTCGGCGGTCCAGCGGGAGCCGAGGGCGAGGCTGTTGAAGTCGTCGGACCAGGTCAGCTGCTTGCCGGCGACCGGGGCACCCGTGGTGGGGGTGGTGGGCGTCGGAGTGGGCGTCGGGGTCGGCGTCGGAGTGGGGGTGGGGGTCGCGGTTTCGGCGGAGACCACCAGCTGGCGCGAGGGCAGGTTGTGCCAGCCGCCGCCGCTGTCCTGCCAGAAGCCGAACTGGGTGTAGGTGCCGGCCGCCAGGGTGCGGGAGCCGGTGGTGACCGTCAGGCCGGCGGGGCAGACCTGGACGTTGCTCTTGTTGCCGGGGAAGTCCAGGTTGTGCCCGGCCGCGTCGCGCACGCCGACGCCGACGGTCTTCGCGGTGAAGCAGGACGAGGAGTGCAGCGTGAGCGAGCCGGTCGCAGCCTTGCCCGCGACCATGGCGGCCGGGGCGAGCTTGTCCTGGGTGACGGTCGGCAGGGTGGCGGCCTGGGCTCCGGTCACGGCCGGCAGGCCGAGCAGTCCGGCACCGGTGACGGCGAGCGCCCCGGTGGCGGCGAGGGCGGCGGTGCGGCCCCGGCGGGAGGGACGGGCGTGGCGGGCGGCCGGGCGGCGGGCCGGGAGGCCCGGGTTCCGGGCGGGGCGAGGGGGCTGCGGGGAGGCAGTGGGCATGGCAGTGGTCCTCTGCGACGCCTACGAGGTGAGCTGTCGGGTTCGGGCGCTGAGGTCTGCCCGGCCGTCCGGAGAGCGGCTTCACCCCTAGCCTCGACTCGCACGCGTCGAGCGCGCGGCCGGGCACTGACCTGGGTCCCCCGCTCCCGTCCGCTGTGGTGCTCGACTGCCGGCCGGCGGGTGGACGGGACTCGGCGTCCCGGCGGCGGGGCTCCGCTGCGGCGGAAGCCCTTGCAGGCTAGGCAGGCCGTCCGCGCACGGACAACCTTCCCGGGGCGGTTGTCGCGCAGCTCACACGGCTGCCCCGCCGCCCCGCCTTCCCCTGGCGACGGGTCCGGGTGGCCGTGGTGGCGGGTCCGGCGGGGAAAGTGCGCCACGGAGGCGGGGTGGTCGGATAGGTTGGAGATCCATCCGCGCCCGGACCCGTCCGGGCGGCGGGGAGCACCACGACAGCACGTCCAGAGACGAGGAGACCCGCCCCGCCATGACCGCGTCCCTGCCCGCCTTCGCCGGCCGTACCTTCCTGTTCCGGGTCGACAACGGCGCGGCCTTCCGCAACGCGTACTCGGCCGACGGCAAGCGGCTGCGCTGGGAGGGCCTCGGGGAATCGGCGGGCCAGTGGGAGGACGTCTCCCTGCACGTCGCCGAGGTCGGCCCGCAGCTCTACTTCGTCAGCTGGACCGAGGTGAGCGGCATCACCGTGAGCCACGTCATGGACCTGGCCCGGATGACGGTCCGCGCGTTCTGGACGTACGAGGGCGAGGGCGGCCGGGTCGGCGAGCTGCACACCGGCACCCTGGAGCAGGTGGCCTGAGCGTCCGCCCGCAGGGCCCGGGCTCGCGGGCCCGCGGGCCCGGCGCGGCCCGCCGACGGGGTGCCCGTGCGGCCAGGCCGGCGGGGCGTCCGTGCGGTCAGGCCGGCGGGGCGTCCGTGCGGTCAGGCCGACGGACCGGCGGCCGGGACCGTCAGGCGCTGGGAGATCCACTCCAGTGAGGACGGGAGCAGCTTGCTCCAGGTCTCGAAGTTGTGGCCGCCGGTCTCCAGCATGCTGTAGGAGACCTTCATCGGGCTGTGCGCGGCGGCCACGAACGCCTCGGTGTCGCGCCGGTAGTCGCCGTCGCCCTCCCGGGTGCCGGCCAGCAGCACGGAGATCGCGGGCTGCGGCAGGTTCTTGAGACGCCACATCAGGTCGGCCTCGTCGCGGCGCTGTCCGCTGCCGTTGTAGAGGTCGCCGGTGCTCGGGTCGTCGGCCGCCCGGTAGTAGCCGGAGAGCGAGACGGCGGTCGGGTAGACGTCGGGATGGCGCATCGCCAGCTTGAGCGCGCAGTAGCCGCCGGTGGAGTTGCCCATGAACGCCCAGGCCCGCGGGTCGGCCGAGACCCGGTAGGTGGCCTGGATCGCCGAGGGCACGTCCTTGGCGAAGTAGGCGTCGGTCTGCGGGCCGCCCGGGACGTCCTCGCACTCGGTGTCCTGCGGCAGGGCGGGCGAAGGGCGCACCAGCACCAGCACGGTCGGCTGCATCCGCCCCTCCTGAAGCAGTTTCAGCGCCGCGCCCGGGTAGTTGAGGCGGGTGACGAGGTTCTTGGCGATGCCCGGGAAGCCGGTGCTGACGACCAGTACGGGGAACTGCCTCTGCTCGTGCTCGGGCTGGAAGTACTGCGGCGGCAGGTAGACGTACCCCTCGGTGGAGAGGCGGGTGGTGGCGCCGTCGATGCGGACCTCGCGGATCTCGCCGGACTTCTCGCGATCGCGGCCGAGCGCACCGCCACCCTGCACCTCGGCGTGGCCGATGGTCTCGACGCGCAGCCGGCCGGAGGCGTCCACCTTGTTCTGGATGACCACCGGCCCGCTGTCCCCGGTGCCCAGCAGGTCGTCCCAGCTGCTGTAGAACGCGAAGTAGTTGTTGGCGACCAGGCCGAGTGCGGCGAGCACGGCCAGCTGGGTGGCGAGCAGGGCGCCGATCCGGCCGAGGACGGCCTTCCAGCTCCGCTTCGACAGTCTCGGCCACAGCCAGATCGTCCCGACCATCGCCGCGACGGCGATCAGAACGGTCAGTGCCAGCACCTTGTGGCTCGTCAGACCCATGTCGTGTTTGCTCCCACGCCTCGTACTCCCCCGCCCCCGGGGGAAGGACACCCGGGAGGGCCGCCCCGGTTCCCCCCTCCGCAGCGGGGCACCGTCGCCGAGGCGCGACCACCCAGCCTAGCCGCTCCGGAGCGCCCGCCGCCCCCGCCGACCAGCGGTGGCGCCATCGGCCCTGAGGAGGAGAAGCGGGCCGCCGGGGTGTGCTTCCGGTGCCTGCTGCCGGGGTGGCAGCGCGTTGCAGCGGGTTTTTGCGGTTGCGCGGGCTGCTGCGGCGGGCGGGTGACGGAGGCGGCGTCAGTTGACGCGGGTCCACAGGTCGAGGCCCGCGGTGAGTTCGCGCATGCAGCGGGTACCGAGTTCGCGCGGCGAACCGGGGCCGGTGGCCGGGGCGCCGGAGCGTGCCCACTGCTCCAGCGCGACCCGGATCGCGGCGGTCGCGGCGGCGGCGGCGAGCCGGATCTCCAGCAGGTCGGTGCCGGGCGGGCAGCGATCGGCGATCGCGGCCCGCAGCCGCTCCTCGGAGTCGGCGTGCACCCGCTGCCAGACCGTGGCCAGCCGCGGGTCGCGCAGCAGGTCGCGGGTCCAGCGCAGGGCTTCGACGGCGGGCGCGTCGGACGGGCTCAGGGACTCCGCCGCCGAACGCTCCAGCGCCTCGCGGACCGGCAGGTCGGAGGCGCTCTCCGTGAACAGCCGCACCCAGCGTTCGCCGCCGGCCGCCAGCAGCGGGGTGACGGCGTCCTCCTTCTCCGAGAAGTAGCGGTAGAAGGTGCGCAGCGAGATGCCCGAGGCGGTGGCGATCTCCTCGGCGGTGGTCGCCTCGGCCCCGTGGGCGGCGAACAGCTCGGCCGCGGCCTGGGCGATCTCCAGTCGGGTGCTCTCGCGACGGCGCTGGTTCAGGGTGGGACGTCCGGTCACGGGCCCAGCGTACGGGGACGAAGCGATCGGTGGCACCCCGCGCCCACTCGGCATGTCGAGACTTTTTGGCACGACGTGCCATTTAGGCGTACCGTGTCATCAAGGTCGAGAGACCACGAACGGAACGGAGAACCACCATGGCCATGGAGCGCTTCGACGGACGGAACGTCCTGATCACCGGCGGCGGCTCGGGCATCGGCCGGGCCACCGTGCACCGGATCCTCGCCGAGGGCGGCCGGGTCGTCGCCGTCGACGTCAACGAGGACGGCCTCAGGTCCACCCTGGACCGCGCCACCGCCGACGGCACCGCCGACCGCCTCACCACGACGGCGCTGGACGTGTCGGACGAGGCCGCCGTCCGGACCGTCGTGGCCGGGGCGGTGGCCGCGCTCGGCGGCCTGGACGTCCTGGTCAACGCGGCCGGCATCCTGCGCTCCGCCCACACCCACGAGACCGGCCTGGACTTCTGGAACAAGATCGTCGCGGTCAACCTGACCGGCACCTTCCTGATGACCCGGGAGGCGCTGCCCGCGCTGCTCGCCGGCGGCAGGGGCGTCGTGGTGAACTTCAGCTCCACCTCCGCCACCTTCGCCCACCCCTACATGGCCGCCTACGCCGCGACCAAGGGCGGCATCCAGTCGTTCACCCACGCGATCGCCGCCGAGTACGCCAAGCAGGGCCTGCGTGCGGTGTGCGTCGCGCCGGGCAGCATCGACAGCGGCATGACCAACAACCCGGGCCTGCCGGCGGACGCGGACCTCAGCCTCCTCGCCAAGCTCTCGCCCGCGCTCGGGCAGGGCTTCGCCGGGCCGGAGACCGTCGCCGGTGTGATCGCCATGCTGGCCTCGGACGACGGCGCCTTCGTCACCGGGACCGAGCTGCGGATCGACGGCGGCACCCATATGTGACGCCGTCGACGGCGGGGACCGGCCGGTGACGGGGGCCGGGCGACGGCGGGGGCCCATCGTCGGCGGGGCACCGTCGGCGGCGGGGCCGGGTCAGCCCCGCCAGTCCACCGCGAACGCCCGGGCCGGGTTGGCGGTCAGGATGCCGTGCGCGACGTCGGGGCCGAACGCCCGGGCCAGCCGGGGCGCGAGGGCGGTGAGAAGGTGCGCGGGCCCGGGGGCGGAACGGGCGGTACGGGTGGTGGTGTCGCCGCCGAGGAGCAGTCGGCCGCCGTACCCGGCCTCGACCAGGGCCGCCACCGTGTCGAAGAGGTGGTGGTCGGTTGCGTGGTTGGCCCGCGAGGGGCCGTCCAGGGCCACAAAGGCGCCGCGCGCGGCGAGTTCGCGGTGCAGTCGGAGGTCCGGGAACCGGTTGAGGTGCCCCAGGACCACCCGCTCGGGCGGGACGCCGTGCCGCTCGCAGAGCAGGTCGAGGACCTCGGGAGCGGCGGTGCCGAGTTCGTGGTGCACGGCGATCGGCGCTCCGGTGGCGTGGTGCGCCTCGGCCGCCGCGGCCATCACCCGGCGGGTGTGCGGGCCGAGGCCGTGGTAGTCGCCCGCCACCTTGATCAGTCCGGCGCGGACGCCCTCGGGAGCGCCCCGCAGCCCGGTGGTCAGCTCGGCGGTGAAGAAGCCGGCCAGGCCCTCGTACCGCCGGTCGAGTTCCGCCGGATCGTAGTGGACCGCCTGGTGGAGCCCGGTGGCCGCGACCAGGTGGACCCCGGTCGCACGGGAGAGCCCGGGCAGCGCGTCGGCCCGCCGCCCCATCCCGGCCGGCGTCCACTGGACGAACGCCCGGCCGCCGACGGCCGCGAAGCCCCGCAGCACCGCCTCCGCGGCGGCCGGATCGTCCAGTTCCTCCCCCGGCAGCCTGGGGCTCCGCAGGAAGAGGTGGTCGTGGGCGTCGCAGACGCCGAGCTCGGCCGGATCGAGGTCGCCGAGGACGGTGCGGATGGTGCGGACGGAGTGCTTGGGGTGGCTGGGGGTGTTCACGCCGCCGCTTCCCCGGCATCGGGCCCGTCCGGGGCGGCGGTGCCCTCCTCCTCGGCCTCGGTGAAGACGGCGGCGGCGACGCGCAGGCCCGCCAGTGCCTTGGGCACACCGACATAGGGCGCGAGGTGGACCAGTACCTCCGTGACCTCCGTCCTGGTCAGGCCGATCCGCAGGCTGTTGCGCACATGGTCGGCGAGCTGCGGCTCCACGCCGCCGAGAGCGGTGAGTGCCGCCAGGTTGGCCACCTGGCGGTCCCGCAGGGCGAGTCCGGGCCGCTGGTAGGTGCCGCCGAAGAGCGCGGTGACGATCCAGTCGGCGAAGCCCGGCGCGAGCTCGTCGAGCGGACCCAGCGTGCCGGACCGGGTCCGGTCGCCCGCCAGTTCGGCGAGCAGGGCGTGGCCGGCGGCCCGGTCGAACGGAGAGGGCACCAGGCCCGCGCCGAGGGGCCGGTCCGCTGGCGGAGTCGGGGTGGTGGTTGCCGGATTCACGGGGCGGGACGGTCCTTTCACCAGTGGCGGCCGACGGGCAGCCGGTCGAGTTCGGGGCTGGAGAGGTGGTGCACGCGGTACCGGGTGCCGGGCGCCTCGGCCGGGGCGTCGGCGCGCCAGAGGGCGATCCGCAGCAGTTCCCAGCGGGCCGGGTCGAGGGCGACGGCGGCGGTGTGCAGGTCGGGGTGGTCGGGCAGCTCGGCCAGGGCCCGTTCGACGGCCTCGGCCGGATCCGCGCCCTCCGGCAGCCGTTCCGTCAGCCGGGTGGCGGCGACCGGACCGGGCACGGCCGGACCGGCTTCGGCCGAACCGGCTGCGGCCGGACCGTCGGCCGGGCCCCGGCGGAGGCCCGCGCCGATCCAGTGCCGGACGGCGGGGCGGCCGAAGTCCGCGCAGAGGGTGCGAAATCCGGGCCCGAGGAGGAAGTCGTTCATGCCCTCGGGGGTGCGCCAGAGGTAGAACGGCGCGTACTGGTTGACCAGTGAACCGTCGCGGCCTCGTTCGCGCACCAGGTACGCCTTGAGGCCCAGCCCGGGCCAACTGTCCAGCAGCGAGCCCTTGGTGGCGATCCGCCGGTGGACGGTGCGCATGTCGTAGTCGGCGGGCAGGGTGATCTCGTACTGCATCGCGTGCACGGCGGACTCCGGGGGCGGTGGGAGATGTGCGGCCGCTCAGTCGCGGCGGTGGGCGGCGAACAGGGCGAGGGCGCCGCGGGCGGCCCGCTCGAACGGTTCGGCACTGTCGGCGGCGCGGGCCAGCACGTAGCCGCCCTGCACCACGGCGACCACGGCGGCGGCGAGGTCGGCGGGCTCGGCCCCGGGCCGCAGTTCGCCGTTCGCCTGCCCTTCGGCGATCACGGCGGCGAGCCGCCCGCGCAGCCAGTCGAAGGTCTCCTCGACGGGCGCGCGCAGCCGGGCGTCGGCCACCACGTCCGGGTCCTGGGCCATCCGGCCGATCCGGCATCCGCGCAGGGCGTCGCGCTCGCGCCCGAGGTAGGCGGCGACCCGCTCGTAGGCGGTCCCGGAACCGGCGAGGTCGGCCTCCGCGACGGCCCGCATCTGCTCGGCACTGCGGCGCAGGGCCGCGGCGGCGAGGTCGGGCTTGCCGTCGAAGTGGTGGTACATGCTGCCCTGGCCGACGCCGGCCCGCTGCTGGATGGCCTTGGGGCTGGTGCCGACGTAGCCGCGCTCCCAGAGGAGTTCCTGAGTGCTTTCGATGAGGCGGTCCTGGGTTGCCATGGCCCTCACCGTACCTACTGGTACAGCGTTCTGTACATACCAGTAGGTACAGACTCCCGAAACGTGCGCGCCGCTCGACCGCCCGTGAACCGTGGGCCGCCCCCCGGCGGTCCACGGCCCTGCGTGATCGTCGTCCCCAGGAAAGCCGCGCGGCACTCGCCCGCGGGCCGTGGCGCGCATCACCCCGCCGCCCGCCGTCGATTCACGGTGCGTCACCAGCGGCGGAACGGCGGCCCGTCGGGCCGATCACGGCCGCCGGGAGGGCAGTTCACGCCGGACCACCGGCGCGACCTCGCCCGCGAACAGCTCCAGCTGCTCGCGCTGGGCCCCCTCGGTGAGCAGGTCCACCCCGACGCCCACCACCTCGTTGCCGAAGGCCTCGTGATAGCGGTGGATCTTCTCGATCACCTGCTCCACACTGCCGACCAGCAGGGAGCCGCGCTCCACGGCGTCCTCCAGCGAGGTGAACGTCGAGCCGTTGCGCCGGCCCGCCGCCCACCTCGCCATCGACTCCCAGTACGGGCGGAAGCCGGCGAAGGCGTCCTGCGAACGCCGGGCGACGAACAGTCCGCTGAAACCTGTGCCGACCCGGGCGTCCTTCGGGTCGTGGCCGTAGTGCTCCCAGCGTTCGCGGTAGTGGTCCACCAGCGCCTTGTACTGCTCCATCGGGTGCGAGGAGTTGGCCGAGAACAGCGGATCGCCGTAACGGGCGGCCAGGTCGGTGGAGAGCGTGCTGGTCGCACTGCCGTGCCAGACCGGGATCGGCTCCTGAAGGGGCCGCGGCCAGGTGGTGACCGCGTGCAACGGCGGCCGGGTGCCGCCCTCCCAGGTCACCTTCTCCTCCCGCCAGAGCCGGCGCAGCAGGCCGTAGTTCTCGGCGAGCGCCTCCCACTGCCGCTCCTCCGGCAGGCCGAACTGCTCGAGGAGGCGCGGGTCGTTGCCCTTGCCGATGATCAACTCCAGTCGTCCGCCCGAGATCTGGTCGACGAGGGCGTACTCCTCCGCGGCCCGGACCGGATCCACGACGGACAGCACCGTCACGGTGGTGAACAGCCGGATCGCCGAGGTGCGGGCGGCGACGGCGCTCAGCAGCACGGCCGGAGCCGGGGACAGGAACGGCTCGCCGTGCCGCTCTCCCACCCCGTAGCCGTCGAAGCCGAGACGTTCGGCGGTGACGGCCTGATCGATGATGTCGTGCACCTTCTCGTGCGGAGTGCGCCGCACGCCCGTGACGGGATCGGGCACATTGGACGCGAGGGACGAGACGATGAACCGCACGGCGGTCTCCTTGGGGGCGCTCGGTGGGCGGACGGCCGGCGCGGCGGCCCGGCGGAGCGCCCCACGGTCGGCCGCTCACGCAGGGGCAGCACCGAAGGGTCGGATCGCGCGGGGCCGGTCGGGAGTTCAGGAACCGGCGTTCAGCACGCGGCGCTGCGGGGGCGACAACAGCGCAGGTCGACGGCACGGACGCACATCGCTCCGGCCCCCTCCGCTCGCACGCGCACGATCCACGATCTCCGGCGAGCATAGGCACCGGCCCGCACTCCGGGCAAGGGCCGCCCCCGGCGCTCCGTGTACGGCTCCCGACGACCACGGCACGCCCCTCGGCCTGCCGGCCCCGACCTGGCAGGATGTCCGCCATGACCTACCTCGCCGCGGACGACCGCTATGCCTCGATGACCTACCGCCGGGCCGGCCGCAGCGGCGTGCTGCTGCCGGCCGTCTCGCTCGGCCTGTGGCACAACTTCGGCGACAGCCAACCGCTGGACGTCCAGCGGGCGGTGCTGCGCCGGGCCTTCGACCGGGGCATCACCCACTTCGACCTGGCCAACAACTACGGTCCGCCGTACGGCAGTGCCGAGCGCAACTTCGGCCACCTGTACGCGCAGGACTTCCGCCCGTACCGGGACGAGCTGTTCATCGCCTCCAAGGCCGGCTACGACATGTGGCCCGGCCCGTACGGCGACGGCGGCAGCCGCAAGTACCTGCTGGCCAGCCTGGACCAGTCGCTGGGCCGGACGGGCCTCGACTACGTGGACGTGTTCTACTCGCACCGCTACGACGCGAACACCCCGCTCGAGGAGACCATGGGCGCGCTGGACTCCGCCGTCCGGTCCGGCAAGGCGCTGTACGCGGGCATCTCCAACTACCCGGCGGAGCAGCACCGGGAGGCCGTGGCGCTCCTGCGCGAGCTGGGCACGCCGGTGCTGATGAACCAGTGCTCCTACTCGATCCTCAACCGCTACGTCGAGGACGAGGGCGTACTGGACGCCGTCGCCGACACCCGCACCAGCCTGATCGCCTTCTCGCCGCTCGCCCAGGGCCTGCTGACGGACCGCTACCTCACCGGCCAGGTGCCGAGCGGGTCGCGGATGTCGGTGGGCAGGTTCCTCCGTGAGGAGGCGCTCACCGAGGCGAAGCTGGAGCAGCTGCGGGCGCTGAACAAGGTGGCCGAGCGGCGCGGGCAGACCCTGGCGCAGCTGGCGCTGAGCTGGGTCCTGCGGGACGAGCGGGTGGTGTCGGTGATCATCGGGGCCAGCAGCGTCCGGCAGCTGGACCAGAACCTCGACGCGCTGGCGGGCGGTCCGCTGACGGACGAGGAACTCGCGGAGATCGACACGCTCAGCCGCTGAGGCGCCGCGGTGCCCCGCCGGTCGATGCGTGACCGTCGGGGCACCGCGCTCGTTGGACCGCGCGTACGGGACCGTCCGTACGCGTCCTTCGAGCTCTCGGGAGCCAGTCGTGCGGATGTACCTCCTCCGGACCGTCGCCCGCTTCGCCCGGCAGCTGGCGCTGACCTCGCCGCTGCCGTTCCCCGTCCTTCCGGGTGCCCTACCGGCGTTGGACGCCCAGCGCCGGTAGCACCGTCTCGGCGACCCGGTGGGCCTCCTCCAGCAGCGGATTGCCGGAGAGGATGAAGGTGTCCACCCCGAGCGACTCGAACTCCTGGAGCCGCTCGACCACCTGGGCCGTCGATCCGACCACGGCGGTGCCGGGGCCGGGGCGGAACAGGCTCATTCCGGGCCACAGGTTGGGATGGACCTCCAGCTCCCGGGCCCGCGCCGGCACCTTGCCGCCGTGCTGCCGGAACTGGCGCTGCCAGCCGATGCCGTCCTCGCCGTGCACCCCGCCCAGCCGGCGGGCGTAGGTGGCCTCGCTGGTCACGTCGAGCAGCCGGTCGGCGGCGGCCCAGGCCGCGTCCTCGGTGTCGCGGACGATCAGGTGCAGCCGCAGGCCGATCCGCAGGGTGCGTCCGTGCGCGGCGGCGCGCTCCCGGACCAGGTCGAGCTTCTCCTTGAGCTGCTGCGGCGGTTCGCCCCAGGTGAGGTAGACGTCCACGTGCTCGGCGGCCATCTCGATCCCGGCCGCCGAACTGCCGCCGAACCACAGCGGGATGCCGCCCGGCTGGACCGGGGTGAGTTCGGCCAGGCTCGCCCCGGCGTTCCGGAGATCGTAGAACTCGCCCTTGTGGTCGAAGACTTCTCCGGCGGTGAGCCGCTTGACGATCGACCAGTACTCGGCGCTGAGGCGGTAGCGGTCGTCGTGCTCGACGTGCAGGCCGTACTCGCGCAGCTGCTCGGTGGAGCCGTTGACGACGTTGAAGCGCAGCCGGCCGCCGTGCAGGTGGTCGAAGCTGAGCGCCATCTTGGCCAGCAGGGTGGGTGAGATCAGCCCCGGGTGGACGGCGAGGAGCGGCTTGAACGCCGGGGTGGTGGCGGCGGCGAGTGCGTTGCCGAGGTCCCACACGTCGTGCAGGTCGGTCGCCAGCAGCGCGCCGGTGTAGCCCAACCGCTCCACGCTGCCCGCGAGTTGCTGGAGGTAGCGGAGGTCGACCGGGCGACGTCCGGACGGCTCCCAGGGGTAGTGGCCCTCGCGCGGGATGATGTACCAGAGGAATTCGGAGGCCATCGGTCAGACCGCCCGGGTGCCGGCGGTGGCAGCAGCAGCGGCGGTCGCGGCCGCCGCTACGGGGGCCTCCAGCGCGGGCAGATGGGCGTCGGCGACGGCCACCCTGCGGTCGACGAAGCCGACCCGGTGGAAGATGTCGGCCGCCTCCTGCTGCTCGGCGACGAAGCCTGCGGTCGCCGGCTCCAGCCGCCACGGCAGGCCGGCCAGGGCGGTCCGCCAGTCCTCGGCGCTGCCGCCGAGGTCCGCCGCCGCGATCGCCGCCGCCTCCGGCAGGTGGGCGGCCACCCATTCGTCTGCCCGCCGCAGCGCGGTGACGATCGCCGCGACCGCCTCGGGCCGGTCGACGGCGAAGCCGCGCCGGGTGAAGAACACCGAGCGGTCGGTGATGACGTCGCCGGTGCGGACCAGCTCGCGGAACCCGCCGTCGCGCCGGGCGGCCGCCAGCTCGGCGCCCTGGGCGATCCAGCCGGCGATCGCGCCCTCGCGCAGCCGCCGCGCCTGGTCCTGTCCCGCCGCCGGGCGGACGGCCGTGACATCGGTCGCGTAGGAGAGGCCCTCCGCGTGCAGGGCCTTGGCGAGCAGGTGGGTCTGCCAGGAGCCGATGGCCAGGACGACGGTGCCGCCCTTCAGGTCCGCGACCGACTTCACCGGCCCCTCGGCGCTCACCAGCAGCGCGCCGTGGTCCGGCCGGGGCGCCGAAACCGCCGCGTAGACCAGGTCGTGGCCGGCGGCCTGGGCGGTCACCGGCGGGGTGGAGCCGGTGCCGCCGAAGTCGATCACGCCCTCCGCCAGCAGCTCGCCGGTGTGCGTCCCGTCGGTGTAGTGGTGGAACTCCCCGGTCTCCCCGAGCGGCGCCAACTCCTCGTTCAGGTAGTCGAGTCGGGAGAGGTAGTAGAGGGACGGATTGCTGGCGTGGACGCCGAGGGTGATGGCCATGGGATCAACTCCTGTGGTGCGGGCGGGGCGAGGGGCGGTTCTGGCAAGGGGTCAGGGCGAGCGGGCCCGGTGGTGTCAGTGGACGCCGAGGTCGGCGAGCAGCCGGCGGCGCAGGTCGGCGAAGGCGGGGTCGGCCGGGTCCCGCGGGCGGGTGACGGCCACGCGTTGGTCGCGGACCAGCTTGCCGTCCCGGAGCACGGCGACCCGGTCGGCGAGCCGCACCGCCTCGTCCACGTCATGGGTGACCAGCAGCACGGCCGGCCGGTGACGGCGGACCAGATCGCCCACGAGGTCCTGCATGCGGAGCCGGGTGAGCGCGTCCAGGGCGGCGAACGGTTCGTCCAGCAGCAGCAGTTGGGGTGCCCGGACCAGGGCCCGGGCGAGTGCGGCCCGCTGCGCCTCGCCGCCGGAGAGGGTGACCGGCCAGGCGTCCGCGTGCCGGTCGAGGCCGACCTCGGCCAGCGCCCTCAGCCCGGTCTCCCGGGTGGCGGCACCGCGCGGCAGGCCGACGGTGACATTGGCGAGCACCCGCTTGGAAGGGACCAGTCGCGGCTCCTGGAAGACCACCGTCCGCACCGGCGGGACGAGGACCGTTCCGCCGTCGGCCCGGTCCAGCTCGCCGAGGATGCGCAGCAGGGTGGTCTTGCCGGTGCCGCTGGCGCCGAGCAGCGCGACGAACTCGCCGCGGGCGATGGAGAGGTCGACTCCGTCGAGGACGGCCCGGGTGCCGAACACCCGGCGCAGGCCGCGCAGATGGACGGCCGGTTCGACCGACGCGGAGCCGGGGGCCGGGGCGGCGACGGCGGGGGTGGCGGCGACAGGGGTGGTGGTGGCGGGAGTGGTGGTCATCGGGTGCCTCCCTGGGCGGCCCCGCGCCAGGGCATCAGGACCCGCTCCAGCAGGCGGACGATGCCGTCGGCGGTGAGTCCCAGGACCCCGTAGATCAGGATGCAGACGGCGAGGATGTCGGTGCGGGAGTAGTTCTGCGCCTGGGCCATCAAGTAGCCGATGCCTTCGGTGGAGTTGATCTCCTCGGCGGCGATCAGGGCGATCACGCTGAGCGTCATGGAGAGCCGCAGGCCGGAGAGGAGGGCGGGCAGCGCGCCCGGCAGGACGACGGTGCGTACGATCGCCCAGCGCCCGAGGCCGAAGCTGCGCATGGCCTCGATCAGCTTGGGGTCGGTGTTGCGGACCCCGCCCGAGGTCGACACGTACATGGGGAAGCTGGTGGCGACGCCGATCAGCGCGATCTTGGCGGTCTCGGTGATGCCGAACCAGACCATGAACAGCGGGACCAGCGCGAGGAAGGGGACGGTGCGCAGGACCTGGACCGCGGAGTCGAGGAGTTCCTCGCCGAGGCGGAAGAAGCCGGTCACGACGCCGAGCACCAGACCGACGCCGGCGCCGATCAGCAGGCCGAGACCGGCGCGGGTGAGCGAGACGCCGAGGGCGTCGGCGAGTTGGCCGTTGCCCCACAGCTCGCCGACGGCCTCGGCGACCTGGGCGGGCGAGGCGAGCACGTCCTGGGTGAGCGCCCCGGTGGCGGAGGCGAGGGCCCAGCCGCCGAGGAGGGCCAGCGGGCCGAGGGCCCGCAGGGTCAGCGCGAGGGCGCGGGGGCGGGAGGCCCGGCGGCGGGTGCGCGGTTCGACCAGTCCGGCGGCACGGGCGGCGGCGGCCTCCGGATCGGTGGCCCGGTCGTCCGACGGGCGGGTGGCGGTGGTCACTTGGCGCCACCGCCGAACGCCCCGAGGTCGATCAGATAGGGCTTGACGTCGACCGGCTGCTTGGTGACCTTCTGCTCCGCGAAGAACGCGGCGACAGTGCCGAACCGGGCGATGTCGGCCTCGCCGATGGCGTCGGCGGCGGCGCCCTGGCGGGTCACCTCGACGGCGACGTCCTTCTCGGCGGCGGTGACGGCGGTCGGCCCGGAGTCGGTGAAGACGTTGAGGTACGCGGCCGGGTCGGCCTTCTCCTTGAGACCGTTCTCGCGCAGATAGGCGTAGAAGGTCTTCACCACCTCGGGGTGCTTGTCGGCGAAGCCGTTGCGGACGGCCCAGACGGCGTAGTTGTCGGAGCCGACCTCCTTGCCGTTGACCAGGAAGTGCGCGCCCGAGTTGGCGATCGACGGGGTGGAGAAGGTGTTCCAGGTGGCCCAGGCGTCCACCTGCCCGGAGTTGAAGACGCCCGCCGTCTGGTCGGCGCGCAGGTAGACCCGCTCGACCTTGTCCGCCGGGATGCCGTTCTTCTCCAGCGCCTTGAGCAGCAGGTACTCGCTGGTGCCGCCCTGGCTCACGGCGACCTTGTGGCCGACGAGGTCCTGCACGCTCTTGATCGGCGAGCCGTTCTTCACCAGGATGCCCTCGCCGACGCCGTCGGGGGCGGTTTGGGCGAACAGCTTGAAGCCTGGCTTCTGGGCGAGCGCCGCGACGGCGGAGGTGATCGAGCCCTGGGCGACGTCGAGTTGGTCGGCCGAGAGGGCCTGGGCGGCGGGGGCGAACGGGCCGGCGCTGCCGGTCCAGGCGATTCTGGCGTGGACGGCTGCGAGGGCGCGGTCGAGCGAGCCGTCCTTCTTCCCCAGGGCGAGGAAGCCGTTGTTCCCGGGGTCGGGCAGCCGGAGCACCACCTCGGCCTGGTCGGCCTTGCCCCCGCCGGCGGCGGACGCTCCCCCGTCGGCGGAGGAGCCGCAGGCGGCCAGGAGGGTGGTGGCCAGCAGGGCGGTGGCGGCGAGGACGGGGCGGGACGGATTCACGGGGTCGGCTCCTGAGGTCGGGGGGGGGCGCGTGTGGCGGGCGGAGGCGGTGCGGGGGCGGTGGCGGGCGGCGGGCTGGGCGGAGGAGGGACCGACGGCCTTCGGGAAGTGTCGGCCGCTACCGGTCAGTCACCGTGCCTCCGCCCGTCGGCGCGGCGGGCGGCGAGCAGGGCGCGGGCGGCCCGGAGCGGCTCCGGGTCGGCCCAGGCCCGGACGTCGACCGGACCGGCCAGGAACCCCTGCCGCGCGAGGAACCGCTCCTGCTGCTCCAGCAGGGCGAGGCGGTCCTCGGAGAGATCGAGGTGCAGCGTGCGGTGACCGCCGGCCGCGTACGCCCCGGCGACGCCCTCCTCCCCCGCTCCGGTCTCGGCGCCCAGGATCCGGGCGACCTCCGCCGGCTGCCCGGCGGCCCAGTCGGCGGCCTCCAGCAGCACGGCGAGGAACCGGGCCACCAGGTCCGGGTGCGCGTCGAGCAGTTCCTGACGCACGGTGACCGGCCGGGGCGTGCCGTTGTTGACCCGCGCCCGACGGTCCGGGACGGCGTCCAGGTCGACGGCGACCTCCGCCCCGATCCGTCGGGCCGCCTCCACGGCGAGCGCGCCCTTCACGTAGACCGCGTCCACGACGCCGTCCCGCAGCGCCGTCAGCTCCGCCTCCCACTGCCCTTCGCCCGGCGCGGCCGGTACGTCCACCAGCTCGACGTCCGCCGGCGTGAGACCCGCGAGCGAGAGTGCTCCGTGCAGGCCGGCCAGCGCCATCGCGCGCCAGAAGTCGATGGCGATCCCATGTCGTGGGACGGCGAGCCGCAGCCCGCGCAGTTGCCCGGGCTCGGCGACCCCGCTCCCGGACCGGACCAGGACGACCTGGCGCTCCTCGATCCAGGTGAGCCCGACCAGCCTGGTCCGCTCGCCGCGCGAACGGGCCCAGAGCGCCGGCACATTGCCGCCCTCGCGGAACAACCCGGTCAGGGCGTGGGTGTAGTGGTGGTCGGCGGCGACCTCCGGAGCCGCGTCCTGGAGCGAGCGGACGGCGATGCCGTCGGGGGCGAACTCCCGGCCCAGCCAGCCCCGGTCGGCCGCGATGCCGGTCGCGGTGGGCACCGGGCAGCGGGTGAACCAGAGGGTGTCGGGCGCTCCCGGGGCGACGGCGGTGGCCGGGGAACCGGCGGTCGGGGAACCGGCGGTCGGCGAGGGCTCTCGGGTGGAACTGCGGGCGGAACTGCGGGCGGAACTGGGCACGGTGGCTGGTCCTCCAAGGCGGGGCGGGGTGCGTGCGCGCCCCCGACGGCGGGGCGGCGGGCGCGGTACGGGTCACCAGGCGTGGTGGAGCGGAAGGGGCGGCGGGGCGGAGTCGTGCGGGGGCCGGCGCGGGCCGGGGCGTGTCAGCGACAACACGCGCAGGAGGAGGGGCACCGGTGGGTCGTCACGGCACTGCTCCTTCCCGCGGTCCGGGCGCCGCCGGACGGGGCCGTCCGGTGCGCTGCGCCGAGCGTTCCACGGCGAGCGAGCCAGGAGCAAGGGTTTGCCACATCATGGGATTTCTTGTTCATGAACGGCATCCTTTTGCAACGCCGTTGACACATTCCCGCAGCACGCGCTGCCCTAGTCTGGGAGCGACTCCGGTGAACGGCCGGAGCCACGGACAGAACGAGAGATCCCATGGCCGAGGCCGTCACCGCCACCCAGAGCCCGCCGGCCGGCGCCCAGGCCGTTCAGCGGGCCCTCGGGCTGCTGCACTGCTTCCACGACAACGGCCCCGATCTGAGCGCCTCGGACCTGGCCCGCCGGATGAGCCTGTCCGTGTCCACGGCGCACCGGCTGGCCCGCACCCTGGTCAGCGCCGCCTTCCTGGAGCAGGACGAGCACACGGCCCGCTACCGGCTCGGCCCGGCGGTCGCCGAACTCGGCCAACTCAGCTTCCACCAGCGCGGACTGCACCTGGCCGCACCCGAGCTCGATCTGCTGTCCCGCCGCACCGGCGCCGCCGCCGATCTCGCGATCCGCAGCGGTCCGCACGCGGTGATCCTGGTCGGCGCCTCCGTCCGGCCGGACACCGGACTGGGACTGCGCCGACCGCTCCACTCCACCGCACTCGGCAAGGTCCTGCTGGCCTGGCCCCGCCCCGGCGACGCGGGCGTGGCGACGCTCGGCCCGCTGGCGCCGTTCACCGACCGGACCATCACCGCGCCGGAGCGCCTGGCGGCGGAGCTGGCGAAGGTCCGGACGGCCGGTCACGCGCTCAACGACGGCGAGTCGGAGACCGGGGTGCGCACGGTGGCCGTACCGGTGCTGGACGGCGCCGGTCAGGCCCGGTTCGCCCTGGCCGTCCGCTCCACGCCCGCGCACCTCACCGACGAGCGGCTGGAGTGGTTCCTCGACCACGCGCGGGCCTGCGCCGGCGCACTCGCGGTCCTGCTGCTGCCGCCCGATCAGCGAAGCTGATGCGGCGTCAGGAACGGCAAGGGGGCCGAGCGTTCGGCGAGAACGCCCGGCCCCGGCCGATCGGTGACGCGAAGTGCGGTGCAGGCCGGTCGAACGACGGAGCGGCGAGGAACGCGGTGCGTACTCAGGCCACCGGCGTGTACTTGTAGCCGACCCGACGCACCGTCACGATGCTGTCCCGGTAAGCCGCTCCGAGCTTGCGGCGCAGCCTGGCCACGTGCACGTCCACCGTGCGGCCGTCACCGACATGGCCGTAGCCCCAGACGGCGGCGACCAGGTGGTCACGGGTGTGCACCCGCTGCGGGTGCTCGGTCAGGTGGGCGAGCAGCTCGAACTCCAGGTAGGTCAGGTCGAGCAACTGGCCGTCCACATAGGCGTTGCGGCGCTCGGTGTCGACCGTGATCCCCCGGCCGACGGGCCGCGCCGGACGCACGCCGGATCCGACTCCAGCGGCCCCGACTCCAGCGGCCCCGACTCCGGCGACACCGGCGACACCGAGGCCGCCGACGCCCGGCGCACCGAGGACCGACGCTCCGACGGCGGCGGCCGGACCGGCCTGCGGAGCCGGGATCGAGGCGGTCGGGAAGCCCTGCTGTCCGGCGCCCGGCGCGGCGGCGACGCCGCCCTCGGCCGGGACCAGCACCAGGTAGCCGACCATCGGCTGTCCCGCCGAGGCGCCGAACTGCGCCCCGTACTGGGCCAGCAGGGCCTGCGGCAGCGAACCCTGGGGCAGCGCCGCGACCACCGCCGCGCCCGCCGGCAGCGCCGCGAGCAGCGCCTGCGGCGGGAGCGCCGGAACGAGCTGCGGCGCGGTCGGCGGCACCGGGCCGGCCGGCGCGACGGACGGGATCGCCGCGTCGGCGGCCCGGGCCGACCCCGACGGGGCGAAGCCGGACGCGCCGAAGCCGGGCTGTCCGAACCCGGCCTGGGCGGGGCCCTGCGGCGCGGAGCCCGGCTGGCCGGCGGCGGCCGGACGCTGCGGCGCGGGGCCCCCGTGCCGGCGTTCGACGGGGGACGGGACGGAGCGGACCGCGCGCAGGTGCGGGGTCGCGGAGGGGAGGGGAAGAGTGGCCGTGGAGGTGGAGGACATGGTGTCGCTCATTTCGCGCGTGACGGACGGGTGGAGTCGTCTGCGCGTCTACCGGGCGTGCTGCCGTGGACCGACCCGAGGTCAGCGGAGGGAGTGCCGGGACGCGCTGGGCGAGCCCGGACACGTCTGGTCGAACAGATGTGGCTGGCGGGAAGGCCAGAACGGTTCGAGGAGGTTCACTGGTGCTCTCCGCAAAGCGGGCAGGGCCGACGACGGTCCACCGGGCTGCTGTCCGGTGCTGCCGGGTCGACGATGCGATGGACCGTCAGCGTACGCCGGGCCCGTCCGAGGATTCCGGAAGGGGCGCACCGGCCGGGAGGTCTCCCGGGCGGCGAACGGCGGTGACGGTGAGGTGACTGGCGACGGGTGGCCCGGTCAGCGACAACAGGCGCTGCAGATCAGCGCGTGGTCGATGTACCGCCGGACGGTCAGCGCCGGGGTGACCGGCATGGCGAGATCGGCTTGGGCGGACCCGGCCGCGGCACGTCGCTGCTCGACGTTCATGGTTCGGTCCTCCCCCCTCGGTCTGCCAGTACTCCCCGTACCGCGCTGCGGCGCCCTTTCCGGACACATACCGGTGCGCGGCACCTTCGAGGCATCCCGGCAGCGGGCCGGGCGGCCTTCGACACCAGAGCCTTCCACGCCGGGCCGGTCAAGGCAACCTGCTCGGCCAGGATCGTCCGGCATGTGAACACCCTGATGAGACGCCAGCTGTCGGGGCGGTCACGGGAGGGCGGTCAGGGGAGGAGCGGTCTCGGAAGGGCGGTCACGGAAGCGGCGGGCCGCCGGGCCGGGCGGGCCCTCAGGCCCCGGCACCCGTCGCGGTGCCCGTCCCCCGGCGCGCCGCCACGTGCTCGACCAGGGCCACCAGCAGTTCCTTGCCGTCCTCGCGGCGGCGGGCGTCGCACAGCACCACCGGGATGTCCGGGTCCAGGTCGAGCGCGTCCCTGACCTCCTCGGGAGAGAACAGCTCACTGCCCTCGAAGCAGTTCACGGCCACCAGGAACGGGATGCGCCGCTGCTCGAAGAAGTCCACCGAGGGGAAGCAGTCCGCCAGCCGCCGCGTGTCGGCCAGCACCACCGCTCCGAGCGCGCCCCGGGCCAGCTCGTCCCAGACGAACCAGAACCGGTCCTGGCCCGGCGTGCCGAACAGGTAGAGCGCGAGCCCGGGCCGCAGGTCGATCCGGCCGAAGTCCATCGCCACCGTGGTGGTGCGCTTGGCCTCGACGCCCGCGGTGTCGTCGACCGGGCGGCCCAGTTCGCTGAGCTCCTCCTCCGTGCGCAGCGGCCGGATCTCACTGACCGATCCGACCAGGGTGGTCTTGCCCGCGCCGAAGCCGCCGGCGACCAGGATCTTCACCGCGACCGCCGGACCGCCCCGCCAGCGCGGGTCGTTGGCCCGCTCGGCGCTCCCGTCGTGCGCGGGGCCCGGGGCGGTGGCGGCGGGGGCGGGGAGGTCAGAGCGCACGGAGTCCATTGATCACGTCTCGCAGCAGGCGCTCGTCGGGCAGCTCGGCGAGCGGAACGGGTCGGGTGACGCTGATCAGCTCGGCGTCGTGGAGATCGCCGAGCAGGACGCGTACGACGCTGACCGGCAGGTCGGTGTAGGAGCCGAGCTCGGCCACCGAGATCGGCTCCCGGCGGCACCAGGCCAGGATGGTCTGGTGCTCGGGGTCCAGCACATGGGCGGGGACGGCCGCGGCGACCGGCGCCGGGTCCTTGGCGACGATCAGCGAGATCAGGTCGAACAGGCCGTCCTCGACCGGCCTGGCCCGGCCCCGGGTCATCGAGAAGAGGCGCACCACCGGGCCGGCCTCGTCGTCGAACCAGCGGTCGTCGACCGGGGTCCGCGGCCGGAACAGGTCGAGTCCGGACTCGTCCACGTCCCGGCCGTCCGGACTCCGGTCGGCGGCTTCCTCGCCGGTCGCTCCGGCCGCTCCGGTCGTTTCCGCGCCGGCCTGCCCCGGGTCGGCCGGTTCCCGGTCGGCCGGCTCCGGGTTGACCTGCTCCGGGTCGGGCGGCACCGCCCTCGGCTCCTCGTCCGCCATCGGACCGCTCATCTCCCGGGCGGGGCCACGTCGGCGCGCGGCTCGGCGGCCAGGTGCTCGCCGACCCGCTTGACCAGCAGGGCCATCTCGTAGGCGATCTGGCCGATGTCGGCCTCGGCCTCGCTCAGCACCGCCAGGCAGCTGCCGTCACCGGCCGCGGTGATGAACAGGAAGGCCTCGTCCAGCTCGACCATGGTCTGGCGCACGCCGCCGACCTTGAAGTGCCCGCCGGCGCCCTTCGCCAGACTGTGGAAGCCGGCCGCGACGGCGGCCAGGTGCTCGGCGTCCTCCCGGGCGAGGTCGCGGGAGGCGCCGGTGGCCAGGCCGTCGCCGGACAGGATCACCGCGTGGCGCAGGGCGGCCACTCTGCCCACCAGGTCGTCCAGGAGCCAGTTGAGGTCTCCGGACGGCTGCGTCGAAGTGGTCATGAATCAGTTCCTTCTGCTGGTGCGGGTCGTGCGGATGGTGCGGGCCGGGCCGGTCCTACCGGTCGGACGTGCGGTGCGGGTCGCGCGGATCGTGCAGCTCGCGCGGATGGTGCGGTGCCTTCGGGCGGCCCGTCGGACAACGGACCGGCGGGTGCGTCCGGTTCCGCCCCCAGGCGCGGGGACCGGACGAGCCTGGTCGGCGGCGGCACCGGCGCCCGTCGGGCCAGTGGCGCCGGTTCACCCCCGGAGGGGCCGGGCAACGCCGCCTGGACGGGTGCCGGGGCGAGCGCGCGGCGCACCGCCGGCGTCGGGAAGGACGTCGGGGGCGAGGTCGGGGACGAGGTCGGGGACGACGCCGGTGTCGGATCCGGGGTGGGCGTCGGCGAGGCCGTCGGCCGGGCGGCGGGAGCGCCCCGGCCTCGGGTGAAGCCGCGCTGGAACGAGGCGAAGGTGGCCCGCGCCTCCTCGGGCGAGCGCTCGCGCACCGGTTCGCCCGCGCTTCCCGGGGCACCGGAGCCGCCCGGGCCGTCGGCCCGTCCGGCGGCGGCCTCCGCCGCGCGCTCGCGCAACTGCGGGGCGAGGCTCGCCTGCCGCACCCGTCGCGGCAGCCCGCCCGGCGTAGCCGGAGTGGCGGTCCGCGGCGGCAGGGCGTCGGCGGTACCGGCGCCGGCCGCCACGGGCGCCGCCGCGACGGACCGGTCCGCGACCACGGCCTCGGCCGCGTCGGCGGGCCCGGACTGGACCTCGGCCGGGTTCGGCCCGAGGGAGTCGACGCCGTCCGCCGCGCCCGCCGGGTCGCCCGCGCGCCGGTGGCGGCCGGTACCGGGCCCGGTCGCGTCGGCGGCGGTCGCCGCGACCAGCACGGGCCCGCCGCCGCGCGAGCGGCGCGGCAGACCGCCGGGGGTGCGGGCCGGTTCGGGCGCCGAGGGGCGCGGCCCCCCGGCGATCCGGTGCCGGCCGCCCGCCGCGTCCACGCCTCGCGCGTCGTGGAAGTCGTGGAAGTCGTGGAAGTCGTCGGAGCCGAGGGAGTCGGGGGAGCCGAGGGAGCCGAGGGAGTCGTCCTCGACCAGGGCGGGCACCGCGACCAGGTCGCGCTGTCCGCGCCTCCCCGCCACTGCCCGCCGACCGCCGACCGGACCGGGAGCGGTGCCCGGGCCAGGGGCGGCGCCCGCCCCGGACCCCGGCCCCGGATTCGAGGCCGCGGGCGGCTCCGGCAACCCGTCCGGCGCCTCCGCCAGCAGCTCTCGCGGAATCAGCACCACCGCCGTCGTCCCCCCGTACGGGGAGGGGCGCAGGTTCACCCGGATACCGTGCCGGCGAGCCAGCCGGCTGACCACGAACAGGCCCAGCCGGTCGGTGTCGGCGAGGTCGAACTCCTGCTCCACCGCGAGGCGTTCGTTGATCCCGGCGAGCGCCTGCTCGCTCAGTCCGAGCCCCCGGTCGTCGATCTCCAGCGCGAAGCCGTGCGCCACCACCTCGCCCTGCACGGTGACCTGGGTGCTGGGCGGGGAGAAAACCGCCGCGTTCTCGACCAGTTCGGCGATCAGGTGGGTGACATCCGCGACCGAGCTGCCGAGCAGGCCGGTGCCGGGGAACGGCCGGACGATCACCCGGGCGTAGTCCTCGACCTCGCCGACCGCCGCGCGGACCACGTCCACCATCCGCACCGGCTTGCGCCAGGCCCGGCCGGGCGAGCCGCCGGCCAGGATGATCAGGCCCTCCGCGTGCCGGCGCATACGAGTGGTGAGGTGGTCGACCTTGAAGAGGTCCTCCAGCTCCGCCGGGTCCTCGACGCGCCGTTCCATGGTGTCGAGCAGGGTCAGCTGGCGGTGCAGCAGGACCTGGCTGCGGCGGGCCAGGTTGACGAAGACGGCCGAGATGCCGCGCCGCAGTTCGGCCTGCTCGACGGCGGCCTCGACGGCGGCCCGCCGCACGGCGTTGATCGCGCGGCCGACCTGGCCGATCTCGGCCTGGCCGAACTCCAGCTCGGGGGCCTCGGTGGCGACGTCCACCGACTCGCCCTTGCGCAGGCGCAGCATGACCGAGGGCAGCCGGGTGCCGGCCAGTTCGTTGGCGGCGTTGCGCAGTCCGATCAGCTCGCGGACCAGGCCCCGGCCGATCCGGAAGGATATGAGGACCGAGAGCACCACCGCGACCAGGCCGATCAGACCGGCGATGCCGCCGCGCCAGAGCAGTCCGACCGCATAGGAGTGGTCGCGGTCGTCGATGGTGCCGCTCAGCCGGGCGTTGATCGCAGCGAGGTCGCCGAGGGCCCGGTCGGCGGTCTCCCGCCAGGCGTCGCCGTTGATCGCCTGCACCACCCGCTCGGGTCCGCCGGCGCCGACGAAGTCCGCCTCGGCGCGGGCGAGCGCGGCCCAGGCCTCGCCGCCGCGAAGGGCGATGTAGTCGGCCTGGTCGGCGGGGTCCAGCTCGGCGATGTAGACGGTGAACAGCGCCTGCTGGTTGTGCAGGGCGTCGAGCGCGACCTGGTACTGCTCGGGGGTCGGCCGGCCGGTCCCGCTGCGCAGCCCCTCCATCGCCGCGTCCTCCTGGGCGAGGTACTCCCGGGCGCGCATCAGCTCGATCAGGATCGTGCCCTGCCTCGGGAGTTGGCCGCTCTGGCGGGCGACGAACGCGGACCGGAAGCCGAAGGTGGGCTTGATCAGGTCGGTGTACTGGCCGAGGGCGAACTCCCAGTTCAGCGCGGCGCGGCCGATCTGGGCGCGCAGCGGGCTGAGCTGGTCGGCGGCGGCGAGGATCTGCAGGTAGCGGCCGCGCTGGGCCTCGTCGAGCCGGCTGCCCTCGGTGTCCTTCTTCTGCTGCAGTACCGCGAGGTCGTGGTCGGTGGCGGCGCGGGCCTGTTCGAACGCGTCGCGGGCGGCGCGGGAGGCCGGGTCGGCGAGCCTGCGGACGGCGGCCCGGCGCTCGTTCTGGAGGTCGTGCGCGTACAGGTCGACCGGGGTCCCGAACTCCTTGTAGGTCGCGCTGACGTCGAGCCGGCTCCAGACGTCGCCGGTGGTGGCGAGCGTCGCGTACGCCCAGAGGGCGGTGAGGGCGACGATGGGCACCAGGAGCAGCGCGATGATCTTCGCGCGGATCGAGCTGCTGCGCAGACGCATGGAGTCCTCGGTCGGGAAGTGCCAGGCGCGGACGGGGGTGTGGGGAGTACGGGGAGGCGTGCGGGGGCGGGGCGGCCTGGGAACGGAAGCGTGGGGGCGGGCGACGCGGAGGCGGCTCGGCCCGGAGGCGGGTCGGCACCGGCGGTTTGACACGGACGAGTTGATGCGGACAGGGTTGGTACGGACCAAGTGCCGGCCAGGGGCGGCGCCAGGCCGCGGCCGAGTACCCCGGCCGCAGGTCTGCGAGACTCTACTACGGCCTGACCACTCGTTCGAGGGTCGAACCCGCCCTCTCCTCGCGCCGGACCGGATCGTGTCCGGATCGCCGTCGCGATCACCGCTCCCGCACAGTCGTACGACGCTCTCGACGGCTCCGCGACACTTTCCGCACACCCCGGTGCCGATCTCGTCGCGTCACCGTCACAACCCTGGGCAGTCGGCGAGGGATCCGATAGTTTCGCTGCACCTGCAGGACTGATCGGGGGGATCGTGCGCGAGTTCACCACCCCCGCCCCGGCCGGACCGCCGGCCGCGGGAGGGTTGGCCGACTCGCTCTACGACACCGCGGAGCGCTCCCCCGCCCTGGTGCAGCTGACCCGCCGCACCGACCGCTCCCGGCGCGCCGACCGCTCCCGGCCCGCCGACGGCTTCCGGCCCGCCGCAGCCGAGGACGCGTGGCAGGACATCACCGCCGCCGACTTCCGCGACCAGGTGCTCGCCCTCGCCAAGGGCCTGCTCACCCGGGGCGTGCGCTACGGCGACCGGGTCGCCCTGATGTCCCGCACCCGCTACGAGTGGACCCTGTTCGACTACGCGCTGTGGTCGATCGGCGCCATCTCCGTCCCCGTCTACCCCACGGCCGCGCCCGAGCAGGTCCGCTGGATCCTCGCCGAGACCCAGGCGGTGGCCTGCCTGGTCGAGGACGAGGACCACGCGATGACCGTCGGCGCGGTCTGCGACGCGTTACCCGACCTGACCGGCATCTGGCAGCTGGACCGGGACTGCGTCGAGGCGATCACCGAGGACGGACGCGGGGTGCCCGACTCCCTGGTCCACCGGCAGCGGCTCGGCGTCACCACCGACACCGTCGCGACCGTCGTCTACACCTCCGGCACCACCGGGCGCCCCAAGGGCTGCCTGATCACCCACGGCGCGCTGGCCGCCGCGGCCGACGCGCTGCTCGACGGCTGGGGCGAGGCACTCCGTGACACCGGCGGGCACCCGCCGTGCACCGTCCTCTTCCTGCCGCTGGCGCACGTCTACGGGCGGATGGTGCAGATCGCCTCGATCCGCGGCGGCTTCCGGATCGGCCATGTCGCCGAGGTGTCCACGGACGCGCTGCTGCCCGCCCTCGCCGCCCTCCGCCCGACCTTCCTGCTCGTCGTCCCCTACGTCCTGGACAAGGTGTTCCAGCAGACCCGGCGCACCGCCGAGGAGGCCGGCCGCGGTGAACTCCTCGAACAGGCGCGGCAGGTGGCCGTCGACTGGGCGGCCGCCCGGGAACAGCGCACCTTCGGACACGGCCCCGGCCCCGGCCCCGCGCTGCGGCTGCGCCACCTGGCCTACGAACGCACGGTCTACCAGCGGCTGCGCACCGTGTTCGGCGGCCGGGTGCGGGCGTTGATGTGCGGCGGCTCGACCCTCGACCGCGAGCTGGGACTCTTCTTCGCCGGGATCGGCTTCCAACTGTTCGAGGGCTACGGGCTCACCGAGACCTCGGCCGCGGTCACCGGCAACCCGCCCGGGCGGTCGAAGATCGGCTCGGTCGGACGGCCGGTGCCCGGCGCGACGGTGGCGATCGCCGACGACGGCGAGGTGTGGGTCCGCGGTCCCGGCGTCTTCGGCGGCTACCTCAACCATCCGCGCTGCACCGCCGAATCGCTCTTCGAGGGCTGGCTCGGCACCGGCGACCTCGGCAGCCTGGACGAGGACGGCTACCTGACCATCACCGGCCGCAAGAAGGACGTCATCGTCACCAGCAGCGGCAAGAACCTCGCACCCGCCGCCCTGGAGGTCCGGGTGGAGTCCCACCCGCTGGTCTCGCAGTGCCTGGTGGTGGGCGACGACCGGCCGTACGTGGCCGCGCTGATCACCCTCGATCCGGCGGCGCTGGCGCACTGGCTGAAGCGGCGCGGGCGCGGGCAGTCGGATCCGTGGACCGTACTCGCCGACGAGGATCTGCACGCCGAGGTCCAGCGGGCGGTGGCGGCGGCCAACACCGCCGTGTCGCGGGCCGAGTCGATCCGCGCCTTCCGGCTGCTGCCCAGGGAGTTCGGGGTGGAGCAGGGGCTCATGACGCCCTCGCTGAAGCTACGGCGGGCGGCGATCGTCGAGCACTACGCGGCGGACATCGAGGAGCTGTACGCCCCCTGACGTCTCGTCCTGTCCCGTTTTACGCAGGTGATTTGGGAGTCCGTCGGGTACGGCCGGTCCCTTGACGATCGCTGTGGTCCAGTCCATTGTTTTGCTCCGGTCCGAGTGCGGCACGCCGAAGCTCCCGCCCCCTCCGGGAGCACCCCCACATCCCGTTGTCCGCGCGTCCGCCCCACGGGCGCGTCCCCCACGCTGGAGTCCCCACGTGTCCATCTCCTCGCGCATGTCCTCGCGCCTGCCCATGCGTCTTTCCACGCGCATGTCCTCGCGCCTGTCCGCCCTCGGGTCCGGGCGCCTGCCCGCACGGCTGCCCGCGCTGGCCGCCTCGGCCGCGCTGCTGGTGGCCGGCCTGGCCGGGCCGGCCGTCGCGGCGCCGCCGGTGACGGCCACTGCCGCCACTGCCACCGCGACCACCGTCAACCTGGCGACCAACCCCGGGTTCGAGATCCCCGCCTCCTCGCTCGCCGACTGGGGCAGTGTGCCCGGCTGGCGCTGTTCCGGCGGGCCCGCCGAGGCCGCCCTCACCACCGCCGCCCCGCACTCCGGCGGCTCCGCCCTGGCCGTCGCCCCGGCCGGCGACGAGTCCACCGGCGAGTGCGTGCAGACCGTCTCGGTCCGGCCCGGCACCACCTACACCGCCTCCGCCTGGGTCCGCGGGAAGTTCGTCTTCCTCGGCGCCACCGGCGGCACCGACCGCCCGACCGCCCCCGCCTGGACCGAGTCCACCAACGGCGGCTGGCAGAAGCTGACCACCCGCTTCACCGCCGCCCCCGGCGCCACCACCGTCCGGCTCTCCGTCCACGGCTGGTACCAGCAGGGCCCGTTCGCGGTCGACGACGTCCGGGTCGACGGCCCCGCGCCCGCCCCGGCGACCGCCGCCGCCTCGGTGCCGACCAGCGACAAGGTGGTCTTCTTCACCGTCGACGACGGCTGGCAGATCACCCCGGAGGCGGAGCAGGTGATCGCCGCCAACAAGCTGCCGATCACCGCCTTCCCGCTGCCGATGGCCGCCGCCAACAATCCCGACTACTTCCGGCGGGTGACCGCCGCGCCCGGCTCCTCGATCCAGGACCACAGCGTCTCCCACACCGACCTCACCACCCTCCCGCTCGCCGAGCAGCAGGTGGAGATCTGCGACGCCCGCGACTCGCTGGCCCGCCTCTTCGGCACCGCGCCGACCGTGTTCCGCCCGCCGTACTTCGCCTGGAACGCCGACACCCTCCAGGCCGCCGCCAACTGCGGCATGCGCACTGTGCTCACCGCCGACGCGGACTTCAGCTGGGGCGCCTCCAACGTCTGGCACGAAGGGACCCTGTCGCCCGGGGACGTCGTCCTGATGCACTGGACCGACACCCTCGCCGACGACCTCCGCCGCGCCCTGGCCGCCGCCGAGGCGGCCGGCCTCAAGCCCGCCGGTCTGGCCTCCTACCTGCACTGACAGCCCTGACCCCAGCTCGCACGGCGCACCGCCGACCCCGCACCGGGGTCGGCGGTGCGTCGTTTCTCCGGCCCGTCGACGCGTTGACAGCGGGACCGGCCGGGTGCTGGGATGGGCCGCGTGCAGCGTGGCGCCGGCCAAAGAGATGTGGGCCGGCCGGCAGCCGGGCCGGCACCCGACACCGAGGGACGACGCGTGATGAGAACGTTCTCCGCTCCCCTTTTCTGAGCTCCTCCGAGCATCTTTCGCACCTCTTCGCACCCCTCTTGACGATGCGACCGGGCCTGCCCCGGGACGGTGCCGCTCCTTCCCCTTTTTCTCGACTTCCCCTTCCGATGCTCCGGAGAGCGATCCGGAGAGCGATCCGGATCGCGATCCGAAGAGAGAGCTGCACAGTCGTATGCCGATGTCTTCCCTGTCGTTCAATCAAACTGTCATCGAGGAGTTCCGTGCCCAGGGCGGGAGGGTCGGCGGACCCTTCGCGGGCGGGGACCTGTTGTTGCTGACCACCGTCGGCGAACGGTCCGGGCGGGAGCACACCGTCCCGCTCGGGTTCGTGCGGGCGGACGGGCTGCTGCTGGTCGTCGCCTCGGCGGCCGGGGCGCCCGAGCACCCGCAGTGGTACCGCAATCTGCTCGCCCGCCCGCTGGTGCGGGTGGAACTCGGCCCGGAGGTCTTCGACGCGACCGCCGTCCCCGCCGAGGGGGACCGGCGCGAGCGGCTGTTCGAGGCCGTCGTCCGGGCGGCCCCCGGGTACGGGGACTACCAGCGGCACACCGCGCGGCTGCTGCCCGTGGTCGTCCTGGAGCACCCCGGGGCCGGGGCTCCGGCGCGCGAGGTGGCGAGCCTCGCGGACAAACTGCTGGAGGTGCACGACTGGCTGCGCGCCCAGCTGCGACAGCTGCGGGCCGAGACCGAGGCGCACCTCGCCGGAGGTGTCGGACACGCTCCGGCACTCGGACTTCAGATCCGCCGGCACTGCCTGGCGTTCTGCCAGGGCCTGGCCGTGCACCACACCGGCGAGGACCGGGGTGTCTTCCCCGCGCTGGCCCGCAGCCACCCGGAGCTGCGGGGTGTGCTCGAACAGCTGGCCGAGGAGCACCGCACGGTCGCGCGACTGAAGGACGAGCTGGTCGCGCTGGTGTCCGGCCTCGACGCCGCCGAGCCGGGGCCGTTCCGGGCCGCCCTGGCGCGGACGGCGGACGAGCTGGAGGCCCACCTCACCCACGAGGAGCGGGAACTGCTGCCCGCCCTGGCCGGGATCCCGTTCCCTCCGCCGGGGCAGTGACGGGACGGGCCCGCCGGTCCCTCCTGAGCGGGGGGACCGGCGGGCCCGCCGGTTGTGCGGTCGGGGTCGGGGGCGGGGTGCGGGGTCGGGGGCGGGGTCGCGCCTGTGGGGAGGCGCGGGGTGTGGGGTGTGGGGTGTGGGGTGCGCGCCTGTGGGGAGGCGTGCGGCGGGTCGCGGTCAGGCCTGCGCGGTGAACACCGGCAGGAAGCCGCCGGAGTGACCGGCGGCCTTCGGGTGGTAGCTCTCCTCCACCGGCAGGGTGGTGCTGTTCAGCCAGGTGGTGCTGGAGCCGCAGATCTCGTGCTCGCGGAAGATCGACCGGACGTCGCCGAAGGCGAAGCCGGCGTTGGCGGCGCGCTTGGCGATGACGTCGTCGAGTGCGTCGGCGGCGCCGTTGATGGCGGCCCGCTTGGTGTCGCCGATGCCGAAGATGCAGCTGCCGCCGACCTTGTAGAGGTGCGGGTAGCCGAGCACGACGACCCGGGCGTTCGGGGCCTTGGCGTGGATCGCCGAGTAGACCTGGTCGAGCTTGCCGGGCAGCGTGCTGGTGGCGTAGTTCTTCGCGGTGGCGACCGCGTTGAGGCAGGCGCTCTCCGAGTCCAGGACGCAGGTCTGCATCGTGCTGGCGAAGCCCGCGTCGTTGCCGCCGACGCTGATGCTCACCAGCGTGGTGGCCGAGTTCAGGGTGGAGAGCTGGTTGTTGAGCACATCTCCGGTCCTGGCTCCGGAACAGGCCAGGAAGGAGAAGGAGGACGGCGCGTGCGCGTTCTTCCACAGGTACGCGTACGCGTTGGTGCTGCGCTTGCAGCTGCCGCTCTCGCTCGTGTAACTGCCGGCTCCGAGGCCCGAGGCGTAGGAGTCGCCGAGTGCGACGTAGTTGACCCCGGCGGCGTGGGCCGAACCGGCTGTGACGAGGGTGGTCAGGGAGAGGAGCGCTGCGGTGACGGCGACGGACATGGCACGGGCAGGGCGTAGCATGACACCTCCTGGGAGTGACGTGCGTCACATAATTTGATACCAGGCGGTAGCTAACTCTGGAAGCTGTCATGCCAAGGCAATTGACGGTCGGTCTGACAACGGCGCGGTGAACTGCCCCTTCTGCCACGGTAAGTGCGCCCGTGCGCCGGTTTCGGGGCGTCGCCCGATCGAGCGACGGCGCTCCGCCGGACGTGCGACCACCGACGGCGACGCGCGCGGGCGTGCGGCCCGGCGCTCGGTCCCGGTACTCGGCCCCGGCGCTCGACCCCCGTACTCGGCGCGTTCGGTCGCCCGGTCAGACGAACGGTCGATCAGACGGCTGGCCAGTCAACCGGTCGAACGGCCGGTCAGGCCGTCGGTCGGTCAGGCCGTCGGCGATTCCCCGGCGGCGGGACCCGGGGCCGCGCCGGGGAACAGCTCGCAGCCCGCCGCCGGCAGTTCCTCGATCGTCTCGTTGGCGGCCGAGGGCGCGCCCAGTCTCCGGACGGCGGTCGCCACCGCCGCCCGGGCCTGCCGCAGGCCGGGCGCACCCCAGCCGAGCAGCTCGACGGCGAGGCCCGGTGCGACCAGTAGCCGCCGGTAGTGCCGCCCTGAGGCCGGGTCCGGCACGCTCGGACCGACGGCCCGCAGCGCGGCGGCCATCCGGACCCGGGCGCACTCGTGGCCACCGTTGGCCGAACCGACCCGGTCGTAGAGGTAGCCGAGGTAGTACGGCGTGCCGATCAGCGCCTGCGCCTCCTCGGCC
Organism: Kitasatospora purpeofusca; assembly: GCF_034043715.1. Taxonomy (GTDB): domain Bacteria; phylum Actinomycetota; class Actinomycetes; order Streptomycetales; family Streptomycetaceae; genus Kitasatospora; species Kitasatospora purpeofusca_A. Next base: position 122,324 of record NZ_JAXCLC010000007.1, on the reverse strand, counting down.
GCCTCCCGGGCCAGCGCCGAGCCGGGGTCGCCGGCGTCCTCCGGCTCCAGCGAGCCCCCGGGCAGCGAGACGACGCCGTCCTTGGGGTTGACCAGGGTCAGCACCCGGCCGTCGGGGGCGAACAGCCACCCCCAGGACTGCTTCACCGGAAGCCCGTCGGGCACCGTCTCGCCCGGCCGCCACGGCCAGCCCGCCGTGGGACGCCGGCGTACCCGACCGAGCAGCTCGGCGATCTCCGCGCTGTACTCGATCCGGCTCATGCGTCCCCCCTTTCGGTGTCGGGCTCGCCGGACCGACGGTGCGCGGGGACGGTTCGCGGTGCGCACGGTTCGGGGCGGAGCGGCGGGCGCGGCGGCGTGGGGTACCGGCCGTTCCCACTGTTGATCTTCCCCGAAATCTTCCCCGAACAGGCGGTCGATGAACAGTCCCCAGCGCCGCTTGGTGGACACCCGGGGCCGAACGCCCTGGTCAGCCGCGATCAGGCCAGGGGCCCACCCCCGCCCCCGGACGGCCGCTCCCCGGACGGCCGCCCGCCCTGCGGACGGTCCCCCGGCGGTCCGCCCTCACCCGACGGCGGCGGCGCCGGCAGCGGGAAGCCGGGCAGCGGGACGACGGCCGGCGGGAAGGGCAGGCCCCGGCCGACATCGTCGGCGAGCTCGTCCAGCACCTCGCGGACGGTCATCGGCCGCAGCCTCCCGCCGCGCAGGGCCCACCCCCGCACCGTCTGCCCGCCGGGGGCGGCCGGGTCCCCGTGCAGCACCATCGCACCGGCACCACCCACGGCGAGGCCCGCCGCCAGCGTCACGCAGAACGCCTCGGCGTCCCGCCCGCCGGGCCCGGGCCGGCCGCGCTCCACCCGGACGTCGGTCGCCGAGGTCAGCTCCCCGCCGTCCTCGGGGCCGTGGCAGCGCAGGGTCAGCAGATGGGTCCCGTCACCGGCACCGGCGCCCACCGCCAGCTGGACCTCGACGGCGTGCCGCATCACCGCCACCAGCCGCCGCTCCCCCGGCGGCCCCTCGCCCGCCGCCGTCAGCAGGGCCGCCATCGCGACGGAGATCCGGACCCGCGCCCGGTGGTCGTCGGCCAGCTCCGGCAGCAGCACCGCCAGCCGCTGCCCCGCGTAGACGAACGGCTCCCCGGCCAGCTCGGGATCGGCCGCGTACGCGACCCGGGCGGCCGCGTCCCCCGGCGTGAAGCCGAACTCCTCGCAGTACTCCGCGTAGTCCGCCGGGTCGAGCACCCGGAGGTGGACCTCCAGGCCCTGCCCGCGCAGCGCCCGCAGCTGGACCGCCACCCGCCGCAGGTAGGAGCGGAAGCTCAGCCCGCCGAACAGCCCGTACCGCGCCAGGTCCGCGAAGTCGGCGGCGCCGACGGCCAGCGCGAGCGCCACCGGCTGCGGCGGCGGCGCCCCGCGCGGGCGCCCCCGGCGCCGCTCCCGCGCCCCGGGACCGGCGGGCCCGCCCGAACCGCCCGACCGGGGCGCGCTCGCCCCGCCGCCCGGCGGCCGCCCGTCGGGGACCCTTCCGCCCGGCCCGGCCGGCCCGGGCCGGCGCCGCTCCGCCCCGGGGCCCCACAGCCGCACCACGGGCGCACGCCACCGCGTGCGGCAGCCGCCCGCCATCGGGCGCCCACCCCGCTTCCGGCGCCGCCCCTGTCCCTGCTGCTGCTCCTGCTCCTGCCTGTACTCCCGCTCCGTCGCCCGCCGCTGGTCCGGGCCCTGGAACCCGCTCCGCATCCGCTCGCGCACGGTCGTCTCCCTCCGTCGTCGGTACTCCCCACCGGCCCCACGAGCCCCTCGGCTCCCGGCGAACGCGACCATACACACCGTCACTGACAACGCACTCGGAGTGAGGTCAGTGAGGGCCCGCGGAGGGTCCGGGGGCGACCGGCGACACCCGTTCCGGACCGGCTTGTCGGTGGCGCCCGTTATGGTCGGGAACCATGCGACTGCTGCATACCTCCGACTGGCATCTCGGGCGCTCGTTCCACCGGGAGAGCCTGCACGACGCCCAGCGCGCCTTCCTGGACCACCTCGTGGCAGTGGTCCGGGACGAGCGCGTCGACGCCGTGCTCGTCGCCGGCGACGTGTACGACCGGGCACTGCCGGGCCTGGAGGCGGTGGCGCTGTTCGACGACGTGCTGCACCGGCTGGCCGACCTGGGCGTGCCGACGGTGTTCATCAGCGGCAACCACGACTCGGCCCGCCGCCTCGGGGTCGGCGCGGGCCTCATCGGCCGGGCCGGCATCCACCTGAGGACGGACCCGGGCGAGTGCGCCGAGCCCGTGCTGCTGGCCGACGCGCACGGGCCGGTCGCCGTCTACGGGCTGCCCTATCTGGAGCCCACCCTGGTCCGGGAGCGCTTCGGGCTGGCCCGCGGCGGGCACGCCGCCGTGCTCGGAGCGGCGATGGAGCAGGTCAGGGCCGACCTCGCGGCCCGCCCGGCCGGCACCCGCGCGGTCGTCCTGGCGCACGCCTTCGTCACCGGCGGCGAGCCCAGCGACAGCGAGCGCGACATCGCGGTGGGCGGGGTCGCGGCCGTACCCGCCTCGGTCTTCGACGGCGTGCACTACGCCGCGCTCGGCCATCTGCACGGCTGCCAGACCCTCGCCCCGCACCTGCGCTACAGCGGCTCCCCGCTCGCCTACTCCTTCTCCGAGCACGAGCAGCGCAAGAGCATGTGGCTGGTCGACCTCGCGGCGGACGGCGCGGTCACCGCCGAGCGGGTACCCTGCCCGGCCCCCCGGCGGCTGGCCCGGCTGCGCGGCCGGCTCGACGAACTGCTCACCGACGAGCGGTACACCGCCGACGAGCAGTCCTGGGTGCAGGTCACCCTCACCGACCCGAGCCGCCCCACCGAGCCGATGGAGCGGCTGCGCCGCCGCTTCCCGCACACCCTCCAACTGCTGTTCGACCCGGAGGAGAGCACCGCCGCCGCCTCCACCTCCTACGCGGCGCGGGTCAGCGGACGGACGGACCTGGAGATCGCCGAGGGCTTCCTGCGGCACGTCCGCCCCGGCACCGACCCCGACCAGGACGAGCTGGGCTGGCTGCGCGAGGGCTTCGAGCGCGTCCGGGAGACCACCGACCGGAAGGCGGAGCAGCCCCGATGAGACTCCACCGGCTGACCGTGACCGCCTTCGGCCCCTTCGCCGGCGCCGAGACGGTCGACTTCGACGCGCTGGCCGCCGGCGGCCTGTTCCTGCTGCGCGGCGCCACCGGCGCGGGCAAGAGCAGCGTGCTGGACGCGGTCTGCTACGCCCTCTACGGCGAGGTGCCCGGCACCCGCAAGGCCAACCGGCTGCGCAGCGACCACGCCGAGCCCGACCGGCTGACCGAGGTCCGGCTGGAGCTGACGCTCGGTGGCCGCCGGCTGGAGATCATCCGGATCCCCGAGCAGCCGCGGCCGAAGAAGGTCGGCACGGGCATGACCGTCGAGCGGGCCCAGACCCTGCTGCGCGAGTGGTCGGCGGACGCCGCGGGCACCGGCGAGGGCGGGCCCGGCTGGCGGGCGGTCAGCAAGTCGCACCAGGAGGCCGGCGAGGAGATCCACCGGCTGATCGGGATGAGCCGGGACCAGTTCTGCCAGGTGGTGCTGCTGCCGCAGGGCGACTTCGCGCGCTTCCTGCGGGCCGACTCGGAGGAGCGCGGCAAGCTGCTGCGCCGGCTGTTCGACACCGAGCGGTTCCAGTCCGTCGAGGCCTGGCTCGCGGAGCAGCGCCGGGCCCACGAGGCCGCCGTCCAGACCGGGCGCCGCCGGCTGCGGGACTTGGCCAGCAAGGCCGAGCAGGCGGCCGGGCCGGGCGCCGAGCCGGCCGAGGGTCTGGTGGCGGCCGGGGACGAGGCGGCACCGAGCGCGGCGGCGGACGCCGAGCTCACCACGGGGGTGCTGGGCTGGGCGGCGGTGCTGCGCGGCGGCGCGGCCGAGCAGCTGACCGTCGCCGAGGCCGCGCTGGCCGGTGCCGAGGAGGCGCACCGGGCGGCGCAGCAGGCCCGGGAGGCCGCCGAGCAGCGGGCCGACCGGCAGGAGCGGCACCGGCAGGCGGTGCGCGAGGCGGCCCGGCTGGCCGGGGACGAGCCCGCCCGCGCGGCGGACCGGCGGCGGCTGACGGCGGCGCAGGCGGCGGTCGGGGTCGAGTCCGTGCTGCACCTGCGGGAGCGGGCGGCGGCGGCGTACCGGCGGGCCCGGGACGAGGAGCACCGGCACCGGGCGGTCCTCGCCGAGGTCGCGACCGGCCGGACCGGCCGTGAATTCCTCGACGGCAGCGACCGCCCCGACGGCGGTGAGCACGGACCGGCCGGCGGCGGCCGGGCGCTGGCGCACGCCGAGGCCGAGGAGCTGGCCGGGGCCGAACGGCGGCTGCGCGCGGAGATCGTCCGGCTGGAGGCGGCCGGGGCGGACGAGCGGCAGTGCGCCGAGCTGGCCGGCGCCCGGACGGCGCTGACCGCGGACCTGCGGCGCGCCGAGGACCTCGCCGAGGAGGCGGGCGAGTGGCTGGCCGAGTTCGACGCCCGGCACGCAGCCCTCAAGGAGGAGGAGTCCGCCGCCCGGGAGGCCGCCGCGCTGGTCGAGCGGCTGGACGCCCGGCGCGCCGAGCTGACCGCCCGGCTGTCCGCCGCCCGGGCCCGGGACGCGCTGGACGACGAGATCGGCCGGGCCGGGCCGCGCGCCCTCGCGCTGCGCGCCGAAGCACTGGACGCCCGTCAGTACGGCCTGGACCTCCGTGAGCGCCGGCTCGCCGGGATGGCCGCCGAGCTGGCCTCCGGGCTGAGCGCCGGCGAGCCCTGCCGGGTCTGCGGCTCGGCGGAGCACCCGGCTCCGGCCCGCCCGGTCGGCGATCCGGTCCGGGCCGAGGACGAGGAGCGGGCCGGGCGCGCCCAGACGGCCGCCGAGCAGGCCGCCGACGCGGCCGAGCGGGAACTCGCCGGACTCCGGGTGCGGCGGGCCGCGGCGGCCGGCGCGGCCGGTGAGGAGGCCGCCGACACCCTGGCCGGGGTGCTCGGCGGGCTGGGGGCGGAACACCAGGAAGCGGTCCGGGTCGCGGATCGGCTCGGTGCGGTCGGCCGGGCGATCGAGCGGCTCACCGAGGAGCAGACCGCCCGCCGTACGGCGCTCTCCGACGCCCGGGAGCGGAGCGCCGAACTCGCCGCCCAGGCCCGCGCCCTGCACGCCGAGCAGGAGAAGCTGACCGCCCGGGTGGCGGCGGCCCGCGGCGAGGCGCCGTCCGTGGCGGCCCGGGCGGCCTCGCTCGACCGCCTCGCCTCGGCGGTGGCCGCGCTGGCCGGTGCCGACCGGGCCGCCACCGAGGCGGCGCACCAGCTCAAGCAGGCGGACGACGAGCTGGCCGACGCGGCGGTGGCGGCCGGGTTCGCGAGCGCCCAGGACGCCGTCGCCGTGCTGCTGCCGCGAGCCGAGCGGGACCAGCTGGAGCAGCGGATCGACCGGCACCGGGCCGAACTCGCCGCAGTGGAGCGGCGGCTCGCCGAACCCGAACTGGCCACGGCGGCGGCCCTGCCACCGGCCGACCTGCCGGGGGCCCGGAGCGGGCTCGGCGCCGCCACCGACCGGTTGCGGGCGGCGCACGCGGCGCGGGACGCGGCACGTCAGCGTTGCGAGGCCCTCGCCGCCATCGGGCGGCAGCTGGCCGAGCTGGCGCGCTCGCTGGCCCCGGAGCTGGCCAGCTACGGGCGGATCAGCCGGCTGGCCGCGCTCGCGGCCGGCACCTCGGCCGACAACCGGCTCCGGATGCGCCTGGAGTCGTACGTCCTGGCGGCGCGGCTGGAGCAGGTGGCGGCCGCGGCGAGCGACCGGCTGGTCCGGATGTCCGGCGGCCGGTACACGCTCGTCCACAGCGACGACCGCGGCGGCGGCAACAAGCGCTCGGGGCTGGCGCTGCGGGTGGTGGACGCCTGGACGGGCACCGAGCGCGACACCGCGACGCTATCCGGCGGCGAGAGCTTCTTCGCCTCGCTCGCCCTGGCGCTCGGTCTGGCGGACGTGGTCACCGACGAGGCGGGGGGCATGCCGTTGGACACCCTGTTCATCGACGAAGGATTCGGCAGCCTGGACGAGCACACCCTGGAGGAGGTGATGGACGTCCTGGACGGGTTGCGCGAGCGGGACCGCGCGGTGGGCATCGTCAGTCACGTCGCCGATCTGCGCAGCCGGATCCCGGCCCAGCTCCTGGTCCGCAAGGGCCGGCACGGCTCCACCCTGGCACCGGCGGGACGGGAGGACGCCTGACGCCGGAGACGTGCCCGACGCCGGAGACCCGGCTGTTCACCCGGGCGGCCCGCTCAGCCGGAGCAGGCGATCCGCTGGGCCTGCTGCCAGGCGCAGACGGGGCAGAGGGTGCTGCCCGGGTGGTCGGCGGGCAGCTCGGTCGGCTCGCCGCACAGCACGCAGTCCGCGCGTGGACCGGTGGAATCGGGGTCGCGCAGCAGGGCCGCCTCCGCACCGCTCGGGGCGAGTTCGCAGACCTCCTGCCCCGCCGCCGGGTCGCCCATGTCCCCGGTAGGCGCGCCGCCGCTGTCCTGCCTGGCTGTTTCGCTCATGCAGCCTCTCTACTCCCCGCGCCGGGCAGCGCGCAAGGCAGTCCCGGGCGAGGCCGTTCCGGGGACCGCCGATACGGTGGCCGTATGCCCGACTCTCCCGGTCACGAGGCCTCCCGCGCCGTTCCCGCCGTCCCGTCGCCGGTCCCCCCGGTCCTGCCGGTCCCCTCCGCCCGGACCGACACCTCCAGACCTGCCGGGACCTCCGGACCTGCCGGGACGTCCGGGACGTCCGGGACGTCCGGGACGTCCGGGACGTCCAGGACGTCCGGGTCCGCCCTGGAGCGGAGGCTGCGCGCCGCCCGGGCCACCGGGCCCAACTATCGCGAGGTGGGCGCCACCGCGGACGCCCGGCTGCCGGAGGGCTACACGCATCTGCGGCGGCGGGTGCATCTCGGGCACGGCCCGGAGGTCCTGGCCCGGGCCGGCCGCTTCGTCCTCGGCTGGGGCTGCCAGCTGGGCACCGGGTTCGCCGTGTTCCCGTACGCGCCCGCCGAGCCCGGGGCGACCGTCCTCCTGCGGCTCGCCCTGCCCGGGAGCCGCTGGCCCCGGCTGGTGATCCCGTGCCGGGTGGTGTGGACGGTGGAGGAGCCGGACCGGATCGGCTTCGCCTACGGGACGCTGCCGGGGCACCCGGAGTGCGGCGAGGAAGCGTTCCTGGTGTCGATGGACGCGGCGGGCGAGGTCTGGTTCGAGGTCATCGCCTTCGCCCGGCTCGCCGCCTGGTACGCGCGGCTCGGCCGCCCGGTCGCCGTGCTCTGCCAGTACCTGGCGATCGAGCGGTACCTCGCGTCCGTGCTCGAGGCCGCCGCCGACCCCGGACCCGAGGCACCGCTGTCCGACTAGCGCGCCGCCGGGCCCCGGCGGGTCCGGAGCCCGGCTGGTCCGGCCCCGGCGGATCCGGGGCCGGGGCCGGATGGCGGGCTCAGCCCAGGAAGGAGAGCCGGAGCGTGCGGTGCGGGTTGTCACCGTTGGTGTCGATCAGCACCACCGACTGCCAGATGCCCAGGGCGAGCTGTCCGTCGATCACCGGCAGGGTGGCGTGCGGGGCCACCAGGGCGGGGACGACGTGGTCGCGGCCGTGGCCGGGGCTGCCGTGCCGGTGACGCCACCGGTCGTCCGCCGGCAGGAGGTCGCGCAGGGTGGCGAGGAAGTCCTCGTCGCTGCCGGAACCGGTCTCCAGGACGGCGATGCCGGCCGTGGCGTGCGGGACGAAGACGTTGAGCAGGCCGTCCCGTCCGACGGCGTGTTCGTCGAGGAACCGGACGCAGCGGTCGGTGATGTCGAGCGCGACCTCATGGCTTCCGGTGGTGATGTCGAAGGTCTCGGTCCGGAAGGACGTGGAGGTGGGAGTGGAGTGGGACGTGGTTCGGGAGTGGGTGTGGTCCGCCATGGCGCCATCCTGACCCACGGCCGGGGGTGGACCGGCAAGCCTCGCCGACTCCCGGCGCCGGAGAGCCCGGTCGACATAGGCTGAGAGGTTCAGACCAAAATGGCATCCGAAATGCCATCCGAGGACCGGCGCGGACCGCGAATGATCGACCGGTCCCCCATCGGCACGGACCGGGGTGCGGGAACGCGGACGGCCCGACGGTCGTCAGGATCCGTCGGGCCGGTACCGAAAAGGCGTGTGCGCAAAGCGAAGGGCAGTGCGAGAAGCCCCGGGAACGGGGCCCCCGCGCGGCCGGACCGGATTCGACCGGACCGGTCGGCTCAGCCGCGACTGCCGAAGAGCCCCCGCCGCAGCCGGCGCAGCGGCGCCAGCAGCTTGACCCGCGCATGGCGGCGCGGCGGCGCGGTCGGGGCGCCGACGCCGCGCGGCGTCAGCTCCCTTATCAGCCCGAGCGCCTCGGCGGTGTCCACCGCCGGGAGTGCGGGCGCGCCGAGCACAGCCAGGTGTCGCTCGATCCGGCGGCCGGTCGCGCCGACACCGCACTGGATCGCGGGCACCCGAGGCCGGGTCCGCACTTGCATGTGTTCCATCAGTTTTTCCCACCCCTACGAGGCGCCAGGGCCGTGAGGCGAAGACTATCCGTGACAGACGGCCTTCGCGCAACCGTCCTGGTGTTCTGCAACCGTACCGTGCTGCGTCAACTGACACTGCACCAGGCCCCACCCGGTCGATCACGACTGAGCATCAATGATGGTGCACGACCGGCGGTACGTCACCGGGTTCTTCGGGTCGCACACCCGGCGCTCGCCGTGACGGTGCACGCCCGGCGCACGGGGTCACCGCCCCTTCACGCGCCGTGGCCACCCGGCGGCCACCCCGCCGCCCTCCCACCGCCCTCCCACCGTCACCCCCGGGACAGGCCCGGTCCGCCGACGACGAGGTACGACTATCCGTTTAGGAAGTGAACACAGCCGGGGGATTGACGCGGGAGTCGGCTCCAAGCAATATCTCTATCGACCACGCGGGCGCGAGCACTACCGCCTTCCGTGTTCGACTGATGAAGATTCCGGCTCCCCCGTTCCTACTGCCAGGCCGCCTCGACGCTGCGGTGGCCGGGTTCGGGCGGTGCTCGGACCGGCGGCCGGCCGCAGAGGGTCGGCCAGGCTGCCACCAGGCTGCCGGTGCCACCCCTCGGGGTCCGGCACCGGCGGCTCCGGCTCCGCGGCCCTCGACCGCGCCCACCAGGGCCGCCCCGACCGGCGTCGCCCCGGGACCGCGCCCCGCCCACCAACGACGCCACCGCGCCCGTCCTCCGCACCCGTCCTCCGCCGCCCGCGGCAGCGCTCGGTAGACTCGGCCAGCGTGCCAGTCCTCCTCAGCATCGTGCTCCCGGTCCACGGGGTGGAGCGCTTCCTGCCCCGCTGCCTCGACTCCCTCCTGGCGGACACCCCGTCCTCCGAGTCCCGCTTCGAGGTGATCGCGGTCGACGACCGCTCCCCCGACCGCAGCGGCGCGATCCTGGACGAGTACGCGGCCCGTGATCCGCGCCTGCGCGTCCTCCACCTCGCCGAGAACCAGGGCCTCGGCGGTGCCCGCACCGCCGCCCTCCCCGAGGTGCGCGGCACGTACGTCTGGTTCGTCGACAGCGACGACTGGGTGCCCGAGGGCACGGTGACCGCCCTCCTGGACGAGCTCACCGGCGAGCTGGAGCGCGAGCGGCGCGGCGAGGCGCCCGCCGACGTCCTGCTGACCGACTTCGTCCACGTCTACCCCGACGGCGGGACCGAGCCCAACCCGTGGCGGCACGTGCTGACCGGATCCCCGCTCGTCGCGGGGGCAACGCTGGCCGAGCACCCGGCCGTGTTCAGGACGGTGATGTCGGTCTGGAACAAGGTGTTCCGCCGGGAGTTCCTGCTCGGGCTCGGGGTGTCCTTCGGCCGCGGTTTCTACGAGGACATCTCCGTCACCTACCCGGCGCTGCTCGCCGCCGAGCGGCTGCGCTACTTCGACCGCCCCTGCTACTTCTACCGGCGCGGGCGGGCCGGGGCGATCACCAGCACCGCCTCCGCCAAGCACGCCGACGCCTTCGCCCAGTACGACGCGATCTTCGCCTTCCTGGACCGCCCCGACCGCCATGAGCACCCCGGCGCCCCTGACCACCCCGACGGCCCCAACCGCCCCGGCCACCCCGTCCCCGCGACGCTGCGGACCCTGGTCTTCGAACGGACCGTGCAGCAGGCGCTCACCGTCTACGACACGCCAGGGCTGGTCCCGGTCGGACTGCGGCCGGAGTTCTTCCGGCGGATCGCCGAGCACTTCACCCGGCACCGCCCGGCGGGCTACCGCTTCCCCGGGGGCGTGCGCGGCGTGCAGTACCGGCTCGCGGCGCGCGGCGCCCGGCGCGCGTACGCGGAACTGCGCCGCACCGGCCGACTGCCGCGCGGGCTCAAGCGCGGGGCCCGGGCGGTGGCTCCGGCGCTCAAGAAGGGGGTGCGCAGCAGCGCCCGGTTCACCGCGTACAACACGTTCCGCCGGATGCCGTTGAACCCGCAGCTGGCGGTGTACGCCGCGTACTGGCACCGGGGTTACGCCTGCAGCCCGGCCGCGATCTACGAGAAGGCGAAGGAGCTCGCGCCCGGGATCCACGGGGTCTGGGTGGTGGAGGACCGCGCCCGGGCGGCGACGCTGCCGGAGGGGGTGCCGTACGTGATTCTCAACACCCCGGCGTACTTGAAGGCGATGGCCACGGCCAAGTACTTCGTGAACAACGTCAACTTCCCCCGGACCATGGCGAAGCGGCCCGGCACGGTGCACGTCCAGACCCAGCACGGCACCCCGTTGAAGGCGATGGGCATGGACCTCAGGGACCACCCGGTGGCCGCCGAGGGGATGGACTTCGACCGGCTCCAGGAGGCGGTCGACCGCTGGGACTTCCTGGTCTCCTCCAACCCGCACACCAGCGAGCACTTCGCCCGCGCCTTCCCGGGCCGCTACGAGATGCTGGACACCGGGTACCCGCGCAACGACCGGCTGGCCGACGCGACGCCGGCCGGGACGGCGGCGATGCGCGAACGGTTCGGGCTGGCGCCGGGGCGCACCGCCGTGCTGTACGCGCCCACCCACCGGGAGGCGCGCGGCGGCTATGTGCCGCTGCTGGACGTGCGGGAGCTGGCCCGGCGGCTGGGGCCGGAGTTCACGCTGCTGGTCCGCACCCACTACTTCCACACCGGCGGCCCGGGCGACCTGGCGGCGGACGAGGGCGCGGCGGAGATCCTGGACGTGTCGGCGCACCCGACGGTGGAGGACCTCTACCTGGCGGCCGACGTCCTGGTGACGGACTACTCGTCGATGATGTTCGACTTCGCCGTGCTGGACCGGCCGATCGTGGTCTTCGCGCCGGACTGGGAGGAGTACAAGCGCGACCGGGGCGTCTACTTCGACCTGTTCGAGCAGCCGCCGGGCGCGCTGACGACGGATCCGGAGGGGCTGGCGGCGGCGCTGCTGGCCGGTGACCCGGAGCCGGCGGCGCGGGCCGACTTCCGCAAGCGGTTCTGCCCCTGGGACGACGGCGGGGCGGCGGAGCGCGTGGTCCGCCGGGTGTTCCCGACCACCGGCTGAGCGCGCGATGGACGGAGCACAGCAGCGCGCCGACGGGGCCCCGAACCCGACGACCGAGCCCGGTGAACGCGCCGAAGGAGCCCCGAACGCGACGACGGGGCCCCGGAGACGGTCCGGGACCCCGTCCGGGCCGGTCGGCCCCGGCCTCGTCAGCCCTGGCGCGCGGCCAGGAACTCCTCGAAGGTCAGCTCGCCGTCGTGGTCGGTGTCCATCTGCTTGATGATGGCCTCGGCCACGGCGACCGAGGTGGTGAGGTCGCCGAGCTCGCGCGCGACGAGGGCGTACTCGACCGCGGTGATCCGGCCGTTGCCGTTCTTGTCGAACTTGTCGAACGCGGCGCGGATGTCGTCGACGTCTGCCATGGGGGCCTCCTGGGACCGAATCAACTGCTGATGTGCATTTCCGACGGCGGTACCCTACCCGGCCGTGGTGAGCGCCACTGCGGGCGGGAGTGGACGGGCTCGGGGGTGGGTGTCGTAGTCTGCGGGTCTGATCCCGGCCCGGCCGGGTAAGCGAACGCCGCTCGTCGTACCCCAGGCCCGGGCACCTCTCGGGCGTGCTCGTCCAGGGAGGGACCATGCTCGATCTCGTCACCAGGCTGGTGCTGAAACCGCTCGCCCGGGGGATCTGGCGGCCCACCATCGAGGGAATCGAGAACGTGCCCCGCAAGGGCGGCGTCATCCTCGCCAGCAACCACCTCTCCTTCATCGACAGCGTGGTCATCCCGCTCACCGCGCCGCGCCGGGTCCACTTCCTGGCCAAGGCCGAGTACTTCACCGGCAGCGGCCTCAAGGGCGCGCTCTCCCGCGGCTTCTTCCAGGGGATCGGCGCGGTGCCGGTCGAGCGCGGCACCTACCGGTCCGCCCAGGCCTCGCTGGAGCGGGCGCTGGAGATCCTGGAGGACGGCCAGGCGTTCGGCATCTACCCCGAGGGCACCCGTTCGCTGGACGGCCGCCTCTACCGCGGCAAGACCGGCGTGGCCTGGCTGGCCCTGACGGCTGGCGTCCCGGTGGTGCCGGTGGCGCTGGAGGGGCCGGAGCAGATCCTCCCGATCGGCAAGCGGGTGCCGCGCCTCAAGAAGGTGACGGTCCGTTTCGGGGAGCCGCTGCACTTCGACGAGCTGCACGGCCAGGCGCGTTCGCTCAAGGCCCGCCGCCAGGTCACGGACGAGGTGATGGCGGCGATCCAGCAGCTGTCCGGCCAGGAGGTCGTGCGGACGTACAACGAGGTCCCCAAGGCCGCCTGAGGCCGGTCAGGGAGCGACGGCCGCGACCGGGGCCTCCCGGCGGAGCAGCGCCGCGTACCGGCCGTCCGCCGCCAGCAGCTGTTCGTGGGTGCCGAGTTCGGCGACCTCGCCGCGCTCCAGGACGGCGATCTGGTCGGCCCCGCGCACGGTGGAGAGCCGGTGCGCGATGGTGATGGTGGTGCGGCCCTCGGCGAGGGTGTCGATGGCCTCCTGGACGGCGCGTTCGGTGCTGTTGTCCAGCGCGCTGGTGGCCTCGTCGAGGATCAGCACGGGCGGGTTGCGCAGGATGGTGCGGGCGAGCGCGAGGCGCTGCTTCTCCCCTCCCGAGAAGCGGTAGCCGCGCTCGCCGACCAGGGTGTCGTAGCTGTCCGGCAGCGACGCGACGGTGTCGTGGATCCGCGCGGCCCGGGCCGCGGCGACGAGTTCCTCGTCGGTGGCGTCCGGTTTGGCGAAGCGCAGGTTGTCGGCGACCGAGGCGTGCAGGAGGTAGGTCTCCTGGGAGACCACGCCCACCGCGCGGGACAGGGTCTCGAAGGACAGCTCGCGGACGTCGACGCCGTCGATGGTGACCCGGCCGCCGGTGACGTCGTAGAGCCGGGGCACGAGGTAGCTGAGCGTGGTCTTGCCGGAGCCGGTCTCGCCGACCACCGCGAGCGAACCGCCCGCCGGGATCCGCAGCCCGACCCCACCGAGGGTGGGCCGCTCCTGCTCCGGGTCGTAGCGGAAGTCGACGTCCTCGAAGCCGACCTCGCCGCGGATCTCGCCGAGGGTGACGGGGTGCTCGGGTTCGTCGATCTCCACGGCCAGGTCGAGGTACTCGAAGATCCGCTGGAACAGCGCGAGCGAGGTCTGCACGGCGACGCCGGTGGCCAGCAGGCTGATGGTCGGGCGGAACAGGCCCTGCTGGAGCGAGACGAAGGCGACCAGGGTGCCGACCGAGACGATCGGCGCGCCGCCGGCGGCGGCCATGCCGGCCGCCCAGTAGATCACCGCGGGCATCGCGGCCATCACGATCTGGATGGTGTTCATCCGCCAGCGGCCGGCCATCGAGGCGCGGACCTCCAGGTCGGCCAGCCGGTCGGACTGGGCGGTGAACTCGCGGGCGAGCGAGTCGGTGCGGCCCATGGTGCGGCCGAGCAGGATGCCGCTGACCGACAGCGACTCCTGGACCGCCGAACTCATCGCGGCGAGCTGCTTCTGACGCTCACCGGTGATCTTCTTGCGCTCGTTGCCGACGCGGCGGCTGATCCAGACGAACACCGGCAGGAGCACCAGCGAGACGACGGTGAGCCGCCAGTCCAGCGCCACCATGGCGACCACCGAGGCGACCACGGCGGTGAAGTTGGAGACCAGCGAGGTGGCGGTGGAGGTCACCGTGGACTGCATGCCGCCGATGTCGTTGGCGATCCGGGACTGCACCTCACCGGTGCGGGTGCGGGTGAAGAAGGCCAGCGACATCCGCTGGAGGTGGCCGTAGACGGTGGTGCGCAGATCGTGCATGACCCGCTGGCCGACGGTGGTGGAGATCAGCGTCTGGAGCACGCCGAAGACGCTGTTGACCACGGCGGTGGCGACCATGCCGAGCACCAGGACGGTCAGCAGGCCGGTGCGGCCCTGCGGGATCGCGGTGTCCAGCACGGCGCGGAGCAGGAACGGCGTGGTCACCGAGACCACGGCGGAGGCGGCCACCAGCAGGCCGACGAGGATGAGGCGGGCGCGGTAGGGGCGGAACAGCGCGAGGATGCGCCGCCACTGGGTCGGCGGGCGCGGGTCGTTGTCGGTGTGGGCGGGCGGGGTCCACTGGATGCCTTCGGGGCGCACGGTGGGGCAGCCTCCCTCGGACGGCCGCGGGGGCGCGGCGCCCGGGGGCGCACGCCGGCGGCGGGTGGGCGGTCGGGCGATCGCCAGCATAACGAGAGAGGCTCATAGTTAGCAAAGCTAATAGTGAGACGGCCTCCGCTGTGCTGGTCGGAGCACCCGGCCGCGGCACCCCCGACCGGCTCAGGTGGTGCGGTACGTCCGGGCCGCCTTGGAGGAGACGCCGCCGAGCCTGCCGGACGGCAGCACCCGCGCGATCGCCACCGCCGCCTTGTAGCGCTTGCTCGGCACCGACAGCGAACGCCCCCGGGCCAGGTCGCGCATCGCCTCCTCGACCACGCGCTCGGCCGACAGCCAGCCCCAGGACGGGATGTTCCCGGTGCCCATGCCGGCCCGCTCGTGGAACTCGGTGTGCGTGAAGCCCGGGCAGAGCGCCATCAGCCGCACCCCGGTACCGCCGAGGTCCCGCATCACCCCCTGGGTGAAGCTGACCACCCAGGCCTTGCTGGCGCCGTAGGTGCCCCGCGGCAGGAACGCCGCCACCGAGGCGACATTGACGACCGCGCCCCGACCGCGCTCGCGCATCCCCGGCAGGGCGGCCGTGGTCAGCCGCAGCACCGCCTCGACGTGCACCTTCAGCATGTCCAGCTCGTCCTGCAGCGGCACGGTGGAGAAGGCGCCGCGATTGCCGAAGCCGGCGTTGTTCACCAGCAGGTCCACCGGGCGGCCATGGTCGGACAGGCGGGCCTCCACGTCGGCGATGCCCTTGTCCGTGGCGAGGTCGGCGGTGAGCACCTCCACCTCCACGCCGAACTCTCCGCGCAGGTCCGCGGCGGAACCCTCCAGCCGCTCGGTGTCCCGGGCCACCAGGACGAGTCCGTAGCCGCTCCGCGCGAGGCGGCGGGCGAAGGCGGCTCCGATGCCGGCGGTCGCGCCGGTGATCAAGGCAGTGGTCATGCAGCGACCGTACCTACTCCCGGGTACCGGCGACAGCGCTGCGCGCCAGGGCGGTACCTCTTCGTGACGACCGTCACGGAGGGTGCCCGGGTGGCGCCGGACGGTTCGTGCTCGTATCGTCGTTCGAGGGGGGCGTCGCCGGGCCTGGCGATGGAACTTCGATGAGGAGGCACCCGATGCTTGCTCAGACCACCCGAACCACGCGGACGACGCTCGCCACCCAGGGCGAGATCGACGCACTCGGCATGTTGATCACGGAGGACGAGGCGACCGTCAGCGACGCGCCCACGTACCGTCCGGAAGCCGCCGCGCTGCTGCTGCTGGCAGGCGCGCTGCTGCTGTCCCCGAAGCCGCCGAAGGAGAAGACGCGGTAATCGGACCGGACGCTGCCGGGCGACGCGCGGAGTCCCACCGCGCCACAGCCCTCCGGTCCCGCCGCGGCCATCGGTCCGGCGGCCGGGGCGGCAGGCCAACGGCCCGGACCCCGACGGGGCCGCCACGTGAACGCGGCGCGGCCCCGTAACACCGCGAAGCCCACCTCCAAGGAGAAGCACGCAACCATGCCGACCGCCGATCTCGCACTACGCGACGAATACGCCGCAGCGGTGGAGCGGCTGGCGGGCCACACCCTCGACACCCTCCGGGGAGTCGGGGGTGCGGTCGCGCCCGCCTTCCCCGGTACCGGCCCCGTGCCGCGTCCGGTCCTCGCCGCCGCCCGGGTGCTCGGGCCGGACGTCCTCGCACCGCAGGCCCTGGGCGCGACCGGGCCGGACGAGCAGGCCGTCCTGCTGCTCGCGGAGGCCCACCGGGCCTTCCCCCCTTCCGCCTTCCCGGCCCCCGCCGCCACCCACCTCTCCCCCACTCACTCGTCCGGCGCGGAGGAGGAGCGGGCCGCCGGGGCCGCCCTGGTCACCGCTTGGCGGGACTGGGGCACCGCCGTCCTACTGGCCCGCGCGCTCGGGCCCGCGGCCGACGCCCTGCTCCCCGGGGCGGCGGGCGAGGACACCGACCGGGGCGCGCCGCGCCCCGGCCACGCCCCGCGCCCGGAACCGTACGCCTGGCAGTCCTGGTCGGTGCGGATGGCCCAGCTCTCCGCGCTCGCCCTCCCCGGCCTCGACGGGCCCGTCCACGACGCCGCCCGCGAGCACAGCCTCGCCCTGGCCCGCGGCACCGTCCGCTCCATGCTGCGCTGCGACCAGCGCGTCGCCGCGCGCCTGACCCGCTGGCTCGCCTGGCTCGCCGCCGACGGGCGGGAACTGCCGCTGGAGGTCGAACCCATGCTGGAGCGGATCCGCGCCGTCGGTGACGGCAGCGCCCGCACCGCGCTCGAACTCGCCGTCGCGGAGCGCCTGCTGACCGGAGGAACGTCATGACCGACCACCGGATCCTGGCCACCGCGCAGCAGTTGGGCTCCCGGGCGATGTCCTGGCTGCACACCTGCCACGAACGCGGCTTCGGCAGACTGCCCGACGACGTCACCATCGACCTGGCCGATCCCAACAACGCCTACAAGCCGCTCGCCGAGTCCGCGCTCGCCGCCTCGCTCGTCCTGCGCGACGGCGTCACCGGCCCGGAGGACGCCCGGATCGCCCGGGAACTCCTGGACTTCGGCTGGTCCCAGCTGCGCGAGGGCAACCTCCTGTACGAGCGGTTGCTGCGGTACCCGGTGATGACCGACCCGCTGGAGACCTACGTCCACTTCGCCCGGTCCGGCTACCGGCACGCGGCGCTGGAGGAACTCCTGGAATCGCTCACCAAGGTGCGCGGGATCCAGGCCATCGAGATGATGCCCAACCGGCGGCTGGCCCTCGCCAACGCGCGCCGGGTGATCGGGCTGCGCAACCAGCCCGACGACTGGCCCGCCCTCACCGCCAGGACCTGGCTGGGCGCCACCCCCGAGCCCTGGGCGATCGACTGGCTGACCGGGTACCACATCACCCACGCCGTCTTCCATCTCACCGACTGGGGCGCGCAGCCCGAGAGCATGCCCGAGCCGATGCGCGACTACGTCCGCAACTGGCTGCCGGTCTGGGTCGACACCTGGCTGGAGGTCGGCCAGTGGGACCTCGTCGGCGAGCTGCTCGTGGTGGACTCCTGCATCGGGGAGCCGGTCACCGGTGCCCAGGGCTGGGAGGCGCTCGCCGCCATCCAGCGCGAGGACGGACTGATCCCCCGGGAGAGCGCGGAACCGGTCTCGGACGACCCCGAGCAGGCGTTCCGGGACCACGAGCACACGGCCGTGGTCGCGGTGGTCGCGGGCACCGTCACACTCTCCCGCGCGCTCGGCGGCGCGGCGGTCCCGGCTTGAGGACGCGATGAGCACGACGGTGGCGGGGACGGGGGCGGCAGGCGTCGCGGGAGCCGGGGACACCGGACCCGGTGCGCCCGGGGCGGAGCAGCTCGCCGGACTCGTGCTCGCCGCCGGGCCGCACGCCACCGCCGTGACCCTCGCGGTGGCGCGCGGCGAACGCTCCGCCGTCCACTGCCACGGGCGGACCGCCCGGGACGGCGGACCGTGCACACCCGACACCGGCTACGAACTCGGCTCCGTCACCAAGACCTTCACCGCCCTGCTGCTGGCCGAGCTGGCGGCGCGCGGCGAGGTCGCCCTGGACGACCCGGTGCAGCGCCACCTCCCGGCCGGACGCCGGCCGCCGGACGTCCGGCGCGGCGGACCGATCCGGCTGATCCACCTGGCCACCCACACCTCCGGCCTGCCGGGGCTGCCGCCGGGCCTGCTGGCGAGCGCCGTCCCCGCCTGGAACCGCAACCCCTACGCCGGCTACGACGAGCAGCGGTTGTGGGCGGCGCTGGCCCGAACCACCGTGCGCCGCCCGCCCGGTGAGGTGTACTGGTACTCCAACTACGGAGTCGGCCTGCTCGGGTGGCTGCTCGCCGAGGCGGGCCGGGGCCCCGACTACGCCGGGCTGCTCGGCGAGCGGATCGGCCGCCCGCTCGGGCTGCGGACCCTCACCTGCTCCCCCGACGCGCCGCAGCGCGCGACCGGCCACCACCTCGGGCGGCCGCTCCCGCCGTGGCGCATCCCCGCCCTCCCGGGCGCGGGCGCCGTCCGGGCCGGGGGCGCGGACCTGCTGCGCTTCCTCCGCGCCCACCTGGAACCGGAACCGGACGGCGGCCCGCTCGGCACCGCACTGCGGGAGGTGCGGCGGCCACGGCTGCGGCTGCCGCGCTCCGGCGACGAGATCTGCCTGGTGTGGAACCACCGCCGCACCCCGGACGACCGCGACCTGTTCTTCCACTCCGGCGGGACGCGGGGCTTCACGACGTTCGTCGGCTTCTGCCCGCAGACCGCCACCGCGGTCGCCGCCCTCACCAACAGCGGCCCCACCGTGCGGTCCTCCTTCAACCAGACCGCCTACGACGCCTTCAAGCGGCTCGCCCGGCCGGACGGGGAGAGCACGGGAAGCGGCTGACGACCGGCCGGTCCCGGAGAACCTCCGGCCGCCCCGGTCCGCCCCCCGTCCGGCGCGGGCCCGGCCGTCAGTCCCGGTCGGACCGGGCGGCGGTGTCGGCCGCGCCGCCGGCGCCGACCGGGCGGAGGCGGGAGGCGGCGGTGGCGGCCAACTGGGGTGCGAGCCTGGCCACGTCGCGCGAACCGACCGCGGCGATCAGCGACGGCAGGACCCAGCGGACCGGCTGCATCCCGCGCAGCCACGCCTGGGCGTAGACATGGGC
The DNA here is from genome assembly GCF_034043715.1 of Kitasatospora purpeofusca. Lineage (GTDB taxonomy): Bacteria > Actinomycetota > Actinomycetes > Streptomycetales > Streptomycetaceae > Kitasatospora > Kitasatospora purpeofusca_A. The sequence continues at coordinate 103,046 of NZ_JAXCLC010000007.1, read as the reverse complement.
GGAGCGCCGGGCGATCCCGGCGGCCAGGCGGTCCACCGCCGGCTCCAGCGGATAGGTCTTGTTGGCCGGCCACGGCAGCCGGGAGCGCATCTGCTTGAGCACGGCGTCCTCGTCGGCCCCGCGCACCATGTCGGTGTCGGTCCAACTCAGGTAGCCGACACCGACCTTGACGCCCTGATGGGCGACCTCGGCACGGATCGCGTGGGCGAACGCCTCGACGCCCGACTTGCTCGCGCAGTACGCGCTCATCAGCGGCGCCGGGGTCAGCGCGGCCAGCGAGGCGATCTGCAGGAGGTAGCCGCGGCTCTCGGCGAGGACGGGCAGGAAGGCCCGGGCGGTGGCCACGCTGCCGAGCAGGTTGACCTCGATCACCCGGCTGAACGCCCGGTGGTCGCTGTCCAGCAGCGGACCGCCGAGGGCGATGCCGGCGTTGGCGACGACGGTGTCGATCCGGCCGTAGTGCGCCTTTATCCGCTCGGCGAGCCCGGTGAGCGCCTCGGCGTCGGTGACATCGGCCTCCCAGGCGGTGGCATCCGGGCCGCACTGTGCGGCGACGGCCTTCAGCTCCTCCGGCTCCAGGCCGACCAGCGCGACCTTGGCGCCGCGCCGGGCGAGGTTGCGGGCCAGGGCGGCGCCGACGCCGCGCGCGGCTCCGGTGACGACGGCGACCTGGGCGGAGAGCGGTGGGGTGGCGGTCATGCGACGGCGGTCCTCTCGGGGTCGGCGGTGACGGCGGCGGGCAGGTCGCTACCGGTGGTGACAGCGGAGTCGGCGGTGACGGCAGTGACGGCGGGGTCAGCGGAGTCGGCGGTGGTGCGGCGGGCCGGGAGGTGGGCGGTCGCCATCCGGTCGATCTCGGCGGCCACCTCGGCCGGCCGCTCGAGCGGCGCCATGTGGCCGACCCCGGGCAGCAGGAGCAGCCCCTGCGGATCGGCGAGCGCCGCCACCATGCGGTGCGCGTGCACCGGCGGGGTGAGCCGGTCCTCGGCTCCGACCACGACGGCCGTCGGCGCGGTGAGGCGGCCCAGTCCGGGGCGGACGTCCAGCCGGTCCAGTACCCGCGCCCAGTCGGCGCGGACACCGGTCGGGCAGGCGTGCGCCATCCGGACGGCCACCTCGGTCCGCTCGGCGGGCGCCCGGGTGCCCATGATCGCGTACTTGAGCCCGGCCCGGCTGACCGGACCGACCGGCCCGAGCGGCAGCCGGGACCGCAGCACCTGCCGGTGCAGGAAGCGGCGCAGCCCCGCCGGGCGCACGGCGTCCGGGACGATCCGCACCTCGGCGACGAGGTCGGACGGCCCGGTGGAGATCAGCACGGCGGCCGCCGTCCGCTCGGCGACCTCGGGCCGGGCGGCACCCGCCATGATGGTCATGCCGCCCATGCTGTGCCCGACCAGTACCGCCCGCTCGCCCTCCGGGACCACCCGGGTGAGCACCGCGGCGAGGTCCTCGGCCAGCGCGCGGGTGGAGTAGCGGGCCCGGCTCGACGGGAGCTCGCTCCGGCCGTGGCCGCGCTGGTCGTAGGCCACCACCCGGTACCGGTCGGCGAGCCGGTGGATCACCGGCGCCCAGAAGTGGGTCGTGCAGGTCCAGCCGTGCGCGAGGACGACGGTGGGCGCCCCCGGCCGGCCGTGGACCTCGACGTGCAGCCGGGTGCCGTCGGCCGAACGGACGGCCAACTCCTCGGCGGGCGCCGGCTGGAGGCAGTCGGCGGGGATCGGACGGCGGCTCATGCCATGACCTCCTCGGGCCCGGTGGTGGCCACGGACGGTGCAGACGGTTCGGACGGTTCGGACGGTTCGGATAGTGCGGATGGTGCGGACATTGCCGATGGCACGGACGGCTCGGACCCTGCCGACGACGCGGACGGTCCGGCCCGGTCGTCGCGGCGGAGGATCAGCTCGTACTCGGCGAGGTCCACCTTGCGGGTGGCGCGGCGGAACGAGGTGGTCGAACCGGGCCAGAGCACCGTGTTCTTGCCGCTCTTGTCCAGGTACCAGCTGCGGCAGCCGCCGGTGCTCCAGACCGTGCGGTCCATCCGGTGCTGGAGTTCGAGGTTCCAGTGCCGCTGGGCCCGGGCGGTGGGCTGCATCGCGGTCGCGCCGATCTCGTCGAGCCTGGTCAGCGCGTCGATCAGGTAGTTGAGCTGGGACTCGATCATCAGGATCATCGAGCTGTTGCCGAGCCCAGTGTTGGGGCCGATGACGAAGAAGAAGTTCGGGAAGCCGTGCACGGTCGACCCGCGCAGGGCCTCCATGCCCTCCTTCCACTTCTCGGCGAAGCTCGTGCCGTCGGCCCCGAACACCCTGGAGCCCATCGGCATGTCGGTGACGTGGAAGCCGGTGCCGAAGACGATGGCGTCCACCTCGTGCTCGCTGCCGTCGGCGGCGACCAGGGTCGAGCCGCGCACCTCGCGCAGTCCGGCGGGGACCACCTCGGTGTTGGCGGCGGCGAGCGCCGGGTAGTAGGTGTTGCTGAGCAGGATCCGCTTGCAGCCGATCCGGTAGTCCGGGGTGAGTTTCGCCCGCAGGGCCGGGTCGGCGACACCGTCGGCGAGGTGGCGTTCGGCGAGGCGCTGGACCAGCTTGAGCAGGCCGGGCCGCCGGACGAACGCGTCCACCTGGAGCTCACGCAGGGCGAACAGGGTGCCCCGGCGGGCCTTCGCGGTGATCGGGAAGCGGCCGTGCAGCCGCTTCTCCAGCCCGGTGATCGCCCGGTCCCGGCGCGGCAGGACCCAGGCCGGGGTGCGCTGAAATACCGTCAGCTTCCCTACCTGGGGCTGGATCGCCGGGACGATCTGGGCCGCGGAGGCCCCGGTGCCGACCATCGCCACGCGCTGGCCCGCGAGTTGGAAGTCGTGGTCCCAGCGGGAGGAGTGGAACACCTTGCCGGGAAAGGAGTCCAGGCCCGGCAGCTCGGGGATCTGCGGGTCCGCGAGCGGTCCGGCGGCGGCCACGACGGCGTCGGCGGTCCAGCGGCCGGCCGTCGTGGTGATCTGCCAGCGGGTCCGCTCGACGTCCCAGCGGGCCTCGGTGACCTCGGTGTTGAAGCGCAGGTGGGGCCGGAGACCGAAGACGTCGGCGACCTTCTCCAGATAGGCGCGGATGTCGGGCTGGCCGGAGAAGCTGCGCGGCCAGTCCGGGTTGGGGGCGAAGGAGAAGGAGTAGAGGTGCGAGGGGACGTCGCAGGCGCAGCCGGGGTAGCTGTTGTCGCGCCAGGTGCCGCCGACCGAGTCGGCGCGCTCCAGGACGACGAAGTCGGTGATGCCGGCACGGCGCAGCCGGACGCCGGCGCCGAGGCCGCCGAAGCCGGAGCCGATGACGGCGACCCGGACGTGCGGGACCGCTTCCGGCTCGACGGCTTCCGGTTCGACCACTTCCCGTTCGACCGCTTCCGGGTCGACGGCTTCCGGGTCGACGGCTTCCGGGTCGACGGCTTCCGGGTCGACGGCCTCGGGCGCGGTGCGCGACCGGTCCTGGACGGTCGCCTCGGCGCCTCGGGGGCGGGGGCGCTTGGTGCTGGATGCCATGCGGCGTCCTCCTGGGGGTGGGGGACCGTGGGGCGCACGTCGCCGCTGCTCGGCGCGGCGCGGATCACGCCAACCGTGCCAGCAATCACTGGCACGGTTGGCAGGGTAGCCCTTGTTGACACTTGATGGAAGAAGCCCGGCCGCTCCGGTCGGACGAGCGCCGGACCTATGCTGAGCGCCGTGGACAAGGTCGAAGCTGCCGCCGAGGACAGACAACGCGAGTTCCGGGTGGAGGAGCTGGCCGAAGCGGCCGGGATCACCACCCGCACCCTGCGCTTCTACCGCGAGCGGAAGCTGCTCCAGCCGCCCCGCAAGGAGGGACGGATCGCCTGGTACGGGGAGGCCCACCTGTCCCGGCTGCGGATGATCGCCGAACTGCTGGAACGCGGCCACACCCTCGGCGGCATCGCCGAACTGATCGGCGCCGGGGAGAGCGGGCGGGACGTCGCCGATCTCATCGGCCTGGAGGCGGCCCTCGTCGCACCCTGGTCCGACGAGACCACGGTCCATCTCGACTGGGACGAGCTGAAGGCGGCCTTCGGCGACCAGCTCACCGAGGAGAACACCGCCGAGTCCATCGACCAGGGCTTCATCACCGTCGAGGACGACGGGATCACCCACGTCAGCCGCCGCCTGATGGACGCCACCACGGCGCTGGTGGCGGAGGGGGTACCGCTGTCGGCGGTCCTGGCGGCGAGCCGGCGGACCCAGGAGCACGTGACGGCGGTAGCCGAGATCTTCACCGCCCTGGTGCGCGAGCACGTGCTCGGCGCGCTGTCCGCCGAGACCCCGCTGCCGCCCGGCGAGGCCGCCCGGCTGACGGAGCAGATCCTGCGGATCCGCCCGCTCGCCCGTACCGTCACCGACGCCCAGTTCGCACTGGCCATGGACCGCCGGGTGCACGCCGAGTACGACGAACTGCTGCGGCAGCGGCTGGAGCACCGCGAGGGCGACTGACGGTCGGGCAGGCGTAACGATCCGTACCACCGGGCAGGGATCAGCCGCCTCGCCGTCTGCCGCCGGAACGGAGTCGCCCGATGCCCGACACCCCCGCCCACCGCCGTTCGATCCCCGTCCCCGCCCGTCCCGCACCGACCCGTCTCGCACCGACCCGTCCCGCACCGACCCGTCGCGGGCTGTTCGCGCTGGCCGCCGGGCTGGCCGCCGGAGCGACACTCACCGCCTGCGGGTCCGACGGTCCGGCCCAGGCCGACGGGGCGGGCACCACGGGCACCACGGGAACGACCGGCACCGCGGGAACGACCGGCACGGCCCGCCTGGTGCGGCACGCGCGCGGCGAGAGCACCGTCCCACCGCGGGCCCGCCGGGTCGTCGTCCTGGACACCGACGCCCTCGACTCCGCCGTCACCCTGGGCCTCACCCCGGTCGGCGCCACCACCGTCGCCGCCGGCGCGCCGCTCTCCGCCTACCTGCCCGCCGAACGCCTGACCGGCGTCAAGGCCGTCGGCGTCATCGGCTCGCCCCAGTTGGAGGTGATCGCCGGGCTCCGCCCCGACCTCGTCCTCGGCAACCAGGTCCGCGACGACAAGCGCTACGACGAGCTGTCGAAGATCGCGCCGACGGTGCTGAGCAGGACCACCGGCCCGGCCTGGAAGGAGAACGTCCGGCTGCACGCCGAGGCGCTCGGGCGCCAGACCGAGGCGGCGGCGGCCGAGCGGGCGTACCGGGCGAAGGCCGCCGACCTGGTCGCGGCGCTCGGCGGGCCCGAGAAGGCGGCGGCGCTCAAGGTCGGGATCGCCCGCTTCCTCGCCGGGGCGCCCACCCGCCTGTACCTCAACGACACCTTCATCGGCTCGGTCCTCGCCGACCTCGGCCTCGGCCGCCCCGCCAACCAGGACAAGTCCGGCTTCGCGCTGGAGATCAGCCCCGAGCAGGTCGACCAGGCCGAGGCCGACGTCATCTTCTACTTGGTCTACGGCGACCCGGCGAAGTCCGACCACGCCAGGATCGTCGGCGGCACGCTGTGGAACGGCCTCGAGGCCGTGCGCAACGGCAAGGTCCACCAGGTCGACGACAACCTCTGGATGCTCGGCATCGGTTACACCGGCGCGGGCCTGATCCTCGACCGGATGCGACGCGACCTCGTGGGCTGACCCGTGCCCCGCCCGACGAGAGCCCCGCCCGACGAGCGCCCCGGGTACGCGGGCCGCCGGGGTGTGCGAGCCGCCAGGGTGCAGGTCCGCGCCCGCCGAAACCCAAGAACGTCCCAAGGACGGGCCGCCCGAAGCGGAGCCCGCGCGCTCCCCGCGTGAAGAAATCGCGGGACCGCGACGGGCGGCCGGGCGCAGGCCGCCCCCGGCCGACGGCAGGCGTTAGGCTCTCCGCTCGGCTGCCGCGCGGACCACCACGGCGTGGCGCCGACCGACCCGGGCCGGCGGACGGCCCGCAGCACGGGGGGAACGACGAACATGAGCGACGGAACAGTGCCCGGCGCCGCCGGCGGCACCGTCAGCGGCTCCGGGCCGGGCGGATCGGCCCGGTCGGGCGGATACCACGTCAACGTGGGGGGCCTGAACGGCGTCGCCGAACAGCTGGGCCGGACGGCGGCCGACATCGCCGAGGCCAGAACGGCGTACGCGGGCTCGGTCTGCTACGCGTCCACCGCCTTCGGCGAGTTCGGCGTGGACCGCGCCTGGTCCTCCTTCGACACCGCCTGGTCGAAGGAGATCGGCGTGACCCAGCGCGCGCTGGACGAGCTGTCCCAGAAGATGGCCGCCACCACGGCGAACTACCGCGACACCGAGCACGCCGTCGCCTCCGGCCTGGTGCCCGCCGGCGGCGGCCGGTGAGCAAGGTCAAGGATCTGGAGCACGCGCGGCACAGCATCGAGCAGTTCACGTTCATGCTGCCCAACCTGCACCTGCTGCAGGGCATCGAGGAGGCGCTCGCCGTCCCCGAGCCGGTCGGCGACCCGGCGGCGGTGCGCGCCCGGGCGCAGGACTACTCGAAGGCGGCGGCCTCCTTCGCCAAGGCCACCACCGACCTGTCCGGGGTGGCGGCCAACCGGCTGCCCTCGGTGTGGACGGGCTCGGTCGCCGAGCACGCGACCCAGGCGGTGCACGCGATGTCGGCGGAGACCACGACCTCGAAGGACACCCTCGCCGAGGCCGCCAAGGTGCTCGACGCCTGGGCCAACGACCTGCAGTGGGCGAAGTCCACCGACGCCCAGGGCCGCCAGCAGCTGCACGACGCCGGCGAACGCGCCCGGCACGACCCGGCCGGCTTCGACCAGGGCGCCCGGGAGACGGCGCTGGCCGGCGTCGGCGCCCGGCTCGCCGCCGCGCGGCGGGCCGAGAGCTGCGGCACCGGCACCGCCGGCAGACTCAACCAGCTCGCCGCCAAGGCGCGCGCCGCGCGGGCCGGTGACGGTTCGATCGACCCGCTGGCGGCGGTGGTGCTGGCCACCGAGAAGAACCCCGGCGCGGGCGAGGACGGCGACTACATCCTGACCCCCAACCAGCTCGACCGGGCGAACCAGGTGCTCGGGGTGATGACCGGCGCCGACCAGGCGGCGTTCCGCGCGCTGCTCTCCGGCGCCAAGTCCCCCGAGGAGTCCGCCTACCTGTGGAAGGCGCTGGCGGCCGGGCACCCGGTCGCGGACATCCAGCGGTTCGACGCGCAGATCCACCCGCACGGCGACGATCCGGCCTGGCTGGCCCAGCACCTGGTGCCGGCCACGTCCACCGACGACACCCGCCGCGAGTCCTCCGACAACCTCGACGTCACCTACCAGGGGCAGCCGGTCAGCATCGACGGCTACGGCGTCTACTCGCAGCGCAACGTCAGCGACTGCGTCGCCGCCTCCACCGTCATCGCGCAGGCCAAGCTGGACCCGCTGCTGATGTTCCAGCTGACCACCGGCGGCACACCCGACACCCCCGGGGCCGACTCGCCGGAGAATTTCGGGCAGCGCCTCCAGGACGCCTACCTCGGCGAGTACAAGGACGGCCAGCGGGCCGACGGCAACAAGAAGGTCTACCCGCAGGTGGACGCCGGGCTCGGCGCCACGGCCCAGACCTACCTCGCCGACAAGGACCTCGGCCGGGCGACCGGCGCCGACTACGAGCACGTCGAGCTGAAGAGCGACGAGGACCGGCGCAACGCGGTGACCCGGATCGAGAAGTCCGTCGACGAGGGCCTTCCGGTGCCGATCACCGTGCGCAACTCGGACTCCGGCCACCAGATGATGATCATCGGCCGGGACGGCGACAAGCTCCAGATCTACAACCCGTGGGGCTTCACCTCCTGGGTGACGGAGGAGCAGTTCATCAACAGCCAGCTCGGCGGACTCACCCCCGGCGACCACCCGCTCAACCAGTCGACCGCCCTGGAGCTGCCGAAATGACCACCGTCCGGTCCGATGCCGAGTTGGCGGACCTCGACGTGCCCGCCGCCGTCACCCGCGGTCTGCTGCTGGCCGGCGGACCGCGCCAGGCCCTGTTCACCGAGGCGGCCATCGCCGCCGCACACCGCGCCGAGGCGGCGGGCATCGGCCCGTACCCCCTGGGCTTCCTGGCCCGGCACGTGCGGACGGGCGGCTTCGCCGCCGCGCTCGCGCTGCCCGAGCCGGTGATCGGCGCGTCCGGTACGGCGCTCGTCCGCACCTGGCTGCGGGCCGCGGCGGCGACGGGGGCGGACGTGGGGCGCGAGCACCTGTTCGCGCGCTGGCTGGCCGAGGTCGCCGCGCTGCTCGAACTGCGCCGGGACGCGCGGGCGGGAGGTACGGCATGAGGAACCGCCGCTCGAAGGGCCGGACGGTCCGCAGCGCCGCCGTTCTCCCCGCCGCCCTCGCCGCCGTCCTCGCCACCGGACTGGTGGCCCTGACCGGGTGCTCGTCCGGCGGCCCCGGCGGCTCCGGCGGCGGACCCCCCGCCGCCCTGCTGGCCCTGCCCGCCGACCTCGAAGCGGAGGCGGTGGCCGGCGGCAAGCAGCCCGCCTTCGAACCGAGCGACGTCCATCTCGCCGTCGGCCGGACGCTCGGCATGGACGTGCGGGTCGCGCCACTGCCGCACGGCTGGCGGCTCGTCGACGGGGGCGACACCGCCCTACTGCGCCGGGACGCCGACAGCAAGCAGAGCACCTGCGCCCCGAACACCGCCGGCTGCGGCCACACCGTCCGCCAGAGCTGGACCGCCACCGCCGCCGGGAGCACCACGCTCACTTGGCGGTATGTCGACTTCGCGAGCTGCAAGGAGGCACAGAACCCGGCCTCCTGCCGGACGATGGCCAGCAAGGAGGTCCGGGTCACCGTCGGCTGACGGCCCGGGCGGGCCGGGGCGGTGGGCGGTGGGCAGGGGGGCGGTGCCCCCTTGCGGCCCGGAATGCGGGTGCCGGGAGCCCGACGCGGGGCCTACCATCCGATCATGATCGAAGGTAGGGCAGTACGGCTGCGCGCCCTGCGCGCGGAGGACGCGGACCACCAGCTCCGCTGGCGCAACGACCCGGAGGTGGTGCGGCTGGCGGCGGCCGGCGACCCGCGCTTCGGCCCGACCACCGCCGAGGCGCTGGCGGACCGGTTCGGCCGGATCCTGCGCCTCGACCCGCGCGAGAGCGGCGTCCTCACCGTGGAGGAGAAGGCCGGCCGCCGCCCGATCGGCATGGTCGACTACCGGGGCGTCGACCCGTACGAAGGCGTCGCCGAGGTCGGGATCTTCATCGGCGAACGGGAGTTCTGGGGCCACGGCTACGGCTCGGAGGCGCTCGGCCTGCTGGTGGACCACCTGTTCGGCATGTTCCCGCTGCACCGGCTGGAGCTGGACACCTGGAGCGGCAACACCCGGGCGGCCCGGGCGTTCGCCCGGCTCGGCTTCCAGGAGGAGGGCCGCCGCAGGGACGCCGTCCTGCTCGCCGGGGCCCGCTACGACCGCCTGCTGTTCGGCCTCCTCCGCCGCGAGTGGGAGGCCCGCCGCCGCTCCGCACCCGCAACGCCCGAGGCCGCCGACGCGACCACCACCGCCGGGTAGCCGGGCCGGCCGCGGAGGTACGTCGCCGATTCCGTTGCGCCGCATGCCAGTTGGTCGGCCCGTCCGTCATTGTTCCCGGGCGCCCTGGACCGGCCGTGGAGCGCCGGCGCAGACTGCTGCCGTGATCGATCTGCGAGTCCTCACCCCCGCCGAACCGGACGACTGGCCGCTGTGGCGGGACGCCCGATGGGCCGCGCTCCGCGACGCGCCGCACGCCTTCAAGGTGCGGCTGTCGGACTGGCCGACGGGCGGCGAGGAGGAGTGGCGAGCCCGGTTCGCGCGCCGGGACGCCGTGCACGTCGTCGCCGTGTCGGCGGACGGGCGGCCGCTCGGCCTGGCGGGCGGGACGCCCTCGCCCGGGCGGGACGGGGTGGGCGAGTTGCGCTCGCTCTGGGTCGGTCCGGGCGGCCCGGGGGCGGCGAACAGGGGACCGGCTGCCGGCCGCCGTGGAGGCGTGGGCCCGGCGGACGGGCCGCACCTCGCTGCGACTCGCGGTACTCGAGGGCAACACGCCGGCCGAGGCGCTGTACCGGCGCAATGGGTTCACCGACGCGGAGCGGCCGGACGCGCCGGGCCGGTCCGCCGGGGACGGCGCCCCCGGGGCCGAACAGGCGGTCGGGGAGCGGGTGATGGTCAAGCGACTGGTGCCCGTCGTACCGGAGCGGTAGTGGGCCGTCGTCCGAGGTGGCCACCGGCGGCGGGCGCCGGTGCGCGGACCCGGCGGCGCATGGCCGACATCTGAGCGGAAGCGTCCGTTTCGCGGTCGGCCAGGGGTAAAGTCAGCGAGCATGGTCGAATCGACGGTTCCGATCCTGCCCTGCCATACCCTCCCGCCGGTGCTCGATTTCTACACCGCACTCGGCTTCGAAGTGACTGTCCATCAGAAAAATCCCGACCCCTATGCCGTCGTCCAACGCGGCGGCATCCAGCTCCACTTCTTCGGCATGCAGCAGTACGACCCGGGTGCCGGCTACAGCACCTGTCTGGTCCGCACCGACGACGTGGACGCGCTGCACGCCGCGTTCCAGGAGGGCCTGCGGTCCGCCTACGGGCGGGTGCCGACCCAGGGCCTGCCCCGGCTGGGCGCGGTCGGCGACACCCCGCACGGGGTACGGGAGTTCCTGTTGACCGATCCCGGCGGCAACTGCCTGCGGATCGGCCAGCCGATGCGTGCCGACCGGCACCACCGGCCGACCTCCGAGGAGCCGTTCGCGAAGGCGCTGCACCACGCCGCGCTGTTCGCCGACTCGAAGGAGGATCCGGCCGCGGCTGCCCGGGTGCTGGACCGGGCGCTGGAGTCGCCGGACGGGCCGCCCGCCCCGGTGCTGCTGTTCCGCATCCTGGCGTTGCGGGCCGACCTGGCGCACCGCCTGGCGGACGGCGCCAGCGCCGAGGCTTTCAGCCGGCGGGCGGACTCGGTCGCCGAGGGGCTCACCGCCGAGGAGCGGGAGTCCGTCCGGGCCGAACTCGGCCGCCTCGCCGGTCTCCTGGTCCGGGGCTGACGCCCGGCGGAGGACGCCCGCCGGACGACAGGCCCGACGGATGGCGGGCCCGACGGATGGCGGGCCCGACGGATGGCGGCCAACAGATGGCAGATGGCATCATCTGCCATCCGTTGGCCGTCATCCGGCCCCGGGCCGTCAGATCGTCGGACCGCGACCCCGCCGCGCCGCCACCCCGCCGCTCAGGGCGCCCAGACGCGGGTGCACAGCACCAGCCGGTAGCCGTCCGGATCGGCCACCGTGACGCCGTGTTCGTCCCAGTAGGGGTTGTGCGAGGGCACCCGCGTGCCACCGGCCGCCTCCAGGCGCCGGACCAGCACCTCGTCCACCGGCGCCCCGAGGTAGACGACGAAGAGGTCGTCGACGGTGGGTGCCGGTTCGATCGGCCGCTCGGGGTCGTGGGTCAGCTCGAAGTGCCAACCGCCGCCGGGCGGGCCGACCATGAGCAGGTCGTGCTCACCCGGGACGTGTTCGCCGGTGCGCCACAGGACGGCCAGGCCGAGGCCGTCGGCGTAGAAGCGCTCGGCCGCCGCGAGGTCCCGGGAGGGCCTCGCGACGCGGACGTGGGTGGTGGAGTCGATCACGACGGACGAGCCTACCGAGGGGCGGCGCGACGGCCGTCGGCGGACCGTCAGAGCCGCCGCAGCCGCTCCTCGTCCGCCGTTCGGGGACAGGTGATACACGCCCGGTCGGGCTCGATCGCGTAGTAGAGGCAGCAGCCGAGGCGGGTCCGGGTGTGGTGGGTGCGGCCGTCCTCCCCGCACAGGACGCGGAAGTCCGCGGCGCCGAGGAGCGGGTCGGTACGCCCGGGGAGCACGGCCGTCGCGGCGGCGACGGCGGCGTCCTCCTCGACCGGGACGGCCGACCCGGCCGACTCGTCGAGCCGCTTGCCCAGGTACCAGATCGCCGAGGCGAGGTCGTCGGTGACCATGCCCCACAGCGCCCGGGTGCCGCGCCGGGTGGGGGCGGCGAACGCGGCCAGCAGCGGTTCGACGTGGGCGACGACGGCGGCGCGCAGCTCGGCCCGGAGTTCGTCCTCGCCCGGGAGGGCGACATGGGCCTGCGGCCGCAGCGCGAAATCACCCGTGGGAGCGTGGAACCACAGGTTCGCGCCGTCGATCGACGGAACACGCCCCCCGAGCCGCCAGGGTCCGGCGATCAGCACGCAGACCGACCAGAGGTAGTGGTGCAGCAGCCGGGAGGCGGCGACGTGCGGGCGCGGCGCGGTGCCGCGCCCGGCGGCGACCGGCGCGATCCGCGCGGCCTCGCCGGCCAGCGCCTCGGCCAGCGCCGCCGGATCGGTCGCCAGTTCGGCCGCGGAGTACCAGCCGAGCGCACGCGCCGGGGCGGGCTCGTGGGCCGCGAGCAGCCGCACCCGGAGCACCGGGCAGAGGTCGAACAGCAGTCGGTAGTCTGTGTCCAGCGGGTTCGCGGGACGTGGTGCGAGGGGCACGGCGGCGGGCAGGGGCGCACCCGAGAAGATCATCGGCACTCCCGAGATCGCATTAGGTGAGGCTCACCTTATAGGCACTCACCGGCCAGGCGCTCGCCGGGCGGTCCGCGCCACCCCGGCCGATCGAGTCCCGACCCGCCCGGTACGTACCAATCCGACCAGGACTTGACTCACTTAGGCATACCTAACCTAATATTCCACCCTGTGCTCACCACCGATCCGCCGTCCCCCACCACCCCGGCCCCGAGAACCCGCTCAGCGGCCCGGCTCCCCCTGGCGCTGGCCGCCGGGCTCGGCCTGCTGGCGCTGTGCGTCGCGCTGAGCCTCGCGCTCGGCTCCCGCACGATCCCGCTGGGCACCGTCATCGGCGCCCTGACCGGCGGTGAGCACGGCGGCGACGCCGACGTCGTGACCGGCCTTCGGGTGCCGCGGACGCTCATCGGACTCGCGGTCGGGGCCGCGCTCGGCGTCGCCGGGGCGGTCGCCCAGGGCGTCACCCGCAACCCGCTCGCCTCGCCGATCACCCTCGGCATCAACGCCGGCGCGAGCTTCGCCGTGGTCGCCGCGATCTACACCTTCGAGCTGACCCGCCCGATCGAGTACGTCTGGTTCGCCTTCGCCGGAGCGGCGGTGGCGGCCGTGGCCGCGTACGCGATGTCCCGCCACGGCGGGGACCTCGACCCGGTCCGGCTCGCCCTCGGCGGCACCGTGCTCACGGTGGTGCTCACCTCCTGGACCTCCGCGCTGATGCTGGCCAGTCACCGCACCCTGGACGAGGCGCGGTTCTGGCTGGCCGGGTCGGTCGCCGGACGGCACCTGGACACCCTGGTGCCGGTGCTGCCGTTCCTGGCGCTCGGCCTGATCGCCTCCTTCGCCGTCGCACCCTCGCTCAACGCGCTGGCGCTCGGCGACGAGAGCGCCCAGTCGCTCGGCGTACCGGTGGCCCGGATCCGGGTGGTCGGCGGCCTGGCCGTCGTCCTGCTCGCCGGGTCCGCCGTGGCCGTGGCCGGCCCGGTCGCGTTCATCGGACTGGCCGCCCCGCACCTGGTCCGGCCGCTCCTCGGCAACGACCACCGGCTGCTGCTGCCCGGCTGCCTGATCGCCGGACCGGTGCTGCTGCTCGCCGCCGACGTGCTCGGCCGGATGGTGGCCCGCCCCTCCGAGCTGGAGGTCGGCATCGTGACGGCGTTCCTCGGCGCGCCGCTGCTCGCCGTGCTGGCCCGCAAGGTGGCCCGATGAGCGCCCCGGCCCTCACCAGGCCCCGCGAGGACCGTTCCCCCGCCTCCCCGGGCGCCGGCACCTCCGCCGCCCGCCGCCGTGCCCGGACCGCCGCCTGGTCGCTGGTCGCCGCCGTCCTGCTCGTCCTGCTCACCGGGATCGCGCTCGGCACCGGGCAGGTCAGGATGACGGTCTGGGAAGCGCTGAGCGCGCTGGCCGGATCCGGCGACCCCGGGAACGTCCTGGTGGTCCAGGAGTTCCGCGCCCCGCGCGTGGTCTCCGCACTGATCGCGGGCGCCGGGCTGGCGGTGGCCGGCTCGATGCTCCAGCGCCTGTTCCGCAACCCGCTCGCCTCGCCCGACACCATCGGCGTCACCGGCGGCGCGTCCTTCGGCGCGGTCCTGATGCTCGCCACCGGCGCCTCGCAGGAACTCATCCCGCTGGCCGCGCTCGGCGGCGGACTGCTGGCCGCGCTGCTGCTCGGCGGCTTCGCCTGGCGCTCCCGGATGGCGGTCACCCGGTTGGTCCTGGTCGGGCTCGCGGTCCAGCAGGGCCTCGCCGCCGCCGTCAATCTGATGATCGTGCGGTTCCCGGCCGAGCTGGCCTCCTCCGCGATGCAGTGGACCACCGGCTCCCTCTACGGCCGCAACTGGGACGAGGTCTGGATCGGCGGTTCCGCCATCGCGCTGACCACCGTCGCCGTGATCCTCTGCCGGCGCCGGGTGGCCGTCCTCGACCTCGGCGACGACTCGGCCGGCGGGCTGGGGCTCAACCCGCAGCGCGACCGCGTCCTGCTGCTCCTGCTCAGCATCGCCCTGGCCTCCCTCGCCGCGGCGCTCACCGGGCCGGTCGCGTTCGTCGCGCTCGCCGTGCCGCACCTGGTCCGGCTGCTCGCCGGACCGCCCACCCTCGGCACGCTCGGCCTCACCGCCCTCACCGGCTCCCTGCTGCTGCTCGCCTCCGACCTCCTCGTGCTCCATGTGATCCCCGTCCACGGCCTGCCGGTCGGTGCCGTCACCGCCACGCTCGGCGCGCCCTGGCTCCTGGTGCTGATGATCCGCCAGGGCCGGCTTCCCCGGAGGACCAGCTGATGACCCTCGACCTGACCACCGCGGCCGAGACCGCCACCGGATCGCCCGGCGCCCCGGGAGCCGACCGGTCGACGGACCGCCTCGCCACCCACGGCCTCCGCCTGCGCTACGGCAACCGGACCGTCGTGGACGGGCTCGACCTCGAACTGCCCGGCAACGCCGTCACCGCCATCGTCGGCCCCAACGCCTGCGGCAAGTCCACCCTGCTGCGCGGCCTCGTCCGGCTGCTGGACCCGGCCGCCGGCACCGTCACCCTGGACGGCTCCGACATCCACCGGATGCCGGCCCGGTCGCTCGCCAGGCGGATGGGCCTGCTGCCCCAGCAGCCCGTCACCCCGGAGGCCGTCACCGTCGAGGCGCTGGTCCGGCTGGGCCGGTTCCCGCACCAGCGCATGCTCACTCCGTGGTCCAAGGCCGACCAGGCCGCGGTCGAGGACGCGCTCACCCGCACCGGCATGGCCGAGCTGCGCGACCAGCACGTGGACCGGCTCTCCGGCGGCCAGCGGCAGCGGGCCTGGATCGCGCTCGCGCTGGCCCAGGACACCGACCTGCTGCTGCTCGACGAGCCCACCACCTTCCTCGACCTGCGCCACCAGCTCGACGTCCTCGACCTGGTCTCCGACCTGCACGCGCAGGCCGGACGGACGGTCGTCATGGTGCTGCACGACCTCGGCCAGGCCGCCAGGTACGCCGACCACCTGGTCGTCCTCAAGGACGGCCGGCTCGCGGCGGCCGGGGCGCCCGCGGACGTCCTCACCGCCGAACTGGTGGAGAGCGTCTTCCAGGTGGCCTGCCAGGTCGTGCCCGACCCGGAGACCGGCACGCCGCTGGTGGTGCCCAGGGCCCGGTCAAGACGGGCCGCCGCACCGGCTGCTCCGGCCACCCCCGCCGCCCCGGAGCGCTGAGGCCCGCTCCCCCGCGCTCCGATCCCCCTGCTTCCGGCCGCGCCCGCCCTTCGCGGGTCGTTCCGGCGCCCCGCCCTGCCCCGAAACCGAGACAAGGAACCCTTCATGAACCGCTCCGTCCGCGCCCGCAGACTGCCCGTCGCCGTCCTCGCCGTCGCCCTCTCCAGCACCCTGCTCGCCGCCTGCGGCAGCAACGGCGACAGCAAGGCCGCCGACACCGCCAAGCCGGCCGGCGACGCCTCGGCCGCCGGTACGGCCGCGGTCTTCCCGCGCACCGTCACCCACGCGGCCGGCGCGGCCGAGATCAAGGCCCAGCCCAAGCGCGTGGTGGTCCTGGACAGCGGTGAACTGGACGACGTCACCCTGCTCGGCATCACCCCGGTCGGCGCGGTCTCCCCGCACATGAAGACCGAGGGCGGCTTCCCCAACTACCTCAAGGACAAGATCAAGGACGCCAAGGACGTCGGCCCGATGAACGAGCCGAACCTGGAGCTGATCGCCTCCCTCAAGCCCGACCTGATCCTGTCCTCGAAGGTCCGGCACGCCAAGGTCTACGACAAGCTGAACGCGATCGCCCCGACCGTGCTCGCCGAGACCACCGGCTTCCCGTGGAAGGCCAACCTCGCCCTCTACGCGCAGGCCCTCGGCAAGGAGGCGGAGGCCAAGAAGGCCCTCTCCGACTACGAGGCCCGCGCCGGCAAGCTCGGCGAGGCGATCAAGGCGAAGAACGGCGGCACCATGCCGACCGCCTCGGTGGTCCGGTTCGTCGCCGGCCCGACCCGCCTCTACGCCAAGGCCTCCTACAGCGGCGTGGTGCTCAAGGACGTCGGCCTGGGCCGCCCGGCCGCCCAGGACGTGGACCAGAACATCCTCGAGGTCAGCGCCGAGCAGATCAACCAGGCCGACGCCGACCTGGTCTTCGTCACCGTCGCCGACGACCCGTCCAAGACCAAGCAGAGCGAGGTCCAGGACACGCCGGTCTGGAAGGGCCTGAACGCCGTCAAGGACAACAAGGTGTTCAACGTGCCGGACGAGACCTGGATGTCGGGCATCGGCGTCCAGGCCGCCGACGCCATGCTGGTCGACATCGCCAAGGCCGCGGGCGTCGACGCCCCCAAGTAGGCCCCGCGCCCGGACGGGCGGGCGGCGAGGGCGGCAGGGGGGACGGCCAGGAGCCGCCCCCCGGCCCGCCCGTCCCGCCCGCCCCGCGCTCCTCGCGCCTTCCCTGCCCTCGCCGCCCTGCCCTGGCCCGCCCGCCCACACGGAGAGGACCCGCCCTGCCATGCGCCTCTACCTGCTCGCCCTCAACCCGACCGACTCGGTGACCGACGGCTTCCTCCCGGCCGCCGCCCGCCTCGGGCTCGCCGTCACCGTCCTCACCGACCACGTCGAGGCCCATCAACGTGCCTACGCCGACCTCGAGTTCACGCCCGAGGTGGTCGAGTGCGACGTCCAGGACTTCCGCGAGGTGATCGGGCTGGTCTCCCGCCTCCGGGCCGCCGGCACCACCGAAATCGCCGACGCGCCGTTCGCGGTGTTCAGCAACAGCGACCACCTGCAGACCCAGACCGCGCTCGCCGCCGAGTACTTCGGCCTGCCGGCCAAGGACTGGAAGGCCACCCTGCGGGCCAAGAACAAGGGCCAGCTCCGCCGCCACCTGGCCGCCACCGGCCTCGACACCGTCCGCTCGGTCGAACTCGCCCCCGAGCAGGACCCGTCCGTGCTGCGCGCGGCCGAACTGCCCTTCCCCGTCGTGGTCAAGCCGCGCGAGGGCGTCGCCAGCGAGGATGTCTCACTGGTCGCCGACATCGAGGAACTGGTCCGGCGCGCCAAGGAGATCCAGGACCGGCGCCCCGGCGCCGCCCTCGTCGTCGAGGAGTTCCTGGAGGGGCGGCTGTGCACCCTGGAGACGCTGGGCGACGGCCACCGCCGGCACGTCCTCGGCGGGTTCCGGACCACGCTCTCCCCGCCGCCGGACTTCATCGAGGAGGTGCTGGAGTTCGTCCCCGCGCACCCGTCGGCCGTGGTCGCGCAGGTACTGGCCCAGCTGGACGCGCTCGGGGTCGGACTCGGCGCCTGCCACACCGAGTTCGTCGTCCAGCCGGACGGCCGGGCCCGGATCGTCGAGGTCAACTACCGCGCCATCGGCGACCAGTGCGACCTGATGCTGGCCGAGATCCTCGGCATCCCGCTGTTCGAGCACATCCTCGCCGCCCACCTCGGCCGCGAACTCCCCGCCGACCTCGGCGAACGCTGCGCCGCCACCCGGCAGCGCGCCCGCAACGAGGCCGTCTGCGCCGACCGGGCCGGGACCCTCACCGCCGCCCCCGGACCGTACGACGAGGACGTCGACGGCGTCCGGCTCGCCTACCGGCCGCTGCGCCCGGTCGGCGAGCGGCACGAGCACTACCGCACCAACCGCGACTACCTGGGCGTGATCTGGGCGACCGGCCCCGAGCAGGCCGCCGTCGACGCCGCCGTGGCCCGGTTCATGGCCGCCAACCGCTGGGAGATCACCCCGTGAGCGCCGCCACCGCCCCCGCCCGCGTGCTCGCCCTCCGGGTCCTCTCCACCCTGGTCCGCGAGGACGTGCTCGGACTGCGCACCCTCGGCACGGTCGAGCACCGGGCCGACGGCGCCTGGCTGGTGGCCACCGAGCACGGCATCGCCGTCCCCGTCGCCGCCGAGGGCTTCCAGAGCGAGTACGGCGCACGCCTGCCGCTCGTGGAGGTCGAGGGCCGCCGGATCGAGGAGCTGGACGCCGCGCTGACCGCGCTGGCCGCCCGCGCCGAGCCGGAGGACCGGCCGGGCTGGACCGCGTTCGCCGAGGAGTGCCGCCAGGCCCTCGCCGCGATGGAGCTGCACGAGCGGGTGCGCGGCGAGGTGCACACCGCGCTCACCGACCTCTACGGCGCCGACCCGGCGTACTGGACCGGCCCCGCCGCCGCGCTCGGCCACGACACCCTGGCCGCCTTCCTCGACCACCCGGTCTACCCGACGGCCCGCGGCCGGTCCGGTCTCGACGAGCGCGAACTGCGTTCCTACGCACCGGAGTTCCACCCCGCCTTCGAACTGCGCTGGCTCGCCCTGCCGACCGGCACGCTCACCCGGCACGGCGACCGCCCGCTGCCGCGCTGGTGGCCCACCCCGAGCTGGCTCGGCCTCGACCTGCCCGGCGGCGACACCGCCTGGGAGACCCTGCCGGTGCACCCGCTGACCGTCGGCCCGGCCCTGGACGAGGCACTGCGCACCACCGGCCTGGACGGCCGCGCCGTGCTCGCCGAGCGCCCCTACCTGACCGTCGTACCTACGCTCTCGATGCGGACGGTCGCGGTCGCCGAGGACCCGGTCCACCACCTGAAACTGCCGCTCGCCACCGCCACCCTCGGCCGGCTCAACCGCCGCACCATCAAACCCGGCACGCTGGTCGACGGCGCCGCCGGACAGCGGCTGGTCGAGGCCGTGCTGGCGCGCGAACCCCGGTTCGCCGGGCGGATCCTGCACGCCGACGAGCAGACCTGGGCGCACGCCGGGCACGAGCTGCTGGCGGTGCTGCTGCGCCGCTACCCGGAAGGACTGGAGCGGTCCGTGACCGTCCCGCTCGCCGCGCTGCTCGCCCCGGCGCCGGAATCGGAATCGGCTCCGGCTCCGGCCCCGGTTCTGGCTGCGGATTCGGTTGCGGATTCGGTTGCGGGGGCCGCCGGCGGGCGCCTGGTCGTCGACCGGCTCGCCGACCGGTTCCACGGCGGCGACCCGGTCGCCCTCTACGACGCCCTGCTGGAGCTGCTGCTCGACTGGCAGACCACGCTGTTCGGCCACGGCGTCGCCCTGGAGTCCCACCAGCAGAACACCTCGCTCGTCCTCGACCAGGACGGCGGCCTGCGCCTGCTCTACAAGGACGACGACGGCCCACGGGTCCACACCGGACGTATGACCGCCTCGCTCGGCGAACTCGCCTCCGCGCCCGAGGAGTTCGACGATGCCCGGATCTTCGGCGACGACGACCGGCGGCTCACCGACCTGTTCACCACCATCACCGGCCACCTGTGCGCCGGCTCGCTCGCCTTCGGCCTCGCCGCCCACGGCCGGGCCGGACTCGACGACCTGCTCGCCCTGCTGCGCAAGCGGCTGACCGAGGCCGTCGAACGGACCGGTCCGGCCGCCGAACCGCTGCGCGCCGCCCTGCTCGACGCCGAACGGCTCCCGGTCAAGGCGATGGTCACCGCCGGCACCCTCCTCAGCAAGCGGCGCTCGGGCGCCGCCGACATCAACAAGCACTACACCGACGGCCCGAACTACCTGCTGCCGCAGCGGCTTTCCGCCGTCGAGCCGGGACCGGCGCAGTGACCGTCGACGTGCTGCCCCGGCAGTCCGAACGCGACACCGCCGCACCGGGCGGACTCGGCCGGCGCCAGGTGCACGCCGTCGCCGCCTGCTACTTCGTCGCCTCCTTCGCCGCCCTCGGCCTGCCGCCCTACCTGACCGCGATCCTGCCCGGACTCGGCGACCAGGAGGGCCGCTGGGCGGGCGTGCTGTACATCGTGCCCACCGTGTTCAGCGCCCTCGGCGCCCCGCTGTGGGGGCGGCTCGCCGACCGGTACGGCCGCAAGCGCCTGCTGCTGCGCGCCCAACTCGGCCTCACCCTGTCCTTCCTGCTGGCCGGAGCCGCCGACTCGCTGCCCGCGTTCACCCTCGCGCTGGTGCTCCAGGGCTTCCTCGGCGGCACCTTCGCCGCGACCAACGGCTACCTCGCCGCCGCCCTCGACGGCGCCCGGTTGTCCCGGGCGCTCACCCTGATGCAGGGCAGCGCGCGGGCCGCGCTGGTGGCGGCACCGATCCTGGTCGGCGCGCTGTCACCGTGGATCGACCCGCACCGGCAGTACCTGCTGATGGCCGTACTGCCGCTGACCGCGGCGGTGTTCCTCTCCCTGCTGCCGGAGCCGGGACGACCCGGGGCGAAGGCGACCGCCGGGGTCGGATCCGGGGTCGAGGGCGAGGCCGGGGCCGCTTCCGACGCCCACGCCGACCCCGCCACCCCCTCCGCCTCCGCCTCCGCCTCCGCCTCCGCCGACGAGCCGCCCGGCCGCACGCCCCTGCGCGTGCTCTACGGCCTGGAGTTCGCCTTCGTCTTCGCCACGATCATCTCCTTCCCCTATCTGATAGCCCTGGCCGAGGAACGCCTCCCCGGGGCCTCCGGCACCACCACCGGTGTGCTGTTCGCCCTGCCCCACCTGTGCTACCTGGCGTTCGCGGCCCGCACCCACACCGCCTTCCTGCACCGCCCGCACACCGGCATCGCACTCGGCTTCGGCTTCGTCGCGCTCGGCCTCGCCGGGCACGCCGTGGCGGACTCGCTGCCCACCTTCGTCGCCGTCCGGCTGCTGCTCGGCGCCGGACTCACCCTCGGCCTGGTCTGCCTCTCGGTACTCGCCGCCGAGGCCTGCCGCGGCCGGGCACCCGGGCGCCTGTTCGGCTCGCTCGAATTCGTCTCCAAGGGCGGCGCCGTGGCCGCCGGCGCCGTCGCGGCGCTGGTCAACGGCCGGTTCGGTGCCACCTCCCCCGTGCTGGTCGGAACCGCCGCCGCACTCCTGGCCGCCGTCGCGGCCACCGCACTCTCCTCCCGATCCCGCCAGCGTTGGAGTCGCTCATGACACACCAACTGCCCACCGCCGACGATGCCGTGGTCCACACCCTGCTCAACTGCCTGCTGCGCGAGGTATCCGCACCCGAACACCAGACCGCCGTCACCGACGGCCGCCTGCTGATCCGCCTCCCCCGGCGCGGCACCCTGCTCCGGGTGGCCCTGCGCCGCACCTCGCTGTTCGGCGCGCACCGCTTCACCGGACCGGTGGAGGAGGAACACCGGGGCGACTGGCGAGAGTTGGACTGGCACGAACTCGCCCGGCAGGTCCAGGGCGAACTGGAGCTGCGCACCGGCACGGTCAACGAGGAGTTCCTCGGCCAGCTCGCCTCCAGCCGCACGGCGGTCTCGACCGCCCTGGCCGGCCGCCCCGAACCCGGCCCCGACCGCTACCTGGAGTCCGAGCAGGCCCTGCTGTTCGGACACCGGTTCCACCCCGCGCCCAAGTCCCGCTCCGCCGAACGCGGCGACTGGCGCGACTACGCCCCCGAGGCCCGCGCCGAGTTCCCGCTGCGCCACCTCGCCGTACGGCGGGAACTGATCGCCGGGTCCTCCGCCGACCCGGCCGCGACCGCCCTGCTCGACGGCCTCGCCGCCGTCCCGGACGGCTACCGGCTGCTGCCCGCCCACCCCTGGCAGTACGAACTCATCGGCGACCACCCGCTGTTGCGCGGGGCGCTCGAGTGCGGCGACATCATCGACCTCGGCCCCGGCAGCACCCCGTTCGCGGCCACCGCCTCGGTGCGGACCCTGTACGGCGCGGGCGCGTTCCTCAAGTTCAGCCTCAATGTGCGGATCACCAACTGCCTGCGCAAGAACGCCGCCTACGAGCTGACCGGCGCGGTCACCCTCACCCGGCTGCTCGCCCCGGTGCTGGCCGACCTCGCCGAGCGGTTCCCGGACGCCGCCGTGCTGCGCGAGCCGGCGTTCCGCACCCTCGCCCTGCCCGGGGCCGACGGCCGGCCCGACCGCGCACTGTACGAGGGCTTCGGCCTGATCGTCCGCGAGGGCCTCGGGGGCTCGCTGCGCCCCGGCGTCACCCCGCTGCTGGCCGCCGCCGTCGCCGACGAGTACCCGACCAGTTCGGCGCACATCTCCCGGCTGCTGTCCGACCCGACCGACCCGGCCCGCGCGCTCGACTGGTGGACGGCCTACCTGCGGCTGCTGCTCCCGCCGGTGCTGGCCGCCTTCTTCGACCACGGCGTGGTGCTCGAACCGCACCTGCAGAACGTCCTGATCGGCGTGGACGCGTCCGGCCGTCCGGCCCAGGTGCTCTTCCGCGACCTGGAGGGGACGAAGCTGGTCCCCGAACGGCACGCCGAACTGCTCGCCGCACTGCCGCCCGAGGTGGCCGGGCCGATGGCCTACGACGCCGAACGGGGCTGGGACCGGGTGGTCTACTGCCTCCTGGTCAACCACGTGGCCGAACTGCTCGCCGCCGTCGCCGACCTCCACCCGGCGGCGGAGGGCGCGCTCTGGGAGGCGGTCCGCCGCGTCCTGGAGGAGTACGCGGCGGCGCACGGCTGCCCGCCCCGGCTGCGCGCGCTGCTCGCGGGCGTGCCGCTGCCCGGCAAGGCCAACCTGCTCACCCGCTGGGAGCGCAAGGCCGACCGCGCGGCCGGGTACGTCCGGATGGCCTCGCCGCTGGCCCGCTCCGTGCTGGCCGAGGCCGCCCACACCGGCGCCGCATCCGCCGCATCCGCCGTGCCCGCCCCGACCGCCCCACCTACCGCCCGGACGCCGCACCCCGTCCAGACCCCGCCCGTCGCCGCCGGAAGGACCCGATGACCGCCACCGACGCCGTCCGCCGCCAGGCCGCGGAGCTGCAACCGGAGCAACTCCCGGCCTACGTCTACGACCTGGCGGCCCTGCGGACGCACGCCGCCGCCGTCCGGGCCGCCCTGCCGGAGCGGGTCGAGCTGTACTACGCGGCCAAGGCCAACCCCGAGGCCCCGGTACTGGCCGCGCTGCGCGAGGCCGTGGACGGCTACGAGGTCTCCAGCGGCGGCGAGCTGGCGCATGTGCGGGCGGCCGTCCCGGACGCCCCGCTGGCCTTCGGCGGGCCGGGCAAGACGCCCGCCGAGATCGCCGCCGCCGTGGACGCCGGCGTGCACCGCTGGCACGTCGAGAGCGAGCAGGAGCTGTACCGGCTCGCCGCCGTGCTGGCCGACCGGCCGGACGCCGCCGTGGACGTGCTGCTACGGGTGAACCTGCCGGTCGGGGCGGGCGCGCTGGACTCGGTCGCGCTGGCGATGGGTGGGCGCCCGACCCCGTTCGGGCTGGACCCGGACCGCGCCGAGGCGGCGGTCCGGCTGCTCACCGAGCCGGTCGGCCCGCTGGGCCCGGTCCGGCGGCAGCTGCGGCTGCGCGGGGTGCACGCCCATCTGGCGAGCGGACTGGCGGCGCCCGAGCAGCTGGCGCTGGCGGAGCAGATCGTCGGCTGGTCCACCCGTCTGGCCGAGCGGCACGCCTTCGCCCTGGAGGAGGTCAACGTGGGCGGCGGGATGGCCGTCGACTACGCCGACCCGGACGCCCGGTTCGACTGGACCACCTTCGGCGAGGGCCTCGGCAAGCTGCTGGACCGCCACCCGGGCCCGGTCCTGCGGATCGAGCCCGGCCGGGCGCTCACCGCGTACTGCGGCTGGTACGCGACCGAGGTGCTGGATGTGAAGCGCAGCCACGGCGAGGACTTCGCGGTCGTCCGCGGCGGCACCCACCACCTGCGGACCCCGGCCACCCGGGGCCACAGCCAGCCGTTCGACACCCTTCCGGTCGAGGACTGGCCCCATCCGTGGGAGCGGCCCGCCGTGACCACCGGCCGGGCCACCCTGACCGGCCAGCTCTGCACCCCGAAGGACGTGCTCGCCCACGCCGCCCCTGCCGCCGCCCGCCTCCGCACGGGCGACCGGGTGCTCTTCGAGCTGGCCGGGGCGTACGCCTGGAACATCTCGCACCACGAGTTCCTGATGCACCCCCGACCGGGCTTCCACTATCTGGACGGCCGGTGAGGGGCCACCGCCCCTCAGCCACCGCCCCTCACCCACCGGAACCGCACTGACGTGCGAAGGTGGTAGCAGCGAAGGGAGCGGGCACGTGCTGATGGAGAAGGTGGCGGAGATCATCGCCGAGGCCTCGGCCGAGGCGGTGGAGCCCCGGTTCCGGGCGCTGGCCTCCGGCGAGGTGATGGAGAAGGCCCCCGGCGAGGTGGTCACCGTCGCCGACCGCGAGGCCGAGCTGATCATCACGCGGCGGCTGCGCGAGCTGCTGCCCGTCCCGGTGGTCGGCGAGGAGGCGGTGGCCGCCGACCCGGCGCTCGCCCGGGCCCTGCACGCCGAACCCGCCGTCTGGCTCGTGGACCCCGTCGACGGCACCGCCAACTTCGTGGCCGGGCACCCCGACTACGCGGTGATGGTCTCGCTGGTGCGCGACGGCCGCACCGTCGCCGCCTGGATCCGGCAGCCGGCCACCGCCACCACTTACACCGCCGAACTCGGCTCCGGCGCCTGGCGCGACGGCCACCGGCTGACCCGTACGCCCGCCGGCACCGATCCGGCCGCCTGGCGCGGCTCGGTGAAGAGCCGGTTCCTGGAACCGTCCCGCCGCCGGCTGATCGAGGCCAACACCGAGGCCTTCGGCGGACTCGTCCCCGGCCGTCACGCCGCCGGCATCGAGTACCCCGACATCGCCGAGGGCGCCACCGACTTCGTCCTCTACTGGCGCACCCTGCCCTGGGACCACGCCCCCGGCTCCCTCCTGGTG
Organism: Kitasatospora purpeofusca; assembly: GCF_034043715.1. Lineage (GTDB taxonomy): Bacteria > Actinomycetota > Actinomycetes > Streptomycetales > Streptomycetaceae > Kitasatospora > Kitasatospora purpeofusca_A. The sequence continues at coordinate 77,964 of NZ_JAXCLC010000007.1, read as the reverse complement.
ACCGAGTCCGGCGGCCGGGCCGCCCGCCTCGACGGCACCCCCTACCGCCCCGAGGCCCCGGGCGGCGAGGACGGCCTGCTCGTCGCCGCCGACCCGACTACTTGGGAGCGGTGCCGCGAGATCCTGTTCGCACCGTAGGCCGCAATGCGGTTCGCGGCTCAGGTCGCCGTGGTTCGCACCGTGGGAAACCCGGCGCACGGTCGGTGGCCGGGCCCGTAGACTTCGCGATCATGACTTCACGGCGACGGACCGCCCTGTCCCTCGGTGCACTGCTGCTGGCGACCGCCTGCACCTCCGCACCGGACCGCAACAGCGCGGCGCCGGCCCCGCCCGCGCCGGCCGAGGAGCCGGCGGAGTCGCCGAGCCCGCCGCTCGCGGTGCGGTCGCTGACCTCGGCGGAGGTGCAGTCCGGCTGGTGGAACTGGGCGGCGGGGAGCACGGCGGACCGCAGTCCGGTACTCGACCGGAGCGGCCGGTGGTGCGCCCAGCGCCAGCACGAGAACATCTGGTACCTGGCCGGGACGACCGGCGGGGGCGTGGTCGAGCGGACGTGCACCGTCCCCGTCGGCCTGCCGGTCCTGTTCCCGCTGGTGACGAGGTTCGGCGAGGCCGCCGACTGCGAGACCTTCATGGACACCGCTGAGGGCTCCGCCACGCTGGACGGCGCCCCGCTCGCCGCCGAGCCGCTCGGCGCGACGCGGATCAAGCTGTTCGGCGCCGCCGGCAACCCCTTCGGCGCCGAGCTTTCCGGCAAGAACACCTGGTCGTGCGGCCTCTGGGTGCGGCTGGACCCGCTGACACCCGGCAACCACGAACTGACGGTCCGGGGCGAGGCCGGTGATCCGGAGATCACGGTGGGGGTGGACTACCACCTCCGGGCGACCGCGCCCACCCCCACCGGGGGCGTCTGACCCACCGCCCGAGCCGTCGCCCGCGCCACCGACCGGCCTACCGGCCGACCCACCGCCAGGTCTCGCGGCCGGCGCGGACGACCTCGCCGAGCAGGGCGGCCACCTCGGCCGGTGTGGTGTGCGGGTTGAGCAGGGTCAGTTTGAGCCGGACCCGGCCGGAGCCCTCGCCGGGCAGTTCGGTCCGGCCGACCACGGCCCGTCCGCCGCGCAGCAGTTCACGCCGCAGTTCGGCGTTGACCCGGTCGAGCGCGGCCGGGTCGAGCGCGGCCGGGTCGGCCTCGGATCGTGCAGCGTCCGTACCGGCCGGGCGGTAGCGGAACAGCAGGGCGGTCAGCACGGGTTCGGCGTGCAGTTCCAGCTCCGGTTCGGCCCGGACGGCGTCCGCGGCGGACCGCGCGAGGTCGTGGCAGGCGTCGACGAGCCGGCCGAGCCCGGCGCGGCCGAGGGTGCGCAGGGTGACGGCGAGCTTGAACGCGTCGGACCGCCGGGTGGTGCGCAGCGAGAGTCCCAACAGGCTGGGGTAGCCGGCCTGTTCGTCGTCGGCCGGGTTGAGGTAGGCGGCCCGGCGGGCGAGCGAGACGTAGGTCTCGGCGTGGCGCACCAGGAAGACGCCGGCGGCGGCCGGCTGCCAGCCGAGCTTGTGCCAGTCCAGCGAGACGGAGTCGGCGCGTTCGATGCCGTCGAGCAGGGGGGCCAGCCGGTCGGAGAGCAGGGCGCCGCCGCCGTACGCGGCGTCGACGTGCAGCCAGGCGTCGTAGCGGGCGGCGAGGTCGGCGACGGCGGGCAGCGGATCGACGGCGCCGGTGTCGGTGGTGCCGGCGGTGGCGACCACCGCGACGGGGGTGTGTCCGGCCCAACTCGCCTCGGCCAGGGCGCGTTCGAGCGCCACTGGGTCCATCCTCAGGTCGCGGTCGACGTCGACCGGGACGACGGCGCGTTCGCCGAGGCCGAGCAGGGCGGCCGCCCGCTGGACCGAGAAGTGCGCGGCCCGGGAGGCGAAGATCCGGGGCCGGACGCCGGCGGGCAGGCCGAGGAGCCCGTCGAGTTCGACGATGCCGTCGAGTTTCTGGTCGCGGGCGAGCATCAGGCCCATGAGGTTGGACTCGGTGCCGCCGGAGGTGACCACGCCGGCGGCCCGGGCGGGGTCGTAGCCGACCAGGGCGGCGAGTTCGGCGAGCAGCGCGGTTTCCAGCGCCGTCGCCGCGGGGGCCTGGTCCCAGGAGTCCTGGGAGGGGTTGAGGGCGCTGACGGCGAGGTCGGCGGCGGCGGCCACGGCGAGCGGCGGGCAGTGCAGGTGGGCGGCGCAGAACGGGTCGGCGGGGTCGGCCGCGCCGTGGGCGAGCAGTTCGGTGAGGCGGGCGAGGGCGTCGGGGCCCTCGGCGGCGGCGAGTTCCCGGTCGACCAGGGCGGCGAGGTCGGCGGGGCGGCCGGGCGGCAGCGGGCCGCCGCGCCGGGTGGCGCCGGTCTCCAGGGCGTCGAGGACGGTGGCGAGCAGCGGGCCGAGCGCCGCGGGTCCGCCGACGCCGCCGGAGAGGGCGTCGAGGGGCACGTCGGCGGACCTGCGGCGCTCGGCCCCGGCGCCCTGCCCGGCCCCGATCCCGGCCCCGATCCCGCCCCCGTCCCCCTCGCCCGGGCCGCCGCTCATGCCGACGCCGCCGCGATGGCGTCCGCGAGCCGGTCCAGCACCGCGGCCGCCTGCTCGTCGGTGATGGTGAGCGGGGGCAGCAGCCGCAGGACGGCGTCGTGCCGCCCGCCGAGTTCGACGATCAGCCCGCGCGCCAGGCAGGCCGCGCGGACCCGGACGGCGAGCTCGGGCGCGGCCGGCCGGGCCCCGCAGGCGTCCGACTCCGCGGCCGGGTCGACGAGTTCGACGCCGATCATCAGCCCGCGTCCGCGAACCTCGCCGATCGCGGGGAGTTCCCCGGCCAGCGCGCGCAGCCGTTCGACCATCCGGTCGCCGACCACCGCCGCCCGTTCGGCCAGTCCGTTGGCGGCGACGTGGCGCAGCGTGGCAGCTCCGGCCGCCATGGCCAGCGTGTTGCCGCGGAAGGTGCCGGTGTGGGCACCGGGCCGCCAGCCGTCGTACTCCTCCCGGTAGACGACGACGGCGAGCGGGAGGCTGCCGCCGATCGCCTTGGAGAGCACCATCGCGTCGGGCACGATCCCGCTGTGCTCGACCGCCCACATCGCACCGGTGCGGCCGACGCCGGTCTGGACCTCGTCGACGATCAGCGGAATGCGGCGCTCGGCGGTGATCCGGCGCATGGCGCGCAGCCAGTCGTCCGGAGCGGGGACGACGCCGCCCTCGCCCTGCACGGCCTCCAGGACCATCGCGGCGGGTGGGACGACACCGCCGGCCGGGTCGTCGAGCAGTCGTTCGACGTAGGTCGCGGAGAGTCCGGCCCCCGCCTCCCCGCCGACCCCGAACGGGCAGCGGTAGCCGTAGGGGTAGGGCAGCCGGACGACCTCGCCGCCGGCGGGCAGCGGCTCCTTGACGGCGACGTTGCCGGTGAGCGCGAGGGAGCCGGCGGTCATCCCGTGGTAGGCGCCGGTGAAGGCGAGGGCGCCGGAACGGCCGGTCGCGGTCTGCATCAGCTTGAGCGCGGCCTCGACGGCATCGGTCCCGGCGGGCCCGCAGAAGTGGACGCGCGCCCCGTCGGCGAAGGCGGGCGGCAGGCTCTCGAACAGGGCGGTGGTGAAGTCGTCCTTCTCGGCGGTCGCGAGGTCCAGCAGGTGGAGCGGGGCGCCGCTGTCGAGGGTGCGGCGGATCGCCGCCAGGACCACGGGGTGGTTGTGGCCGAGCGCGAGCGTGCCGGCGCCGGAGAGGCAGTCGAGGTAGCGGCGGCCGTCGGCGCCTTCGACGGTCATTCCGCTGGCGCGCACGGGGACGATCGGGAACGAGCGCGCGTAGGTGCGGGCGGCGGACTCGCGCTGGCGCTGGCGGCGCAGGACGGCGCTCGCCGGGAATCCCGTCCCGGCGGCGGGCGCGGGCGCCGGGGCCGGCGCGGGAGCGGCGGCGGCGCGGGGGACGGTCGGACCGGTGGCGGGCTCAGCGGCGAGCGTCAAGACGGACTCCCAGAAAATTAGGTGAGCCTAACCTTACTTGTCCGACCTGCCCTGGTCCGTCCGGGGGCGCCGGAACCACCCTTGCGAGTGACAACCCGTCCGCTCCCTCAACGAGCGAGCCGTCGAGAGGTCACGGCCGAGAGGTCAAGGCCGACCCGGGACGGGCGGGGCACCGAGGCCGTCCGCGCCGCCGGAGCCGCCCGTCCAGCGGTAGCAGAGCTCCGGCCGGCCGACCGTGCCGTACCGGGGCTCCCGGACGGCGAGGCCGGTGTCCACGAGGTGCTCCAGGTAGCGGCGGGCGGTGATCCGCGAGACACCGGCCGCCGCACCGGCGGCGGCGGCCGACAGGCCGGCGCGGTCCGCGCGCAGCACCCCCGCCACGGTGTCCAGGGTCGGCGCACTCAACCCCTTCGGCAGGGCGGTGCGTTCGGGCATCCGCAGCAGCGCGAGCGCCTGGTCGACCTCGTCCTGCCCGGTGGCCGGCCCGGTCCGCGCGAGGGTGTCCCGGTAGCGGGCGTAGCGGTCCAGGCGGTCGTGCAGGGCGGCGGCGGCGAACGGCTTCAACAGGTACTGGACCACACCGGCGGACACGGCCCGACGGACCATCGCGAGGTCGCGGGCGGAGGTGACCGCGATGACGTCGGTGGCGTGCCCGGCCGCGCGCAGGGTGCCGCAGAGCTGGAGGCCGTGCCCGTCGGGCAGGTAGAGATCGAGCAGCAGCAGGTCGACGGGCCGCCCGGCGGCCCGGGCCCGCTCCAGGAAGCGCAGCGCCTCCGCGCAGCCGTGCACGGTGCCGACGGCCCGGAATCCCGGCTCGCGCCCCACGTAGAGGGTGTGGGCGGCGGCGGCCACCGGGTCGTCCTCGACCACCAGGACGGAGATCTCGGACCGTTCGGCGTTCTCGGCCCGGCCGACGGGGCGGTTCACGGGGCCACCGCCGTGCGCTCGTGCTCCCCCGCGCCGTCGCCCGCCGGACGGGCGAGCGCCGGACGGCCCAGCACCGGGCGGCCGAGCGGCAGTCGGACGGTCAGCACCGCGCCGCGCTCCCGGCCGACCTCGACGGTGCCGCCGTTGCGCCGGGCGGCCTGGGCGACCAGGGCGAGCCCGAGTCCGCGCCCGTGGCCGCTGCCGTTGCCCTGGCTGCTCCCGCTCCCGCTGCCGTTGCCTTGGCCGCTCCCGCCGTCGCCGGTCCCGGCCGCGCGGCCGTCCTGCTTGGTGCTCCACCCGCGCCGGAACACGTCGTCCACCGCACCCGGGTCGATCCCGGCCCCGGTGTCGGCGACCCGCAGCAGCAGGTGGTCCCCGTCGATCCGGGCGGTGACGGTGACCTCCGGAGGCCCGGGGTTCGCGGCCGCGCCGGTGATCGCGGCGTCCACGGCGTTGTCGATCAGGTTGCCGAGGACGGTGATGAGGTCGCGGGCGGTCAGTCGCGGCGGCAGCACGCCGTCGTCGATCGAACTGTCCGGCGTGAGCGTCAACTCCACGCCGCGTTCGGCGGCCTGCGCGGCCTTGCCCAACAGCAGGGCGGCCAGCACCGGTTCGCCGACGGCGGCCACCACCCGGTCGGTGAGCCGCTGGGCGAGGGCGAGTTCGGCGGTGGCGAACTCCACCGCCTCGCGGTGGCGGCCGAGTTCGATCAGCGAGACGACGGCGTGCAGCCGGTTGGCGGCCTCGTGCGCCTGCGCGCCGAGCGCCTCGGTGAAGCCGCGCACGGAGTCCAGCTCGCCGCTCAGCGCCTGGAGTTCGGTGTGGTCGCGGAGGGTGAGGACGCGGCCGAGCCCGGTGCCGATGGTGGAGGTGTTGAGCACCACCACCCGCTCGGCGGTCAGATGGACCTCGTCCCGGACCGGCGCGTCCCCGGAGACGGCCGCCAGCAGCGCGTCCGGAAGTCCCAGCCCGTCGACCGGTCGGCCCTCCACCGCGCCCTCCAGGCCCAGGAGTTCGCGCGCCGCGTCGTTGCAGAGCACCACCCGGTGGTCTCGGTCGAGCAGGACGAGCCCCTCCCGGACGGCGTGCAGGGTGGCCTGGTGGTACTCGTAGAGGTGGCTGAGTTCGGCCGGCCCCATGCCGTGGGTGTGCCGCCGCAGCCGGGAGTTGGCGAGGTAGGTGCCGATCCCGCCGACGGCCAGCGCGGCCCCCGCGACCCCCACCAGCGCGAGCAGCGGGCCGCGCAGCCGGGCCGAGATGGACTGCACCGTGATACCGGCACTGACCAGGGCCACCACCCGGTGCCGCTCGTCCAGCACCGGGGTGACCACCCGCACCGACGGGCCGAGCGTGCCGGTGTAGGTCTCGCTGCGGGTCTCCCCCGCGAGCGCCCAGTCGATGTGCCCGAGGAAGGGCCGCCCGATCTGCTCGGGCAGCGGGTGGGTCCAGCGGACACCGGCGGTGTCCATCACGGTGACGAAGGAGACCCCGGTGTCGACCCGCACCCGCTCGGCGTAGGGCTGGAGCACGGCCGTCGGATCGGGCGCGCCGGCGGCGTCGCGGACGGTCGGCGAGTCGGCGACGGCGCGGGCGACGGCGGTGACCTGGCGGCGGGCCGCGTCGTCGTCGCGCCCGGCGGTGAACAGGTACGCGAGCACCGCCCCGCCCGCGACCACGACGGCGACGATGACCACCTGGACGACGAAGAGCTGTCCGGCCAGGCTGCGCACCAGCCGGCGCGGCGGGAGGGGGGTACGGGCGGACATGCCTGTCAGTGTGCACCACGGCCCCGGCGGCGCGGGCCGCGGTGCGGAGCCCGCGGCGATGTGAACTCTATGAACGCAAACGTGACCCGCGTCACGCCCGGGCGCCATAGTCGGAGCGGCCCACCACCCGGGCCCCCGGGACCGCGGGCCGACGCACCCCCATGAGCGCCCCCTCACGGGCGCATCCCCCACGGGCGCACCCCCCACGGCGCACGCGCTTCCGGGCAGAGCAGGGCGAAGGAGCCACAGATGTCGATCACCGGAGCAGCGGCGGGCGCGGGCGCCAGACCGAAGGACCGCACCCACGTCCTCTACCTCGCCGTGATCGCGGCGGTCGTCGCGGGCGTGGTGGTGGGCCTGGCCGCGCCTGACTTCGCGGTGGAGCTGAAGCCCATCGGCACGGGGTTCGTCAACCTAATCAAGATGATGATCAGCCCGGTCATCTTCTGCACCATCGTGCTCGGCATCGGCTCGGTCACCAAGGCCGCCAAGGTCGGCAGGGTCGGCGGCCTGGCGCTCGGCTACTTCCTCGTCATGTCGACCGTCGCCCTCGGCATCGGCCTGCTGGTCGGCAACCTGCTGGAGCCCGGCGGCGGCCTCCACCTGACCTCCGCGCTCGCCAAGTCCGGCCACGCCCAGGCAGCCGCCGGCGGCGCGCAGTCCACCGCCGACTTCCTGCTCGGGATGATCCCGACCACCATGCTCTCCGCCCTCACCGAGGGCAAGGTGCTGCAGACCCTGCTGGTCGCACTGCTGGCCGGCTTCGCCCTGCAGGCGATGGGCCCGGCCGGCGCACCCGTGCTGCGCGGCATCGAGCATGTGCAGCGGCTGGTCTTCCGGGTCATGGCGATGATCATGTGGGTGGCGCCGATCGGCGCCTTCGGGGCGATGGCCGCGGTGGTCGGCGCCACCGGTACGGCCGCGCTGAAGAGCCTCGCCGTCATCATGATCGGCTTCTACCTGACCTGCGCCCTGTTCGTGGTCGTGGTGCTCGGCACCCTGCTGCGCCTGGTCGCCGGCGTCAACATCTTCACCCTGCTGCGCTACCTGGGCCGCGAGTTCCTGCTGATCCTCTCCACCTCCTCCTCGGAGAGCGCCCTGCCCCGGCTGATCGCCAAGATGGAGCACCTGGGCGTCAGCCGCCCGGTGGTCGGCATCACCGTCCCGACCGGCTACAGCTTCAACCTGGACGGCACGGCGATCTACCTCACCATGGCCTCGATCTTCATCTCGGAGGCGATGGACAAGCCGATGTCGGTGGGCGAGCAGCTGTCGCTGCTGGTCTTCATGGTGATCGCCAGCAAGGGCGCGGCCGGCGTCACGGGCGCCGGACTGGCCACCCTCGCGGGCGGGCTCCAGTCGCACAAGCCGGCCCTGGTGGACGGCGTCGGGCTGATCGTCGGCATCGACCGGTTCATGTCCGAGGCCCGGGCGCTGACCAACTTCGCCGGGAACGCCGTCGCCACCGTCCTGATCGGGCAGTGGACCGGGGAGCTCGACCGCGAGCGGGCCCGGCAGGTGCTGGCGGGCGCGGTGCCGTTCGACGAACGGACGCTGCTGGACGCGGACCCGCACGGCGGCGCACCGGCGGCGGAGCCCGCCGGCCCGGCCGGGTCACCCCCGGCCGCGCCGGTCCCGGCCCCGGCAACCACCGCGGCAAGCACCGCGGCCACGACGACGGCCGCGACGACGGCCGTCTGAGCTGCGGGCCGCCCCTCACACTCCCCTGGTCCGGCGCCCCGCCCAACCCCCCGGAAAAGGCGCCGGACCAGGGGTCCCGCATGTCCCGGGACCGGGCAGGTCCCCGGCCGGGGCAGGCCCCGGTCCCGGCGAGAACGCGCGCCCCGTGGGGACGGCCGGTCCGCTCAGCCGCTCAGACCTCCTCCGAGCCGCTGACCGCCCAGCTCAGCCCGGTCGCCGGGTCCTCCAGCGCGAGGTGCAGGTGCCGCAGCCGGTCGGCCGGATCGTCCCAGGTGAAGCAGCGCATCCTCGCGACCAGGGCGCGGACCTCCGCCCGGTCCGCCGACTCCGGCCGCTGCGCGCCGGTCATCGCCGTCAGCACCCGCCACAGCGCCAGCCGCCCGTGGGCCGCGCCGTGCGCACGGTCCGCGATGCCCGCCTGCACCAGCGCCGGCCAGGCGAGGGCGAACGGCAGGTACCCGCCGGTGACCAGCGGCCCCGGCGCGAGCTGGGCGGCAGCAGCCGCCGCCGGTCCGCGCACGCAGACCGTCCGCGCCCAGCCGGCCAGCTCCGCCAGCGCCCGGGTGGCCGGCTGTCCCGGCAGCCGGGCGCCGGGCTCGGGCAGTTCCACCCGGGCCAGCCCCTCCCGGCTGGCGGGCAGCGTCAGCAGGGCACTGCGCGAACCGCCCTGGCGCAGGTAGTCCCGGACCGGCATGCCCTCGGCCCGCCCCACCGACTCCCAGGGCTCCAGCAGCAGCGGCACCCCCTCGGGGTCCGGTTCGGCGCCCCGGGAGAGGTCCTCGCCGAGCAGCACCCGGGTCTGCGCGACCAGCCGCCGTACCGGGGGCGGACCGAGCAGCGGGGCGAGCCGCCGCCAGGTGTGCCGGGTGGCCAGCACTTCCCAGAGCGGCCCGGCGTCGTGGTCGGCCGCCCCGGCCGCGGTACCGGGGCCGCCGTCCGCGTCGAACAGTCGTGCGGCCACCTCGGGCGGTGCGGCGTAGGCGATCAGGTGGCCGAGCGCGGCGGTGGCGATGCCGGCCCGGGTCTGCGCGGCCGCGACCGCCCAGGCGGGGACCTTCGCGCCGCCGCCCGCCAGCCCTCGGCCCGTCAGGTCGCCCTCCGCCAGGTCGAGCGCGACGGCGGCGGCACGGGCCTGCCGGTAGGCGCCCAGCAGTTCGATCCAACGGCCTTCGTCCACCAGGGAGCGGAGCCGATGCTCCTCGTACGTGATCACGATTTGCAGCGTACGGGGCGCGGCCGGAGCTGAGCTGACTTGCCGTCAGACCGGTGCGTCGGAACCGGCGCGCGCCCCCGGCACATGCCCGGGCGGGGGACCGGGCGGGGATCTGGGTGGGGAGCCGGGTACGCGACCGGGCGGGGAGTCCGGCCGACGGGTGGGCGGGCGGTCGCCGGGCGACTGGCAGGCCCCGGGCCCGATGGGCGACTCGCGCTCCCGTTCGAGGACGTTCCGCAACCGGTCCAGCGCCCGGCGCCGGGTGACCGTCAGGGTGGAGCGGTGCACCCCGAGGAGCTCGGCGGCCTCCTCCAGGCTGTACCCGTCGAGGTCGACCAGGAGCACGGCCCGCGCCTGCTTCACCGTCAGGCAGCGCAGCAGCCGCACCACCTCCCAGTGCGCCTGCAGCTCGGCCACCCCGCCGCCCGACGGATCGTCGTACCCGCCACCCCATCCGCCGGCCGCCGTGAGACCGCCGGCCGGCCCGACGTCCTCCAACGCCTCGTACGGGAGCAGTCGGCGGCGGTCGCGGCGCCACTCGTCGCGCACGACGTTCGCCATCGCGGTGAACGCGTAGGCGTAGGGCCGGGGATGGCCGAGGAAGCGGGCGGGATTCCGGGCGATCCGCAGATACGCCTCGTGGACGACATCGCCCGCGCCGAACGGATCCCCGAGCATGCGCACGGCGGCGCGCTGGAGCCTGGGCAACAGTTCCGTGAACACCCGGTCGAATTCCGCGGATTCGGCCGACGGGCGCGGGCCGGGATCGGCCCCACCCCGGCAACCGGCCGTGACTTCCATCCCGCCCCCTCGGAAATCGGTACCCCGAAGGCCCGGTCGATGGATATCGGACCGTCGGCCGCACTGCACTGTGACGCACATCACATCATAGTTCGTCGTCCCACCGTTCCGCAGCCATTCGCCTGCGGGAGGGAGGGAGGCCCGGGGCGGCTCCGAAGCGACTTCGCAAAGTCCCGAGGTGACTTTGCAAAGTCGCGCCAGGACTTTGCAAAGTCACCTCGGGCAGCCTCCAGGGCTCCGGGCCGGGTGGTCCGGGCCGGGTGGTCCGGGCCGGGTGGTCCGGGCCGGGTGCCCCGACCGGGCCGGCACTCCGCAGCCAACTCCCCCGTGCCGCCGACCCCGCGCCGTCGACCCCGCGCCGTCAGCCGCGCGGGGTCAGCCGGATCCGCATCGGGCTCCGCACCTGGAGCGTGATGCCCTGGGCCAGCCGGACGCCGCGGTCCACCGCCTCGAACTCGAACTCCCGCAGCAGCGCACCCAGCGCCAGCACCGACTCCAGCATGGAGAAGTGCTGCCCTATGCAGGCCCTCGGCCCGCCCCCGAACGGGTACCAGGCATACCGGTGCCGCTCCTTCTCCCGCTCGGGCAGGAAGCGGTCCGGATCGAAGCGGTCCGGCTGCTCCCAGTGGTCCGGGTGCCGGTGGGTGACCCACGGCGCGAGGATGACCTGGGCGCCGGCGGGCACCACGTACCCGTCGATCACCGACTCGGCCACCGAGCGGCGCCCCATCTGCGAGGCGGCCGGGTAGAGCCGCATCGCCTCCTTCAACACCTGGGTGAGGTAGGGCAGCGCCTCCAGGTCGGCCGCCACCGGCGCCCGTCCGGCCAGTACGGCGTCCGCCTCCTCACGGGCCCGGCGCCGCTGCTCCGGGTGCTTGGCCAGCAGGAAGAGCGCGAAGGCGAGCGAGGTCGCCGTGGTCTCGTGCCCGGCGAGCAGGAAGATCAGGACCTGGTCGCGCAGTTCGGCCGCGTCGAGCCGCTCCCCGTCCTCGCCCCTGGCCCGGGTCAGCAGCTCCAGCAGGTCGTCCGGGCCGGCGGAATCGACCACTCCCGCCGACCGCCGCACCGCCCGCTCGGCGATGATCCGGTCGCACACCGCGTAGAGGTCGCGCTGCGCGCCGGCGGCCCGCCGGTTGGTGGGAGTCGGCCAGCCGCGGGGCACCTTCACCGGCGCGAAGCCGCGTTCGAGGACGAACTCGCCGAGCACCGGGAAGCAGTGGTGCACCACCCGCACCGCCGCCTCCACGTCCGCCCCGAAGAGGATCCGGGACACCGTGCGCAGCGCGAACCGCGACATCTCCTCCGCGACGTCGACCACGCCGCCGGGCACCACCCGCCAGCGGTCGGCGAGCACCGCGCACTCCTGCCCGACGGCCGCCGCGTAGCCGTCCACCCGGCGCCGGGTGAACAGCGGCTGGATCAGCCGGCGCTGGCGGTGGTAGTCGCCGTCCTGGCTGGTCAGCAGGCCGTTGCCGAGGCTGGTCCGTAGTTCGTCGTAGAAGCTGTTGTCCTTGCGGAAGTTGGCCGCCTCGCTGCCGAGCACCTGGTGCGCGCCCTCCGGCGAGAACACCGCGTAGAACTCGGCGCGCAGTCCGGGCGGCCCGGCGGTGAAGCGGACGACGTCGCCGTAGTCGCGGCGGGCGTCCAGGTACGTCCGCAGCGGACGGCGGGTCAGGTCGAGCAGCGAGCCCACCAGTGGGAGTCCGGGCGGCCCGGGTATCCGGGTGATGGTGGCGGCGGTGCCGGTGGTGCTGGTGGTCGCGGCGGTCAGCGACATGTCCCCTCCTCGGTCGTGCGCCTCGCCGGTCCCGCGACCTGTCGGGCACCCCCGCCCCCGACCGCGCGACCGGTCGGTCGTGCCGTTCCGTCCGTTCCGTCCCCCACTTGACTGCCGGGTAATCGGGACAGGAGGGGCGCACCGAGCGCTCCCGACGCGCGCCACCCCGCGCTCACCAGCCGCCCCGCGCCCCCCAGCGGCGGTCGGTGCTCGGATCGCGGTGCCTGCTTCGGACGCGGCGCGCGGCTCCGGTACGGCGCTCGCTCCGGACGGCGCCCCGGGGCCGCTTGCGTCTTCCGACAGGCCCGCCACCTGCTTCGGCACTCCTGGCCTGTGCGATGAGACAGACGAAATAGAGCCCGCATCTGCGGCACTATGATCGGCGTAATGGCCGCACCTGCGGCATTGGCCCCGCGCCTCTCCCGGCGCGTCCAGGAGGGGGAAGCCAAGGAATGACCATCCGCAGACTCACCACTACCGGACTCACCGCCACCAGGCTCACCGCCACCAGGCTCACCGCCACCGCGGCAGCGGCCCTCGTCCTCGCCCTCGGCGCGACCGCCTGCAGCAGCGACGGCGGCACCGACGCCAGGAGCAGCAGTTCCCCCGCCGCCCCCGGCACGGGCTCCGCGACCGGCCCCGGCACGAGCGCGGCCGGCGTCCCGAAGGCTTCCGGACCGATCACCGTGTTCGCCGCCGCCTCGCTCAAGGAGACCTTCACCGACCTCGGCAAGAAGTTCGAGGCCGCCAACCCCGGCGCCAGGGTCACCTTCAACTTCGGCGGCAGCTCCGCGCTCGCCACGAGCATCAACTCCGGCGCCCCGGCGGACGTGTTCGCCGCCGCCAGCCCGGCCACCATGAAGACCGTCACCGACGCGGGCGGCGCCGCCGGCGAGCCGAGGACCTTCGTCCGCAACACCCTCGCCATCGCCGTCCCCAAGGGCAACCCCAAGCACTTCGCCGGCCTCGCCGACCTGGCCGCGCCGGGTGTGAAGGTCGCGCTCTGCGCGAAGGAGGTGCCCTGCGGCGCCGCCGCGCTGACCGCGCTCAAGGCCGCCGGCGTCAACCTCACCCCGGTCACCCTGGAACAGGACGTCAAGGGCGCGCTGACCAAGGTCGAGCTGGGCGAGGTCGACGCCTCGCTCGTGTACCGCACCGATGTGCGGGCCGATGCTGCGAAGATCGACGGCGTGGAATTCCCCGAAGCCGCCAAGGCCGTGAACGACTACCCGATCGCCTCCCTCGCCAAGGCGCCGAACAAGGACGGCGCCGCCGCCTTCGTCGCCTACGTCCAGTCGTCCGAGGCGCAGCAGGTGCTGACCGCGGCGGGCTTCCAGGCGCCGTGATCCGTCGCACCGGCCGCGCCCGCGGCACGGCGGGCGGCCACGCGGATGGCACCGGGTCCGGGGACTCGTCGGGCCCGGTGCCGCTCCAGGGCTCCGGCCGGCGGCGGGCCGGCCGGGCGGGCCGGGTCCCGGCCGCCCTGCTGCTCCCCGCGCTGCTCGGCCTGGCGTTCCTCGTCCTCCCCCTGGTCGGGCTGCTGGTCCGGGCACCCTGGAGCGCGCTCCCCGAGCAGCTCACCAGCCCGCAGGTGTGGGAGGCGCTGCGACTCTCGCTCGTCTGCGCGACGGCCGCCACCGCGGTGTCCCTGGTCCTGGGCGTGCCACTGGCCTGGCTGCTGGCCCGGACGGAGCTGCCGGGCCGACGGCTGGTCCGGGCCCTGGTCACCCTGCCGCTGGTGCTGCCGCCGGTGGTCGGCGGCGTCGCCCTGTTGCTGGTGCTGGGCCGGCGCGGCATCGTCGGCTCCTGGCTGGACTCCGCCTTCGGCATCACCCTGCCCTTCACCACCACCGGTGTGGTGATCGCGGAGGCGTTCGTCGCGATGCCGTTCCTGGTCATCAGCGTCGAGGGCGCGCTGCGCGCCGCCGACCCGCGCTACGAGGAGGCCGCCGCCACGCTGGGCGCCTCCCGGCTGACGGCGTTCCGGCGGGTCACCCTGCCGCTGATCGCCCCGGGCATCGGGGCCGGCGCCGTGCTGGCCTGGGCGCGCGCGTTGGGCGAGTTCGGCGCGACGATCACCTTCGCGGGCAACTTCCCGGGCCGCACGCAGACCATGCCGCTGGCCGTCTACCTCGCCATGGAGTCGGACCCGGAGGCGGCGATCGCGCTGTCCCTGGTACTGCTGGTGGTGTCGATCGTGGTCCTGGCCGGCCTGCGCGAGCGCTGGATGTCCGCGCCGTGAGGCCGACCGCCGCCGCCCCCGTTCCCACCTCCCTGCCCGTCCTCCCCGTCCCCGTCCCCGGAGCGCCGCGCCGATGACCTCCCACCCCGGCACCGCCGGTCTGGACGCCCGGCTGCGGGTCGACCGAGCCGCCTTCACCCTGGACCTCGCCCTCACCGCCGCCCCGGGCGAGGTGGTCGCGCTGCTCGGCCCGAACGGCGCCGGGAAGTCCACCGCCCTGCGCGCGCTGTCCGGTCTGCTGCCGCTCGGCGCCGGTCACCTGCGGCTGGACGGCGACGTGCTGGAGGACCCGGCCCGGCGGCTGCACACCCCCGCCGAGGAACGCCCGGTCGGCGTGGTCTTCCAGGACTACCTGCTCTTCCCGCATCTGAGCGCCCTCGACAACGTCGCCTTCGGCCCGCGCTGCCAGGGCCGTTCCAAGCGCGAGGCACGCGCCGAGGCCGCCGGCTGGCTGGAGCGGATGGGTCTGGCCGAGCACGCCGCCGCCCGCCCGGCCCGGCTCTCCGGCGGGCAGGCCCAACGGGTGGCGCTCGCCCGGGCGCTCGCCGTCCGGCCGCGACTGCTGCTGCTGGACGAGCCGCTGGCCGCCCTGGACGCCCGCACCCGGCTCGACGTGCGGGCGCAGCTGCGGCGCCACCTGGCCGAGTTCGAGGCGGTCGCGGTGCTGGTGACGCACGATCCGCTGGACGCGATGGTGCTGGCCGACCGGCTGGTGGTGATCGAGGGCGGACGCGAGGTGCAGTCCGGCGTGCCGGCGGAGATCGCGCGCCGGCCGCGCACCGACTACATCGCCCGGCTGGTCGGGCTGAACCTCTACCGGGGCACCTCGGCCGGGCACCGGGTGACCCTGCCGGACGGCGCCGTGCTGACCACCGACGAGGACCTGTCCGGACCGGTCTTCGTCGCCTTCCGCCCGTCCGCCGTCGTCCTCCACCGCGCGCGGCCGGAGGGGAGCGCGCGCAATGTCTGGGAACTGACGGTCAACGGGCTCGACCTCCACGGCGACCAGGTGCGGGCCGACCTGGCGGGCGCCGTCCCGATGGCCGCCGACCTCACCCCGGCGGCGGCCGCCGAACTGGGCCTGGCGCGGGGCTCGACGGTCTGGGCCGCGGTCAAGGCCGCCCAGACGCACGCCTACCCGGCCTGAACGCCGCCGGGCCGCGCTCCCTCCATTCCTTCCATTGCCTCCGCCCCCGGCTCCGTTCCCTCCCGGCCCCCGGCGGCTCGGGTGGTCACTCGGTAGGCGTCACGAAGCCCGACTCGTAGGCGAGGATGACCGCCTGGGTCCGGTCCCGCGCACCGAGCTTCGCCAGCACGCTGCTGACGTGGGTCTTCACCGTCTGCACCCCGAGGAAGAGCTGTTCGGCGATCTCGCCGTTGGTCAGTCCGCGCGCCACCAGGCGCAGCACCTCGGTCTCGCGTTCGGTCAGGGCGGCGCGGGCCATCGTGCCGCGCGCCGCCGCGTTGCCCCGGGCGGCGGCGAGCCGGCGGATCTGGGCGGGGAAGAGCAGCGACTCCCCGGCCGCCACCAGCCGTACGGCCTGGGCGATCTCGCTCGGCCGGGTGCGCTTGAGGAGGAAGCCGTCGGCGCCCGCCCGCAGCGCCTGGTAGACGTAGTCGTCGATCTCGAACGTGGTGACGACCAGGATCTTCGGCGCGTACCCGCCGGGCGCGGCGGCGTCGCGGACCAGTTCCCGGGTCGCGGCGAGGCCGTCCAGGCCGGGCATCCGAACGTCCATCAGCACCACCTGCGGGCGCAGTCGGCGGGCGAGCGCGATCGCCTCCGCGCCGTCCGTCGCCTCTCCCACCACCCGCAGGTCGCCCTGCGCCTCCAGCACCACCCGCAGGCCGGCCCGGACGAGTTCCTCGTCGTCGGCCAGCAGAATGTCGATCGTCACCCGCCCAAGCGTAGGGGTATCCGAACGGCCAGCACCCACTCGCCGGACTCGGCGCCCGCCGTGGCCTCGCCGCCCAGCAGCACGGCGCGTTCGTGGATGCCCCGGAGTCCCTTGCCGCCCCGGCGCGGTGGGCCGCCCGACCGGGCCGGCGCACCGTGCGGGCGCGCGCCGGGTGGGCGGAGGGCGTGCGGGCGGAGGGCGTTGGCGCAGCGCAGTTCCAGGCTGCCGTCCCGGACGGCGATACGGATACTGATCGGCTCTCCGGGCGCGTACTTGAGGGCGTTGGTGACACCCTCCTGCACGATCCGGTAGCCCTCGCGGGAGAGCACCCCGGGGAGGCCGCCGGAGGGGGTGTCGATCAGGGCCTCGACGGGACTGCCGGCCGCCCTGGCGGTCTCGAACAGGGCGGGGAGCCGGTCGATCCCGGGGCGTTCCCGGGCGTCGGCGCCGCTGCCGGTGCCGCCCGTACTGCCGTGGTCGCCCGGGTCGCGCAGCAGGGCGAGCGTGCGCTCCAGATCGTCCATCGCCCGTCGGCCGGTCTCCTCGATGACCTCCAGCGCCTTGGCGGCGAACGCCGGGTCGCCGACCTCGCGCGCCGCCCCGGCCTGGAGCACCGTCACCGTCAACGCGTGTCCGATCGAGTCGTGCAGCTCGCGCGCCAGCAGATTGCGTTCCAGCAGGCGCTCGGCCCGGAGCTCGGCAGCGGCCAGCCGCTCCGCCGCGGACGGCGCCAACAGCCGTACCGCCATGGCGAGCTGGAGCCGCCCGGCCCAGACCACCAGCCAGCCGAGCGCGAACAGCAGCACCGGTGCCAGCAACGGCGCCCAGCCGGGCCCGCCCGACCGCAGCCCGAACACCCCGTGCTCCGGCCGCGCCACCAGGTCGAGGACGGCGGCGGGCACGAGGACCGAGGCTCCGCCGACGAGCCCGCCGAGGGCCACCCGGCCGACCAGCCACGCCGCCGTCCGGCGCCGGTCCGCCCAGCTACGGGCGGGCTCGACGGCGATGTCCTGCTCCCGATCGGGCACCAGCAGCAGCCGCGCCTGCACACCCTCCGCCCGGCGCATCGCGGGCACCAGCGCCGCCAGCCCCAGCAGCGCGGCGTCCACCGGCACCGCCCGCGCCAGCAGCTCGGCCCGGCTCCACCCCTCGATGCCCGGATAGACCATCAGCACGACTCCGACGAAGACCAGGCCGATCACCAGGTGCAGCCAACGCGCGTAGGTAGCGGAGTCGAACAGGGGCGCGAGTATTCGGGGCATCGCGCCATCCTGCCAGGTCAGGGCCCCGCGCAAACTCACTCTCGGGAGGGAGGCAGATCCCCTCCGGGGCGGGATCCGCCGGACCCCCCGGACGCGGTCCCATGGAGTCACCGAAGCACGGAGGAACGGAGGACGGTCGTGATCAAGGTGGAGGGCCTCACCAAGGAGTACGGCGGCGCACGGGTGGTGGACGGGCTCGATTTCGAGGTGGTTCCCGGGGTGGTGACCGGCTTCCTCGGACCCAACGGCGCCGGGAAGAGCACCACCATGCGGCTGATCCTCGGCCTCGACCGCCCGACCTCCGGCCGGGCCCTGGTCGACGGTCTCCCGTACGCCGCACTCGACCGCCCGCTCCGGCGGGTGGGGGCCCTGCTCGACGCGCAGGCCCTGCACGGCGGCCGGACGGCTCGGGGCCACCTGCACTGGCTGGCCGCGAGCAACGCCCTGCCGGGCCGCCGGGTCGACGAGGTGCTCGAGCAGGTCGGCCTCACCGGGGCGGCCGGGCGGCGGATCCGGGGCTTCTCGCTCGGCATGCGCCAGCGCCTCGGGGTGGCCGCGGCACTACTCGGCGACCCACCGGTGCTGATGCTCGACGAGCCGGTCAACGGCCTCGACCCGGAGGGCATCCGCTGGATCCGCACCCTGCTGCGCGGACTGGCCGCCGAGGGCCGGGCGGTGCTGGTCTCCTCGCACCTGATGACGGAGATGGCGCTGACCGCCGACCACCTCGTGGTGATCGGCCGGGGCAGACTGCTGGCGGATTCCGCGACCTCGGACTTCATCGACCGCCACGGCCGGACCAGGGTCCGGGTGCGGGCCGTCGACCCGCCCCGGCTGGCCGCACTGATGGCCCGTTCGGGCCTGGACGCCCGGCCGTCGACGGACGGCGCCTGGGAGGTCACCGGCACGGCGGCCGAGTCCATCGCCGCCCTCGCCGCCGCCGAGGGCGTGGTGCTGTACGAGATCGCCGTCCAACAGGACTCCTTGGAGGAAGCATTCATGCGGATGACCGCCGACAGCGTCGAGTACCGGGCGGTGGCCGCATGACCGCCGCGAAGACCACCACGACCACGACCACGACAAGGACCACGACTTCGACCTCGGCGGCGGACACGGCGGCGGACACGGCGGCGGACACGGCGGCCGCGACCCGCTCGGCGGCCGGTGCCGCCCTGCGCGCCGAAGGCATCAAGTTCGCCACCCTGCGCTCGCTCTGGATCACTCCGGTGGTCGGACTGCTGCTCACCGTCGGCTTCACCACCATCGTCGCCGCCGTGCTCGGCGACCAGGACGAGAGCATCACCTCGGACCCGGGTGTCGGCATCCACTACGGTCTCAACTTCGGCCAGGCGGCGCTGGTCTGCTTCGCGGTCCTGCTGTTCGGCCAGGAGTTCAGCACCCGCATGGTCGGGCTCTCGCTGACGGCCGTCCCGCACCGCGGCCGCTTCTACGGCGCCAAGCTCGCCCTCGGCGCGGCCGTCGCCCTCGCCGTCGGACTGGTCGGTACGGCCGGGGCGTTCGCCGGTTACGCCGCGTTCGTTCCGGAGCTCTGGAAGGGCCCCGCCCTCGTGCGCAGTGCCACGGCGGGGGTGCTCTACCCGGTCCTGCTGGTGGTGTTCTGCCTGGGGCTGACCGCCGTCCTGCGCAATCTCACCGCGGCCATGGGCCTGCTGCTGCCGGCCGTCTTCCTGCTCTCCCCGCTGCTGTCCGGTGTCCCGGTCGTGCGCCGAGCCGCGCAGTTCCTGCCCGACCGGGCCGGCCAGTACGCGCTGCGCTACGCCGACGACCCGCAGATGGCGTACGGGCACTGGACGGGTCTGCTGGTCATGGCCCTGTGGGCCGCCGCCGCCGGCTACGGCGGACTGCGCAGCCTGCGCCGCCACGGGTTCTGACACCGCGCCACCGGGTGGGACAGGTGTCGGCCCTGACCGAGCGGGGTCGGCCAGGGCCGACAGCCGTCCCCCGGCCGCCCCGGCCCTGTCTTCCTCGGTCTGCCACCGGACGCGGAGCGCCTACCCGGCGACAGGCGGCCGGCGCGAGGACGGGAGGGGCGCGGTGCGGGCGTCCACGGGCGCGTGGCCGGGCTGGGGACGGCCGAAGAGCAGGTCGTAACCGGGGGGCAGTTGGATCAGGACCTTGTGCAGCAGGTCCTCGCCTGCGGCGTCGGCGGTGGTGCTCAGCACGGCGCCGATGTCCCACAGGGCGGTGGCCTCGGTGGCGCCGTCGATCCAGGCGGCGGTGGCGCGCACGAACCGCTCGGCGCTGAGCGGCTCGGCGGCCCGCAGGGGATTGAGCAGGATCAAGGCCAGGGTCTCCGGCAGGCGGGCGGCCAGTTCGGCCCGCACCTCACCGACCAGGTGGGCGCCGAGCAGCGCCAGGACGACACGCGCTGCCCGTTCGGCTTCCTCGGGTGTGTCGTATTCACCGCGTTCCTGGATCTCGGCCAAAAACGCATCCCATCGAAGAGTCACCGCGGCTCTCCCTCCTCCCGGGCGAGCGGATCGCCCCCGTTGTTGGTGCGTACCGTGGTGGCCGACCACCCGCAGGCCGTCCCGCACGGCGCGGCACGGGGTGGCGGTGCGGGACGGCGGTCCGGGCGGTCAGGCGTTGATCTCCTTGCGGTCGCCGTTGTGACTGATGGCGATCCTGCGCGGCTTGGCCTTCTCGGCGATCGGGATGCGCAGGGTCAGTACGCCGGCGTCGTAGGCGGCGCTGATCCCCTCGGGGTCGAGGGTGTCGGAGAGCATCACCTGGCGCGAGAAGACGCCCAGCGGGCGCTCGGACAGCTCCCACTTCACGTCATCGCCCTCGTGGCGGGGCCGGCGTTCCGCCCGGACGGTCAGCATGTTCCGCTCGACGTCGATGTCGATCGCGTCCGGGCGCACGCCCGGCAGATCGAAGGAGATCACGTACTCGTCGCCGACACGGCAGGCGTCGAGCGGCATCTGGGCCGGACGTGACCACGTGCCGCTGTCGCCCAGGAACTGCTGGGTCAGACGGTCCAGCTCGCGGAACGGGTCGGTGCGCATCAGCATCGCGAACACCTCCAGTCGGATCAGGAGTGCCAGTGCGCTGCTTCTGAATCCGTTCTAACATGTCATCCATCGGATGACAACATTCAAAGTCGCCCAAGGAGTGACGCACATGCGCGAGAAGGCCGCTCCGCAGCCGATCGACGACGCTCCGCCCAGGGAGCCCGCCTTCCCTGCCGCGGCAACCGCGCTGGCCGCCATAGCCGACGCCGTCCGCGCCGCCCACGCCCCGGACCGGGCCGACCGGGCGGCCTCCGGGACGCCGGTCGACCCCGACCAGGCCCTGGCCGCCCTCCTGCTGCTGCGCGAGTTGCGCAACCAGCTCGCCGGCTGGGAGGCGGGCCTCGTCGAGACCGCCCGCGCCGCCGGGGCCACCTGGGCCGACCTCGCCCGGCCGATGGGGGTCGCCAGCCGCCAGGCCGCCGAGAACCGCTACCTGCGTCTGCGCCCCGCCGGCCCCGTGCCCGCGACGGGCACCACCGGCACCCCCGGCACCCCCGCGAGCGGCACCACCGGCACGACCGGCACGACCGGCGCCGAACGCGTCAAGGCCGTCCGCGACCGCCGGGCCGCCGAACGCACGGTCACCGCATGGGCCCGCGCCGACGCCGCCGGCCTGCGGATCCTCGCCGCCCAGATCAGCGCCCTCACCGACCTGGCACCCGAGGCCCTCCGCGCCCAGGCCGCCCTGCGTACCGCCCTCGCCACCGATGACGCCGCCGACCTCGTCACCCCCCTGGCCGACATGCGGCCCCACCTCGGCGCCGGCCACCCCGACCTCGCCACCCGCGTCGACGCCCTCAACCGCCACACCGACCAGCTCCGCCACGACAGCGCCCGCCGGCGCACCTGAGAACGACGCACCTGAGAACGGCGGTCCCGTCCGGACGAGGGACGTGCCGCACGCCGTCGCGGTCGGCGTGCGGCCCGCTGTCGTGATCAGGCGGATTGTTCGACCTGGCCGTCACGAAGGGCGTCGCGCACCACGTCGCGCGTCGCATCGCGCACCGCGTCGCGGCCCTCGACGGCGTCGCGCACCGTCGGATACACCGGCAGCACCCGGTCCAGGTCCGTCAGCCGGAAGACCCGCAGCACCCTTCCCTCCGGGATGGCCAGGCGCAGCTGTCCCTGGTGTTCCAGGGCGGTGGCGTGCGCGTCGAGAAGCGCCGCGAGGCCGCTGGCGTCGCAGAAGCCGAGACGGGACAGGTCGACCACGAGACGAGCGTGGCGGCCTCGCCGGACGAGGGCGCGTTTCAGGCGCCTGCGCAGCTGGTCTCTGGTGGCGATGTCCAGCTCGCCCTCCACCTGCACGATGAACCAGCCGCTCTCCCGGCGCGACGACAGTCTCAGGTCCATGGCACACCCCTGCCGAGTTCCTTGCCGAACGCGTGCGGACAGTCGGCGCCCGTGGCCGCGGCCCCGGCCGGGGAGACCCGACCGCGGAAATCCGACCGCGGAGATCCGACCGGGCAGGGCGGTGGGCCAACAGGCGACCGGCCTATTTGTCCAGATTTTTCATATACCTCAGGAAAGGCGGCGTTGACAAGGTCGGCGCCGGCACGGGCGAGGAGCAGTCCCGCGTCCCCCCGGTACCGCACCGGTCACCGGTGTCCTCATCGCGCGGCGGCCAGGGCCGGAATCACCCCGCCGGCCAGCACGGCGTCCCGTTGACGTGCGGACAACCGGTGGGTGACCCGGTAGTCCTCGTGCCGGGTGGCGTTGTGCACCCACAGGACCGGCTCCCGCGGAACCGACGGCTCCGGGCGCTCCGGCTCCGGGGCCACCACCAGCTCGTCCGCCACGTCCACCACCAGCTCGTCCTCGCGGGTCAGCGCCGGTTCGGGACTCCGGCCCAGTCCCTCGAAGAGCCCGTCCATCCTCAGTACGTCGCCCTGTTCGATCCGGTCGTAGTCCGCCGGGTCGGCGAACTCCACCGCCAGCACACCGAAGTTGGCCAGGTTCTGCCAGTGGATCCGGGCGAACGACTTGGCGATCACCACGCGGAGCCCGAGCAGCCGCGGGGTGATCGCGGCGTGTTCGCGCGAGGAGCCCTGGCCGTAGTTCTCGCCCGCGACGATCATGTGCGGGCCGGCCTTCCGGGCCCGGCGCGGGTACTCGGGATCGATCCGGGTCAGGGTGAACTCGGCGAGTCTGGGCAGGTTGGACCGGTACGGCAGGGCCTTGGCCCCGGCCGGGGAGATCTCGTCCGTGGAGACGTCGTCGCCCACCCTGAGCAGCACCGGGCCCTCCAGGGTGTCGGGCAGCGGGTCGAGGTCGGGCAGGGCGGAGATGTTGGGGCCGCGCTCCAGTACGACCCGGGCGGCCCGCTCGGGTGGCAACGGAGCCTCCAGCATGGCCCGGTTGACCGACGCGCGCTCCGGCAGCTCCAGGACGACCGGCCCGACCCCCTCCCGCAGCGCCCAGGCCCTGGGGTCGGTGACCACCCCGGTGAGCGCGGAGGCCGCGGCGGTCTCCGGCGAGCAGAGCCACACCGAGTCGTCCGGGGTGCCGGAGCGGCCGGGGAAGTTGCGCGGGAAGGTGCGCAGCGAGTTCCGTCCGGCGGCCGGGGCCTGGCCCATGCCGATGCAGCCCATGCAGCCGGACTGGTGGATGCGGGCGCCCGCGGCGATCAGGTCGAAGGTGGCGCCGGTGCGGGTCATGTCCTGGAGCACCTCGCGCGAGCTGGGGTTGACGTCGAAGCTGACCCGTCCGGCGGTCTGCCGGCCCTTGACCATGGCGGCGGCCATCGCGAAGTCGCGCAGTCCGGGGTTGGCGGAGGAGCCGACCACCACCTGGTGGACCGGGGTTCCGGCCGCCTCGCGGACCGGGACGACGTTGCCGGGAGAGGACGGTTCGGCGATCAGGGGTTCGAGGGCGGCGAGGTCGACCTCCTCGGTGAGGTCGTAGGCGGCGCCGGGCTCGGCGGCCAGCGGGACGAAGTCCTCCTCCCGGCCCTCGGAGCGGAGGAAGTCGCGGACGGCCTCGTCGGCGGGGAACACGCTTGCGGTGGCGCCCAGTTCGGCGCCCATGTTGGCGATCACATGCCGGTCCATGGCGGTCAGGCCGGCCAGCCCCGGCCCGTGGTACTCGAGGATCCGGCCCAGGCCGCCCTTGACGCCGTGGCGGCGCAGCAGTTCGAGGATGACGTCCTTGGCACTGACCCAGTCCGGGAGTTCGCCGTCGAGACGGATGCCCCAGATCCGCGGCATCCGCAGGTACAGGGGTTCGCCGGCGATGGCGAGGGCGACGTCCAGGCCGCCGGTGCCGATGGCGAGCATGCCGAGTGCGCCGGCGGCGCAGGTGTGGGAGTCGGAGCCGATCAGCGTCTTGCCGGGGATGCCGAAGCGCTGCATGTGGGTGGGGTGCGACACGCCGTTGCCGGGCTTGGAGTACCAGAGGCCGAAGCGCTGCGCGGCCGAGCGCAGGAACAGGTGGTCCTCGGCGTTGCGCTCGTCGGCCTGGAGGATGTTGTGGTCCACGTACTGGACGCTCAGCTCGGTACGCGCCCGGTCCAGGCCGAGGGCTTCGAGTTCCTGCATCACCAGCGTCCCGGTGGCGTCCTGGCACAGGGTCTGGTCGACCCGCAGGCCGATCTCCTCCCCCGCGACCGTCCGGCCCTCGACGAGATGCGCCTCGATGAGCTGCTGGGCAGCCGTCAACGGTTCGGTCATGGTTCTCGCTCCCTCGGATGTCGGCGGTGCCACCGGTGGGCGGCATGGGCGGCCAGGACGGCGAGCGTGACGGCCCAGACCAGGCCGAAGAGCACGAGCGCGCCCGACGGGCGCAGCCGCACCGCGGCCGCAAGCAGCCCGACGGAGGTCACCACCAGCAGCGACTGCGCCACGGCCGGGATCCGGCGGAGCGCGTCGAGCGCGTACGCGGTCTGGCGTCGGGCGCTGAGCCGCATCCCGGTCAGCTCACGCTCCAGCTCGCGGTCGGCCCGCAGGTCGTTCTCGATCTCGTTCAGCTTCCGCCGCTCGCTCCACGAAAGGGCAGGCCCGTCCATTTCGCCACCTCCACAGGTCGGCGACGCCCCTCAACCGGGCTCGTGCCCGGGACGCGGTCGCTCTAACGGCGTGCGGGCGAGCGGTTCACGGCCCGGTGAAGGAGCGACGGAGATGCGGTTCCAGGACCGACGGCAGACCGAGACGGCCACCGGCCCGCGGGTGGGCGCCGTCAGTGGCCGATCAGCGGTCAGTGGCCGAACAGGTGCAGTCCGCGGTGCGGCCGCGACCTCGTTGACGTGCCTTCGGCCGCGGGTACCACCGCGGGTTCCGTCGTGCGGTCCGCCGGCGCCTCGCGGTCCACCGGCGCCTCCCGCTCGGCCATGGCCTGCCGGTCGGTCATGGCCGGCCGGTCGGCGACGGCCTCCCGCTCGGTCACGGCCTCCCGCTCGGCCATGGACTGCCGTCGGGCGAGGGCCCGGGTCTCGCGCCGCTCGTCCGCCCGGCGGCGCATCCGCGCCGCGCCGCCGGTCGCCATGGCGAGGCCGAGCCCGAAGATCAAGGTCAGGGCGATGCCGGACAGGAAGACGGCCAGGCTGTTCATGGTGGCGATCTGGTTGCCGAGCACCGTCACGCCGTAGTCCGGGCCCCCGGACAGGTTGTCGGCGATGAGCAGTCCGGTGAAGGCTCCCGTCGCGGCCAGCAGCAGAAGTCCAAGGAGAAGCATGATCCTTCCTTCCACGGGTCGAGTGCTACTTGCTGCTCGTCTGCCCGGTCCGGTCCGACGCTAACGATCAGGCGACAGGTGAAGCTCGATACACCTCTGGCGAAACCTGAATCGCAAATCGTATAATTCGGGCATGGAGTCGTGGGAAGCCCGAACCGGTTGGACCTTCCTGACCAACCACGCACGGGTACTCGTCATGATCTCCCGCAACCACGACGTGCGGCTGCGGGAGCTGGCCGCCACCTGTGGTCTGACGGACCGCGCGGTCCAGGCGATCGTCCGCGATCTGGAGAAGGCCGGCTACCTCACCCACACACGCGAGGGACGCCGTAACCACTACCGGGTCACGCCCGGCACGCTCTTCCGCCACCCGGCCGAGGGCGAGCACCAGGTGGCGGGGCTTCTGGAGCTGCTCGCAGGACCCGACCGGCAGGGCCAGGAGCCCGCCGACAGCCCGGGCCGCGAGGGCGGCCCCGAGAAACAGGCGATCACCCGTCCCGCCGTACCGGTCTCGCCGGGTCGCAAGGCATGACATGACCCTGGAAGGGGAGAGAGCGATGGCCTTCGGAGATGTCCGCGCGTTCCCCGTTCCGGCGGATCTCACCGCCAGCACGCCGTTGGCCTCCGGGGGGCCTCTGGGCGAGGTCCACGCCGGGCTCGGCCGCCTCGCGGTCCGTCTCGCGCCCGCCGCTCCGCACCGGATCGTGGCCCGCGTGCGGGGGGAGATCGACATGGATGTCGCCCAGGATCTGCGCGAGGCCCTGGTCACGGCGCTCCGTGCGAGCAGCACAGGGCTGGACCTCGATCTGGGCGCCGTCACCTTCTGCGACTGCGCCGGCCTCAACGTCCTCATCGACCTGCGTGCCTCGGCCGCCGACGCCGACAAGTCCCTGGTCCTGACCGCCCTCAGCGGGCCGGTCGGCCGGTTGCTGAGGATCACCGGCACGGACGGGGATTTCACCGTCGCCGGCGGGCCGGAAGCGTGACCGGCGCGCCGCTGCCGAGCCGGTAGCCGAGCGCCCGTGCCGGGGCCTGCGGCCGTGCTCACGTCCGGGCGACCCCGCGCACGGCGGCACGCGGCCGCGACAGGGACGGCGAGCGGCCGGCAGCACCGGTTCGAGCCGCTGATGGCGGACGTGTGACCGGCGTGGAGCTGGGCACACGAAGTGACTGAAAGGACGGGTGAGTCTCGTGGTCGCACTGGTTGTGGTTCTTCTGCTGGCTCTGGTCCTGGCCGGGGCGGGGTTCGCGGTGCACGTCCTGTGGTGGGTCGCCCTGGCCGTCCTGGTGGTGTGGATCCTCGGCTTCGTCATGCGCGGTACGGCCGGAGGCCGTTGGTACCGGTGGTGACCGACAGGGAGGCAGTCGGGAGGAGGGTGAAGTGGGTACGGAACGCAAGCGGGCGAACGCGTCCGACATGTCGAAGGGGAAGGCTGAGGGGACGGCCGGTACAGCCACGGGTGCCAGGACGATGGCCGCCCGGGTGACGGACCGGCAGGCCCTGGCCGACGTCAAGCGGACACTGGAGAAGATCAAGGACGCCGCAAGGCGTTGAACGGCGGCCGACGAGCCCCGCGTCGGCCGCCCCGGCCCGTGGGCTCGCTCCAGCGGCCCGCGAGCCGACGTTCGACGCTGCCCCGGTCGCAGAAGTCGCAGGAGTCGTAAGAGTCGTAGGAGCCGCAGAGCCGCAGAGCCGCAGGAGCAGTCATGGATCGATTCGAATCGTTCGCCGCGCTGCTGGACTATCCGGTGTACGTGGTCACTGCGGCGGCCGGCCAGGAGCGCGCGGGCTGCCTGGTCGGCTTCGCCGGACAGTGCTCGATCCAGCCGCCGCGCTTCGCCGTGTGGGTCTCCAAGGCGAACCGCACCTACCGTGTCGCGTCGCGCTCGCAGTTGCTGGTGGTCCACCTGCTCCCGGCGGACCGGCACGATCTCGCCGAACTCTTCGGCGGCCGTACCGGCGACGACGTCGACAAGTTCGCCGTCGCCGGGTGGGAGCCCGGCCCCGCGGGGGTGCCCGTACTGACGGGTGCCACGGCCTGGTTCGCCGGCCGTGTCGTCGACCGGGCCGACTGGGGCGACCACGTGGGTTTCCTGCTCGACCCGGTCGATGCCGCGACCGCGTCCGACGGTCGCCCGCTGTACTTCCGCGACGTGAAGGACATCGACGCGGGGCACCCGGCATAACCGGCTCGCGGGCCCGGCCCGTTGCCCTGGCGGTAGCGGTCAGAAGCGGTGGCGGTCGGAAGGGGTAGCGGTCCGGAGCGGCGGCGGTCAGGGCCGGTCGTCGTGGTGGCCGCAGAGCCAGGCGAGCGCCCGGTAGGCGCCCAGAGCGCCGGCGGCGTCCGTCGATGCGTCCAGGGCGTGGCGCAGGCGGACCGCGGCGGCCTGGCATTCGGCCAGCAGCTGGGCCCGGCACGGGCCGAGGGCTCCGAGCGCGGCGGCGGCGGTGACCGGCGCCGCCACCTGGGCTCCGGCGGCCCACCGGTAGGCGCCCAGGACCGCGTGGTCGAATCCGGTCCAGGGCTGCGGGCGACGGTTGGCGGTCTCGATCGCGTCGAACACCTCGTCCAGCGGGCGGACCCCCACGGCCAGGATCGTCGTCTCTTCACTGGTCATGCCCGCAACCTACGACGCCTCGGCCGCATCCGCCGCCGGGCGGTACCGACGGCCCTGGACCGACAGGGCCCCGCCCCGGCAATCGGGTGAACGGCGACACCGGTCGCCTGGGGGGACGGCCCGGGGGCCGGGGGCCGAGCCCTCGGCGTCAGCCGTCATCAGCACCGGCGCCGGCGCGGGGCCGCCGTAGGGGTGGGTGGCGCCGCCTCAGCCGGGCCAGGTGCCCGTCAGACGCCGGGCGCCGACCGCACCGCCTCGTTCGACCACCGCCTTGACGAGCGCGAACACCGCTCCCTGGAGTGTGGCCGCGGCCAGGACCTCGGCCCAGGTGCGCTCGGGGTCGGTCGCGGTCGGCGCCTCGTCCTCGTGGCCGAGAAGGGCCCAGAGGCGTTTGAAGACGGCACCGGCGACGACCCCGCCGAGGGCGCCGGCCAGCAGTCCGAGCGGCTTGTAGAGAATCCTGGACATGGGGGCCTCCCGACGGGGTGGCGATCGTGCAGGCAGTAGTCGTCTTCCCGGGCCGCGCCGCGCGAACCGTCGGGAGGCGAGCCGGGCAGGACGGGCCCGGCTCAGGTGGCGAGGAGGTCGGTGAGGTCGTCGGCGTGCTCCTCCTCCTCTTCGAGGATGGACTCGATGAGGCGGCGGGTGGTGGGGTCGTGGTCGCCCAGCCAGCGCGCGATCTCCTGGTAGGTGGAGATCACGATGCGTTCGGCCAGCAGGTTGTTCTCCAGCATGGCCCTGAGGTCGGTGCCGGCCGGGGTGGTGTAGTCGGTGTGGGCGCGCTGGACGAGGGTGGCGGGGTCGAAGTCCGGTTCGCCGCCGAGCTGGGAGATGCGCTCGGCCGCGCGCAGGGCGTGCTGCATCTCCTCGGCGGCGTGCTCGGTGAACTCGGCGGCGACCTGGGCGCGGTCGATGCCGGTGGCGGAGACCGCGTGCCGTGTGTAGCGCAGCCAGCACACGATCTCGGTGGCGACCACGTCGTTGAGGACGGCGATCACCTTGTCCGCGTCGAGGCCGTAGGTGGCGGTGACCGCTCCGTCCGCCATCTTCTGGCGGGCCTCGTCGCGGATGCGGGTCACGTCGATCACGAACTCGTCGGTTGTCATGCTGCGCTCCAGGGGGAGGAAACGGCGGTCGGTCGCGGCTCGCGTTCCCACCTCCGCACGCCGGCATGCGCGGTCGGGTGCAGGTCTACCGGTTCGCAGTAGCCGACCGGGGCCGCCGGCAGTCAGCCCGCGTCGGGCAGGCACGCCTGGAGAGTGCCGTCGGCGTCGACTCGGGTGGCGAAGCACGGTTGGGGTGCGGTGGCGGGGCCGCCCACGTTCCATCCGTCGGCGAGGCGGAACACACTGCCGTGCCAGGGGCAGGTGACGCAGCCGTCAGCGATCTCCCCCTCGGAGAGCGGGCCGGAGAAGTGGCTGCACCGGT
This sequence comes from Kitasatospora purpeofusca, assembly GCF_034043715.1. GTDB lineage: Bacteria > Actinomycetota > Actinomycetes > Streptomycetales > Streptomycetaceae > Kitasatospora > Kitasatospora purpeofusca_A. The sequence goes on along the minus strand of NZ_JAXCLC010000007.1, from coordinate 48,650 downwards.
CGGCGAGGACCCGGAAGACCTCGTCCGCCTCGCGGACCACCAGCACGGGAACCTCGCCGACGGTGCGGCGCACCGCCTCTCCGAGTGGGAAGCCGTCGGCGCGGCCGAGGTCGTGCCAGCCTGGCTCGACGAGGTGCGGGACGGGCTCGCTCTTGTTCGCGCCGGCGCCCTGCCGGTAGGCGAGGTGGCCGCCGAGCGCGGCCCCGACGCCCAGCACGGCCAGCCCGGCGAGGCCCAGGCCACGGCCGAGCCGTGCCCCGCCGCGTGCGCGGACCGCCCACGACGTGCCGTACAGGCCCAGCGCGGCCACCATCGAAGCGGCGTGCACCACACCGGTGCGCAGCTGCTGTTGGGGCTGTTCGGCCCAGTCGACCCAGCCCGCCAGCGCGGCCGGCCCGGCGGTCGCCACGCCCACCGCGACCAGGACGCGCGCGGGCCGCTCGCAGCCTGGCACCCGGTCCAGCACGGCACTGGAAAGCCAGGCGCCGACCGGCAGCTGCACCAGCGCGGGGTGCAGGGGGTGGCCGAGCGGACGGCCGTGCAGAACGTCGCGCAGCCGCCCGAGCGGCAGGCTTCGGACCACGCGTTGCAGGGGTTCGACGACCGGGTCGAGCTGCCTCGCGCCGGCCAGGGCGTCGAGGGCTTTGAGCGTCCGGGTGCCGAGCCCGGCCACCGGGCCCGGGCGGTCGGTGCGAGTGGGGCGGTCGGAGCTGGTTCCCATGACAACCACGCTGCCATCACCTTTCGTCGGATGCGGGACGGGCTGCGCCGACCGGGGTAGCCGGCGCGTGGAAGGTCCGAGGGGTCCGGGTGGCCGGTGCGGGTCGTGGCGGGGTCAAGGACATCAGGGAGGTCAGGGACGTCAAGCCAGCAGGACCGCGTGCAGGCACAGTTGCCGGCCCTCGTACCCGGAGGGCGCCCGCAGCACGATCGCGGCCTCGCCGTCGATCCGCATCCGCCACAGGCCGCCGGTGTCGCCCCACACCGGGCCGACCCCGCCGCCGTCGTGGAGGAGTTGCACCACGACCACCTTCGCCGCGCCGTGGGCGCCGACCGGACCCGGCAGCGTCACGGCGTACCGCAACTGCGGAGCCATCGGGCACCTCCTCGGAACCCCGCGACCACCCGTTCCAACGGTACGGACAACCCTCTCGGCGGCCTCCCCGGCCGGTCGATCGTCGTGGACGCCGCAGCGTGTGCCCCGTGCGGTCCGATCCATGCGCGTCCACAGGGGCGGCGGTGTCCCGGCGCCGGGGCCGTCGCCGTCCGGCCGGGTCCGCCCCCGCCCAATAGGACCTCGCGACGCATGGGCAGGCACGAGCGGGGCAGGCGAGCGGATAGTCCGACCACGAAACCACGGAGGACCCGCGATGAGCATCGTGCAGGAACAGATCGAGGTGGACGTCCCGCTCACCACCGCCTACAACCAGTGGACGCAATTCGAGGACTTCCCCCGCTTCATGGAGGGTGTCGAGCAGGTCACCCAGCTCGACGACCGCCACAACCACTGGACGACCAAGGTCGCCGGTGTCACCCGCGAGTTCGACACCGAGATCGTCGACCAGCTGCCGGACCAGAAGATCGCCTGGCGCACGACCGGCGGCGAAGTGCAGCAGATGGGCGTCGTCACCTTCGAGCGCCTCGACGACCGGCACACCACCGTCCGCCTGGCCATCGACTTCGAACCCGACGGCGTCGCGGAGAAGGCCGCCGACGCGATGGGCATGGTCGACCGCAGGGTGAAGGGCGACCTGCGGCGCTTCAAGTCCTTCATCGAGGACCACGGCGTCGAGGAGGGCGGCTGGCGGGGCCGCATCGCCCCGGGCGGCTGACCGGCTCCGGGTGGTGGAGCGGCGGTGTCGGCCGTACGGGCCGGCACCGCCGTTTCCCGTGCGGGCCGGCACCACCGTTTCCTGTGCGGGACGACGGGAACACGCGACAACATGGACCAGTCCCAGGCACCGGTACTCGAAGCCCTCGCGGCCTTCCACGCCAACCCGCTGACCGTGTTCACCCCACCCGGTCACAAGCAAGGGCGGGGCACCGACCCCCGCGTCCTCCAGACGCTCGGCGCCGACGTCTTCCGCGCCGACGTCCTGGCGACCGGCGGCCTCGACGACCGCACCGACTCCCGCGGCATCCTGCAGCACGCCCAGGAGCTGATGGCGGAAGCCGTCGGCGCCGACCACACCTTCTTCTCCACCTGCGGCAGTTCCCTGTCCGTCAAGGCCGCGATGCTGGCCGTCGCCGGCCCGCACGAGAAGCTGCTGATCGGCCGGGACGCGCACAAGTCGGTCGTCGCCGGTCTGATCCTGGCCGGGATCCAGCCGGTCTGGGTCGAGCCCCAGTGGGACCCGGACCTGCACCTGGCCCACCCGCCGTCGGCCGAGTCCTTCCGCACCGCCCTCCAGGACCACCCCGATGCCCGCGGGGCCCTCGTCACCTCGCCCACCCCCTACGGCACCTGCGCCGACCTCGTGGCCGTCGCGGACGAGTGCCACGCGACGGGCCGGCCGCTGATCGTGGATGAGGCCTGGGGCGCGCACCTGCCCTTCCACCCCCGGCTGCCCCGGTGGGCGATGGACGCCGGCGCCGACGTGTGCGTCACCTCCGTCCACAAGATGGGCTCCGGCCTGGAACAGAGCTCCGTCTTCCACCTCCAGGGCGAGCGGGTCGACCGGACGGCGCTCAGTCAGTGCGAGGACCTGCTGGGCACCACGAGCCCCTCCACGCTGGTGTACGCCGCCCTCGACGGCTGGCGCCGCCAGATGGCGCAGCACGGCCGCGCCCTGTACGACCACGCGCTCGACCTCGCCGACACGGTCCGCGACCGGGTCGAGCGGATGGAGGGCCTGCACGTCCACGGCCGGGCGGACTTCTGCGGTCCCGGACGCGCTGCCGACCTCGACCCCCTGCAGGTCATCATCGACATCTCCGAGCTGGGCACCACCGGCTACCGGGCCGGCGACTGGCTGCGTTCCCACCACCAGCTCGCCCTGCACCTCTGCGACCACCGCAGGATCAGCGCCCAGCTGACCCACGCCGACGACACGACCACCACCGACGCCCTGATCCAGGGCCTGCGGGAACTCCTCGCGATCGCGCCCGACCTGCGGCCGGCGCCCCAGGTCGACGTCCCGGACCCGGAGCGGCTGCGGCTGGACCAGGTGATGGTGCCGCGCGACGCGTTCTTCGGGCCCACCGAGCAGGTCCCGGCCCAGAAGGCCGCCGGGCGGATCGTCGCCGAGATGCTCACCCCCTACCCGCCCGGCGTCCCCGCCGCCCTCCCCGGTGAGCGCCTGAACCAGGACGTCATCGACTACCTGCGCAGTGGGACGCGGGCGGGTATGTTGGTCCCCGACAGCGCCGACCCGAGTCTGGACACCTTCCGGGTCAGCGTCGAGCACTGACGTGACGGTGCCACGGACGGCCCGCCTCACCACCAGTGATCCCACCCGGCCCGGCTGGACCCGCGTGCGGCACGGCTCCGGATTCGGCTACCGGGACACGACGGGCACCCGCATCCACGACGCCGGACAACTCGCCAGGCTCAAGGCCCTCGTCATCCCCCCGGCCTGGACCGACGTATGGATCTGCCCGGACCCCCGAGGCCACATCCAGGCCCTCGGCACCGATGCCGCCGGTCGCCGCCAGTACCTGTACCACCCGGAGTTCCGCGCCCAGCAGGAGGCGGCCAAGCACGACCACGTCCTGACCGTCGCCCGCCGGCTGCCCGAACTCCGCGCCCGGGTCGCCTCGGACCTGGAGCTGCGCGGCCTCCAGCACGACCGCGTCGCCGCCTGCGCCGCCCGCCTGCTCGACCTGGGCTTCTTCCGGATCGGCTCACCCGCCTACGAGGAGGCCAACGGCTCGTACGGCCTCACCACCCTGCGCCGGGACCAGACCACCGTCCACGGTGGCACGCTGCACTTCGCCTACCCCGCCAAGTCCGGCCGCGAGCGCGACCTCACCCTCACCGACCGGCCCGCCGCCCGGACGGTCCGGGCGCTGCTGCGCCGCAGGGACGACAGCCCCGGTCTCTGGGCCTACTGGGCGCACCGCCGCTGGGAGCCGCTCACCGCACCGGACCTCAACGCCTACCTCCGCGCCGGCCTGGGCACCGATGTCTCCGCCAAGGACTTCCGCACCTGGCACGCCACCGTCCTCGCCGCCGTCGGCCTCGCCGTGTCCTGGCCCCAGGCCGGCCGCTCCGCCGCGGCCCGGCGCAGGGCGGCCGCCCGCGTCGTCAGGGAGACCGCCGCCTACCTCGGCAACACCCCGACCGTGTGCCGCGCCTCCTACCTCAACCCCCGGCTGTTCGAGCTCTACGACCAGGGCGACACCATCACGGCCGCCCTGCCCGACCTCGCCCCCGGCCGGGCCGGCCCCGACGGCCTGCCGGGTACCGGCCAGGTCGTCGAACTCGCTGTCCTCGACCTCCTCGGCGAGCGGTGAGCAACCCCGCCGACCGGTAACGCGCGCCGCCGCCGCGTCGGAGTCGGGATCAGGGCGAGGGCCTGCGTGGTGCGTTCACGGGCGTCGCAGGCGCGGGGTGGGGCAGTAGCGCTCGCCGCCTTCCAGCACGACGGTCGGCCCGGGGGCGATCTCGGTGAAGCCCGCGTCCCGCACCACCGGGAGCTCGCTCACCACCAGTTCCGCCCACCTCTCCGGCGTCGCCGTACGGACGGCGAGCGCGAAGCCGCTCTCCGCCCACTCCTTGCGCCGGGCGTCGTCCAGCCGCCACCAGGCGAGCTGCGCGGCATGGCCGGTCTGCGCCATCGTCTTGCCGGCACTCATCTCCAGCTCCGGGTTCAGCCACAGCACCGGCACACCCGGCGCCGCGGCGCCGACCGGACCGGCTTCCTCCAGGTCGGTGCCCGACACCTGGAGCTTGGCCAGCTCCTTCGGCCAGCCGTCCAGCGGAACCGGCGGGAACACCCGCACCTCCGCCTGCTGCCCCGTCACCGTGATCCCGGGAAGCTCGCCAGCCCGGCGCCACTCGCCGCCCCGCGCCCGCCGGACCACCTTGCGGATCCGCGCGTCCTCCCAGGCCAGGACCCGCTCCGCCCACTCGCCCTCCGCCGCGGTCACCCGCGGGTCGTTCAGCAGGGTCAGCACCGCCCGCGCCGAGGTCTCCAGCGCGTCGGTCCGCCCGGGCGGCGTCGCGCGCTCCATCCGGACCACCAGCGGCAGCACGTACTGCTGCCGGGCGTCGCGGTCCTCGGGCGTCGGGTCGGGAACGGGGGCGTCGAACGGTGAGGTCACCGGACCAGCATGCCAGCCCCCGCCCCGGGGCGATCACCGCGGGGCTCCCGGGGCCCGGCGCCCACCTCGCGGCGCCCGCCTCCCGGGTCGCGGTCAGCGGCGGAAGCCGCGCTGCGCGTCCCGCTCCTCCGCGTCGTCGTAGTTCAGGAACCAGCCCTCCGGGTGCGTGGCGGTGAGCAGCAGTTCGGCGCGCTGCTCCGCGGTCAGCTCCGGATCCCCGTCGTCCGGCCCGTAGACGCCGAACAGCTCGTCGTGGCAGCCGTCCCAGTCGTAGTCGTACAGGTCCGCGGGCAGGTCGCCCATCATGTCGGCGACCGACTCGGGCTGCGCGCCGAGCAGGGTCCGGGCGTCGACCAGGGCCATCCGCAGCGCGATCTCCTCGGCGAGGCAGCGCGGGAGCGGCCATTCGCCGAGCGCGAGGTCGTCGGCGAGGTCGTCGAAGGTGCGGGCCATCGCACGGCGCCAGTTCCGGTGCAGCCGCCAGGTGCGCTGCGGCAGCCTCCCGAACACCGTCCAGTCCGCCTCCTCGCCGTCGACGACCGGCTCGTCCTCGTGCTCGTCGAGGTCGTCGTAGGCGGCGTCGGCCAGCCCGAGCAGCTGGGCGTGGAGCAGGCACGCGGTGCGGGGGGTGAGCGTCCAGTCGCCCGCCGCGCTGCCGCCGTCCTCCTCCTCGCCGTCCAGTGGGAACAGCTCGGCGAAGTCCGGCGCGAAGTCCTCGGTGACGCTGATCTCCAGCGTGCCGCCGACCGCCTCGACCCCGGGGATCGCCGCCACCAGCCGGTCCGGGTGGAGCAGTGCGCCGAGTGCCGCGTTGGCGTCCTCGGCCACCTCGCGCAGCAGTTCACGGCGCTGCCCGGCCGGATCGATGCCGTCGAAGTCCAGTTCCTCCACGGCCGCGACGGCTGCGGCACGCAGCGCCGGCCAGTCCGTGATCCGCAGTCCCAGGACCACGGTCGCCTCGATCTCCTGCGCGCCCGAGTCCTCCGCCGCGCCCGGCCCCTGTGGATGATCGCTTCGCTCGCCCATGGGGCTACGGTACGGCCTTTCGGCCGTCCGATCACCGGTCTGTTCCGGCTACCCTGTGCGTTCTCGCCGTCACTGCTCCGCCTTCTCCCGACCGCGCCCCCGCGCGCCTCTGTTCGAGGGCGTCGAACCGCCCGCAGGATGGCGCCATGGCAAACATCGACGAGTACGGCGGTGGGCAGCGCCCGGACGCCCAGGTGCTGGTAGTGACCACCAACGACATCCCCGGCTACCGGGTGGACCATGTGATCGGCGAGGTCTTCGGCCTGACGGTGCGCAGCCGGCACATCGGCAGCCAGATCGGCGCCTCGCTGAAGTCGCTGGTCGGCGGCGAGCTGCGCGGCCTGACCAAGACCCTGGTGGAGAGCCGGAACGAGGCGATGGAGCGGCTGGTCGAGCAGACCAAGGCGCGCGGCGGGAACGCGGTGCTGATGTTCCGGTTCGATGTCACGGAGGCGGCGGACGTCGGCACGGAGGTCTGCGCGTACGGGACCGCGGTGGTGATCTCCCCGGCCACGGCCTGAGTCCGACCTGCTCCGGCCCGGCCACGGCCCGAGTCGGACGTGTTCCCGGCCCGGCCACGGCCGGGAACACTCGCCGCGCACCGGATGTTTCACCGGCGTGACTGTTTACGGTGCAACCAAGTCCGACCCGGTCCGGCGGGTCGACGTCGTGGTGGTCGGCGCGGGCCAGGCGGGCCTGTCCGCCGCCTACCACCTGCGCCGCCGCGGCTTCGCCCCGTACCGCGAAGCCGTCGCGGGAAGCGGCGCGAGCGGGGCGAGCGGGGCGAGCGGGGCGACCGACGCCGGAGGCACCGGCGGGTTCGTCGTACTCGACGCCGACGACGCCCCCGGCGGTGCCTGGGCCCACCGGTCCCCCTCGCTGCGGATGGCCACCGTGCACGGCTTCCACGACCTGCCCGACGTCGAACTGCCCGACGTCGACCCGAACGCACCGGCGCGCGAAGTCGTCCCGGGGTACTTCGCGGCGTACGAAGCACAGCACGCGCTCCCGGTGGTGCGCCCGGTCAAGGTCCTGGCGGTGCGCTCGGAATCGGCGCGCCCCGACGCCCGGCTGCTGGTCGAGACCGACTCCGGCACCTGGTCGGCCCGGGCCCTGATCAACGCCACCGGCACCTGGACCCGGCCCTTCCTGCCCCACTACCCGGGCCGGTTCACCGGGCGGCAGCTGCACTACGCCGCCTACCGGGGGCCGGAGGAGTTCGCCGGCCGGCGGGTCCTGGTGGTGGGTGGAGGCGCCTCGGCGATCCAGGTGCTGTCGGAGGTCGCGGCGGTCGGCGAGACCGTCTGGGTCACCCGCACCCCGCCGGTGTACCACGCCGGGCCGTTCACCCCCGAGTACGGGCGCGCCGTGGTCGCCAAGGTCGAGGAGCGGGTCCGCCAGGGGCTGCCGGTGCGGAGCGTGGTGAGCGTGACCGGGCTCGGACCGTCGGTGGCCTACCGCCGCGCCGAGGAGCTGGGCGCGCTGCGGCGCCGGCCGATGTTCGACCGCCTCACCGAGCACGGGGTCGCGTGGGGGGACGAGGAACTCGCCGTCGACGCGATCATCTGGGCGACCGGCTTCCGCCCCGAGGTCGGCCACCTCGCCCCGCTCGGCCTGCGCTCCCCCGGCGGCGGCATCGCCCTGACCGGCACCCGGGCGACCGCCGACCCCCGGGTCCACCTGGTCGGCTACGGGCCGTCCGCCAGCACCGTCGGCGCCAACCGCGCGGGCCGGACGGCGGCCAACGAGATCGTCGGGCTGCTCGGCGCACCGGGCGTCGCCGATTCGGCGGATGTCGCGGTGCGGAACGTGGCGATGGCCGACATCGCGGTGGCGAACGTCGCGGTGGCCCAGGTCGCGGTGGCGGCCGGGTAGGGCCGGCCGCCGGCGGGCGGCGCGGCCGAGGCGGGCGCGGCCGGGCGCTCGCCCGCCTCGGCTGTCAGCGGTCGTAGTCGACCGTCACCCGGTCCGTCACCGGACGGGCCTGGCAGGTGAGGACGTAGCCGGCCGCCAACTCCTTCTCCTCCAGGGCGAAGTTGCGCCGCATCGACACCTCCCCCTCGGTGACCAGGGCGCGACACGTCCCGCACACGCCGCCCTTGCAGGCGAACGGCAGGTCCGGCCGGGAGCGCTGCGCGCCGTCCAGCACCGACCGGTCGCGCGGGAGGCTGAGCGTGCTGCCCCGGCCGTCCAGGACGACGGTGACCTCGCTGCGTTCGACGCCCTCGGCGCCGTCCGCCGCGCCCGGCGTGTCGTCGGCGCGTCCACTGATCGGATCGTCCTCGGCGTGGAACAGCTCCTGGTGCACCCGTTCGGTCGGCACGCCCAACCCGCCGAGCAGTTCCTTCGCCCCGGCGACCATCCCGAACGGCCCGCAGAGCCACCAGTGGCCGACCGCCGGCACGTCCACCAGCGCCCGCAGCAGGGCCTCGACCCGCTCCGGGTCGAGCCGGCCGCTGAGCAGTTCCGCGTCCCGGGTCTCCCGGGAGAGCACGTGGACCAGCTGGAAGCGGCCCAGGTAGCGGTCCTTCAGGTCGGCCAGCTCGTCCGCGAACATCACGGTGTCGCTGCGCCGGTTGCCGTAGAGCAGGGTCACGGTCGAGGTGCGGTCGGCGGCCAGCACGGAGGCGGCGATGGACAGCATCGGTGTGACACCGGAACCGGCGGCCAGCAGCACATGGTCGGCGGGCTCGCCGAGGTCGGGGGTGAACAGGCCGGACGGCATCAGCACCTCCACCTCCTCCCCCGGCCCGGCGTCCCGCACCAGCCAGCGGGAGAACAGGCCGCCCGGCACCTCGCGCACGGCGATGCGCAGCGGGCCGCCGACGGGGGCGCAGATCGAGTACGAGCGGCGCTCGTCGACCCCGTCCACCACCCGGCGCAGCGTCAGCGTCTGCCCCGGCCGGAACGCGAACGCCTCCGTGAGCCCCTCCGGCACCGCGAAGGTCACGGCGACGGCGTCGTCGCAGAGCCGCTCCACCGCGGCGATGCGCAGGACGTGGAACGCCGGCCGGCGGGCCGGGCGGACGGGCGACGGGGCGGCTGCGGGGACGGCCGGAACGGCCGGAACTACTGGTGGGACGGCGGCCATTCAGATCTCCTTGACGCGTTCGAAAGGCTCGCGGCACTCGCGGCAGCGCCACAGCGCCTTGCACGCGGTGGAGCCGAAGCGGGACAGCTCCTCGGTGTCGGTACCGCCGCAGAGCGGGCAGGCGACGGGCGGGGCGGCGGCGACCCGGGTCGGGCCGAGGCTCAGCAGGGTGGTGCCGCCGCTGCCCGCCGCACCGCCCCCGGGCCTCGGCGGGGCGATGCCGGCCTCGGCGAGCTTGCGCCGGCCCTCCGGGGTGATCAGGTCGGTCGACCACGGCGGGTCGAGCCGCAGCCGGACCCGGACGTCCGCGAACCCGGCCGCGCGCAGCCGCCGGTCCACATCGGCGGCCATCTCGGCGACGGCGGGGCAGCCGGAATAGGTCGGGGTGAGCCAGGCGGTCACCACCGGGTCCTCAGGCCCCCCGGCCACCTCCACCTCGGCCAGCACACCCAGGTCGGCCAGGGTCAGCATCGGCAGCTCCGGGTCCGGCACGGCGGCCGCGACCGCCCAGGCCGCCCCGCTCGACGCGCGCTCCCCGGCCACGGCCGTCACCACGTCGCACCCGGATGCGCGCGGGCCAGCACCTGCATCTCGGCGAGCAGCAGGCCCAGGGCCTCGCTGTGCACACCGTCCCGGCCCGCCCGGCCGCCGACGGTCGCCAGCCCCGGTGCGTCCGGCACGGCCAGCCCGGCCTCCGCCAGCACCGCCGCCAGTGAGCGCAGCACCGGTTCGCGCAGCACCGCCGGGTCCACCCCGACCCGCAGCTCGACCGGGTGCGCGGTGAAGAGCTCCTCCAACAGCGGCCAGACCGCGTCCAGGCCGGCCTGCATCCGGGCGGCCGAGTACGGTGTGCCGTCGCCGAGCCGCAGCGTCCACGCGGTGGCGTACTCGCGGTGGTACGCCAGTTCCTTCACCCCGCGCGCCGCGACCGCCGCCAGCACCGGATCGGCGTGCCCGGCCAGCGCCTCGTACAGCGCGCCGCGGACGGTGGAGAACAGCAGCAGGCGGGCGATCGAGTACGCGAAGTCCCCGTTCGGCGCCTCGACCAGGCGGACGTTGCGGAAGTCCTGCTCCTCGCGCCAGTACGCCAGGTCGTCCTCGGTCCGCCCGGAACCGTCCGCCTGCCCGGCCCGGGTGAGCAGTTGGCGGGCCTGGCCGAGGAGGTCGAGGCCGAGGTTGGCGAGCGCGACCTCCTCCTCCAGCTCCGGCGCACGGGTGCACCACTCGATGAGGCGCTGGGAGAGCACGAGCGCGTCGTCGCCCAGCATGAGGCAGTAGGCCGCGAGGTCGGCCCCGTCCAGCCCGGGCGGGACGGCGGTGTCCACCCCGAGCAGCGGGTCGGCGAAGCCCGTCCCGTACGCCCAGCGGCCCTCGCCCTCGGGCTCGGGGGACGCCTCGGCGAGGCTCAGGTACACGTGGTCGTCGGTCATGGTTCGGCTGCTCCCGGTCAGATGTGCGGGACATCCTCGGGGATGTCGTAGAAGGTCGGGTGGCGGTAGACCTTGTCGCCGCTGGGCGCGAAGAAGGGGTCGCGCTCGTCCGGGGTGGACGCGGTGATGGCGTCGGAGCGGACCACCCAGAGGCTGACGCCCTCGTTGCGGCGGGTGTAGAGGTCGCGGGCGGCGAGCAGCGCCATCCGGTCGTCGGCCGCGTGCAGGGAACCGACGTGCACGTGGTTCAGACCCCGCCGGGGGCGCACGAACACCTCGTAGAGCGGCCAGCCGGCCTTGGACTCGGTCACTTTCCGTTCTCCTGTTCCTTCTCCGTGCCGGCGTTCGTCGTCGTAGCGGCGTTCGTCGTCGTACGGGTGTCCGTCTGGGTACCGGCGTCCGTCCGCGTACGGGCGTCCGTCCGCGTACCCGCGCCGGCCTCGGCGCGGCGCTTCTCCGCGTACGCGGTGGCCGCCTCGCGCACCCACGCGCCGTCCTCGTGGGCGGCCCGCCGACGCTCCACGCGCTGGGCGTTGCACGGGCCCTGGCCCTGGATGACCCGGTTCAGCTCCGACCAGTCCGGCTCGCCGAAGTCCCAGCTGCCGCGCTCCGCGTTCCAGCTCATCCCGGGGTCGGGGAGGGTGACGCCGAGGTGCTCGGCCTGCGGCACGGTCATGTCGACGAAGCGCTGCCGCAGCTCGTCATTGGTGTGCCGCTTGATCCGCCAGGCCATCGAACGGGCGGTGTTCGGCGAGGCGGCGTCCGAGGGGCCGAACATCATCAGCGACGGCCACCACCAGCGGTCCACCGCGTCCTGGACCATCCGGCGCTGGGCCTCGGTGCCGCGCATCAACGTCATCAGCAGCTCGTAGCCCTGGCGCTGGTGGAAGGACTCCTCCTTGCAGATCCTGACCATGGCGCGCGCGTACGGGCCGTAGCTGCAGCGGCACAGCGGGACCTGGTTGCAGATCGCGGCGCCGTCCACCAGCCAGCCGATCACACCGACGTCGGCGAAGGTGAGGGTCGGGTAGTTGAAGATCGAGGAGTACTTCTGGCGACCGGAGATCAGCTTCTCGGTGAGTTCGGCGCGGTCCACGCCGAGGGTCTCCGCGGCGGCGTAGAGGTACAGGCCGTGGCCGGCCTCGTCCTGGGCCTTCGCGAGCAGGATCGCCTTGCGCCGGAGGGAGGGGGCGCGGGTGAGCCAGTTGCCCTCGGGCTGCATGCCGATGATCTCGGAATGGGCGTGCTGCGCGATCTGGCGGACGAGGGTCGCCCGGTAGGCGTCGGGCATCCAGTCGCGGGGCTCGATGCGCTGCTCCGCGGCGATGACGGCCTCGAACGCCTCCTCGGGCGATGCCCCGGGCCGCTCGGCCACCTCTGCTGTCACCACGGTCCCCTTTCGCTGCCTGTGTCCCCACCCGTCGGCGGTCCGCCAACCGACTGACCGTTCGGTCGGTACCATTGTGCGCGGTGAGACGGGCGGCTGACAAGGGAGCACCGCCGATGTCGGGGCGGCGGGCTCGGGGGCGGGGCGACGGCCCGGAGTCCGGCAGCGGCCCGGAACTGGAACGGCGGGGAGGGGTCGAGCAGAGGCCGGGCCCGGGCCTCTGGGGGCTCGGGCCCGGCCGAGTGGAGCGCGTCGCTGTCGGTCACCCGCCGACGGCGCAAAGAGCCCAGGTCAGGCCGACGTCCGGCGCAGGGCGGCCAGCTCCTCCGCGCGAACGGCCCGCCCGGCGAACACCTCCGCCTTGCGCTCCTCCATCCGGCGCAGCGCCGCGCGCCGCTCCCGGGCGGCGAGACGGTCGATGTAGAGGCCGCCGCCCAGATGGTCGGCCTCGTGCTGGAGGCAGCGCGCGAAGTAGCCGCGCCCCTCGACGACCAGCGGCCGGCCGTCCAGGTCCCGGCCCCGGACCACCGCCCGGTCCGGGCGGGCCAGGTCCGCGTACGGGCCGGGGACGGACAGGCAGCCCTCCTCCGCCTCGACCAGCCGGCGCGCCCCGGCGGGCAGCTCGTCGAGCACCGGGTTGAGGATGTGGCCCACGTGGCGGACGCCGTCATCGTCGAAGCAGTCCCAGACGAAGAGCCGGAGGTCGACGCCGATCTGGTTCGCGGCCAGTCCGGCCCCTTCGGCGACCCGCATGGTGGCGAACATGTCGTCGATCAGCCGCGCCAGTGCGGGAGTGCCGAACTCCTCCTCCGCCACCTCCCGGCACCGGCGGTGCAGGACGTCCTCCCCGACGACGGTGACCCGCCGCACCTCACCCCGCAACGCCTCCGGCGGCACCTCCGGGTAGGCCGCCTGCACCTCGCCCTGCGACCTCACCTGCCCCCGAACCGGCTCCACCTGCTCCAGCCGCTCCACCGACCCGCGTCGCGCCATGGTCCTTCCCCCTCTGCGATGCCTGCGGCTTCCGCGCTGCTGCGCTCGCGCGTGCCCCATCCTGCGTGGCTGCGTATCCGAAGCCTGCGTTGCCGTTTGTGCCCGAAGTCCCGCGTTGCCGTGCGTCCGAAGCCCTGCGTCACCGTGCTCTCCGCGCCACCGTGCCCGATGCGGCACCGTGGCGGCAGGATCCGGCACCGGCGATGCGGCATCGGCTCGGCTCGGCTCGACTGCTCGTCACTGTTCCACACTTTGCAAAGTGGGCACTTTGCAAAGTGTGGGGAAGCCGTCGCCGAACGATCCCTCACCCGCCCTCATTAGCCTCATATGCTGGGCAAACACCCGACTGGCTACGAATCGACGCGATCCCGACTTGCCAAAGAACTTTGCAAAGTGGACTCTTTGCAAAGTGACCACCCACAGCACTCCCGCCGAACCGGCCGTCCCCCGGAGCGGGGCGCCCTCGCGACCGCTGCCGCAGCACGCGGTCCGCGCCGCACTGCTCGACCTGATCGCCGAGTGGGGCAGCATCACCTCGAACCAGGCGGCGCAGATGCTCCGCCAGAGTTCCGGGACATGCTCCTTCCACCTCCGGCAGCTGGCCCGGCACGGGCTGATCGAGGAGGCGCCGACCGGGGACGGCCGTTCCCGTCCGTGGCGGCTGCGATGGGAGGGGTCGCTGATGCCTCCCGAGCCGGGTCCGTCGGCGACCGGCCGGACCGGCGGCGACCTGACCCCCCAGCTGGCGACCGAGCTGGAGGACGGCAGCTACCGCCGCTGGCTCGCCAACCGGTCCGCCGCACCCGCCGAATGGCAGCGGGACCAGACCTCCAGCGACGTCCTGCACCTCACCAGCGACGAACTCGCCGACCTCGGCGCCGCCGTCCGAGCCCTGCTCGCGCCCTACCGGCAGCGCGAACCGCGCACCGGGACGCACCCCGTCGCGGCGGTCACCCGGCTCTACCCGCTGCTCGCGGGCACCGGAGAGGAAGCCGAAGCGCACTGAACAGCCGACGGCTGACAGATTTCACGATCTGCCAGCCGTCAGCTGTCCGCCGACGGTCCACGGTCACGCGTCAGCCGTCACCGGCCGGCACACTCCGCCCTGTCACCCCTCCGAGCGGTCGCGCAGCCGTGGGAGCGGGACGGCGAGGAGCGCCGCCAGCAGGGCGATCCTCGGTGCCAGCTGGTCGATCCGGATGTGCTCGTGCCGCGCGTGCGCGCCGCCGCCGACGGCGCCGAAGCCGTCGAGCGTGGGGAGTCCGCGCGAGCCCGGCAGGTTGGTGTCGCCCGCGCCGCCCGCCGGACCGCCGTCCAGCTGCTGCCCGAGCACCGCAGCGAGCGAACGGACATGGCGCAGCAGCGGGTTGGCGGAGCGCTCGGGCCAGGCCGGGCGGCTGGACAGCACCTCGGTCCGCACCCGCGCGCCCGGTCGCAGCGCGGTCAGCCGGGCGAGGTGGTCGAGGGTCCGGCGCTGCGCCTCGGTGGTGGAGAAGCGCAGACCGAGTTCCGCCTCGGCCCGGCCCGCCACGACGTTGGCCCGGCTGCCGCCACTGATCCGGCCCGCGTTCAGCTCGGTGCCGGGGAAGCTGACGAGGCCGCGGACGGCGACGAGCTGGTCGACCAGTTCGTCCACTGCCGATACGCCGTCGGCGGCGTCGTTGCCGGCGTGGGCCTCGCGCCCGGTGACGGTGAGCCGCACCCGGGTGGAGCCGCGGCGGGCGGTCTTGAGCCGGCCGTCCGGGTGCGGCGGTTCGAGGCCCAGTACGGCGGCGGCGTCCCGCAGTTGGCGTTCGACGAGGCGCTTGCCGTCCGGGCTGCCGACCTCCTCGTCGGAGACCACGACCAGGCGGACCGTGCGGTGGGGGCGTTGGCCGAGGTCGGCGAGCAGGGCGAAGGCGCCTTCCAGGATGGCGAGTCCGCCCTTCATGTCGACCACGCCGGGCCCGCTCAGGATGCCGTCCTGCTCGGTGACCGGCCAGTCGGTGAGGATGCCGGCCGGCCAGACGGTGTCGTGGTGACCGACCACGAGGAGGTGCGGCAGGCTTTCGTCCCGGCCCTCCCATTGGAGGACGAGGTGGTCGCCGGCCGGGCCCGGTTCGCGCTGGACGGTGGCGCCGGTGGCCCGGAATCCGGCGGCCAATTCCTCGGCGAGGGCGTCGAGTCGGGGCGCGTCGCCACTGGGGGACTCGATCCGGGCCAGGTCCGCGCAGCGTCGCCGGACGGCTCCGGCGAGGGTGCGGGCGCGGGTGCTGAGGGCCTGCGGCAGACCGGGGAGAGCGGCGGTGGGGCCGGGTTGGCCCTCGCTGTCGGGGACGGCCGGAGTGCGGGGGGCCGCGGCGGTGGGTGACGCGGCGGCGGGTGTGGGGGCGGCCTGGGCGAGGGCGGTTCGGGCGGTGCCGGTTCTCACGGTCGTTCCGAGGGCGGCGGCGGCAGTGGTGGCGCCGGCCGTCATCGTGCTGCCCGTCGTGGTGCCGGCGGCGTTCGCCGGGGTGGCGGCGACGTTCGCCGTGGCGGATCCGGTGGCGGCAGCCGGTGTTGGGGCGGCCGGGGTGGTGATCGTGCCGGCGGCGACGGCCACCGGGGCAGCGGCAGGGACAGGGGTCACGGCGGTCACGGGGCTCGCCGCGGGAGTCGCGGGGCGGACGGCTTGAGGACTCAACGCTTGCCTCCGCGGCCGCCGCCGGTATACAGCGGCCGCGCGGATCGGCCGGTGCGGCCGGTCCGCCCCGACCAGGCCGCCGGGCCGACGGGCCCGGGCGTGACGGCGGGACACCAAGAGGTTCCGTCCGTTCCAATTGCGCTGGAACGGCTGGGCGGCGTGTGTGGCATGTACGTCCTCCTCGCTCGATCCGGTGGCCCCGATCGTCCCGGAGCCACCGTGGACGGCGGCTTCCCTTGCGGCGGGCGCAGAACGACGCACCGCTGCAGGGAAGCCGAGATGTGAGCCTAGAAGAACCGTTCGGTTTCCTGCGAGGTGGCCCTGCTCCCAGCGTGCCGGGGTCGGGAATCCGCCCCGTCGCCCGGCCGCTGAACGGCGGTCGGCGCACGACATGCGAACCCGGCTCGGCGCGCGGGCGCGGTCGCCGGATCGCGCCCACCTCCACCATGGACCCGGGGCCGGGGTTCGGCAGCACAGAACGCCAAGCCGCGCCTTTTCCAAGCCAGATGGGTGACGGCGGATCGGCTTCGAGTACGGCGCGACGCTGATCCGGGAGCGGTCGGTTCGGGCAAATCACCGTGTTCCCACGCGATGGTGGAGAAGTGCGGACGGATCGTCGCACGAGCCGAGGGCGGTCGGGTCAGCCGCTGTCGTCCACCATGCCGGCGTCCCGGGCGAGCAGTGCCGCCTGGACCCGGTTGCCGACTCCCAGCGCGGTGAGGATTCGGCTGACATGGGCCTTGACCGTGCTCTCGCGCATCCCGAGGACGGCCGCGATCTCGGCGTTGGAGCGGCCGACGGCGAGTT
Source organism: Kitasatospora purpeofusca (assembly GCF_034043715.1). Taxonomy (GTDB): domain Bacteria; phylum Actinomycetota; class Actinomycetes; order Streptomycetales; family Streptomycetaceae; genus Kitasatospora; species Kitasatospora purpeofusca_A. The sequence goes on along the minus strand of NZ_JAXCLC010000007.1, from coordinate 31,989 downwards.
CCCGCAGCACCTCGCCCTCGCGCGGCGTGAGCCCCTCCAGGCGGCTCCGGGCCGCGACCGCGCGTGGCTCGCCGGTGCGGTGGTAACGGTCGATGAGGCGGCGGGCGGCGGACGGGTGGAGCATGCCCTGTCCGCCGGCGACCACGTGGACGGCGCGGGCGATCTCGGCGGGCGGGGTGTCCTTGAGCAGGAAGCCGTCGGCGCCGGCTGCCAGCGCCCGGTAGACGTACTCGTCGAGGTCGAAGGTGGTGAGCGCGATGACGCGCGGACCGTCCGGCAGCGCGCGCAGCCGCCGGGTCGCGGCGATGCCGTCGAGCCTGGGCATCCGGATGTCCATCAGGGCGACGTCGATGCGGTGGCGGGTGGCGAGTTCGACGGCCTCCAGTCCGTCGGCGGCCTCGGCGACCACGGTCAGTTCCGGGTCCTGGGCGAGCAGGTCGACGAGTCCGAGCCGGACCAGCGCATCGTCGTCGACCACCATGGTGCGGATCACAGCGCCTCACTCGGCGGGTTCGGGCCGGTCCGCGGGCCGGCGGCCGCCGGGGCGGGGTGCTGGCCAGTGTGCTGGCCGGGCGGCGGGACGGCCGGTGGGGCGGGCGGCCGTGGGTGCGGCGGCCGGACCGGGGGCCGGGCCGGTGCCGGGAGGCGGGCGGCGAGACGGAACCCGCCCCGCCCGTCGGAGCCCGCGTCGAAGTGCCCGCCGAGCGCACCGACCCGCTCGCCGAGCCCGACCAGGCCGTAACCGCCCCCGGTACAGGCACCGGACGGAGCCGGGTCACCCGCGCCGTTGCGTACCTCCACGGTCGTCGCGGGCGCGCCGTACCGGACGCGGACGGTCACCGGGGCGGTGTGCGCGTACTTGCGCGCGTTGGTCAACGCCTCCTGGACGACCCGGTGCACGGCCAGCCGGTGGGTGGTCGGGATGTCCTCCGGGTCACCGGTGAGGGCGAGTTCCACGCGCTGGCCCGAGCCGGCGGCCTCGGCGACGAGTTCGGCGAGGTCGCGCAGGGCGGGCGCGGCGACGGGCGGACTGGAGTCGGCCGGCGCGTCGGGGTCGACGGGCCGGTGGGGATCGGAGGATGGACGGGACGCGGCGAGTCCGGGGAGCAGCGCGTCGCCTGCCGAAGTGGGAGCGGGGCCCGATTCGGTGCCCGGCCCCGTACTCCCGCCCGTACTCCCGCCCGTACTCGCTCTCGTACTCGCGCTCGCGCTCCACGGCCCGACGGCGGTTCGGGTGCTGTCGGGCGCCCCGGCGTCACCGGCTGGTCCGGCGTGGCCGGACGGGACGACCGGCTCCGACGGACCGGACGACGGAGTCGTCCCCACGGGTTCGGGCGGATCGGCCCGGAGCGCGCCGAGTACGTCTCGCAGGTCGTCGAGCGAGCGGGCGGCCGTGGCCCGGAGCAGTTCGAGGCGGTGGGCGAGGCGGTCCGGGTCGTCCGCCACCGTGCCTGCCTGGCTCTGGTCGCGCAGCACACCGGCGTGCAGGACGAGAAGGCTGAGCCGGTGGGCGAGGACGTCGTGCATCTCGCGGGCGATCCGGGCGCGTTCGGCGGAGCGGGCCTGTTCGGCTCGGAGTTCGCGCTCCCGGTCAAGTGCCTCGACCTTGGCGTTCAGGGTCCGGATCAGCTCGCGGCGGCCGTGCAGCCACAGCCCGAGGGAGACGACGGCCGCCTCGACCAGGAGTTGGGAACCGGTGCTGCCGGCCCAGTCGGCGAGGGACTCGGCACGGACCGCACCGAGCCCGGCGAGCACGGCCGCGGCCACGAGTGCCGGGCCGGAGCGGCCCGTCGAGGCCAGGTGGTAGAGGCTGAACAGGCCGGGGAAGGCGCGGTTCAGCAGTCCGCTGAACAGTACGGGAAGTACGGCGGCGGCGACCGGGTGGCGACGGGCCAGCAGCAGGGACAGCGGGGCGAGGACGGCCCCGGCCATGCGCACCGGGTGCCAGGGGAGGTCGTGGACGTGCCACTGGGCGAGGCTCTCCTCGACGACGAGTGCGAGGACGGTCAGCAGGAGCAGCGTCTCGGTCGGGCGGTGCCGGCCGGGCGCGTACCAGCCGAGCAGGGGTTTCTGGTTGTCCATGGGGATCTCGCCTCCTTCCGTCCGTCGTCCGGGCCCCGATGCTACGACGAACCGGCAGTGCGTCTCCCCTGTCGATCGGCCATCGGCACCCTCGACTTTCGTCGGGGGTACGGAGCATCTTTCGGCCATTCCACGCAGGTCGGACCGTCTCTAACGTCGCTGTCATGACGACGCATCAGCCTGTTCGTGGGCCCGCCTCCGACACCGACACCGAAACCGGCACCGACACCGACACCGACACCGACACCACAGAGATCGCGAACACCCCGACCGCTCGCGCCGGGCGACGGGGACCGGACGGTGGCGACGGTTGGCTCTTCCTGTCCGAGGCGCTGCGCACATTCCGGCGGACGGGCGCGGTGGCACCGAGCGGGGTGGATCTGGTGAACGCGTTGGCGATCCCGGCGACGAGCCGCCCGGACCAGCCGCTCTCGGTGCTGGAGGTGGGTGCCGGGACGGGCGCGGTGACGCGGCGGCTGGTCCGGGTGCTGCGGGCGGGAGACCGGTTGCATGTGGTGGAGCCCAATCCCCGGTTCGCCCAACGGCTGCGGGCGGACGAGGAGTTGGCCCGGCGCGGGGGAAAGCTGGACCTGCGGCTGTCGACATGCCGGGTGCAGGAGCTCCCGGGCTGCGGCCCACCCGACGCCGGGGACGGGGCGCACGGCGACGGTCGGTCGGGAGCGACGGCCGAACGGTACGACGTGATCGTGTCGGGGCTGCCGTTCACCAACTTCGAGCCGGCGGAGGTGCGGCGCATCCTCGATCTCTATCTGCGGCTGCTGGTGCCGGGAGGCGAGCTGACGTACTTCGCATACCTGGGGACGTCGGCGGCACGGCTGCTGACGTCCGGCCCCCGGCAGAGTGCGCGGCACCGGGCGGTGGCGCGGTTACTGCGCCGGTTCGAGGAGGAGTACGGGCTGGGGAGCCGGGTGGTGTGGCGGAACGTCCCCCCGGCGCGGGCCCACTTGCTGCGCGCACCGGGTGGGAGCCGGTCGGCGACGGGCTCGGGGCCCGCGAGCGCGGCGGTGGGTGCACCGGTTGCGGGCCAACCGGGTGCGGCCGTCACGAGCGTCGACAGTTCGGCGGGCGGGGCCGCGGCGTCCGCTCGATGATGGACCGGCGCCCCCGACGCGGCGGCGGGCCGGCTGGCAGGCCGAGCAGTGGATCAAGCAGTGCGTTGAGCAGCGAAGAAGCATCGGGCAGTAGGTCGAGCAGCGAGGAGTCCGCCATGACAGTCACGATCCGTGACGCCGAAGGTGCCACCCGGTTCGAGGCGTGGTCGGACGGCACTCTGGCCGGGTTCGCCGAGTACCTGCGCAGCGACGGGCTGGTGGTGTACCCGCACACGGTGGTCGAGCCCGCGTACGAGGGGCAGGGCATCGGCGGGGCGCTGGCGCGGGCGGCCCTGGACGACGCGCGGGCGCGGGGGCTGGCGGTCCTGGCGACGTGCCCGTTCATCAAGGGGTGGATGCTCCGGCATCCCGAGTACGTCGACCTGGCGTACGAGAACCGCAGCCGGGTGAGCGACTGATGGCCGCCGTCAGCCGCGCAGGCACCGAGGGCGCGGGCGGCACCGAGGGCATGCGTGACGCCGGGCGCGCGGGTGAGAGCGGGAGCGGAAGGGCAGCGGGTGGGCGCGGCAGCGGCGCCCGGGCCTACCGGGGCGACGGGATCACGGTGTCCTTCGACGCCCGGCTGTGCCGGCATGCCGCCGAGTGCGTGCACGGGCTGCCCGCGGTGTTCGACACGGCGCGGCGGCCGTGGATCATGCCGGACGCCGCCGAGCCGGGGGTGATCGCCGAAGTGGTGCGCCGCTGTCCGACGGGAGCGCTGGCCTACCGGCTGGCGGACGGCGGGGCGGAGCTCCCGGAGCGGCCGACCGCGGTGCGGCGTGCGGCCGACGGGCGGCTGCTGGTCCGAGGCGAACTGCGGGTGACGGACGCGTCGGGCGAGGTCCGGGAGACACCGCGGGCGATGCTGTGCGGTTGCGGCCGGAGCGCGGAGCCGCCGTACTGCGACCGGAGCGGGGAGTGCGGCGTGCACAAGGGATGAGGCCCTCCCATCGGTACGCGGCGGCCAAGGCCTGAATGGCCCCGCGCCTCCCGGCGCCCGCCCTAGAGCCCGCCCCGCAGCGCCTCTGCAGCCAGATCCGGGCCCAGCGATCGACAAATAACAGCGAACAGATTTCAGATGACAGATTTTGAATTCTGTCACTCGCTGTGTCATCGTTGACCCATGTCCACCACCCAGAACTCCCAGCACCTCCCCCCGCGCAAGCTCGGCGCCACCGGCCCGACGGTCTCCACCCTCGGCCTCGGCTGCATGGGCATGTCGGACCTCTACGGACCCGCCGACGAGGCCGAAAGCGTCGCGACCATCCACGCCGCCCTCGACGCCGGCGTCACCCTGCTCGACACCGGCGACTTCTACGGCATGGGCCACAACGAGCTGCTGATCCACGAGGCGCTGCGCGGCCGCGACCGCGAGGACGTCCGGATCAGCGTGAAGTTCGGCGCCCAGCGCAGCCCGGACGGCCAGTGGCTCGGCTACGACGCCCGCCCGGCGGCGGTCAAGACCGCCCTCGCCTACACCCTGCGCCGTCTGCGCACCGACCACATCGACATCTACCGCCCCGCCCGACTGGACCCGGCCGTGCCGGTCGAGGAGACCGTCGGCGCGATCGCCGAGCTGGTCCAGGCCGGCTACGTCCGCCACATCGGCCTCTCCGAGGTCGGCGCCGACACCCTGCGCCGGGCCGCCGCCGTCCACCCGATCAGTGACCTCCAGATCGAGTACTCGCTCATCTCCCGCTCCGTCGAGACCGGGATCCTGCCCGCCGCGCGCGAGCTCGGCATCGGCGTCACCGCCTACGGTGTGCTCTCGCGCGGCCTGCTCAGCGGCCACTGGCAGAACGACCGGGAACTGTCCGGCACCGACTTCCGCGGCCACAGCCCCCGCTTCCAGGGCGACAACCTCGCCCACAACCTCCGGCTCGTCGACGCCCTGCGCACGGTCGCCGCCGAACGGAACGCCACCGTCGCGCAGATCGCGATCGCCTGGGTCGCCTCGCGCGGCGAGGACGTCGTCCCGCTGGTCGGCGCCCGCCGCCGCGACCGCCTCACCGAGGCCCTCGGAGCGCTCGACGTGACCCTCACCGAGGCCGACCTCGCGGCCATCGAGGCGGCGGTCCCCGCCGGGTCCGCGGCCGGCGACAGGTACGCTGCCGCCCAGATGGCCCATCTCGACAGCGAGCACTGAGCGCGGTCGCGGCCGCGTCGGCAGCCCGCTCCGGGCGGGCCGTCAGCACCCGTACCAGCCGCCGACCGCCCGGCCGACCGACGGCCCCGCCCTCGACCGGCTGCCGCCCGGCAGACCGTCCACCCGCCGCACCCCGGCGGGCGGACGCCTCACCCGTAAGGACGTACCGCCCCGTGAGCACGGACAGCGCACTCACCGCCGAGCAGATCCTGAGCGCGACGGAGGACGTCCTCAGGCGGTTCGGCCCGGCGAAGGCCACCGTCGTCGACGTCGCCCGCACGCTCGGCGTCAGCCACGGCAGCGTCTACCGCTTCTTCCCGAGCAAGGCGGCGCTGCGCGAGGCCGTCACCGAACGCTGGCTCGCCCAGGCCCACGACGAGCTGCGCCTCATCGCCACCGGGCCCGGGCCGGCCGCCGAGCGCCTGCACCGCTGGCTGACCGCGCTCTTCGCCGCCAAGCGCCGGAAGGCCTTCGACGACCCTCAGCTGTTCGCGACGTACATGACGCTGGTCGGCGAGAACAGCCGCACGGTCGAGACCCACATCGGGACGCTGATCGCCCAGATCGCCGATATCGTCCGGGCCGGCGTGGAGAGCAAGGAGTTCCACTCCGCCCCCACCGACCCGACCGTCCACATCGGCCCGACCGCCCGCGCCGTGTTCGAGGCGACCGCCCACTTCCACGACCCCGCCCATGCGGCGAGCTGGTCCGACCCGGCCGCCGACGAGCGGTTCGAGGCCCTCTGGCGGCTCATCCTCGGCGGCCTGGCGGCCAGGGCCTGAGCCCTCCCCCGCGCAACCCTCCCCCGCGCGGCGCCACCCACCTGCCGCATGTTCCTCCCGCACCCACCCGCTGGACACGACAGACCGGACACGACGGACCGGCCGCGCCGTCTTCCGCGCGGCCGGTCCGACCAGTCGTCCCGATCCTTCGCCCCGGCCCGCCGTCAGTCGCGGGAGTTGCCGAAGACGACCCGGTAGAGAATCAGCAGCACCAGGGCGCCACCGATCGCGGAGGCCCACGTCGCCAGGTCGAAGAACTGCGCCGTCACCGGCCGGTCCAGGAACTTCGCGGAGATCCATCCGCCGACGAAGGAGCCGGCGACACCGATCAGGGTGGTCACGACCAGGCCCCCCGGGTCCCGCCCCGGCAGCAGCAGCTTGGCCAGGGCCCCGGCCACCAGGCCAAGCACGATCCATGCGACGAAGCTCATGCGTCCAACCGCCCTCCGAGCCGTACGGCGGCCCCGTGCACGCCGTACTGCCTGCAGGGACGCCGCACCACCGCCGGACGGTTCCGCGCCCGGCACCTCCGCGCGCGAAGGCCCGCGGCCCGCGGTCCACCGCTGGCGTGGCGCCCTTCTCGGGACCCGACTGCCCCGGAATACTGCGGCCATGCGCATCCTGATCGCCACCGCCGGCTCACGGGGCGACGTCGCTCCGTTCACCGGACTCGGCGCCCGCCTCCACGCGGCCGGCCATCAGGTGGCCTTCGCCACCCACACCACCTTCGCCGAATCCGTCCGCGCCTGCGGACTGGAGTTCCGCCCGCTGCCGATCGACCCGCGCGCCGAACTCGCCTCCGCCCACGGCCAACAGCTCCTGCGGGCCGGATCCGGGCCACTCGGCATCATCCAACTGATGCGCCTCGCCCGCGCGTTCATGCCCGCCCTCGGCGTCGGGATCGCCGCCGCGGCAGAACCCGGCGCCGACCTCCTCCTCACCACCAGCACCACCGCCGACCTGGGGCAGGCCGTCGCCGAGGCCGCCGGCATCCCGAACATCGCCCTCCACCTCCAACCCCTCACCCCCACACGCGAGTTCGCCCCGGCCGTCACCGGCACCCGATCCCTCGGCGGACCGGGCAACCTGCTCGCCGGCCACGCCGTGCAGTCCGCCGTCGACCGGCTCTTCGCCCCCGCCGTGCACGGCCTCCGCCGCCAACTCGGCTTACCCGCAAGCTCCGTAGCACATGGCCGCCGGCATCGCACCGTGCTGCACGGCTTCTCACCACGAGTCGTCCCCCGCCCCGCCGACTGGCACCCGTCCCTCGGCGTCACCGGCTACTGGTGGCCCCGGACCGACCCCGACTGGCAACCCCCGTACCGCCTCCTGGACTTCCTCGCCGCCGGACCGCCACCCGTGTACATCGGCTTCGGCAGCCTCGTCGTCCCGGACCCCGAACGGCTCACCGCCACCGTCCTCGCCGCCGTCCGTGCCGCCCGCGTCCGCGCCGTCGTCCAGTCCGGCTGGAGCGGCCTCGCCGCACCCGAGGACAACGACGACGTCCTCACCATCGGCGACACCCCGCACGACTGGCTCTTCCCCCGCATGGCCGCCACCGTCCACCACGCCGGCGCCGGCACCACCGCCGCCACCCTCCGCGCCGGCACCCCCACCATCCCCGTCCCCGCCCAACTCGACGCCCCCTTCTGGTCCGCCCGCCTCACCCGCCTCGGCACCTCCCCCGGCCCGATCCCCCTCCCCCGCCTCACCGCCCCCCGCCTCGCCACCGCCATCCGCCAGACCCTCGACAACCCCCACCACCGCACCCACGCCCACACCCTCGCCTCGGCCCTCGCCACCGAGGACGGCCCGGCCGGCGTCCTGGCCACCATCGACCGCCTGGCCCGATAGCCCCGAACCGGCCGGGAACTCGTCGAAGCGCACCCCCATCGTCCGGCGCAGTGAATTCGGCGATACGTTCAGAAGACCCCTCGCGCGTACGGGGAATGCTCGCGAACACGGCATCAAGAGGAGGCGGCATGAACTACCGGCCGGGGCGGCGACAGGTCCTTGGTGGAGTCGCGGCGGTCGCGACAGTCACCGTCCTCTCCAGTGGAGGACGCGCCCTCGCGCAGGGAACACACGCACGTGGCGGCGAACTCGCCGATCAGTTCGGCGCGCTCGAAGGGTTGCACTCCGCACGACTGGGGGTCTTCGCCCAAAACGCCGCCACCGGACGGAGGGTGGCGTATCGCGCGGACGAACTGTTCCCCATGTGCTCCACGTTCAAGACGATCGCCGTGGCCGCGGTGCTGAGGGACCTCGATCAGGACGGCACGTTCCTCGCCGAACGACTGCACTACACGACGAGGGATGTAGCGGAATCAGGCTACGCGCCGATCACGGGCCTGCCCGCGAACCTCGAAGCCGGCATGACGGTCGAGGAGCTGTGTGCGGCGGCCATCCAGTACAGCGACAACACCGCCGCCAACCTCCTCCTCCGTGAACTCGGCGGCCCGGAAGCGATCACCCGGTTCTGCCGCTCCGTCGGCGACCGAGTGACCCGGCTCGACCGCTGGGAGCCCGCACTGAACTCCGCCGAACCAGGCCGCCCCACCGACACGTCGAGCCCTCGCGCCCTCGGCCTCACCTACGCCCGACTCACCCTCGGCAAGGCCCTCGACACGGCCGACAGGCAGCGGCTGACCAGTTGGCTACTGACCAACACCACCGGCACCAACCGCCTGCGCGCCGGACTGCCGACAACCTGGGCCGTCGCAGAGAAGACCGGCACCGGCAGCTACGGCACCACCAACGATGTCGGAATCACCTGGCCCCCGGCGGGAGGCCCGATCGTGGTGGCCGTGCTCTCCACCAAGAACGCCGCCGACGCGTCGGCCGATGAACCACTGATCGCCGAGACCGCCAGGCTGGCCGCCGCTGCACTGGCCTAGCATCCGACACGCCCGCACACCGGCTACCGCCGTCGAAGGAGACTCGCCATGGCTCGCCTGCCCTCGATCTTCGTGCCCAGTAGCCTGACATTGACCCACACTCTCGCCGGATTGCGAAGAATGCCCGATTCAAAGGAAGTTACCAAAACCGCCACTCGCGCGTGACAACACCCCAGCTCACGAACTCTGCTCCCCGCACATGCGGGGTTGGTCCCAAGTCCCGAGGGCCCGGCCGGAGAGGTCCATTCTGCTCCCCGCACATGCGGGGTTGGTCCCGTCTCCATCACCGCCTCCCCGCCGATCTGCAGCTGCTCCCCGCACATGCGGGGTTGGTCCCCCGGACGCCCCGCTGCCCCGGTGGGCCGGTGTCTGCTCCCCGCACATGCGGGGTTGGTCCCCCGGGGTTGGCCTTGGCCCAGGTGGCCGGGTCCTGCTCCCCGCACATGCGGGGTTGGTCCCGGGCGCGGCAAGACGAAGTTGACGTTCGAGCTCTGCTCCCCGCGCATGCGGGGTTGGTCCCTGGGACACGGTCAAGAACGCCACCTCGGCCGCCTGCTCCCCGCGCATGCGGGGTTGGTCCCTGGGACACGGTCAAGAACGCCACCTCGGCCGCCTGCTCCCCGCGCATGTGGGGTTGGTCCCAGTGCCGTCACGGCTCTCGAGCAGGTGGTCTCCTGCTCCCCGCGCATGCGGGGTTGGCCCCGATCCCCATGCCGATCTTCTCGAAGGTGCTCATCTGCTCCCCGCGCATGCGGGGTTGGTCCCAGCAGGTCGCGGCGCATCCGCTCGAACTCCTCCTGCTCCCCGCGCATGCGGGGTTGGCCCCCGGCGAACGACGCCCCGGACCTCGTAGACGAACTGCTCCCCACGCATGCGGGGAGGGCCGTTCACATCACATCCTCGAAATACAATGGGCAGCCGATCCCTGCGGTACGCGGGGATGATCCCTGTGTGACTGCCCTCGCGGCACCAGCGGACCTCTGCTCCCCGTGCATGCGGGGTTGGCCACCCGAACCCCATCCCTGGAATCGGAAGGCCTGTCTTTTTCGCCACTCCGATGGGGATCTGTCGTCCGCATCGTCGCGAACGCGCCTGCTTGCCATGACCTGTCTCGACAACTGTGTTACTGCCTCCGCACCAACAGCTACATTCCAACAAGTCATTCCGCTCTTTTCGGTACATCTCTGCGCATACTGGGCGCCAGGTCCAGCGCTCGCCACCGAGTCGTTTCGACTCCGACGGCGCTGCCGCAATCGCGGCCTCGACCTCCGATCTGATCAACGGAGAACCACATGACGTCCAAGCCAATGCCGTTCAGCCTCAGCCGCCACGGAGAGATGACACTGCTGAGCCTGCTCGCCGTCTGCGTGGCGGCTGGTGCGGGGTCGAGCGCCCCAGCCGACGTCGGCGTCCGGCTCGGTGTCGCCACCCTGGTTGCCCTGGTAGTTGTCGCGGCTGCGGCTGGGCCGGCACGCCGCCGCGGGTCCCAGCAGGATTCGTAGTCCCCTGCGCCGCACCGGGCCCGACCCACCGTCGGGCCCGGTGCGGGGGCAACGGCCCGATCTTGTCGGGTCATATGAAGCGCCATGGTTTCGGCGTGAACGGGCCGGGTCCAGGCCGTTCGGGGCGGCGGTGTACTCGTTCATGGCGGGTGTTCTTCGGTGAGTTCGGGAGCCACTTCGGCGAGTTGGGGAGCCACTGATCGGCCGACCTGCCGGGTCTGGGCGGAACGTCCGAGAAGGCTTGGCCGGGGCGCCGACAGCTTGTGGTCGCGAGCCCGGGCGGCCCCTGGATCGAGGACGAGGAAGAGTTCTCCCCGGTCCGGTCCTCGCACTCGTCGAGGGTGTTGCCGAGGCCGAGGTGATCCGGCGGTTCGGCGGCGGCCCCGAGCCGCGCGCCTTCTGGTGGCTGACGAGATCTACGATCCTCAGCCGATCCGGGGGCAGGTGCTTCGGGCTCCTGCTCGGATCAACGGTGACAGGGGCGTGCACTACGCGGTCGACGGCGACCTCGTCGTCCACGGGGAACCCTACGGACCGCCCGGATCGCCCAGATTGGTGCGCGGGCGGTGTTCTCACGCGTGCTGTGGCGTGGCGTGCAGTCCTTCGAGGAGTGTGGCCAGGTAGCGGTGCGCGGTGTCGATCCGGTCGGCGGGTGTGCCGTCGTGGACGTTGACCGCGTAGGCGATGCCGCACATGAGCGGGACGAGGTCGGCGGCGGCCAGATCGCGGCGGACCGCCCCGGCGTCGTGGGCCCGGTCGAGGAGCGCGCCGCCGACCGACTGGAGCTCTTCCTTGAGTTCCGTGGTTCGCGGCAGGGTGTCGGTGGCTGCGGCGGCGACCGGGGCCAAGGACGCGTCGGTGACCTGCGCTTCGACAGTGCGGAACAGGAAGGCCTCGAGTGCGCGCCAGGGGTCGGTGTCGGCCAGCGCGTGCCGGCCGTGGGCGACCAGGGCTTCGAGGCAGGGAGTGGCGACGGTCTCCAGCAGCGCCTCGGGGGTGGCGAAGTGCCGGTAGACGGTGCCGACTCCGAGTCCGGCGCGGCCGGCGACGTCGTTCAGCTGCAATGGTGTGCCCTGGTCGACCAGCGCGCGGGCGACGGCGACGATCCGGTCCCAGTTGCGGGCCGCGTCCTTGCGCAGGGGCGTCGTCATAGGGGCCATGTTAACCGGATTCCCCATCCGGATGATGCCGCCGCCGGCACCCGCACCGCCTCTCGGGTCAGGAGACCGTGAGAGGTGCGTGCCGTTCACTGAGCCGGCGCACGTCCTGGGCGACGCGGGCGTCCGTGGCTGCGCGCAGCGGCGCCACCGGCTGCGCGCGGGCTCCGATGACGATGCCGGTCCGACCCGCAAGGGCGGTGTCGGTGGCGGCGACGATCGAAGGCCGTGCGGCCAGGGATGCCGGACCCGAGGTGGAGCGTTCGAACTTGCGGCGTACCAGTGGCCACAGCAGCCGCAGGGCCGGTGAGACGATCTTCGGGTCGGTCATGGTGCCGTTGGTCATGTCGGTCGCGGCGCCTCCGGGATCGGCCGCGAAGACCGAGACGCCCGTGCCTTCCAGTCGGGTGGCCAGGTCGAACGTGTAGGCGAGGTTGGCGAGCTTGGCGCGGCCGTACCAGTGGAAACCGTAGTAGCCGCCGGGCGGCTCGACCGTGTCGAAGGACCTCTTCGCGAGCCCGACCGCACTCGATGTCACGTTGACGATCCTGCTCGGGGCCCCGGCCGTCAGCGTGGGCAGTAGCAGTTCCGTCAGCAGGTAGGGCGAGAGGTGGTTGACGACGAACGACGCTTCGATCCCGTCCAGGGTCTGCCGTTCGGGGAACATCGCCCCGACGTTGTTGACCAGCACGGTCAGCGGTTCGCCGCGGGCGGCGTGCTCGGCGGCGATCCGGTCGGCGAGCGCGCGCACCTGGTCGAGCGAGCCGAGGTCGGCGGGCAGGAACCGTGCGGGGAGCGCCGGGTTCGTCGCGTTGATGCGGTCGACCGCCTGGGCGCCCCGGCCGGTGTTGCGTCCGACCACGGTGACCGAGAACCCGGCGTCGGCCAGGCCCAGGGCCGTCTCCAGTCCTATGCCGGCTGTCCCCGCCGTCACCAGAGCCGTCTTCGTCATGCGCTCCTCCATCCAGTCATTCGGATAGTTCATCCGCTTGTCGGGACCGTAGCACACAATCGGATGATGTATCCGCTTAGGGATGCCGGGCGGCGGGGAAGGGCCCCTGACCGGCGCCCGCAGGTGCCACTGCCGGCCCGCGGGCCGACCGTCGAAGACAGCGCGGGAAGGCCAAGCAAATAGGGCCGCCAGAATTCAATTCCGATCAGGTCCGATCACTCCCGGTCGATCAATCAGTGCCCACCCGTAGGCCCTGTTGAATGGCGGCGTGACTGGAACGCCTACCCGTCCAGACCTGTCCGCGGGGTTGTCCGATGCCGCTCGCACCGTCTGGGCCAAGTCCGACCGGGACACCTCCGGGTGGATGCCGCTGTGGCGGCACATGGCGGACAGCGGGGCTGTCGCGGGGTTGCTGTGGGACGAGTGGCTTCCGCGGAATGTGCGGGAGTTGATCGCCGCGGCGCTCGGGGACAGCCAGGAGTCGGCGCGGGAACTCGCGGTGTGGCTGGCGACCACGCACGACGTGGGGAAGGCCACGCCCGCGTTCGCCTGTCAGGTCGACGGACTCGCCGACCGGATGCGGGCGGCCGGGCTGGCGATGCGCGACCCGAAGCAGTACGGGGACGACCGGCGGACGGCTCCGCACGGGCTCGCGGGTCAACTGATCATTCAGGAATGGCTGGTGGAGCGGCACGGGTGGGCGCACCGGAGCGCCGGGCAGTTGGCGGCGGTGGTCGGCGGACACCACGGAGTGCCGCCGGGGCACGGGCAGTTGCACGACCTCGAACTGCGGGAGGACCTGATCCGCACGCCCGGAGCGAGTGAAACGCTCTGGCGCGCTGTGCAGTTCGAGCTGCTCGACACGTGCACGGCGGTGCTCGGCGCCGACCGCCTGCTGACGACCGTCAAGGGTGTCAAGCTCCCGCAGCCCGTCCAGGTGCTGCTGACCGGTGTCGTCATCATGGCCGACTGGATCGCCAGCAATCCCGACCTCTTCCCCTACTTCCCGCAGGAGCGCCCCCGTTCGGAGGAGGAGCGGATCCGGTCCGCCTGGGCCGGGTTGAACCTTCCGCCCGTCTGGGAGGCCGGGGATCCCCCGCTGACGGCGAACGAGCTGCTCGAAGCCCGCTTCGAGCTGCCCGCCGGGGCGACACCCCGGCCGGTTCAGGAGGAGGCTGTCCGGCTGGCGCGCGAACTGCCCGTGCCGGGGCTGCTGGTGATCGAGGCGCCGATGGGCGAGGGGAAGACGGAGGCCGCGCTCGCCGTCACCGAGATCTTCGCCGCCCGGACCGGCGCCGGCGGGTGCTACGTCGCGCTGCCGACCCGCGCGACCGCCAACGCGATGTTCCCCCGCCTCACCGCATGGCTGGACCACCTGCCCGCGGACGGGGACGAGCGGGCGGTGTTCCTCGCCCATGCGAAAGCCGCGCTCAACGACGAGTACGCGGGCATGATGGCCACCGACCGGCGCCGGATCGCGGCCGTGGACACGGACGGATCGCAGGGTTCCGGGCATCGCGCGCGGCGGAAGAACGCCGGGCTGATCGCCCACCAGTGGTTGCGCGGACGCAAGAAGGGCATGCTCGCCTCCTTCGCGGTCGGGACGATCGACCAGGTGCTGTTCGCCGGTCTCAAGAACCGGCATCTCGCGCTGCGCCATCTCGCGCTCGCCGGCAAGGTCGTCGTGATCGACGAGGTGCACGCCAACGACGCCTACATGAACACCTACCTGGAGCGGGTGCTCTCCTGGCTGGGCGCCTACCGGGTACCGGTGGTGATGCTGTCGGCCACCCTGCCGGCCGCCACCCGGCGCGCCCTGGTGCGGGCGTACTGCGGAACGGTGACGGCGCCGGAAGAAGCCGAAGGGGCCGCCGGGGAACTCGGCTATCCCCTGCTCACCGCCGTCGCGCCGGGACACCCTCCCCTGACGCGCCGCCCCGGGGCCGACGCCGCCCGTCGGACCACCGTCCTTCTCGAACGGCTGGACGACGACCTCGCCGTGCTCACCGACCGCCTGGCGGCCGAGCTTGCCGACGGGGGCTGCGCGCTGGTCGTCCGCAACACCGTCGACCGCGTCCTGGCGGCTGCCGAGCGGCTGCGCGAGCGGTTCGGGGACGAGGCCGTCACCGTCGCGCACGCGCGCTTCGTCGACCTCGACCGGGCACGGAAGGACGACGGCCTGCTGGCCCGGTTCGGCCCCGCCGGGGACCGGCCGCGCGGGCCGCACGTCGTGGTCGCCAGCCAGGTGGCGGAGCAGTCGCTCGACGTCGACTTCGATCTCCTGGTCACGGACCTGTGCCCGGTGGACCTCATGCTCCAGCGCATGGGCCGACTGCACCGCCACCGCCGCGGCGAGGGGCAGCGCGCCCGGCCGGCGCGGCTGCGGACGGCGCGCTGCCTGGTCACCGGCGTGGACTGGGCGGCGCAACCGCTGCCGGGCCCGGCGAAGGGCTCGGTGTCCGTCTACGGCCCGCACCACCTGCTGCGCTCGGCCGCCGTGCTGTGGCCGCACCTGGCGGAGAACGTCCCCCTGACGCTCCCGGACGGCATCAACGCGCTCGTCCAGCGCGCCTACGGCGGCGAACCGCTCGGCCCGCCCGCCTGGTCCGGCGCGATGGCCGAGGCGGCGGAGGAACAGCGACTCGCGGATGCCGCGCAGACCGCCCGGGCCGAAGTGTTCCGGCTCGGCGAGGTGCGGCGGCCGGGGCGGTCCCTGGTGGGCTGGCTGGACGCCGGGGTGGGCGACGTGGACGACCAGCGTTCCGGCCAGGCCCAGGTCCGGGACGGCGAGGAGAGCCTGGAGGTGATGGTCGCGATGCGCCACCCCGACGGCAGCCTCACCACTCTCCCCTGGTTGGACCGGGGCCGCGGCGGCCTGCCGCTGCCGACCGAGACGGTGCCCGCCTGGAACGCCGCCCAGGCCCTCGCGGCCAGCAGCCTGCGGCTCCCCTACCACTTCTCCAAGCCCTGGGTGATCGACAAGGCGATCAAGGAGCTGGAACGGCTGTACATCCCCGCGTGGCAGGTCAAGGAGTGTCCGCAGCTCGACGGCGAGCTGGTGCTGCTGCTCGACGAGCACGGCCGGGCCGAACTGGCGGGTTTCGAGCTGGACTACAACCCGAGCGACGGCCTGGCAGTGCACCCGGCCGGCGCCCGCGAGGTGAGGTTGGTGAAGAACGTGCCGTCGTTCGACCTGGTCGCCCGCCCCTGGCTGCCGGTGCGGCGGCTGGACGGTACGACCGCCGAGCTGTCGCTGCGCGAGGTGTTCACCGAAGCGGCCACGGTCCGCCGGCTGGTCGGAGACGTGCCGACGCAGGAGTTCGCGCTGATGCGGCTGTTGCTGGCGATCCTGCACGACGCGGTGGACGGGCCCGCCGAACTGGAGCACTGGGAGGAGCTGTGGGAGGACCCCGGCGCCTTCGCCGTCGTCGGCCGCTACCTCGACCGGCACCGTGAACACTTCGACCTGTTGCACCCGGTGAGCCCGTTCTTCCAGGTCCCGGATCTGCGCACCGGGAAGAACGAAGTCGCCTCGCTGAACCGGCTGGTGGCCGATGTGCCGAACGGCGACCCGTTCTTCTCCATGCGGATGCCGTCCGTCGACCGGCTCACCTTCGCCGAGGCGGCGCGCTGGCTGGTGCACGCGCACGCCTTCGACACCTCGGGGATCAAGTCGGCCGCGGCGGGTGACGGTCGGGCGAAGGGTGGGAAGGTGTACCCGCTGGGCACGGGGTGGGCGGGCGGTCTCGGCGGCATCCTCGCCGAAGGGGACGACCTGCGGGAGACCCTCCTCCTCAACCTGGTGGCCGCGGACACCACCGGCGCCCGCTTCCGCCCGGACGACCGGCCGGCCTGGCGGCGCGGCCCGTACGGCCCGGAGGCCGACCCGGAGGCGGCGGACCCCTCGCAGCGCCCGTCCGGACCACGCGACCTGTACACCTGGCAGTCCCGACGGATCCGGCTGCACCACGACGGGAGCGCGGTGACCGGGGCGGTGCTCTCCTACGGGGACCCGCTCGCGGCCCACGACCGCCGGTTCACCGAGCCGCTCACCGGCTGGCGGCGCAGTCGGCCCCAGGAGAAGAAGCTCGGCCGGGTGCCGGTGTACCTGCCCCGTCAGCACGATCCGGCGCGTTCGGCATGGCGCGGTCTGCCCGCGCTTCTGCAGAAGGAGACCGCATCGAAGGCCGCGAAGCCCGGTGAACCAGCGGAGTACCTGAGCCCGTTGGTGCTGGAGTGGGTGGCCCGGCTGACCACGGAGCGAGCGCTGGAGCGCGGGCGCCTGATCCGCGCCCGGACGATCGGCGCGGTGTACGGGACCCAGCAGTCGGTGTTCGACGAGGTCGTGGACGACAGCGTCGCCCTGGCGGTGGTCCTGATGCACCGACAGGACCGGCGCTACGGACGGCAGGCCGTGAGTGCGGTGGAGCACTCGGACAAGGCTGTCCAGGCGGTCGTCCACCTGGCGGCCGACCTGGCCGAGGCCACCGGTGCGGCGGTCGACGGGCCCAGGGCGGCGGCGGCCGAGCGCGGCTATGCCGACCTGGACGGCCCTTTCCGGCTCTGGATCGCGGAGTTGGGCCAGCGGACCGACCCCGAAGGGGCTTTGGCGGACTGGCAGGCGCAGGCCCGGAGCATCCTGTTCGCGCTGGGCGCCGAGTTGGTGGACACCGCCCCGCAGGCGGCCCGGGAGGGCCGGGTGGCGACCGGCCCGGGCGGCCGGATCTGGCTCAACGACACTCTGGCGTTCCGGCGGTTCGGCTTCGCGCTGGCCAGGGCCTTCCCCGGCCGGAACCCGCCCGACGGCCCTGCCGGGAACCACGACGACTCCCTGGAGAACGACGAGCGATGACCCCCGACCACGTACCGCCGCCCCGGCTCGCCGCTCTCGGACGGGCGGGCGCGGCGACGCGCGACCACATCGGCCAACTGCAGCGCGGCTACCGCGCCGACGAGGCCGCCGCCGTCGCCCGGGTCGCGCAGATCCGGCGTGGCGCGGGCCGGCCGATCGGCGCGCTGCCCGAACTGTGGGGCCTGACCGGCCTGGAGCGGCTCTATCCGCAGGGTCGGACCGGCTCCTCGGACGCCCTGGCCGAGAACGCGATGCACACGGCCGTCACCCTCTGGTCGCTGCACCAGCAGTCGCACCGCGAGACCGGGATGCACCGCACCAGTGGACCTCAACTGGGCGGAGCAGTCAGGCAGTTGATGCCAGCCGACGATATCGACGAGCCCTTGCGGAAGCGGTTCGTCCGGGCGGGCGCCGCGCCCACCTTCGACATCCTCGCGCAGCGGCTGCGGGAGATCGTCGTGCTGCTGCGCCGGGAGGCCGTCCCGCTGGACTACGGGCTGCTCGCCGACCAGCTGTACCGGTGGCAACTGCCGGACGGCCGGGGCGAGGTGAACAGGTCCTGGGGGCGCAGCTTCCACGCGTACCGGCGTCCGAGGAGCACCACGGACGGGACCTCCGCCGACCGGACCGGGAGCGACCATCCGGGCACCGACACCGACCCCGACACCGACAAGGACCAATCGTGAGCAGCCGGACCATCCTGGACATCCACATCCTGCAGACCGTGCCGCCGAGCAACCTCAACCGGGACGACACCGGTTCGCCCAAGTCGGCGGTGTACGGCGGCGTTCGGCGGGCCCGGGTGTCCAGTCAGGCGTGGAAGCGGGCGACCCGCAGGGCCTTCGACGGGCTGCTGGACCCGGCCGAGCTCGGGGTGCGCACCAAGAAGGTGGCGGAGCTGCTGGCGGCGCGGATCACCGCGCTGGGGGTGGGCCTCGAGGAGGCGGCGGCCTGGGAGGCGGCGGCCGACACGATCACGGCCGCGACGGGCGCCAAGGTGGCTCCGCCGACGCGGAAGGCGAAGAGCGAGGGTGACGATCCGGCGCCCGAGTCGCAGTACCTGATGTTCCTCAGCAGCCGGCAGCTGGACGCCCTGGCGGCGCTCGCCGCCGAGGGGTTGAAGGAGTCCGGCGGATTGAAGGAGTCCGGCGGGTTGAAGGAGTTCTTCAAGGGCAAGGAGAACAAGGCCCGCGCCCGCGAGGCGGCGAACACCCGCCATTCGGTGGACATCGCGCTGTTCGGCCGGATGGTCGCGGACGCCTCGGACATCAATGTGGACGCCGCCGCGCAGGTGGCCCACGCGATCAGCGTGCACGCGGTGGAGATCGAATCGGACTACTACACGGCCGTGGACGACCAGCGGTCCGAGGACGAGCCCGGCGCCGGCATGATCGGCACGGTCGACTTCAACTCGGCGACGCTGTACCGCTACGCGGCGGTGGACGTGGACCGGCTGCGGGCGAACCTCGGGGACGGGCTGCGCGCGGACGAACCGGCGGCGGAGCCGGTCCGGCGTGCGGTGGAGGCGTTCGTCGAGGCGTTCGTGATGTCGATCCCCACCGGCAAGATCAACACCTTCGCCAACCAGACCCTGCCGGACGCGGTGGTCGTCAAGCTCCGCTCGGCCCGGCCGATCAGCTTCGCCGGGGCGTTCGAGGAGGCCGTGCAGGCGGGTGGCGACGGCCTCACCGGTGGCCATGTCGCGGGCGCCTGTGCGGCGTTGGCCGCGTACGTGCCCGCGGTGGAGCGGGCCTTCGGCGCGGTGACCGAGGACAGCTGGGTGCTCAGGGTCGGCGAGCGGACGGCCGCGCTCTCGGGGCTCGGCACCGAGGTGGGGCTCGATGAGCTGGTCGGCGCGATCGGCGTGGCGGTGTCGAAGCGGCTGACGGGGTCGGCCGGGTGAGCGTGCTGCTGCTGCGGTTGGCCGGGCCCCTCCAGTCCTGGGGGGTCGCCGCGCGGTTCGTCCGGCGGACCACCGAGTCGGCGCCCACGAAGAGCGGGGTGCTGGGGATGCTCGCGGGAGCGCTCGGCCGGGACCGGGGCGAGGACTTGGCGGACCTGGCGGCGCTGCGGTTCGCGGTCCGCACCGACCAGCCGGGCACCCGCGTCCGGGACCTCCAGACGGCCCACCACGCGGACACCGGGAAGCCCATGCCGCTGTCCGAGCGGTTCTACCTCGCGGACGCGGTGTTCGTGGCCGCGCTGGAGGGGCCGGACGCGACGGTCGACGCGTTGGCGGCGGCGCTGCGCGCACCGGTGCACCTCCCGTACCTGGGCCGCCGCTCGTGCCCGCCGAGCGGGCCGGTCGACCTGGGGGTCCGGTCGGAGGCGGGGCTGCGGTCGGTGCTGGAGCGGGAGCCGTGGCAGGCGGCGCCCTGGTACCGGAGGCGTCACCACGCGGCGTCCGTGGCGCTGCCCGTCCAGGCCGACGCCGAACCGGGGGAACAGCCCCGGGCGGACCTGCTGCGGGACCTCCCGCTGAGCTTCGACCCCCGGCACCGCCGGTACGCGCTGCGCGGGGTGGTCTCCTTCGTCGTCAACGCGCCGACGCTCGCCGCCGAGCATGATCCGACGGCCCACCTGAACCTCCTGGAACCGGAATCGGTCTGACATGTTCCTCACCCGCTTTCGCGTCAACACCGCCCGCGCCGGGGCCCGGCGGCTGCTCTCCTCACCCCAGCTCCTGCACGGTGCCGTGATGGCCTCGTTCGCCGAACCGCTGCCGTCGGGCCCCTGGGCGGCGGGCGGGCCTGCCGCGGGCGAGCCTGCCGCGGGCGGGTCGGCGCCGCGCGTGCTCTGGCGGATCGACCACAACTCCCGTTCCGAGGTACTCCTCTACCTGGTGAGCCCGCAGCGCCCGGACCTCACCCACCTGGTCGAGCAGGCCGGCTGGCCGACCACCGGCGGCTGGCAGACCTTCGACTACGGCGCGTTCCTGGCCGGTATCGCCGCCGGTTCGACCTTCGCGTTCCGGCTGACCGCCAACCCCGTCCACAGCATCCGCCGCAACCCGGACGAGCCGACCAAGCGGACCGCGCACCTCACCCAACGCCACCAGGCGGCCTGGCTGTTGAAGCAGCAGGAGCGGTCCGGCTTCACCGTCGTCGAGAAGGCGCCGGACCGGCGGCTGCTGCCGGAGGGGGACGAGCACGAACTCGTGGTCCACCGGCAGCAAGCGGTGTCGTTCGGCAAGAACGACCGGGTGAAGGCCGGCCGCCACACGGTCACCCTGGTGACCGCGACCTACGACGGCCGGCTGCGGGTGACCGATCCGGACGCGCTGCGCCGTACCCTCACCGCGGGGCTGGGAAAGGCGAAGGCCTACGGGTGCGGGCTGATGACCCTCACGCCGGTGCGGGGGTGACGGGATGGCCACGACTCCGGCGCGCAGGCCGGTCTCCTCTCCCCGTGAGCTGACCCGGATCGGCGACCGGGTCTCGTTCCTCTATCTGGAGCGCTGCACGATCCATCGCGAGGACAACGCGATCATCGCCACCGACGAGTCCGGTGTCCGGTACATCCCCTCGGCGACGATCGGGGTGCTGCTGTTCGGGCCGGGTACCACGGTGACGCACCAGGCGATGAGCCTGCTCGGCGAGTGCGGCGCCGGCGTGGTGTGGGTGGGCGAGCACGGCGTGCGGTACTACGCGGGCGGGCGGGCGCTGACGCGGTCGGCCGGGCTGGTGGAGGCGCAGGCCACGGCGTGGGTGAACCGGCGCCACCGGCTGGAGGTGGCACGGGAGATGTACCGGCTGCGGTTCCCGGACGCGGAGCCGGCGGGGATGACCAGGCGGGAGCTGCTGGGCGGCGAGGGCACCCGGGTCAAGGAGGTGTACCGCGCGGAGGCGGCCCGGACGGGTGTGCGCTGGATGCGGCGTACCTACGATCCGGGGGACTTCGCGGCGGGTGACGCGCCGAACCAGGCGGTGACGGCGGCCGCGCAGTGCCTGTACGGGGTCGCGCACTCGGTGGTCGTCGCGCTGGGGTGCTCGCCCTCGCTCGGCTTCGTGCACTCGGGGCACGAGCGGTCGTTCGTGCTGGACGTCGCGGACCTCTACAAGGTGGAGTTCGGCATCCCGGCGGCGTTCGACGCGGCCGCGGAGGGGCCGGAGGACGTGGCCGGGCGGACCCGGCGGGCGCTGCGCGAGCGGATCCGCGCGGGGAGGCTGCTGGAGCGGGTGGTCACGGACGTCCAGGGCCTGTTCGCTCCGTACCGGCAGGCCGGCGCGGGCGAGGCGCGCGAGACGGACGGCCCGGGTGGCCCGGACGGGCCGGACGGTCCGGAGGAGGACGTCGTGATGCTGCACGACGACCACGGCAGCATGCTGGCCGGTGGCCGCAACCACGGCGCCGAGGCGGTCCGGTGATCACCCTGGTGCTCGCGGACTGCCCGGTGGGGCTGCGGGGGCTGCTGACCAGGTGGCTCACCGAGATCTCGCCCGGGGTCTTCGTCGGCGATCCGTCGGCGCGGATCCGTGAGGTGCTGTGGGAGGAGGTGCGGGCATACCGGGGCCGGGGCCGGGCCGTCCTCACGTACAGCACGGACAGCGAGCAGGGCTTCGCCTTCGCGACCCACGAACACCGGTGGCAGCCGGTGGACCACGAGGGGCTCACGCTGATCCACCGCCCGGCGGACCGCCCGGTGCCGTCGCCCCGGGGTGGACCTTCGGCGGACGGGGCCGGGAGCGGGTGGAGCAGGGCCTCCAAACGCCGTCGTTTCGGGGGCCGTTGAGCCGTCGGAGGAGGTTCGGCCCCACTCCGGGATCGGTCAGGGGATCGGTCAGGCGCCCAGTGCGGGGATGATGTCCGTGCCGTAGGCGTCGATGGTGGATTCGACGGCGTCGTGCATGGCGTAGACGGCGAACTGGTCGACGCCCAGGCCGCGGAGCTGTTCGAGGCGGGCGAGGTGGGTCTCGACCGGGCCGATGACGCAGAAGCGGTCGACGATCTCGTCGGGGACGAAGGCGGTGTCGGGGTTCCCGGCGCGGCCGTGGTGGCTGTAGTCGTAGCCCTGGCGGTCCTTGATGTAGGCGGTGAGGGCGTCGGGGACGAGGCCGGAGTGCTCGCCGTAGTGCCGGACGAGTTCGGCGACGTGGTTGCCGACCATGCCGCCGAACCAGCGGCACTGTTCGCGGGCATGGGCGAGGGCGGCCGGGGAGTCGTCGGCGGTCACGTAGGCGGGGGCGGCGACGCAGACGGTGAGCGCCTCGGGGTCGCGGCCGGCTTCGGCGGCGGCCCGGCGGACGGCCTTGACCATGTACTCGGTGAGGAACGGGTCGGCGAGTTGGAGGATGAAGCCATCGGCCTGACGTCCCGTCAGATCGAGAGCCTTGGGTCCGTAGGCGCCCATCCAGATCGGCAGGCGTGCGCCCTCGCCGACCCAGGGCAGGTGCATCTCGGTGCCGTCGACCTCGACGGTCCGCCCCTCGGCCAACTCCTTGACGGCGTGCATCGCGTGGCCGAGCCGGTCGAGGGTGGCGGGCTTGCGGCCGGCGACCCGCATCGCGGAGTCGCCGCGGCCGATGCCGCAGACGGTGCGGTTGCCGAACATGTCGTTGAGCGTGGCGAAGAGGGAGGCGGTGACCTCCCAGGTGCGGGTGGAGGGGTTGGTGACCATGGGGCCGACGGTGAGGGTGCTGGTCTCGGCGAGGATCCGGCTGTAGATGACGAAGGGTTCCTGCCACAGGACGCAGGAGTCGAAGGTCCAGCCGTGGCTGAAGCCGGCCCGCTCGGCGCGGATCATGCGATCGATGAGCAGGCGGGCGGGCGGGTCGGTCTGCAGGACGAGGCCGATGTCCAAGGCGGGCTCCGGGAGTTGGTCGGGGGTGCGGTCGGGCGTGCGGTCGGGAAGGGCGACCGGGTGGGCGGCTGGGCAGGTGGGCGGCTGGGCGGGTGGCTCAGTCGAGGTACTGGCAGGTGTCCCGGCGCAGGAAGGCGCCGTGGCCGGCCCGGCCCAGCCAGGTGCCCCGGTCGAGCACCACGGTGCCCCGCGAGAGCACGGTACGGGCCCGGCCGGTGAGGGTGCGCCCCTCGTACGCCGAGTAGTCGACGTTCATGTGGTGGGTCGCGGCGGAGACGGTCTGGACGGCGTTCGGGTCGTAGACGACCACGTCGGCGTCGGCCCCGGGGGCGAGGGTGCCCTTGCGCGGGTGCAGGCCGAACATCCGGGCCGGGGTGGTGCAGGCGATCTCGATCCAGCGGCGGCGGCTGATCCGTCCGTCGACCACGGCCTGGTGGAGCAGGTCCATCCGGTTCTCCACGCCGGGAAGGCCGTTGGGGATCTTCGAGAAGTCGCCGCGGCCCAGCTCCTTCTGGCCCGTGTAGCAGAACGGGCAGTGGTCGGTGGAGACCACCTGGAGGTCGTTGGTGCGCAGCCCGCGCCAGAGCGCCTCCTGGTGCTCGCGGGGCCGCAGCGGCGTGCTGCACACGTACTTGGCGCCCTCGAAGCCGTCCGTGCCCTCCTCGGCGAGGTTGTCGGTGGAGAGGAAGAGGTACTGGGGGCAGGTCTCGCCGAAGACGGGGAGGCCGTCGTCGCGGGCCCGGGCGAGTTCGGCGAGCGCGGCGGCGGCGGAGACGTGGACCACGTACAGGGGGCTGCCGGCGACCTGCGCGAGCTTGATCGCCCGGTGGGTGGCCTCGGCCTCCAGCAGTTCGCGGCGGACCTCGCCGTGGTAGCGGGGCGCGGTGCGCCCGGCGGCGAGGGCCTGTTCGACGAGGACGTCGATGGCGATGCCGTTCTCGGCGTGCATCATGGTCAACCCGCCGTTGGCGGCGCCGCGTTGCATGGCGCGCAGGATGCGCCCGTCGTCGCTGTAGAAGACGCCCGGGTAGGCCATGAACAGCTTGAAGGAGGTGGACTCGCCGGAGTCGACGAGGGTGTCCATCTCCTTGAGGACGGCGTCGGTGACGTCGGAGACGATGGTGTGGAAGGCGTAGTCGATCGCGCAGTTGCCCTCGGCCTTGGCGTGCCAGGTGTCCAGGCCCTCGCGCAGGCTGCCGCCGACCGACTGGACGGCGAAGTCGACGATGGTGGTGGTGCCGCCCCAGGCGGCGGCGCGGGTGCCGGTCTCGAAGGTGTCGGAGGCGTGGGTGCCGCCGAACGGCAGCTCCATGTGGGTGTGGGCGTCGACGCCGCCGGGGACGACGTAGTGGCCGTCGGCGTCGATCACGGTGTCCGCGGTCCAGGAGAGGGCGGCCTCGCTGCCGGTGGCGGCGAGGGCGGCGATCCGTTCGCCCTCGATGAGGACATCGGCGCGCAGTTCCTCGGTGGCGGTGACGACGAGGCCGCCGCGGATGGCGGTGCGCCCGGTCCGGGCGGTGGCCGTGCCGGTGCGGGGGGTGCTGCCGGGGGTGTTGGCGGGGGTGCCGCCGGGGGTGCTGGTCATAGTGTGCTCGTGCCCCTCTCCGTCACGCCTCGGTCAGTGGTCCGTACGCCTCCGGGCGGCGGTCGCGGTAGAACGCCCACTGCTGGCGGACCTGTTCGATGAGGTCGAGGTCGAGGTCGCGCACGACCAGCTCCTCCTCCTTGTCGGAGGCCACCTCGCCGACGAACCGGCCGCGCGGGTCGACGAAGTAGGAGGTGCCGTAGAAGTCGTTGTCGCCGTACTCCTCGGTGCCGACGCGGTTGATGGCCGCCACGTAGTAGGCGTTGGCCACGGCGGCGGCCGGCTGCTCGAGCTGCCACAGGTAGGCGGAGAGGCTGCGGCTGGTGGCGGAGGGGTTGTAGACGATCTGCGCGCCGCCCAGGCCCAGGGCGCGCCAGCCCTCGGGGAAGTGCCGGTCGTAGCAGATGTACACGCCGACCTTGCCGACCGCGGTGTCGAACACGGGCCAGCCGAGGTTGCCGGGCTTGAAGTAGTACTTCTCCCAGAAGCCCTTGACCTGCGGGATGTGGTGCTTGCGGTACTTGCCGAGGTAGCTGCCGTCGGCGTCGATCACGGCGGCGGTGTTGTAGTAGACCCCGGGCTGGTCCTCCTCGTAGACGGGGACGACCAGGACGAGGCCGAGCTCGCGGGCGAGTTCGCGCATCCGCCGCACGGTGGGGCCGTCGGGGACGGGCTCGGCCCAGCGGTAGTGCTCCTGGTCCTGCACCTGGCAGAAGTACGGGGAGTTGAAGACCTCCTGGAAGCCGAGGATCTTCGCGCCCTGCGCGGCCGCCTCGCGGGCGTAGCGCTCGTGGAGGGCGATCATGCTCTCCTGGTCGCCGGTCCAGCGGGTCTGGACGAGGGCGGCGCGGACGATCTGCGACATGGGTACCTCCGCAACTCCGCGGCCCGTCCGGGGGCGGGCCCGCGGTCCGAGGGTCGGCGGGCGGTGCTGCCTGCGGTGGATGTCTACGTGCGTAGAAAGTTGGTGCGTCGACCGTAGGCCCGGCTCCGGTCGCCTGACAATACGTCCGACGCGAGGCGGCCGGGGCGATCTTGCCGGGCGGACACGCGGGGTCTCGTAGGTGGGATGAAACGGTCATCTACCCCGGGAGCGCACCCCTTACTCATTCGGGCGAATGCATGCCCGGGGCGGGGCGCGACGGGGAGGAAGGCGGTGACGCCCTGCCGGGCCGCGGGCCCGCCGGCTCGGGGCCGGCTCGGGGCTGGATCAGGACGGGGCCGGTGCGGGACCGTCCCGGGGCCCGGGGCGGCGCCCGGCGCTGAACGGGCTCCGACCGCGTCCGACCGCGTTCGACCGCGTCCGACCAGGGACCTGACGGGCGGCCGTGACCGCGCTCGCTTGACTCGCGGCCGTCCCGTCGGGAAGGATCCGGCGCATGGACACCGGCACCACTCTGGTCTGCCGCCTGCACGTCGACCTCCGACGCCAGGCGAGTTCCATCTGTGCTTGTTGACGCAGTCCCTTCCCGCCGGTTCCGCCCTGTGACCTTCGCCAGGGCCGGCGCCGCGCACCCGCTCTCCTGACGCCACGCCACCCGGCACCACCGTGCCGCCCCGCCGGTCCGACCGGCGCGGCACGCACCCGCCACCGGCTCCGGCACGGATCCCGCGCCACCGCTCCGCACGGCAACGCCCGCACGGCAAGGCACCGCACGGCAGCGCACCGCACCGCACGGCAACGAGCAGTCCCACCCCGCCCCGCCGCACCATGTCCCGCGGCGGCGCGCGGGGAGCACGGCGAACCGCTCCACGACCACCGCCCGCCCGTCCCGAGGACACCCACATGAGCCTGGACCTCGCACTCGACACGCCGCCCACCGCCGTCACGGTCCCGTCGGCGCCGACCCCGGCACCCGCTCCGGCCCACGCACCCGCACCCGCACCCGCACCCGCACCGACCGGGGAGGGCCGGGCGCCGCTCACCCCGAACGCGCTGCGGGAGATCGTCCGCGAGCTGGCCGAGCAGCCCGAGCAGTGGATCCACCACGTCCGCCTCTCCACCGAGGAGCGCTGGTACCGGCGGCTGGCCGCCGACGAGGACCACGAGGTCTGGCTGATCAGCTGGCTGCCCGGCCAGTCCACGGGCTTCCACGACCACGGCGGCTCGCGCGGAGCGTTCACCGTCGCGCTGGGCGAGCTGGAGGAGCTGTCGCTGGGCGGTCCCGAGCAGGGGCTGCTGATCCGACGGATCGGGTCCGGCACCACCCGCGCCTTCGGCCCCGAGTACGTGCACGACGTCCGCAACACCGCGCCCGGCCCGGCCGTGACGCTGCACGCCTATTCCCCGCCGCTCAACTCCATGGCGCACTACGAACTGCGGGCCGGTGGCCTGGTCCGCACCTCCGAGGAAGGACCCGAACAGTGGTGACCACGATCGACGACCTGGTGGACCGTGCCCGGGAAGGGGTGCACCGCCCCGGCCCGGACGAGGCGCTCCGGGCGCAGCGCGACGGCGCGCTGCTGGTGGACATCCGCCCGGCGGCGCAGCGCGCTGCCGAGGGGGAGATCCCCGGCACGCTGATCATCGAGCGCAATGTGCTGGAGTGGCGGCTCGACCCGACGGGCAGTCACCGGATCCCGCAGGCCACCGGCTACGACCTGGAGGTGGTCGTGGTGTGCTCGGAGGGGTACGCGTCGAGTCTGGCCGCCGCTTCGTTGCGCGAGCTCGGCCTGCACCGGGCGACGGACCTGGACGGCGGATTCGTCGCCTGGGCGGCGGCCGGACTGCCGACCCGTCAGGGAGGTTGAGGGGTTCGGCGCCGCGGAGCACGTGCCTCGCGCTCCCCGCGTGCGCGTCGGCCGCCCCTGGTGAATCCGACCACGCCCGGTAAATCAGGGACACCGGGTTCACCAGGTCATAGGCTGATCAGAGTTTCCGCCGGTCCGACGGCGGGCAACCACGCGACCGACAGGCACACCACAGACAGGCCGGCGGACCGGCAGAGCGACAGACACCACCATCGGCGCCGCCACCGGGAGCCGCCGAGACGAGGACATCCCCCGTGATCAGATTCGACGGCGCGGGCAAGCGCCACCCCGACGGCACGGTCGCCGTCGAGGGCCTCGACCTCGACGTCCCCACCGGTCGGACGACCGTGCTGGTCGGCCCGTCCGGCTGCGGGAAGACCACCCTGCTGCGGATGGTCAACCGCATGGTCGAACCGACCTCGGGGCGGGTCCTGCTGGACGGCACCGATGTGGCGGCGCTGGACCCGGCGAAGCTGCGGCGCGGCATCGGCTATGTGATCCAGCAGGCCGGGCTGTTCCCGCACCGGCGGGTGATCGACAACATCGCCACCGTCCCCTATCTGCTCGGCTGGGACCGGAAGAAGGCCCGCGCCCGGGCGGCCGAGCTGCTCGACCTGGTGGGGCTGGCGCCCGAGACCGCCAAGCGGTACCCGTTCCAGCTCTCCGGCGGCCAGCAGCAGCGCGTGGGTGTCGCGCGGGCGTTGGCCGCCGACCCGCCGGTGCTGCTGATGGACGAGCCGTTCAGCGCCGTCGACCCGGTGGTCCGCGCCGGGCTGCAGGAGGAGTTGCTCCGCCTCCAGTCCGAGCTGCACAAGACGGTGCTGTTCGTCACCCATGACATCGAGGAGGCGGTCCGGCTCGGCGACCAGGTGGTGGTGCTGCGCGAGCGCGGCCGGATCGCCCAGCTCGCCGATCCGCACACGCTGCTCACGGCGCCCGCGGACCTGGAGGTCGCCGCCTTCCTCGGCCGTGACCGGGGCCTGCGCGGGCTCGGGCTGCGGCCGGCCGCCTCGGTCGCCGTCCGGCCGATACCCGGCGGTCCGGGCGACGACGACGCCGGGCGGTCACCGCACGCGGTCCGCTTCGGCGGTCGGGAACTGATGCTGGACGACGGGCGGCGGCCCATCGGCTGGATCGACCGGGAGGCGCCGGGCGCGGCCCTGGAGCCGGCGCCCGGGTTCCGGCCGGATGCCGACACCCTGCGGGCCGCCCTGGACGCGGCCGTGCTGTCCCCCACCGGGATCGCCGTCGCCCTGGACCCCGACGGCCGCGCGATCGGCACGGCCGACCGCGAGGCCGTGCTGGCCGCGCTCGCGGCCGCCCGCCCGCCCGCCACGGCGGCCGGGACCGGCAAGGCCGGGACGGCCGACGCCGGGACGGAGACGGCCCAGAAGGAGAAGGCCGAGACGGCCGAGAGGGTCGAGACGGTCGAGAGGGTCGAGACGGTCGAGAAGGACGGAGCCGGCGGTGGACGATGAACCGCTCGTCCGCTGGTACTGGATCGGCGACCACCTCGGCTACCTCGGCGACCTGCTCGCCGACCACGCCGTCATCGCCCTCGTCCCGGTGCTGATCGGCCTGCTGCTGGCGGTCCCGCTCGGCCTGGCCTGCACCCGGTTCCCGCGCCTCTACCAGCCGCTCGCCGCCGTCTTCAACATCGTCTACGCCCTGCCCTCGCTGGCCGTCTTCGTGGTGCTCATCCCGTACACCGGGCTGGCCACCCAGGCCACCGTGATGATCCCGCTCACCTTCTACGCGGTCGCCGTGCTGCTGCCGACCACGGTGGACGGGCTGCGCGCCGTCCCCGACCCGGTGCGGCAGGCGGCGACCGCCATGGGGTACGGGCCGTGGCACCGGCTGGCCGCCGTCGAACTGCCCGCCGCCGTCCCCTACCTGGTGGCCGGGCTGCGGGTGGCGGCCGTCTCCAGCATCTCGCTGGCCTCGGTCGGCGCGCTGGTCGGCCGGGGCGGCCTCGGCTACCTGTTCGTCGACGGCTTCCAGCGCACCTTCCCGACGCCGATCGTGGCCGGGATCGTCCTGATCGCGGTGCTCGCGCTGGCCGTGGACCTGCTGCTGGTCGGCGCCCGCCGGCTGCTCGCGCCCTGGGCCGTCCGGGAGAAGGGAGCCGGGCAGTGAACTGGTTCACCTGGCTGGGGGACTTCTTCTCCGACCCGGACCGCCGCAGTGGTTCGAACGCGATCGCCCACCGGATCGCCGAGCACCTGCTGCTCTCCGGTGAGGCGCTGCTCTACGCCGCGCTGCTGGCCGTCCCGCTCGGGCTGCTGATCGGCTACACCGGGCGCGGCGTCACCGTGGTGACCGCGATGGCCGGTGCGGCCCGCGCGCTGCCGACGCTCGGGCTGGTGACGCTGGCGGTCCTGCTCGCCGGGGTCGGCGACACCGCCGTCCTGGTGCCGCTGGTCGCGCTGGCGGCCCCGCCGCTGCTGGTCGCCGCCGTCGAGGGGGTCCGGGGCACCGACCCGGACGTGCGGGACGCGGCCCGCGGGGTCGGGCTGACGCACCCGCAGGTGCTGTGGCAGGTCTGTCTGCCCTCGGCGCTGCCGACCCTGCTGGCCGGTTTCCGGACCGCGACGGTGCAGGTCATCGCGACCGCGACGGTGGCCGCGTACGTCGGGCTCGGCGGCCTCGGCCGGTACGTCGTCGACGGGCTGGCCACCCGGGACTACGCGGCGACGGTCGGCGGCGCGCTGCTGGTCGTCCTGCTGGCCGTCGCGGCCCAGGCGTTCTTCGCCCTGCTGGCCCGGTACGCGCTCCCGCCCGGGTTGCGGGCGCAGCAGCGGGCCGCGGACCGCCGGTCGTCGTGACCGCTCGGGGCCGGCGTCCCGGCCACCGTGCTCCCGGCACCCGCCCTCCCCCCTACTTCCGTTCCCGCTCCCGGCTCCGCCTTGCCGAGTTGACCATCCCGAGAGGACCCCTGTCACCATGTCGACATTCATCCCGCTGAACGGCTCCACCGCCCCGAAGCCGGCCGGAGCGGCGGCGGTGCGCCGCACCGCCTCCGTGGCCACCCTGGCCGCGCTCGTCCTCGCCGCGACCGCCTGCTCCTCCTCCGGTGGCGACCCGCTGGGCGGCGGCGCGTCGAGTTCGGCGGCCGGCGGCGCCGGCACCTCGGCGGCCGCCGCCCCCGGCGGGACGGTCGTGGTCGGCTCCGCGAACTTCCCCGAGAACGTGCTGCTCGGCTCGATCTACGCCCAGGCGCTCCGGGCCAAGGGCGTGAAGGTCGAGGAGAAGTTCAACATCGGCAGCCGTGAGGTGCTCTACGGGCAGTTGCAGAGCGGCAGCCTCTCCGTCCTGCCGGAGTACAACGGCGCGCTGCTCGCCTACCTGGGCGGCAAGTCGGCCGACCCGACCGCGGCGGCGGTCAATGCCGAGCTGACGAAGACGCTGCCCGCCTCGCTCGGGATCCTGGAGTCCTCGCCCGCCGAGGACAAGGACACCCTGAGCATCAGCCAGGAGAGCGCCGACAAGCTCGGGCTCAAGTCCATCGCCGACCTGGCGGCCAAGGCGGGCGAGTTCACCATCGGCGGGCCGCCGGAGTTCAAGTCGCGGCAGGAGCAGCCGCTGAAGGACGTCTACGGCCTGACCTTCAAGGAGTGGAAGTCGACCGGCGAGACCACGGCCAACGCCGTCAAGGACGGCTCGATCCAGGTCGGCAACGTCTTCTCCACCGATCCGAAGATCACCCAGCTGAAGCTGGTCCCGCTCACCGACCCGAAGAACCTGTTCGGCGCCCAGAACGTCACGCCGCTGGTCAACAAGGCGAAGGTGGACGCGACGACGACCGGTGCGCTCAACGCGGTGTCGGCCAAGCTGGACACGGCGGGGCTGCTGGCGCTGATGAAGAAGGTCGCGGTGGACAAGGAGGACCCGTCGGCGGTGGCCAAGGACTGGCTGAAGAGCAGCGGGCTGTCCTGACCCCCGGGTCGGAGGGAAGCCGCCGCGGGGCGGGACCGGTCGGGAGGACGGTCCCGCCCCGCGGCGGCTTCCGCCTTCCAGCGCCGGGGCCTTCCACCGCCGGGACCGACGAGGGAGGGGCCGGGCGGCGATCCCGGATTCGACAGATCTTCCCTTGGGCGGCGCGAACATGACAGGGTGACGGCATGCGCACTCGTCTTCTCGCCGCCACCCTCACGGCATTCGCCGCGGTGAGCCTCGCCGCGTGTTCCAGCTCCGGCTCGGGCTCCGGTACCACCGCGGCCGGCAGCACGGCCCCCGGCTCTCCCGGCGTGTCGGCCACCGCGACCGATTCCGGGTCCACCCCGGAAGCCACCGGCACGCCCGGCCCGGGAGCCACCGGCACGCCCGGCAGTACCGCCGGGTCCACCCCCGGCGGGACGGCCGGAACCACCG
>NZ_JAXCLC010000069.1:0-50471 GCF_034043715.1 Kitasatospora purpeofusca | reverse complement strand
CGCCCCGCCCCCCCCCCCCCCCCCACGGCCGTTCTGCTCGCCGTCACCGGCGCGGGACGCCTCAGGCGTCGTGCCGCTGCCCCGAGGTCAGGGCGTGGCGGACGAGCACCTTGGCCCCGCCGCTCTTCCCGCGGCGCAGCGCGCCGGGCAGCATCGTCAGCGCGTGCAGGCGCGAGGCGCTGCGGAACCGGGCCGCCCGGGCGGCCTTCGGCCAGCCGCGGGCGTCCATCCGCTCCGCCACCGCGTTGAAGTACTTCTCCGCCTCGGCGAAGCGGGTGCCCGAGAACGCCTGCACGGAGGACTCGCTCACCGCGTGCCGGCGGTACTGGAAGACGACGGTGGTGTTGTCCACCATCATCGTCTCGCCGCGCTCCAGCAGGTCCACGACCAGTGCGAGGTCCTGGATGACCGAGTACTCGTCGCGGAAGTTGACCTGCCGCAGCACCTCGCCGCGCCAGCAGATCGACGGGAAGTACAGCCAGTTGCCGCGCAGCACGCTGGCCGCCAGCTCCTCGCCGCCCATCAGCCGCCGGCCCTTGACGCTCGGCGAGTAGAGCTTGTCCTTGACGTTGTCGGCCAGGCCGCTGGTGACGACACCGGCCCCGTCGATCACCTCGACGCCCGGCTGCACCATGCCCAGGTCGGGGTTGTCCTTGAGGACCGCCCGGACGGTCTCCAGGTAGTGCGGGTGCAGCAGGTCGTCGCAGCCCATGATGACCACGTGGTCCGCCGTGGAGAGCTCCACGCACTTCTGGAAGTTCTTGGTGATGCCGAGGTTCTGCTCGTTGCGCAGGTAGCGGACCCGGTCGTCGCCGAGCCCGGCGAACCAGCCCGGGACCTCGGGCTCCTTGCCGTCGTCGACGACGGTCAGCCGGAAGTCCGGGTCGCTCTGGGTGAGGATGCTGCGCACGGCGGCCTGCATCAGGGCCACGTCGCCGTAGTACGGCAGCATGAACTCGAAGGTGGCCATCGAGGTCAGACTCCGTCGCTGTTCACCGGGGCGGAGACCGGGAGGTCCAGGTCGAAGCGCTCCTCGTTCAGCCGGGCACCCTCGTTGATGGCCACGGTCCGGGCGAGGTCGGTGAGCTTCTTCTCCAGCGAGCGGAAGCGCAGGAAGGTGTTCAGGGTCAGGAAGCCCATGGCCAGGACCATCACGTACAGCACCAGGTCGGTGCCGCGGCCGACGCCCATCTTGTGGGCGAACCAGGTGACGTCACTGGGGCGCAGGATCGCGTAGATGTTCGCGACCACGAAGACGGAGAACGCGATGCGCTTCCAGGCCCGGGTGTTCGCGGCGTCCCAGCGCCGGATGAACATGAACGCGAGGACGACCGCGCCAGCGATCAGGACCAACTGGATCCAGAAGTAGTTCATCGGCGGCCACGCTCCCGAAGCGAGATGTCGAAGATGATGTTGACGCCGTTGATCAGGGACTGACCCTTGGCGCGTGAGTAGTCGGTGTAGAGGATGTCGACCGGGAGCTCGGCGACCCGCAGGTCCGCGCCGGCCAGGAAGCTGACGATCTCCGAGGCGTGGGCCATGCCGTTCATGGTGATCCGCAGCCGGCCGGCCGCCTCACGGTTGAGCACTCGCAGGCCGTTGTGCGAGTCGGTCAGCTTGAGCTTGCGGGCGGTGGGGCTGACCGTCGCGGCGGTCCGCAGGACCACTCGCTTGATCCACGGCACCTGGCCGTTCTGCTCGATGAAGCGCGAGCCGAGGACCACGTCGGCCTCGCCGGTGCGCAGCAGCGCGACCATCTTCTCGACGTCGGCGGTCTGGTGCTGGCCGTCCGCGTCGAAGGTGGCGAAGTACTTGGCGCCGTTCTGCGCCAGGGCGTAGGCCAGCCCGGTCTGCAGTGCGGCGCCCTGGCCGAGGTTGACCGGGTGCCGCACCAGGTGCGCGCCGGTGCTCATAATGTGCTTGGCGGAGTCGTCGGCGCTGCCGTCGTCGACCACAACGATGTTCGGGAACGTCTTGCGCGCTCCCTCCACAACGTCAGCGATCACCTGGCCTTCGTTGTAGGCCGGGATCACCAGCCAGACATCGTCGTACTGGGACATGGGGGCTCCATGTTCGTGGTGTCTCCCGCGCTCGTGCGCGGCAAAAATCCGTATGTCGGGGGGCGAGACGGTCATTCGCCGCTCACCCGGGCAGTCATGGTGGGCACAGCCTGCCCCGACGTACTCGGCGCGGTACCGGCCTGGTTCGCCGTCGAACCGGGGAAGCCGCTCCTGAGAGCGGCAAGCATACCGAGCACGGTCGCCACCGATCCGGCGGTGTACGCCACCACCACCCGGGTGGCGACCTCGCCGGGCATGAAGGTGATGCCGGCGAGTACGCCGGTGCCGAGCGCCCAGCAGAGCAGTTGCAGGTTGTGCCGCTTGAATACCATCAGCGCCTGACCCAGCACCATCGCGAACATGTACGCCACGGTGCCGGCGGACATCCAGAAGAAGTCGAGGTGCCCGAGCACCGGCTCGGCCCCGAACAGCAGCTGGATCAGCCGGGGTCCGAGGAGCACCGCCGGGATTCCGCCGAGCAGACCGAGGCCGCCGACCACGGCGCCGATCCGGCGAAGCATACCCGTGAAGGCCGCGCGGTCGCCCACCGCGATCGCCGCGGAGAGGCCGCTGAGCAGCGAGGCCTGGAGCGAGCCGAAGACGAAGAGCGGGACCCGGGCCAGCACGAGCGCGTTGAGCAGCGCCGCGATCAGGGCCGACTCCTCCGGGGCGAGCAGCTTGGTGCTCACCACCGCGGCGTTCACCACGACCTGCGACAGCAGGGTCGAGCAGATCAGCAGGCCGAGGCCGGAGCAGAGCTCGGACCAGGGGATCCGCGGGCCGGGCCGGACCGCCTTGAACAGCGGCGGCAGCGTCAGCACGGTGGCCGCGACCGGCGCCAGGGCGAGGATCAGGCTGAACGCCAGCGCGGAGTGCACCCCGGCCAGGCCGGCGCCGAACGCGAGTCCGATCCGCAGGCCGCCGTCGATGCCGAGCTGGGTGCCGTAGGCGCCGAACCGGCCGAGGCCGGCCAGCACACCGCGGGTGAGGTAGCAGACGGCCATGCCGGCGAACGCGCCGCCGAGGGCCAGCACCAGCGAGCGGTCGCCGTGGAACATCACATCGGCGATCTTCCGCGAGCCGATGCCGAGCCCCAGCAGGACGACGCCGAGGATCCCGCCGGTCAGCAACGTGGCACGGCGCAGCACCGGTGCCGCACCGTGGCCGAGCGCGGCGCGGGCGGCGACGATCCGGGTGAGTTCCTGCTCGATCGGGAAGAACACACCGATCCCGACGGACATCACGATCGTCCACAGCAGGGAGACGTTCGCCATGTCGTCGACGGAGAGGCTGTGGCCGGCCACCCCGAGGTGGATGTACGAGGCGGCACCGAGCACCACGGTGCCGCCGGCCACCGCCAGGGTTCCCGGCGGCAGCGCGGCGGCGACCTTGGTCAGCGGATTCTTCACTGAGACCTGTCACTCTCGGTCGAACGGGCCACCGCGCCCAGCTCGGCGAAGACCGGCGTGCCGAGCGCCTCGGCCAGCTGCTCCCGCCAGTCCGGCAGCGGGCTCAGCCCGGCGTCGGCCCAGCGGTCGTGGCCGAGCACGCTGAACGCGGGCCGGACGGCCGGCGTCACGTACGCGGCGGAGGTGGTCGGGCGGATCCGCTCCGGGTCCAGCCCGCTCAGCCGGTACGCCTCCCGGGCCAGGCCGTACCAGGTGGTCCGGCCGCCGCCGGTGCCGTGGTAGACGCCGGCCGGCGCCTGCCCGGCGAGCGCGGCCAGGCCGAGCGCGACGAGCTGACGGGCCAGGGCCAGCGACCAGGTCGGCTGGCCCTGCTGGTCGTCCACCACGTCGAGGCTGTCGCGCTGGGCGGCGAGCCGGAGCATGGTGGCGACGAAGTTCTTGCCGTGCTCGCCGTACAGCCACGCGGTGCGGACCACGTAGCCGTGCTCGGGGAGGAGTTCGGCCACGGCCTGCTCCCCCACCAGCTTGCCCCTGCCGTAGGCGTTGACCGGGCCGGTCGGCGCGGTCTCGGCGTACGGCTCGGTGGCGTCGCCGGGCAGCACGTAGTCGGTCGACACCTGGAGCAGGCGGGCGCCGGTCTTGGCGCAGGCGGCCGCCAGGTGGCGGACGCCGGTGCCGTTGACGGCGGTGGCGGCCTCCTCGGCCGTCTCGGCGCCGTCGACGTTCGTCCAGGCCGCGCAGTTGACGACGACGTGGTGGCCCTCGACGGCGGCCAGCACGGCCGCCGCGTCGGTGATGTCGAGGTCGGCCCGCCCGAGGGCGGTCACCTCGGCCGCCGGGTCGCCGGCCAGGACCGTCAGCAGGTCCTGGCCGAGCATCCCGGCCGCGCCGGTGACCAGCCAGCGGACCGGACCCGAGGAGGTCCCGGTCACTTCGCCAGAGCCGCCTTCGTCTTCAGCGGCTCCCACCAGGCGCGGTTCTCGCGGTACCAGGTGATGGTCTCGGCGAGGCCGTCCTCGAAGCGCACCTGCGGCTCGTAGCCGAGCTCCTCGCGGATCTTGCTGATGTCGATCGAGTAGCGCAGGTCGTGGCCCTTGCGGTCGGTGACGTGCTCGACCATGTCCCAGCCCGCCCCGGCGGCCTCCAGCAGCAGCCCGGTGAGCTCCTTGTTGGTGGCCTCGGTGCCGCCGCCGATGTTGTAGACCTCGCCGGCGCGGCCCTTGCGCATGGCCAGCTCGATGCCGCGGCAGTGGTCCGAGACGTGCAGCCAGTCGCGGACGTTGCCGCCGTCGCCGTACAGCGGCACCTTCTTGCCGTCGATCAGGTTGGTGGTGAACAGCGGGATGACCTTCTCCGGGAACTGGTAGTGCCCGTAGTTGTTGGAGCAGCGGGTCACCACGACGTCCATGCCGTGCGTGCGGTGGTAGGCCAGCGCCAGCAGGTCCGAGGAGGCCTTGGAGGCCGAGTACGGGGAGTTCGGCACCAGCGGCCACTCCTCCGTCCAGGAGCCCTCGCTGATCGAGCCGTACACCTCGTCGGTGGAGATGTGCACGAAGCGGCCGACGCCGTGCTTGCGGGCGGCGTCCAGCAGGACCTGGGTGCCGACGACGTTGGTCAGCACGAACGGGCCCGCGCCCGCGATGGAGCGGTCCACGTGCGACTCGGCCGCGAAGTGGACGACCACGTCATGCCCGGGCATGACGTCGTCGACGGCCGCGGCGTCGCAGATGTCGCCGCGGACGAAGGTGTAGCCGCTGTGCCCCGCGACGGAGGCCAGGTTGGCCTCGACACCGGAGTAGGTGAGCTTGTCGAAGACGGTGATCCGAGCTTCGGCGTCGGCCCCGAGGAGCTGACGGACGAACTCCGACCCGATGAACCCGGCGCCGCCGGTCACAAGGATGCGCATAATGCGCGCAGTCTATAGCCGTCCCGCACCCGCCCAGGACCCCGGCCGTACCCCCCGGCCGTTCTCGCATAAGGTGCACGCATGCGTGGAATCCTTCTGGCCGGCGGCACCGGCTCCCGGCTGTGGCCGCTGACTCGAGCGGTGTCGAAGCAGCTCCTCCCGGTCTTCGACAAGCCGATGATCTACTACCCCCTCTCGACCCTCGTGATGGCCGGGATCAGCGAGATCCTGATCATCACGACCCCGAACGACCGCGACCAGTTCGAGCGCCTGCTCGGCGACGGCTCCCAGCTGGGCCTCCGCCTGGAGTACGCCGTCCAGGAGAAGCCCGAGGGCATCGCCCAGGCGTTCGTCCTGGGTGCCGACTTCATCGGCGACGAGTCCGTCGCGCTGATCCTCGGCGACAACATCTTCCACGGCAGCGGCCTCGGCACCCGGCTCTCCGAGCACACCGACGCCAAGGGCGGCCGGGTCTTCGCCTACCCGGTGGCCGACCCGACCGCCTACGGCGTGGTCGAGTTCGACGAGGACGGCCAGGCCATCTCCATCGAGGAGAAGCCGACCGAGCCCAAGTCCCGGTACGCCGTCCCCGGCCTGTACTTCTACGACAACCGCGTGGTCGAGATCGCCCGCGGCCTGGAGCCGAGTGCCCGCGGCGAGCTGGAGATCACCGCGGTCAACGACGCCTACCTCCGGGCCGGCGACCTGCACGTGACGATCCTCGACCGGGGCACCGCCTGGCTGGACACCGGCACGTTCGTCTCGATGGTGCAGGCCTCGGAGTTCGTCCGGGTCATCGAGGAGCGCCAGGGCTTCAAGATCGGCTGCATCGAGGAGGCGGCCTGGCGGGCCGGCCTGATCGACGACGCGCGGCTGCGCGAGCTGGCCGAGCCGCTGCTGAAGAGCGGCTACGGCCAGTACCTGGTGGCGCTGCTGGACGAGGAGGGCACCCGATGAAGATCCGCGAGCTGTCGATCGAGGGCGCCTGGGAGCTCACCCCCCAGGTGCACGGTGACGCGCGTGGCCACTTCACCGAGTGGTACCGCTTCGACCGGCTCGCCGAGGTGGTCGGCCACCCGCTGCGGCTGGCGCAGGCCAACCTGTCGCTGTCCAGCCGGGGCGTCGTCCGCGGCATCCACTTCGCCGACGTCCCGCCCGGCCAGGCCAAGTACGTCACCTGCGTGCGCGGCGCCGTCCTGGACGTCATCGTCGACCTGCGGGTCGGCTCGCCGACCTTCGGCACCTGGGAGGGTGTGCGGCTCGACGAGACCGAGCGCAAGGCGGTGTACATCTCCGAGGGCCTCGGCCACGGGTTCTGCGCGCTGAGCGACGACGCGACGCTGACCTACCTCTGCTCGGAGACCTACAACCCGACCGGCGAGCACGGCGTGCACCCGCTGGACCCGGACCTGGGCATCGAGTGGCCGGCCGACGCGCCGCAGCTGTCCGCCAAGGACACCGAGGCGCCCTCGCTGGCCGAGGCGCTGGCGAGCGGCCTGCTGCCCGACTACAAGGCGGTCAAGGCGTTCACCGCCGAGCTGGGCCAGGCCCACCGGGCCTGATCCGGAACGCTCCGAACGAGAAGGGCCCGGCCGCGTCGAACGCGGCCGGGCCCTTCTGGTCGTCCCGGGCACCCACAGGGCTCAGCGGCCCCGGAACACCCAGACCTTCAGCAGCAGGAAGCGGACCACCGTGGCGAGCCCGTTCGCCAGCACCAGCCCGGCCACCTCGACCGGGCGGGAGGCGGCCGGCGCCAGCAGGTCGAGCAGTGCCAGCACACCGCTGCTCAGGCCGAGCGCGATCAGGAAGGCCACCGCCCCCTGGGCCTGGTGGCGCAGCGCGCCCTCGCTGCCGGTCACCCCGAAGGTGAAGCGCCGGTTGGCGGCCGTGTTGGCGACCGCGCTCACGGCCAGCGCGACCAGGTTGGCCACCTGGGCCGAGGCCGCCTGGCGCAGTCCCGCGTACAGCGCCAGGTAGAAGAGGGTGCTCAGCGCGCCGATCACCAGGAAGGACGGCAGCTGCCGCCGGGGAGCCCGGCCGGGTGGTGCCGGCGGCGGTGCGGGTGGCGGCGTCGACGGCGCCGGATCGCCGGTGAATGTCATCGAGAGTTGTCCTGGCGTTCATCGTCGACCGAGTCGTAGCCGACGAAGTAGGCCGGCCTGGCCTGCACCGCCGAGTAGATCCGCGCGGTGTACTCCCCCAGCAGGCCGACGCAGATCAGCTGCACCGCGCCGAGGAACAGCATCCCCATGAAGAGCGAGGACCAGCCGGGCACGGTGACGCCGATGGCGAAGGCGACGGCGGTGTAGACGCTCATGATCAGGCACACCGCGAAGCTCAGCAGGCCGAGCCAGGTGGCCAGCCGCAGCGGAGCGGCCGAGAAGTTCACGATGCTGTCCAGCGCGAGCCGGACCATCTTCCCCAGCGGGTAGTGCGTGCTGCCGGCCACCCGCTCCTCGCGGACGTAGACCACCTCCCCGCTCGGGAAGCCCAGCCACGGCACCAGCAGCCGGTAGACCGGCTGGTGCTCGGGCAGGGCCTTGAGCGCGTCCACCGCGGCCCGGCTGAGCAGCCGGTAGTCCCCGGCCTGGTTGGGCATCCGCTTCCCGACGAGCTTGCGCATCAGCCAGTAGTAGGCACCGGCCGAGCGCCGTTTGAACGAGCTGTCGGTGGTGCGGTCGCCGCGCACCCCGTAGACGATGTCGAGGCCCTGCTCGCGGGCCAGCGTGAACATCTCCGGGATCTTCTCCGGCGGGTCCTGCAGATCGGCGTCGAGGCTCACCACGTAGGCGCCGAGGGCGCGGTCGAGGCCGGCCTTCAGGGCGGCCTGGTGACCGGAGTTGCGGGCCAGCCTGATGATCCGGAACTCCGGCCAGTCCTGGCGGATCTTCAGCATCAGCACGGAGGTCGCGTCGGTACTGCCGTCGTCGACGCCGACCACCTCGTAGCCCACCCCGAGCGCGTCGAGGATCGGCCGCAGCCGCTCGACGGTCCTCGGCAGCGCCTCCTGCTCGTTGTAGATCGGCATGACGACCGACAACTGAGGCGCTGTCGACATGAATTGGTCCCGCTTTCGGCCGGAGCTGGTGGATCCTGGCCGACAATAGCAGCCGGTGCTGAGGCCGGGATGAGACCGGATGAGCAGGGCGTGAGAGCTGTTCCCGCTGGTCGGGGCGGGGGCGGTCAGACCCCCGGGAAGCTCCGGGCCCACGGGTGGACCCAGTCGTTGCCGGGCTTCGCCACCACCGTGACACGCGGACGGAAGCCGACGAGCTCCCGGCGGATCCGGTCGCCGGTCGCGGGGTCGGCCACCACCACGGTCATCGGCTCGCCCAGCTCCGACGCGGCCTTCCTCAGGTGCTCCATCGCCGCCCGGTGCTCAGGTTCCGGACGCTCGGCGGCGCCGATGTTCACCCAGTGCGTCTCGTAGAGCGGCAGCATGTCACCGCCGCGCGAACGCAGCAGGGCGGCGAGCCAGGTGGACTTGAGGTTCTTGTAGTCGTCGTTCGAGTAGAGCACCATCACCGGACCCTCGATGCCGTCGAGGTCGCCCATCACTGTGGCGCCGTGCCGGGGACCGATGTCGCTCCAGTCCTCCCCCCGGCTCCAGGCGGCCAGCGGGCTGTCGTGCCAGGCCGACGGCCTTCCCTTGAAGGAGTCCATGCCCCATTGGACGCCGGCGAAGAGACTGAAGGCGACCGCCACCGTGAGCACCGAGAGGAGACCCTCGCCGATCCGGTGCCGCAGCGTCGCGCGCCGGGCGGGCGGGGTTGCGCGCAGCAGCGGGCCGACGGCGCCGACCGAGACCAGCGCGATCACGATCCCGGTACCGGCCAGCTTCTCGAAGTAGTAGGAGACCTGCCCGATGGTGCGGATCTGCCACCAGGCGAAGCCGCCGACCGCGGCCCCGGTGGCGAGCACCACCACGAGCAGGGCCTGCCCGGTGGCGGTCCGCCGCAGGCTCGGCGACAGGGCGGCCAGCGCGCCCAGCAGCAGGCCGCCGACCATGATGGCCCGGTCCGCGCCGACGCTGGGGCCGCCGAGGTTGGAGGTACTGGCGACGTCGAGCTCGGAGAGCACGGACACCAGGCTGGGCAGGCCCGCGATGCCGAGCGCGACCGCGGCGGCCAGCGCGTGGCGCGGCCAGTACGCGCGCCGGAACCGGCGGCGGTGGACCACCAGGGCGCCGACCACGGCGAGGCCGGCCACGGCGCCGAAGAGGTTGTAGGCGTAGGCGACGGTGATCAGGCCGAGCGCCGCGACGAGCGGGAACTCGACCGTCCCCATCGCCGGCCGCACCATGAAGGCCGCGAGCAGGGTCACCATCAGCAGGCCGACGACGGTGGAGTCGAAGCCGTGGACGACCAGCTGGGTGTAGTTGCTGGAGAACACCAGCGCGGCGACCGTGCCGCACACCGCCGCCGTCCGCCAGCCCCGCAGTCGCGGGCCGCCGATCCAGCGGGCCGCCCAGACCAGGGCCGTGCCCAGCAGCGCGTACGCGGCCAGGACGTAGAGCAGGTAGCGGTTCATGGTGTCGAGCGGCGCGCCGAGGTCGGCGGCGGACCGCACCAGCGAGTCGACCCAGGCGAGCAGGAAGTGGGTGCCCTGCGGGTAGACCCCTTCGGCCGGCGACATCATGTACGCCTTGGCGGCCTCCTGGTGCAGGAAGTTGTAGCCGCCGACGTGCTGGATGCCCGCGAAGTAGGAGAAGTGGTTGAGCCGGTCCTCGGCGGTGGCCAGGAACTCCAGGCGCCAGCCCGGTCCCTTGCCGGTCAGCGGCGCGGACAGGTAGTGCCAGATC
This sequence comes from Kitasatospora purpeofusca, assembly GCF_034043715.1. GTDB lineage: Bacteria > Actinomycetota > Actinomycetes > Streptomycetales > Streptomycetaceae > Kitasatospora > Kitasatospora purpeofusca_A. The sequence continues at coordinate 40,295 of NZ_JAXCLC010000069.1, read as the reverse complement.
CCGTAGGCGGTACCGAGCACCAGGAGGTCGGACGGCCGCAGGCGCAGCGGCAGCCGGGGGGTGCGCCGGCCCAGCCACCCGGTGAGGGTCACCACGGTGAGGAGCGCGCCCGAGGTGGGGACGGGAGCGAGGCCCCACGGCCAGAGCGAGAAGAGCAGGCCGAGGGCCAGCACGCCGCCGGCGACGACCAGCGCGGCAGCGACCAGCCGGTCGAGCAGCACGCCGCCGACCCGGAGCAGGGAGCCGACGGCCAGCAGCAGCAGCGGCAGGACCAGCACGCCGAAGCCGACCCCGACGAGCGCGGCCGGAAGCGCCCAGGATGCGAAGAGGCAGCCGGCCAGGATCGGCAGGCTGCGCTCGGGGCTTCCGGGAGAGGGGTGTTCGAGGCTCGATTTTTTGACCGGTAGTGATACTTCCAACACGGAGAGTGCTCGCACCATGGTGTCGGATCCTATAGAGCGAAACCGCTCCGGACAAAAGCCGAGGGCCCGGCGAAGATCGCGAGATCTTCGCCGGGCCCTCCTCGACCAATGGTCGGGCGGTCAGAGCACCAATTACTTGATGATCTTGGTGACCTGGCCGGCGCCGACGGTCCGGCCACCCTCACGGATGGCGAACTTGAGGCCTTCCTCCATGGCGATCGGCTGGATCAGCGCGACCGTCATGCCGGTGTTGTCGCCCGGCATGACCATCTCGGTGCCCTCGGGGAGGGTCACGACGCCGGTCACGTCCGTGGTACGGAAGTAGAACTGCGGGCGGTAGTTGTTGAAGAACGGGGTGTGACGGCCACCCTCGTCCTTCGACAGGATGTAGGACTGGGCCTCGAAGTCGGTGTGCGGCGTGACCGAACCCGGCTTGATGATGACCTGGCCGCGCTCGACGTCCTCGCGCTTGATGCCGCGGAGCAGCAGACCGACGTTCTCACCGGCCTGGCCCTCGTCGAGCAGCTTGCGGAACATCTCGATGCCGGTGACCGTGGTGGTGGTCTTCTCGGTCTTGATGCCGATGATGTCGACGGTCTCGTTGACCTTGAGGATGCCGCGCTCGATGCGACCGGTGACGACGGTGCCACGACCGGTGATCGTGAAGACGTCCTCGATCGGCATCAGGAACGGCTGGTCCACGGCGCGGGCCGGGGTGGGGATGCTCTCGTCGACGGCGTGCATCAGGCCGAGGAGCTTCTGGCCCCACTCGGCGTCGCCCTCGAGGGCCTTCAGCGCGGAGACGCGGACGACCGGCAGGTCGTCGCCCGGGAACTCGTACTCGGAGAGCAGCTCACGGACCTCGAGCTCGACGAGCTCCAGGATCTCCTCGTCGTCCACCATGTCGGCCTTGTTCAGGGCGACGACGATGTACGGGACGCCGACCTGGCGGGCCAGGAGGACGTGCTCCTTGGTCTGCGGCATCGGGCCGTCGGTGGCGGCGACCACCAGGATGGCGCCGTCCATCTGGGCGGCACCGGTGATCATGTTCTTGATGTAGTCCGCGTGACCCGGGCAGTCGACGTGGGCGTAGTGACGCGCCTCGGTCTGGTACTCGACGTGCGCGATCGAGATGGTGATACCGCGCTGCCGCTCCTCCGGCGCCTTGTCGATCTGGTCGAACGGCGTGAAGGGGTTGATGTCCGGGTACGCGTCGTGCAGCACCTTGGTAATGGCCGCGGTCAGCGTGGTCTTACCGTGGTCGATGTGACCGATGGTGCCGATGTTGACGTGGGGCTTCGTCCGCTCGAACTTCGCCTTCGCCACTGAGTCCTCCTGAGGACAGTTCTGTACGCCGTGGTGACGTCAGTTGGTCTTTGATGGTTTTTGTGGGCTGTCCGGAGGACACCCCGTGCCGTCCCACTGAGTGGGGGGCCGGAGGCCCCGGGAGGATCCGACCGGATCCTCCCGGGTTGCCTCCCAATAGCCTAAGGGGTGGCTGTTGTCCCGAAAGTCGGGACGTTACTCGCCCTTGGCCTTCGCGATGATGTCGTCCGCGACGTTCCTCGGAACCTCGGCGTACGAGTCGAACTGCATCGAGTAGCTCGCGCGACCAGAGGTCTTGCTGCGCAGGTCACCGACGTAGCCGAACATCTCGGAGAGGGGCACCAGCGCCGTGACGACGCGGGCACCGTGACGCTCATCCATGGACCGGATCTGGCCACGGCGAGAGTTGATGTCGCCGATCACGTCGCCCATGTAGTCCTCGGGCGTGGTGACCTCGACGGCCATCATCGGCTCCAGGAGGACCGGCTTGGCCTTCCGGGCGCCTTCCTTGAAGGCCATCGAGCCGGCGATCTTGAACGCGAGCTCGGACGAGTCGACGTCGTGCGCCGCACCGTCGAGGAGCTTCACGCGAACGCCCTGGAGCGGGTAGCCGGCGAGGATACCGAACTCCATGGCCTCCTGGCAGCCGGCGTCGACCGACGGGATGTACTCCCGCGGCACGCGGCCACCGGTGACCTGGTTGACGAACTCGTAGCCCTCGGCCTGCTCGAGCGGCTCGATCGCGATCTGCACCTTGGCGAACTGACCGGAGCCACCGGTCTGCTTCTTGTGGGTGTAGTCGATGCGCTCGACGGCCTGACGGATCGTCTCGCGGTACGCGACCTGCGGCTTGCCGACGTTGGCCTCGACCTTGAACTCACGGCGCATACGGTCGACGAGCACCTCGAGGTGCAGCTCGCCCATACCCGCGATGATGGTCTGGCCGGTCTCCTCGTCCGTGTTGACCTGGAAGGACGGGTCCTCCTCGGCGAGACGCTGGATGGCAACGCCCAGCTTCTCCTGGTCACCCTTGGACTTGGGCTCGATCGCGACGCGGATGACCGGGGCCGGGAAGTCCATGGACTCCAGGATGACCGGGTGCTTCTCGTCGGACAGCGTCTCACCGGTGGTGGTCTGCTTCAGGCCCATGACGGCGATGATGTCGCCGGCGCCCACCGAGTCGATCTCCTCACGCTTGTTCGCGTGCATGCGGTAGATCTTGCCGATGCGCTCCTTCTTGCCCTTGACGGCGTTCAGCACCGAGGTGCCGGACTCCAGGCGGCCCGAGTAGACCCGGACGAAGGTGAGCTTGCCGAGGTGCGGGTCCGACATGATCTTGAACGCGAGCGCGGCGAGCGGCTCGTCGTCCGAGGCCTTGCGGGAGATCTTGACCGTGTCGTCGCCCGGCTTGGTGCCCTCGATGGACTCGATGTCCAGCGGGGACGGCAGGTACTTGACGACGGCGTCGAGCAGGGGCTGGACGCCCTTGTTCTTGAACGCGGTACCACAGAAGATCGGGGTGAAGTCCGAGTTCAGGGTGCCCTTGCGGATCGCGTCCTGCAGCAGCTCGACCGGGATGTCCTCGCCCTCGAGGGCGAGCTCCATGATCTCGTCGCTGACGTTCGACACGGTGTCGATCAGCTGCTCGCGGTACTCGTCCGCCTGCTCCTGCAGCTCGGCCGGGATGTCGACGATGTCGTACATCTCGCCCTTGGCCGCCTCGGCGGACCAGACCAGCGCCTTCATGCGGACCAGGTCGACAACGCCCTGGAAGTCCGCCTCGGCACCGATCGGCAGCTGCATGACCAGCGGGGTCGCGCCGAGGCGGTCCACGATGGTCTTGACGCAGAAGAAGAAGTTGGCGCCCGTGCGGTCCAGCTTGTTGATGAAGCAGATGCGCGGGACGCCGTAGCGGTCGGCCTGCCGCCACACGGTCTCGGACTGGGGCTCGACACCGGCGACACCGTCGAACACCGTCACCGCACCGTCGAGGACGCGGAGCGAACGCTCCACCTCGACGGTGAAGTCGACGTGACCCGGGGTGTCGATGATGTTGATGGTGTGGTCGGCATCGTCGACGGTCCAGTGACAGGTCGTCGCGGCCGACGTGATCGTGATGCCGCGCTCCTGCTCCTGCTCCATCCAGTCCATGGTGGCAGCGCCATCGTGGACCTCACCGATCTTGTACGACACACCGGTGTAGAACAGGATCCGCTCGGTGGTGGTGGTCTTGCCCGCGTCGATGTGCGCCATGATCCCGATGTTGCGGACCCTGGCGAGGTCAAGGGAGGTTGCAGCCATGGTGGCTCGTTCTCTCTCTGTCTAGTGACGGGGTACGGACTACCAGCGGTAGTGCGCGAACGCCTTGTTGGACTCGGCCATCTTGTGAGTGTCCTCGCGACGCTTCACGGAAGCGCCCAGACCGTTGCTGGCGTCGAGGATCTCGTTCATCAGGCGCTCGGTCATGGTCTTCTCGCGGCGGGCGCGCGAGTAGCCGACCATCCAGCGCAGCGCCAGGGTGCTGGCGCGGCCCGGACGGACCTCGACCGGAACCTGGTAGGTCGCGCCACCGACACGGCGGGACTTGACCTCGAGGGCGGGCTTGACGTTCTCCAGCGCACGCTTCAGCGTGACGACCGGGTCGGCGCCGCTCTTCTCGCGGACACCCTCGAGGGCGCCGTAGACGATCCGCTCGGCGGTGGAGCGCTTGCCGTGCAGCAGGATCTTGTTGACCAGCTGGGTGACGACAGGGGAGCCGTAGACCGGGTCGATGATGACCGGGCGCTTCGGGGCGGGGCCCTTACGAGGCATTCTTACTTCTCCTTCTTGGCGCCGTAGCGGCTGCGAGCCTGCTTGCGGTTCTTGACACCCTGGGTGTCGAGCGAACCGCGGATGATCTTGTAGCGGACACCAGGAAGGTCCTTCACACGACCACCGCGCACCAGCACGATGGAGTGCTCCTGCAGGTTGTGGCCCTCGCCCGGAATGTAAGCGGTGACCTCGATCCCGCTGGTGAGGCGCACACGGGCGACCTTACGAAGGGCCGAGTTCGGCTTCTTCGGGGTGGTCGTGTACACACGCGTGCAGACCCCACGGCGCTGCGGGGAACCCTTCAGCGCGGGAGTCTTGTTCTTCTCGACCTTGTCCTGCCGGCCCTTTCGGACCAGCTGCTGGATCGTAGGCACCGTTTCTCCGTTTTCTGTGTGCCAAGGCTTGGTGGAACTAACCTGCGGTGTCCCCCGCACACGGCCCCGTGGTCGACCCACGCGGTCGGGTGTGTTGGGTTTTTTCCGGCACGGAATCCCGTGGGCTGATGTACAGCGACGGCGCTCTACGCGCGGCGCGCCGTAAAAGACGCTCCGGCTCGGCGCGGCGACCGGTGTGCATGCACGCACAAGGACCCGGGGACACCCCAGGCACAAGGTCAGAGCGTACCTAGCGCATCGGGCTCGGTCAAAACAAATGGAACGTCGCAGGTCGTAGCGGTGGCGCCGGGGTCCCCGGCACCATGGCGGATGCTTATAGCACACGCCCTCCCGGCGCGCCGCGCAACTCGTCCCGCGCTCAGCCGACCGGCGTCGCCCGCCGGTCGTCGGCCCGACGCAGGACCCGCTCCCCGTCGACCGGCGGGTGCGGCGCCGGGGCCGTGGCGGACGGCGCGCGGTCGCCGGCCAGGGCGATCACGGCCAGGCCGGTCGCGCCGAGGCCGTAGGCCAGCAGCCAGAGCAGCCAGCTGCCCGGCGGGGACCAGTGCGCGGGGTGGATGAAGAACGCGCCGGCGGTGCCGACGGTGTTGCGGCGCAGCGTCCAGACGAAAGCGGCGACATTCGCCACCGTGAGGGTCAGGGCCATCCAGCCGATCAGGCGTCGCCACGGCAGCCCCCCGGACGGCACCCGCAGGGCGGCCACGGCCGCCGCCGCCATCGGCAGGCCGACCATGAAGGGCAGCAGGTAGCGGCCCTGCCAGACCATGCCGATCTTGGTCGCCTGGCTCGCCTGGGCGGCCACCGGCACCAGGACCAGCGCGACCATGATGGCCAGGACCACGAAGGCCTGCCGCGGGCGGCCGAAGCAGAGTGCCAGCAGGATCAGCAGGATCACCGCGGCCGGCCAGAGCAGCCAGGTGATCGCCGGGGCCGGGGTGTCCAGCCAGCCGAAGTCGCCGATCATCTGGTGGATGTAGACGAGCGAGTTGTCGAAGGTCCGCCGTGCGGCGTTCAGCGGGGTGAACCAGTCGGGGATCTGGATCACCGAATGGTCCGGGTGGGCCATCGCCCAGGCCATGGCGACCCCGGTACCGGCCAGCAGGAGCAGGCCCCACAGCCAGGTCGCCCTCGTCCGCACCACCATGCGGACGGCCGAGCGCTGGGCCAGCAGCAGCGCGCAGACCACCGCGCCGGCGAACCAGACCAGGCCGAGCGGGCGGATGTTGATCAGCACCAGGCCACCGATACCCAGCCGCAGCAGCCGGCGGTTCAGCAGGGCGCGGTCCGGTGTCATGAACATCGGCAGCGCCGCGCTCCAGACCAGTACACCGGCTGCGATCTCGGGGCCGCTCGGGTTCACCATGCCGCCCATGTACAGGGTCGTCGGCGTCAGGGCGGCGAGCAGTCCGGCGATCATGATCCCGCGGCGTCGCCACTCGGCGGCGGCGACCACAGCGCTGGCCAGCAGCCCGGCGCAGAACATCGCGGAGACCAGTCGCATCAGGTACAGCCCGAGCTCGCCGGAGACGAGCAGGCTGGGCCAGCCCACCACCGCGTAGTAGAGCGGGTTGTAACGGCCTGCCGCGGTGGTCACCTCGACGGTCTTCTCCGAGCTGCCCAGCGCCGGGGCGCAGTCGGCCGACTGCCACTGCTGGAAGGCGTAGCAGCTGTGCCGGGTGGACAGCTCGCGGTACCACTCGGGCAGCTGGACGCCGGTCTCGGCGAACTGGCCGTCCATGCCGGCGACCTGGTGCTTGACCATCACCTCGGTGCCGTTGACCTGCCCGCGGGCGACTGCGGCGGCCCGCACCAGGTGCGCGTACTCGTCCGGGGAGCCGCCCATCGGAGTGGACAGCGACCATGCCGAGCCGAGAACGACGAACAGGAGGAAGGAGATCCCCCACAGCCGTCGCGGGGAGTTCACCAGGCGGTCGGCTATCCGCTTGAAGGTCTTCGTCATCGGTCGGTTGGGATTAGGAGTCACTGCCGTCTCTTCGTGTCAGCATCGAGCCCGTCACCGGACTTTCTCCCCGGCGGCACTGTCACCGCCCGTCGAGGTCCTTCGAGCAGGTACCGGCGGGAATGAGATCGCGTCTCATGGAACCGCCCCGGGCACGAGGTCCGGGGCAGCCTTCCCGGCATCCTAAGGCTTGGTCCCCACAGCGGTTCACCCGGACCTTCACCTACCCGTCACACCTGGCGGGAGGGGTCGCCCGGACCCGCGACGGCGCGCTCCCGGACCGCCCCGTCGGGGCGCGCGCCCCCGGCCCCGTCAGCCGTAGACGCCCACCATCAGCATGATCATCGCCCAGAAGGCGATCGACAGCCAGCCGAAGACGATCCCGGTGACGGCCATCCCGTCACCCTCCTCGTTCCGCTCGGCCGCCTGCCGGCGTCCGATGTGACCGGTGATCACGGCCGGCACCCCGAGCAGGCCGCCGGTCGGCACGCAGAGCAGGCCGAGGACCAGCGAGGTCACCGCCACGGCGTTGGTCCGCCGCGGCGGCGGCGGGGCCAGGAAGGTCGGCGGCACCGGGAGGAGGACGGGCCCGGCCTGCGCCACCGTCATCTGCGGGGCGACCATCGGCCCGGACGGCAGGTCGGCGACGAGCCGGGCGAGCTGGCCGTAGGTCTGCGCGGTGCTGGCCGCCTCGAAGCGCTCGCCGTACTCGGCGGCGCTGAGCCGGCCCTCGGCGAACGCGGCCTTCAGCACGTCCACCGTGCGCTCGCGGTCCGCGGTCGCCGCCCGCATCGCCGACTGCGGCATCGCGACCTGCGGCACGCCGGTGTGCGGCATCGCGGGGTACGGCATCGCGGGCGGTCCCGACGCCGGCGGCCGGGCCGCCCCGAACTCCTGCTCACCCCACGGCTGAACGGCCATCCGCCACCTCCCGGTACCCCCGCACGACCACGGAGTCCCCCCGTTCGTCGGACTCTCATAGTGCAGGACGAACGGGGACTCCGAGTAGTTGCCGATTCTCCCGATCCGGTGAACCTCCGGTTCCGCCCGTCGTCCCCCCGCCGCACCGTTCACCCGTACGGTCCCGGCGCGCCTGGGGCACCGTCGCAGGAGACAGGCCGGGCCGGGCGGTGGCAGGCTGTCGTCGGGCCCCCCGTTTCGATCATGGAATGATCATCGGCCCCGACCGGTCCGACCACCAGCAGAGAGAGCCGCCATGCAGGCATCGGCGCCGCCGCCGTCCCCCGACCCGACCACCCCCGTGCGCTCGGCGGTGTCCATCCAGGGCCTGTGGAAGCACTTCGGGAGCCAGGCCGCCGTCGCCGGGCTCGGTCTGGAGCTGCCGACAGGGGCGTTCATCGGACTGGTCGGCCCGAACGGCGCCGGCAAGACCACCACACTGTCGATGGTCACCGGCCTGCTCCGGCCCGACCAGGGGACCGTGCTCATCCACGGCGCCGACGTCTGGGCCGACCCGGTCACCGCCAAGGCCCGGATCGGCATCCTGCCCGAGGGCCTGCGCATGTTCGAGCGGCTCAGCGGCCGCGAGCTGCTCCAGTACAACGGCCGGCTGCGCGGACTGCCGGGCGCCGAGGTCGACCGCCGCGCCGAGGAGCTGCTCGCCGTCCTCGACCTCGCCGACCACGCCGACAAGCTGGTCGCCGACTACTCCACCGGCATGCGCAAGAAGATCGGCCTCGCCGCCGCCCTGCTGCACAACCCGGACGTGCTCTTCCTCGACGAGCCGTTCGAGGGCGTCGACCCGGTCTCCGCCCAGACCATCCGCGGCGTGCTCAAGCGGTACGCGGCGGCCGGCTCCACCGTCGTCTTCTCCAGCCATGTGATGGAGCTCGTCGAACAGCTCTGCGACTGGGTCGCCGTCATCAGCGCCGGCCGGGTCATCGCCCACGGCCCGCTCGACACCGTCCGCGGCGGGCGCAGCCTGCACGAGGCGTTCCTGGACCTGATCGGCGTCCGCGAGGACGACGGCCGGTCACTGGACTGGCTCGGCGGGGGCGAGCGGTGAGCCCCTCCCCCGCCCCCCTCCCGGCCGCGGCCCCGCTCCCGGCTGCCGGTCCCCTTCCGACGGCCGGGATCCCCGACGGCCGGACGGTCGTCCGCACCCTGGTCTCGCTCAAGCTCCGGCTGCTGCGCAACGGGCTGCGCCGCAGCCGCGGCCGCGCCGCCCTGTACGTGCTCGGCGCCACGGTCGGCCTGCTGTTCGCGTCCGGCGTCGCCCTGCTGCTGACGGTCCTCCACGACCACGTCGAGCACGGCGCCGCCGGGGACGCGGGCGTCGTCCTGGCCGGCGCGCTCACCCTCGCCTGGGCGGCGATCCCGCTGTTCCTCTTCACCAGCGACGAGAGCGCCGATCCCACCCGGCTCACCATGCTGCCGCTGCGGCCCGGACCGCTGCTGCGCGGCTCGGCGCTCGCCGCGCTGCTCGGCCCCGGACCGCTGATCAGCCTGGTGCTGCTCACCGGCGCCGCCCTGTCCGGCGCGCACGGTGCCGCCTCGGCGGTGGCCGGCGCGGTCGGGGTGCCGCTCGCGGTGCTCACCGTGGTGACGCTCGCCCGCGCGGTCGCCGCCGGCAACGCCCGGCTGCTCTCCAGCCGGCGCGGCAAGGACTTCGCCGTCTTCGGCGGCCTGCTGTTCGCGCTGCTGGCGCAGATCGCCAACCTCGGCTCGCAGAGCGTCTTCGGCAGGGCGGGCGAGAACGGCGTCGACCTCGGCCCGCTGGCCCCGGTCGCCGCCGTGCTGCGCTGGATCCCGCCGGTCGGCGCCGTCGACGCGGCCCGCACCGCCGGCGAGGGGCGGTGGCCGCTCGCGCTGCTCCAGCTCGCCGCCACCGCCGCGCTGCTCGCCCTGCTGCTGCGGTGGTGGCGTGCCAGCCTGCAGCAGCTGATGGTCACCGCGGACGCCTCGACGGTGGAGGTCGTCCGCGGCGTGCAGCGGGCGCGGCGCGGCCCGCGCCTCCTGCCGGAGGGCCGGACCGGCGCGGTGATGCAGCGCCACCTGCGCTACGCCTGGCGCGAGCCTCGGGCCAAGGCCGCCGTCTTCACCAGCATCGGGATGACCCTGGTGATCTGCGTGCTGTCGATCGTCCAGGGCTGGTCGACGGTCTACCTGGTGGCGATGACCGGGATGTTCCTCGGGCTGCAGATGCTCAACCTGTTCGGCATGGACGGCTCCGCGTTCTGGATGGTCGCGGCCACCCTGCTGACCCCGGCGGACGCCCGGGACGAGCTGCGCGGGCGCGCGTTCGCCGTCCTCTCCTACGCCGTGCCGATCACCCTGGTGCTCGCCCTGGTGCTGGCCGCCGCCACCGGCGACTGGTCCGGGCTGCCGGCCGCCGTCGGCCTCGCGTTCGCCCTGCTCGGCAGCGGCCTCGCGATCGGCGCCGTGCTCAGCGTGCTCGCGCCGTACACCATGCCCGCCGACAACAACCCGATGCGCAACGCCGCACCGGGCCAGGGCGGGCTGGTGATGCTGAACAGCTTCGGCTCGATGTTCGGCAGCGCCGCCCTCGCCGCCCCGGTCGTCGGCTACCTGGTCTGGGCCCTCGCCACCGGCGCCGTCACCTGGCCGCTGCTGCTCGCCGGCCCCCTCTACGGCGCCGCCGTCGCCGCCCTCGGGCTGCGCCTCGCCGCCGGCCGTCTGCTGGAGCGCCTCCCGGAGGTTCTCGCCAAGGCCGTCGAACGCTGACACACCGGCACCGGGGCCGTCGGACCCCGGCCGGGGTCCGACGGCCCCGGCGGCCCCGGCGGATTTTCGGTGGCGGGCGGTCGGCGGGGACCGTAGCGTCCCGGGCATGAACGCCAAGCGCCCGCTGATCGCCGTACTCACCGGCGCCGGGATCTCCACCGACTCCGGTATCCCCGACTACCGCGGCCCGAACGGCCTGTGGCAGCGCGACCCGGGCGCGCAGCGGCTGGTCACCGCCGGACCGTACCTGTCCGATCCGGAGGTCCGCCGCCAGGCGTGGCGGATGCGGGCCGCGCCCGGCGCGCTCGCCGCCGAGCCGAACGCCGGGCACCGGGCGCTGGTGGCGCTGGAGCGGTCCGGGCTGCCGCTGCGGGTACTCACCCAGAACGTCGACGGACTCCACCAGCGGGCCGGGCAGACCCCGCGCAAGGTGCTCGAACTCCACGGCACCGCAAGGGAAGTGCAGTGCGTGGACTGCCGCGCGACCGGCCCGACGGAGCAGGCCCTGGAGCGGGTCGCGGCGGGCGAGCCGGATCCGGCCTGCCTCGCCTGCGGCGGGATCCTGCGCCCGCGCACCGTGATGTTCGGCGAGCAGTTGGACCCCGAGGTGCTCCGGCAGGCGGAGGCGGTCAGCGCGGCCTGCGAGCTGTTCATCGCCGTCGGCACCAGCCTGAAGGTCTACCCGGTGGCCGCGCTTCCGTACGACGCGGTACGGGCCGGCGCCCGGCTGATCGTGGTGAACGGCGAGCCGACACCGCTCGACGAGGCCGCCGAGGAGGTCGTCCGCGAGCCGATCTCGACCGCCCTGCCGGCCCTCGTGGAACGGCTGATCGCCCGCCGCGGCTGACCGCCCGCGCACGCCGGGCGCGATGCCGGAAAGGGCCGCGACCTTTCCGAACTCCCAAGTCCCGGTGGCCTGTTCTGCGCTACGCTGCCGCGCGGAGCGGCGTGGTCGGTTTCCGGCCACGGGGGGAGGCCGCGCGGGCGGGGCACGCCCGCGCGCCGCACCGGGGCACAGGCGTGCCCGCTCCGCGGCGGCGCGTACGAAGGAGCCCTCATGACCCCAGGCCAGTTGCTGGACCGCACCGCGCTCGGGGGCGGACTGCGGGCACTGGCCGACCGCCCCGGACTCGCGCACCGCCAGGAGGAGCTCCGCGAACTGGGCCTGGCGCTCTCCGGGGCCGGCGACCTGGACCGCTGGACCGAACTCGACCTGGTGCACAGCTTCGTCCGGCCGGAGAGCGTCCGGGCCGCGGTCCGGCCCCGGCCCGCGCCGAGGTTCTGGGCCTGGGCCGAAGTGGCGCTGGGCGGGCTCGTGTTCGTCCCCCTGCTGGTCACCTGGGGCGGGCTGATGCAGGCCAGCGGCGCCTACCGGGCACTGGTCGGCGCGGACCCCCGGCAGGCCGCGCGGCCCTTCCTCCAGCTCTGGCAGACCGGCTTCGAGGGCCGGCTGCCCGGCTGGGCCGGCTTCGAGGACATCGCGCGCTCCGCGACCCTCTTCATCGCGCTGCTGCTGGCGCTGTCCGTCGCGCACGGCCTGCGCAGGGCGGGCACCGAGCGCCGCGAGGCGGCGGCCGAGGCCGAGGCCGAGGACCTGCTGGCGGAGCTGGCGCCGCTGCTCACCCGGGCCCAGCTGGTGCTGAACGAGCGCCGCCGCTCGACGCCGCAGCGCTTCGCGGCCGAGCTCACCGGCGCGGCGGAGACCCTGGAACGGCTCGTCCGGCAGGCCGCCGACACCCAGCGCGACCTGAGCGGGGCGGCGCTGGCCGTCGAGCGCTCGGTCGCCGGGGCCGAGCAGCGGCTGGCCGAGGCGGGCGCGGCGGTGGACCCGCTGCGCCGGGCCGTCGACGGCGTGGAGAAGGCGGTCGGCGGCATCGGCCGGGCCGTCGACGGCGTCGGCCGGGCGGTGAAGGACAGCGGTGACCGGCTCGCCGGGACCGTCCGGGACGGCGCGGCGGCCACCGACAACCTGGTCCACCGGAGCGGTCGGCAGGCCGCCGACGCGGTCGACCTGGTCCGGCAGGCCACCGACCGGGTCGGCGCCGGACTCGCGGACGCCGGGGAGCGGGTGGAGGGCGCGGTGCGGGACCTCGCGGTCGCCCAGCGCGGCTTCACCACCGGCGCGGAGACCGTCGCGGACGTCGGCGGGCAGATGCTGGAGCGGCTCGACGGCCTGGCGCGGGAGGTCGTGGCGATGGCGGACCGGGTCGCCGCCGCGGCCTCGGCGGCCACCGCGGCGGCGGCCCGGCTGGACGCGGCGGCCGACCGGCGGGGCGAGGGGTCCCCGGGGATCGTCATGGTGAAGACCTCCGCCGGCCCCGGGCCCGACGAGGGCGCCGCCCGGTCCCGGGGCACCGCTGCCGCCTCCGCCACCGCCACCGCCGCCGCCCCGGGCGGCGGTGCGGCCTCCGGTACAGCCTCCGGGACGGCCTCCGGGACGGCCTCCAGTACCGCCGGCGACCTGGACGACCGGACGCTGCTCGACCTGGACGAGGTGCCGGTGCACGGGCAGGGCCGATGAGGGGCCGGTTCCGGACCACGCGGCCCGGCCTCCGCGGAACCCACCTGGTCGGCTGGCTGTTCGCCGACATGCTGCTGGTGCTCGCCCTGGTCGCGATGGGCGACCAGGGCGACCCGGTGGCCGCCGAACGGGCCGCCGCGACGCCCACCGCCACCCCGAGCGCGAGCGCCGCCCCGAGCACCGCGCCGCTCCCGACCCCCACCCCGACCGGGCCGCGCGGGGTCGAGCACGACCCGGTCAGCGTCGACGTGACCGGGGACGCCGCTGACACGGCGGGCCTGGCCGCGCAGATCCGCGCCGCCACCGAGCCCTACGCCGGACGGCAGGCCGCCGTGGTCCTCACCTTCGGCAGCAACCGCGACCCGGGCGCCGGCCAGGCGTACGCCCACACCGTCAACGGCCTGCTCGCGCAGGCCCGTCCGGAGATGTTCCGGGGCACCACCGCCCGGGACTTCATCTCGCTCGCGGACAACCCCCGGCACGCCTCGCTGGAGATCTACTTCTACACCGGCTGACCGCCACCCCGGCCGGCCGCCGACGCCCTGCCGTTCGAAGGAGAAGTGCAGTGCAGATCCTCCCGTTCTACGCCGTCTGCGACGAGTCCTCGTCCATGACCCTGTACATCGACACCCTCAACAAGGCGCTGTTCGAGCTCCACCAGGAGATCAGCACCAACCCGACCGTCGCCGACAAGACCCGGTTCGGGCTGATCGGCTTCTCCACCGACGCCCATGAGCTCCAGCCGCTGGTCGACCTGAGCGACCTCGAGGAACTGCCGGCCCTGGAGGCCTCCGGTCTGACGTCCTTCGGCAGAGTCTTCGACCTGCTCGGCCGGGCGATCGAGCGGGACGTGCGGGAGCTGAAGGGCGAGGGCCACGACGTCTACCGTCCAGTGGTCTTCTTCCTCTCCGACGGCGAGCCGACCGACACCGACTGGGAGCAGCCCTACCAGGACCTGCTCGCCGCCGCGTTCCGGCCGCACATCATCGCCTTCGGCATCGGCCAGGCCGACCGGGCGGTGATCGCCCGGGTCGCGACCTTCAAGGCCTTCATGCAGGAGGACGGGGACGCCGATGTGGCGCCCGCGCTGCGGGAGTTCGCGGCCAGCCTGACCCGGTCGATCGTGCGCTCGGTGAGCGGGGCGACCGCCGCCGGCACCGGTATGAGCCTCCAGGTCGACGACCAGCTGTCCGGCTTCACCACCGTCTCGCTCGACAAGCTCTGAGCCGGGCCGCCGGATGAATGCGCACGAGAGTCCGCCGCCGGCCGGCCGGGTGTCCGAGCCCGGGCCGCAGCACGCGCCGACCCGCAAGGGCGACCCGATCGAGGTCGCCGCCTCCGTCTACGAGAACTGGGACCTGGAGTCCCCGCCGGCCCCCGGCCCGGCCCCGACCCCCGCGCCCGACGAGGCCCTCGCGGGGCCCGTCGTCACCCCCGGGCGGGTGACGCCCGAGGACTTCCTGCCGCGGCCGATCGGCCAGGGCCCGGCCGCGGTCCGCGAGCCCTGGGCGGACCCGGTGTCGCCGCTCGGCGGCCCGGTCGAACCGGCCTCCGCCGCACCCCCGGCCGCACCCTCGGCCGGGACGGCCGCACCCACCGGACCCGAGACACCTGCCGACGCCGAGGCAGCCGCCGGACCCGAGGCGCCCACCGGCGCCGACCCGGTGGTCCGGCCGTCCTCGTTCCGGACCCCGGGACCGCTCGCCCACGTCGGCCGCAAGGCCCCCGCCTACCCCGCCGAACCGACCGACATCCCCGCCGTCCGCGGCGGCGACCTCTACGGCGTCCTGCTGCCCGACACCGTCGTGGACGGCGGCCGGTTCGGCCCGGTCACCGTCCGGGCCGCCTCCGTCCGCGGCGACTCGCACCGCTACGCGGCCGAGTGCCGGCAGGACGCCGCCCTGGTCGTCCGGGCCGGCGGGCTGCTGCTGGTCGCGGTCGCCGACGGCGTCGGCTCCCAGCCGCACTCCCACCACGGCTCCAACGGCATCGTCCGGCTGCTGGCCAAGCACGTCCTGCCGCAGGCGGACACCCTGCTGGGCCTCCTGCGGACCGGCGCCGCGGCGGACTTCGCCGGCCTGACGAGCCGGCTCGTCGCCGCCGCAGCCGAGGAACTCGCCCAGGAGGCCGAGCGGTTCGGGCATCCGCCGAAGAGCTGGTCGACCACGCTCCGGGCACTGCTGGTACCGGCCGACCCGGAGGTCCCGGCCCGAGGCTTCGTCGCGGTCGGCGACGGCGGACTGCTGCGTCTGCGCGAGGGCGGCTGGGAGAACCTCGACGCCGACGGGGACGGCGACGGCGACGACGGCCCGGGCACCCTGATCAGCACCCGGACGGACTGCCTGCCGGAGGCGTACGGGCTCGTCCGGACCGCGCTGATCACCGACACCCGCCCCGGCGACGTGCTGGTGCTCTGCACCGACGGGCTCGCCCTCCCCCTGGTCAAGGAGCCCGAGCTGCGGGAGTTCCTCGGCGGGCGCTGGGGCCGCGAGGTGCCCGGCCTGGCCGAGTTCCTCTGGCAGGCCCAGGTCCGGGTGCGCAGCTACGACGACGACCGCTCGGTCGTCTGCCTCTGGGAGGCGCCGGCATGACCGCCCCTGACATCGCCACCGCGCTGGCCGGCGGCGCGGACCTCGGCCTCGCCCTGCTGCCCGCCGGCCCCGAGGCCGGCCGGGGCGGTCAGGGCCTGGTACGGCGGCTGGACGGCGTCCCGGAGGTGCTGTTCAAGCGCTACCTGGAGCCCGGGCGGGTGCACGGGCCGGCCCTGGCCGAGCTGGTCGCGCTGCGGCTCGCCCTGCCGCCGGACGACCGGGACCGGCTGGACGCGCAGGCCGCCTGGCCGCTCTGCCGGGTGGTGGACGGCCCGCGCTGCGTCGGCTTCCTGATGCGCGAGGCACCCGCCTCGATGACCTGGCGGACGGCCTCCGGCGGGTCCAGGCTCACCGAGGCGCAGTACCTGCTCTACCCGGAGAAGCCCGCCACCCAGGGTGTCGCCCGCCCGGACCCGGAGCAGCGGCTGGCCCTGGCGCTGGAGCTGCTGGGGCTGATCGACCGGCTGCACCGCCTGGGACTGGTGATCGGCGACCTCTCGCACGCCAATGTGCTCTGGTCGGTGCGGCCCGGACCGGCGGTGCACCTGCTGGACTGCGACGGCATCCGCCGGGTCGGGGCGGCGCCGGTGCTGGAGCAGGCCGACACCCCCAACTGGTCCGACCCGCTCGCCCCGCACGGCGGCGCCGCCTCACTGGACAGCGACCGCTACAAGGCGGCCCTGCTGATCGGCCGGACCCTGGCACAGGACCCGTACCTGGCGCCGGGAGCGCCGCTCGATCCACTGCCCGGGGTGCTGACGGAACGACAGCTGGGCCAGGCCCGCCGGGTCTGGGAGCAGGCCGGCGGACCGTACGGGAGCCGGCCGGACCCGACCGCCTGGCTGCTGGCGCTCGGCGACCGGGGCAGCATCCCGCTCGCCCCGGCCGGGGCGCCGGTGCCGCGTCCGTCCCGGCCGGTCGACGCGCGGCTGTTCGACGGCCGGGCACCCCGGGGCAGCATCCGGCTGCAGCGGCCGGACTGACGAGGTCCGGAGTGACGGGGTCCGGACTGACAGCGTCCCGACTGACGGGGTCCGCCGCCCCTGGGGCCGGACGGAGCGCGTGCGTACGATGATCCTTCCGGCTCCCCCTCACGGCCTGGAGTGATCGACCGATGACGACGACGGTGAAGTTCGACCCCTGGTCGGCGGCGTTCGTGGCCCACCCCTACGACGCGTACGCCGAACTGCGCGCACAGGGTCCGGCGACGTACTTCGAAGCCACCGACCAGTGGCTGGTCCCGCGCTACGCCGACGTCGGCGCGCTGCTGCGGGACCGCCGCCTCGGCCGCACCTACACCCACCGGTTCAGCCACCAGGAGTTCGGCCGGCCCGGCCCCGACCCGGCGCACGAGCCGTTCCACACCCTCAACGACAACGGCCTGCTCGACCTGGAGGCCCCGGACCACACCCGGATCCGCCGCCTGGTCTCCAAGGCCTTCACCCCGCGCATGGTCGAGAGCCTGCGCCCGACCGTGCGGCGCCTGGCCGACGAACTCGTCGACGAGCTGCTCGCGGCCGGCGGCGGCGACCTGATCGCCGCCGTCGCCGAACCGCTGCCGGTCGCGGTGATCGCGGAGATGCTCGGAATCCCGGAGTCCGACCGGCACCTGCTGCGCCCCTGGTCGGCCGACATCACCGGGATGTTCGAACTCAACCCGACCGAGGAGACCGCCCGCCGGGCCGTCACCGCGAGCACCGAGTTCTCCGACTACCTCCGCGCACTGATCCGCGACCGCCGCACCGCCCCCGGCACCGACCTGATCAGCGCGCTGATCCAGGCCCAGGAGGGCTCCGACGCGCTCAGCGAGCAGGAGATGGTCTCCACCTGCGTCCTGCTGCTCAACGCCGGCCACGAGGCCACCGTCAACACCACCGGCAACGGCTGGTGGGCACTGTTCCGCAACCCCGCCGAACTCGCCCGGCTGCGCGCCGACGTGGACGGGCTGCTGCCCACCGCCGTCGAGGAGCTGATGCGCTGGGACACCCCACTGCAGATGTTCGAGCGCTGGGTACTGGAGGACATCGAGATCGGCGGCGTGACCGTCCCGCGCGGCGCCGAGGTCGCCCTGCTCTTCGGCTCCGCCAACCGCGACCCCGACCGCTTCACCGCCCCCGACCGCCTCGACCTCGGCCGCAGCGACAACCCGCACATCACCTTCGGCGCCGGAATCCACTTCTGTCTCGGCGCCCCCCTCGCCAGACTGGAACTCACCGAGTCCTACGGCACCCTGCTCCGCCGCGCCCCGGGCCTGCACCTGGTCCGCGAGCCCGAGTGGCGCCCGGGCTACGTGATCCGCGGACTCGAGGAACTGCTGGCCGAGGTGTGACGGAAGAGGGGGAGCGGGCCGTGGGCGACAAGGCGACGGGGGCACTGCTGGGACTGGCGATCGGGGACGCGCTGGGCAAGGTCACCGAGTTCTCGGAGGTCGAGCTGATCGCGTCGCAGTGGCCGGACTGGCGGCGGCTGCCGCTGCCGGACGACGGGCTGGTCACCGACGACACCCAGATGGCACTCGCCCTGGCCCGCGCCCTGCGCACCGCCCTGGCGGACGGGCCGCTCACTCCGCAGGGCCTGGAGCCGCCGCTGCGCGCCGAGTTCCTCGCCTGGTCGCGCTCGCCGCAGAACAACCGCGCCCCCGGCATGACCTGTCTGCGCTCCTGCGACCGGCTCGCCGCGCCCGGGGTGCGCTGGCAGCTCGCGAGCGACGTCGGCTCCAAGGGCTGCGGCGCCAATATGCGGGTCGCCCCGCTCGGCCTGGTCCGCGAGCTGACGACGACGCAACTGGCCGGCGCGGCCCAGCTCCAGTCCGGCCTCACCCACGGCCACCCGACCGCGCTCGCCGCGAGCGAGCTCACCGCGTACGCCGTCCGCAAGCTCGCCGAGGGCCTGCCGCCGACCGGCCTGCCCGCCGTGCTGCGGGCGTACGCGCTCTCCCGCCGGGGCCGGTACGACGCGCAGTGGCTCGACGACCTCGCGGCGCACGCCCAGGACCGGACCACCGAGGGTTTCGCCACCCGGGGCTGGGACGAGTGCCTGGCGGTGCTCGACCGGCTCGACGCCGCGCTCGCCGCGCCGGACGTCGAGGCCGACCCCTGCCTGGCCACCGGCGAGGGCTGGATCGCCGAGGAGGCGCTCGCCACCGGACTGCTCTGCTTCCTGCTGCTCCCGGACGACCCGGTGGCCGCCGTCCGCCGGGCCGCGTACTCCTCCGGGGACTCCGACTCGATCGCCTGCCTGGCAGGCGCCTTCGCCGGGGCCCACGCGGGCGCCGACGCCTGGCCGGCGACCTGGGTGGAGCGGATCGAGCACCGGGACGAGCTGCTGGAGTTCGGCGCGCTCTGGGACTGATCCGGGACTGACCACCGCTCGCCGCTGTTCGCCGCGGAGGCGGGCGGCGGGGCGGGCCGGTCGACCGGCAGGCCGCTGGAAGAGCCGGAGACACAGGTCGTCGTGCGGCCGAAGACCGGTGCGGGAACCGGGGCCGGGCGGGCCGCGTCGAACCGGCACCGAGGCGCGGGCACCGGCCCGTGCCGGGATCCAGGGGCGAGGTCAGCCATGTCCGCCACGACCGTCCGCACCCGCCGCCCGGCGGTACTCCTGCTCTGCTGCGCGGCCCTGCTCACCGCCTGCGGCTCCACCGGCGGCGGGACCGGGGTGGTTCGGGCCGAACCCGCCTCCCTGCCAGCCGCGGACCCGGCGGCGGTCGCCGCCACCGCGACGGCGACCGCCGCGTTCGGGCTCGACCTGCTGCACACCCTCACCGCCGATCCCGGCGCGGCCGGCCGCAATCTGGTGCTGTCGCCGTCCGGCCTCGCGACCGTCCTCGCGATGGTGCTGCCCGGGGCCCGCGGCGCCACCGCCGATCAGTTGGCCAAGGCCCTGCGCACCGGGCTCTCCCCCGAGCAGTACGCGCTCGCCACCGGCGCCCTGAACCGCTCCGGCGCGGACCAGGGCGGCAAGGGCGGGGCCGTCCTGCGGCGGTCCGACGACCTCTGGGCCCAGCGAGACTTCCCGCTCGACCCGCACTACCTCGGGGTGCTGGCCGCCGGCTTCGGCACCGGCGTGCGCAGCACCGACTTCCGCAAGGACCCGGAGGGGGCCAGGAAGGCCGTCAACGGCGTCGTCGAGAAGGCCACCGAGGGCCGGATCAAGGACCTCTTCGCCGAGGGGCAGATCAATCCGGACACCCGACTCGCGCTCACCGACGCGCTGTACCTCAAGGCCGACTGGGCCCGCCCGTTCAAGGCCGGGCGGACCGCCGACCTGCCGTTCCACCGCCTCGACGGCTCCGAGGCGCCCGTGCCGACCATGGCCGGCACCGAGGCGCTGCGCTATGCGGAGGGCTCCGGCGGCATCCTCGGCCAGCCCTGGCAGGCCGTCGAACTCCCCTACGCGGGAAGCACCCTGGCGATGGACCTGATCGTGCCCGCGCAGGGCGGCTTCACGGCGTTCCGCCAGGGGCTGGACCAGGCGCAGCTGGACCTCGTGCTGGGCGCGCTCGCCGAGCGGGCGGTCGACCTCACCCTGCCGAAGTTCCGCTTCGACAGCGGCGGCGAGCTCACGCCCGTGCTGAAGGCCCTCGGCGTCACCGCCGCGTTCGAGGACGACGCCGACCTCTCCGGCATCCCGGGGCCGGGCGCCACGGAGCGGCTCCGGATCGGCCCGGTGGTGCAGAAGGCCACCGTCCAGGTCGACGAGCAGGGCACCGTCGCGGCGGCCGGCAGCGGTGTCGGGGTGGAGGCCATGGCCGCGGCCCCGCCGAAGCAGACCGTCCAGCTGCACATCGACCGGCCGTTCCTCTTCCTGATCCGGGACACCGCCTCCGGCCTGCCGCTCTTCCTCGGCCAGGTCACGGACCCGTCGGCCGCGAAGTAACCCACGGCGCGCGCGGATCCGAAGGGGCCGAAGGGGGCCGGAGCGGGGCCGGAGAGTCCGGACGGCGGCCGGTCAGACCGGGTAGCGGTCCCCGAGCGCCGGATGGCCCGGCTCCCGGCTGCCGAACAGCACCAGCAGGTCGTCCGCCGTCCGCAGCAGCGCCTCCCGGCCCTCCACCGCCTCGGTCCAGTCGGCCGGCAGCCCCGAGGCACCGTAGGCGGCGCCGACCAGGTTTCCGCAGACCGCGCCGGTCGAGTCGCTGTCCCCGGAGTGGTTCACCGACAGCAGCAGCGCCGTCCGCGCGGGCTCGACGCCTTCGGCACCGTCGACGCCCTCGGCGCCCGCCAGCAGGCAGTACACCGCGATCGCCAGGCACTCCTCGGCGATCCAGCCGAGACCGACCCGCTCCACCGCCTCCGCCGACGGCCCGGACTCCTGGGCCACCCGCACCGCCCGCGCCAGCGCCTGCACCGTCTCCTTCGAGGCCGGCCACTCCCGGGTCTGCTCCACCGTCTCGCCGACCGCCGCCCAGGGCTCCGTACCGGCCGCCAGCCGCTCCACCAGCGCCGCAAAGGCGCCCGCCGCCAGGTAGCCGGTCGGGTGTCCGTGGGTCAGCTGCGCGCACTGCGCGGCCAGCCCGAACGCCTGCTCCGGCCCCAGCCGGCCGAGACCGAACGGTGCCGAGCGCATCACCGTGCCACAGCCCTTGGAGTGCGCGTTGATCGGTCCCGGCTGCCCCAGCGCCACCGGCGCCTCGAACACCGGGTGGTACTGCACCCCGGTCAGGCAGGCGTTGCCCGGCGCCCGCCGCGCGTACAGGAACGGCTCGCGCAGCAACCAGCCGTCGTACGGGTGGGGCAGCGGCTCGCGGTCGGGCGCGCCCTGCTGCTGGGTGAGCAGCCACCTCCGGTAGGCGCCGTGCACTGCCTCCGGCACCGAACCGCCGCCGCCCGACCAGCCCCGGACGAAGCCGCGGATCAGGCCCTCGGCGGTGAAGAGCGTCATCTGGGTGTCGTCGGTGACCTCGGCGACCAACCCGCCGCCCGGCAGGCCGGTCACCCCATCCGGCCCGAAGCGGTCCCGGATCTG
Source organism: Kitasatospora purpeofusca (assembly GCF_034043715.1). Lineage (GTDB taxonomy): Bacteria > Actinomycetota > Actinomycetes > Streptomycetales > Streptomycetaceae > Kitasatospora > Kitasatospora purpeofusca_A. The sequence goes on along the minus strand of NZ_JAXCLC010000069.1, from coordinate 18,597 downwards.
GTCCAGCCGCTGGAACTCCACCGGCCAGCCCAGCGCGTCGCCGACCGCCCCGCCGAGCAGCGCGCCGCGCACCCGGTCCCGGTAGCCGGTCTCCGTAGTCGTCCTCACACTGCCCGCCCCTCGTCGGTCCCCGTGCCCTGTTGTACCAGGCGCCCGGATCCCGGCCGAGGCTCCCCGCCGAGCGACCCGCCCCGGGTCGGCCCCGGGACGGCCCCGAGTTCGGCTGCGGGGTCGGCCCCGAGGACGGCCCCCGGGGTCAGCCGCGGATCTCCCCCGAACGGCCGCGCAGGGACGCCCGGTCCGCCGCCGCCCGGCCCGCCGCCCAGCCCTCGCCGTCGCTCACCCGCACCCGCTGCGACACCAGCTTGGGGAACATCCGGCCGACCTCGTGGTCCACCGCCTCGGTCCGCGCCTTGAGGGCCGGCAGCAGCCGCTCGTCCGGGACCAGCTGCTCCGCCGTGCCGTCCTCGCGCAGGTGCCGGCCGGCCGCCGCGTCGCTGGTCGTCCGCTCGGTCGCCTCCGTCAGCCGCTCCCGGATCCGCGCCGCGTACGCGATCAGGAAGGACTGCCGGAACGCCTTGGTCCGGGAGGCCCCGTCCAGGTGCTGCCGGGCCCCGGCCTGCTGCATCGCGTGGGTGGCCTGCACCAGCAGCGAGGTGTACAGCAGCTCGACGCCGTCGAGGTCGGCGTCGAAGCCGATCACGGTGCAGAAGCCGAACTCCTTCGCCCACACCACCCGGCAGCGGTTGGCCGCCGCCGCGGCGTCCAGCAGCATCGTCTTGGGACTCTCGTACGGGTTGTCCACCCCGATCCGCAGCGCGCCCGGGGCGTGCGGGTCGGCGCCCTCGACGGCGAGCAGCGCCTCGTCGATGCTGTGCTGGGCCATCAGCTGCTGGGCCTTGGCGGTCAGCGCCTCGGCCTCCTCGGGGAAGTCGGTGGACTCGGCCTTCGCCAGCAGCGCGCGGATCCGCGACAGCATCCGGGGCTCGCCCGCCACCGGGCCGCGCTGCCGCTGCTCCGGGCGCGACGTGTGCGACGTGTGCGCCGACCGCCCGGGGGCGGGGCCGACCGGGGCGATCGGCGGCAGCCGGCCCCAGCTGCGCAGCAGCTCCAGCAGCACGGTGGCCAGCGCGAACCGGTCCAGCCGGTGCCGCTGGGCGAAGCCGGACAGGTACGCCTCGTCGGAGGGCCACCAGACCTCCGCCTCCAGCTCCCGCAGCTGCTCCTGCCAGCGGCGGTCGAGCGCGGCGACCGGGTGGCGACGGCCCTCGGCGGCGATGAGGTCCACGGCGAGCGCCAGGTGCACCGGCTTCAGTTCGCGCCGCACCACGCGCGCCAGGTCCGCCGGGCGCCAGCCGGCCGACCAGCACCGGCCGACCGCCGTGTCGGCATGGCCCAGCGCCGCCCGGCTCACCGCCGGCCACTGCCCGGCGGAGGCCGCCAGCAGTGAGGCGCCGGTGTCCAGCGCGAGGTCCAGCCTCTCCTCGGGGGCCGTCACCACCTCGCGCACCGCCGTGTCCAGCAGCACCCCGACGTCCCCGTCCCCGCCGCCGCCACTCTGTCCACGCCTGCCCACGCCTACCTCGTCCCACGAACGGTCCCGTGCATCTCCCGCCCATGATGCCGGACCGGCCCGCCGGACGTCGGCTCTCCAGCCCGGGCGCCCCGCCCGACGCCCCTGGCCGGCGCCTCTGCCCGACGCCCCGACCGTCCCCGCCCGGCTCCCCGACCGTCCCCGCCCGGCTCCCCGCCGCTCAGGCCGCGACCGGCCGGCGGACCCCCGGGCGGAACCCGGCCAGCGGGGCCAGCGCCACCAGCTGGCAGACCGCGGCGAGCGGGAGGAACGCCAGGTCAGCCGCCGTCAGCACGGTCGCGACGGCCATCAGCACCGGGCTCCACCAGCGCAGCACCCGCCCGGCACCGACCGAGGCGCCCACCAGCAGCGCCAGCAGCCCCAGGTGGAACAGCAGCGGGAGCGCCGAGTAGAAGAGCGGCTCGACGCCCGGCCGGCTCTGGACCGCCTCGAACAGGCGGTTCTGGTCGGCCTTGTCCACCGCCACCGCGCCGACGTACAGGTCGATCCCGATCTGTCCCAGCGAGGCGGCGAGCCCGGTAAGCGCCGCGCCCAGCACCACCCGCCCGGCCGTCCGGGCCCCGGCCGTCCGGCGCGGGCCGGGGGCCCGCTCCAGCGCCACCAGCAGCGGGGCGAACAGCAGCAGGGCCAGCAGCAGCAGGCTGTGGCCGACCAGCCAGCCGGGGCCGGGGTCGCGCGATCCGTCCAGCAGCCGGATGCCGCCGTACAGCGCCACCAGCACGGGGGCGGCCACGACGGCGACGGTGGTGGTGGGGCGGGCGGGCGGGACGGTGTTCACAGGGCACTCCTGACGAGGTGGGGCCGCCGGCCCGGCCGACGGCTCCGGCGACGGCCGGCACCACGGATCCTGTCCGCCGGGGCCCTCGTCGCGGATCGCCCGCACCGGCGAACCCGGCGGCTCCCCCGCGCGAGGGAGCCGGGAAGGGACCCAGCCTCGCTCAGCCCTCGCCGGCCACCACCGCGCCCGCCTCGTAGGCGAACACCACCGCGTGCACCCGGTCCCGCAGCCCCAGCTTGGCCAGCACATTGCTGACATGGGTCTTCACCGTGTGCTCGCTCACCACCAGCTCGGCGGCGATCTCGGCGTTGGACAGCCCCCGGGCGAGCAGCACCAGCGTCTCCCGCTCGCGGGCGGTCAGCTGCTCCAGCAGCCGGGACGGCGGCCGCGCCGGGCGCTCGCCGGAGCCGGGACGCCGGGCGGCGAACTCGCCGATCAGCCGGCGGGTCACCGAGGGCGCCAGCAGCGCCTCCCCGGAGGCCGCCAGCCGGACGCCGTGCGCCAGGTCGTCGCGGCGGACGTCCTTGAGCAGGAAACCGCTGGCCCCCGCGTACAGCGCGTCGAAGACGTAGTCGTCGATGTCGAAGGTGGTCAGCATGATCACCTTGGTGTCCGGGTACTCGGCGCACACCCGGCGGGCCGCCTCGAGACCGTCCATGACCGGCATCCGGACGTCCAGCAGCAGCACATCCGGGGCGTGCACGCGGACCGCCTCGACCGCCTCGGCCCCGTCCGCCGCCTCGGCGACCACCTCGATGTCCGGCTGCGCGTCCAGGATCATCCCGAACCCGGCCCGCACCAGCTCCTGGTCGTCCGCGACGACCACCCTGATCGGCTTCATCCGCCCGCCCCTCTCCCCGTACCCGCCCGGCCGACCGGGCCCGTCCCGACCACCGCCGCGTCCAGCGGCCCGACCACCGCCCCCACCACCGCCCCGTCCAGCGGCAGCCGGGCGCTCACCAGGAAGCCCCGGCCCTCCGGCCCGGGACCGGCCTCCGCCCGGCCCCCGCAGGCCGCCGCCCGCTCCCGGATGCCGACCAGCCCCCGGCCGCCGGAGAGGCCGCCCGGCTCCCGGTCCGACCGCGCCCGCACCCCGCGCCCGTTGTCGGACACCAGCACCACCAGCTCCGTCCCCTCCCGGACCACCCGGATCCGGATCCGGCCGGCCTCCGCGTGCTTGACCGTGTTGGTCAGCGCCTCCTGCACGATCCGGTAGCCGGCCGCCTCCACACCGGCCGGCAGCGGCCCGACCCGGTCGTCGAGTTCCAGCTCGACGGCCACCCCGGCCCGGCGCACCCGCTCGGCCAGCGCCGGCAGTTCGGCCAGCCGGGGCTGCGGCGCCAGCTCCGGCACCGCGCCGTCCTCCTTCAACACCCCCAGGACCCGCCGCAGCTGGACCATGGCGTCCCGTCCGGAGTCGGCGATGGTGTCGAAGACCTTCACCGCCCGGTCCGGATCGGTGCGCACCACCAGCGGCCCCGCCTCGGCCTGGATCACCATCAGCGAGACGGCGTGCGCCAGGATGTCGTGCATCTCCCGGGCGATCCGGGCGCGTTCCTCGGCCACCGCGCGGGCCGCGTCGCTGGCCGCCCGCCGACCGGCCTCCCGGGCCCGCTCCGCCTCCACCGCCGCCAGCCGGCGCAGCTCCCGCGCCAGGCAGCCGAAGACGAACGCCCCGACCGAGGTGAGCAGCGAGAACAGCGCGCCGTTCGGCGAGTGCGTGCCCACCACATTGGCGACCACGGTCACCGCCAGCACCGTCCAGCGCTGCCGCTCCCCGGCCCGGTCGGCCACCGTGTAGAGCGCGATCACCGCGTACAGCGGCAGTTGCGGCATCGCCGAGTGGGCGAGCACCGAGAGCGCCGCCGACAGCCCTCCGCTGAGCAGCAGCACGGTGACCGGCGCCCGCCGCCGCCAGGGCAGCGGCAGGGCCGTCCCGATCGCCAGCAGATAGACCCACCAGTCCCAGGCGGTGTCGTCGTGGTACACCGACCAGAGCGAGATCGCCGCCGAGCCCACCGCCAACAGGCCGTCGACCACGTACGGATCGACCCCGGTCAGCCGGGTACGCCATCGCGCCACCGGTTCCGTCACAGCTTCTCCCCCGTACCCGGGGAACCCGTCCCCGCCCAGAAGATCATGCCCGACCGGCAGCGCGGTGGGCAGTCCCGGCCCCGCCCCCGGTGACCGCCCCGCCCCCGGCTCAGCCACCGGTGACCGCCACGCCCCCGGTCCCCGCCCGCGCCGTGATGCTGCGGGACGCGCCGACCTGCCGGGGCACCGTCACCTCGACCCCGCCGACCCCGGTCCCGGCGTCCACCGCGTACGGCTCCCCGCCGGGCACCGAGACCCGGACCCCGCCGGTCTCCGACCGGGCCTCCACCGAGACCGGGCTCGCGGCGAAGGAGAGCTCCACCCCGCCGGTCTCCGCGATCACCCGCACCCGCGCCGAGGTCAGGCCGCTCGCCTCCACCCCGCCGACACCGGCCGTGGCCCGCACCTCCCCGGCCAGGCCGCGCAGCCGGATCCCGCCGGTCCCGCTGTTCAGCCGCACCGCCGTGCCGGCCGGGACGGTCACCTCGTAGCCGACCCCGCAGTCCGAGCAGTCGTACGCCAACCGGAGCGTGCCGTCCACCAGCGAGTGCCGGGTCCGCGGCGGGTCGCCCCGGAAGTCCTGCTTCTCGACCACCCGCAGGGTGTCCCCGGCCCGGACCTCGATGCCGCCGGTCCGCCCGTCCACCACCAGCTCGTCGACCGGCCCGGCCACGCCGTAGGAGACCGTCAGCCGTTCGCTGTCCTCCTCCCGGTCCCAGAAGCAGCCGACCGAGCCCAGCGCCACCGCCCCGGTGATCGCCGCCGCCCCCAGCACCCGTCGCACGTCCATGCCCGTGTCCTCCACCCGTCCTCGTTCCGACGGTTCCGAGCCTGACGGGCCCGGCCCGGGCGGCGCCTCCCCCGCCGGACCGGTATCCCGGACTCCCCCGCGCGAGGGAGTCCGGGAACGCCGCAGGGCGGCCACCCCGTTCGGGGTGACCGCCCTGCGATCAGGAACCTTCGACTCAGCCGGTGTAGGGGCCGTAGTCGTAGTCGTCCAGCGGGACCGCCTGGCCGGAGCCGGCGCCGAAGGGCGACAGGTCGTAGTCGTCGTAGCCGACGGCCGAGTACATCGCGGCCTTGGCCTCCTCGGTCGGCTCGACCCGGATGTTGCGGTAGCGGGGCAGACCCGTACCGGCCGGGATGAGCTTACCGAGGATGACGTTCTCCTTGAGGCCCAGCAGCGGGTCCGACTTGGCGTGGATCGCCGCGTCGGTGAGGACCCGGGTCGTCTCCTGGAAGGAGGCGGCCGACAGCCAGGACTCGGTGGCCAGCGAGGCCTTGGTGATACCCATCAGCTGCGGACGGCCGGAGGCGGGGTGACCGCCCTCGGAGACCACACGACGGTTCTCGGTCTCGAAGCGGCCGCGCTCGACGAGCTCGCCCGGGAGCAGCTCGGCGTCGCCCGACTCGATGATCGTCACGCGGCGGAGCATCTGCCGGATGATGATCTCGATGTGCTTGTCGTGGATCGACACGCCCTGCGAGTTGTAGACCTTCTGGACCTCGGCGACCAGGTGGATCTGGACGGCGCGCTGGCCCATGATCCGCAGCACGTCGTGCGGGTTGGTGGCACCCATGGTCAGCTTCTGGCCGACCTCGACCGCCTCGCCCTCGCTGACGAGCAGCTTCACACGCTTCGAGACCGGGTAGGCGATCTCGTCGGTGCCGTCGTCCGGCGTGACGACCAGCTTGCGGGTCTTCTCGGTGTCCTCGATGCGGACCCGGCCCTGGGCCTCCGAGATCGGGGCCACACCCTTGGGGGTACGGGCCTCGAAGAGCTCGACGACACGGGGCAGACCCTGCGTGATGTCGTCACCGGCCACACCACCGGTGTGGAAGGTACGCATGGTCAGCTGGGTACCGGGCTCACCGATGGACTGGGCGGCGATGATGCCGACCGCCTCACCGATGTCGACCAGCTTGCCGGTGGCCAGCGAGCGGCCGTAGCAGAAGGCACAGGTGCCGACGGCCGACTCACAGGTCAGGATCGAGCGGGTCTTGACCTCGCTGATGCCGTGGCGGATCAGCTCGTCGATCAGCACGTCACCGAGGTCGGTGTTGGCGGTGGCGAGGAGCTTGCCGTCCACCGTGATGTCCTCGGCGAGCATGCGGGCGTAGACGCTGGTCTCGACGTCGTCCGTCTTGCGCAGGACGCCGTTCTCGACCGTGCCGATCGCCAGCTTGAGGCCGCGCTCGGTGCCGCAGTCCTCCTCGCGAATGATGACGTCCTGGGAGACGTCGACCAGACGACGGGTGAGGTAGCCGGAGTCGGCGGTACGGAGAGCGGTGTCGGCCAGACCCTTACGGGCACCGTGGGTCGAGATGAAGTACTCGAGAACGGTGAGGCCCTCACGGAACGACGCCTTGATGGGACGGGCGATCGTCTCGTTCTTCGCGTTCGACACCAGACCACGCATACCGGCGATCTGGCGCATCTGCATCATGTTTCCTCGAGCGCCCGAGTCCACCATCATGAAGATGGGGTTGGTCTTCTCGAAGTTGGCGTTCATCGCCTCGGCGACCTCGTTGGTCGCCCGGGTCCAGATGCCGATGAGCTCCTGCTTGCGCTCGTCGTTGGTGATCAGACCGCGCTCGTACTGCTTCTGGATCTTCTCGGCCTGCGCTTCGTAGCCCTCGAGGATCTGGGCCTTCTGCGGCGGGACGACGACGTCCGAGATCGAGACGGTGACACCCGAGCGGGTGGCCCAGTGGAAGCCGGACGCCTTCAGGTTGTCCAGGGTCGCCGCGACGGTGACCTTGGGGTAGCGCTCGGCCAGGTCGTTGACGATCGCGGAGAGCTGCTTCTTGCCCACCTCGTAGTCGACGAACGGGTAGTCCTCGGGCAGCAGCTCGTTGAAGAGCGCGCGGCCCAGGGTGGTCTTCAGGCGGAAGGACTCGCCCTCGAACCAGGACGACTGACCGTCCTCCTCCAGCGGCGGGGTCCAGCCGCGCGGCGGCACGGTGCCGATCGGCAGGCGCAGCTCGATCGGAGCCTGGACGCCCAGGTCACCGGCGTCGAAGGCCATGATCGCCTCGGCGGTCGACGAGAAGGTGCGGCCGGCGCCCTTCACGTTGTCGCGGTCCGAGGTCAGGAAGAACAGACCGAGCACCATGTCCTGGGTCGGCATGGTGACGGGGCGACCGTCGGCCGGCTTCAGGATGTTGTTCGAGGACAGCATCAGGATGCGGGCCTCGGCCTGCGCCTCCGCGGAGAGCGGCAGGTGGACGGCCATCTGGTCACCGTCGAAGTCCGCGTTGAACGCGGTGCAGACGAGCGGGTGGATCTGGATGGCCTTGCCCTCGACCAGCTGGGGCTCGAAGGCCTGGATGCCGAGGCGGTGCAGGGTGGGCGCACGGTTCAGCAGAACCGGGTGCTCGGCGATGACCTCTTCGAGGACGTCCCACACGACCGGGCGGGCGCGCTCGACCATGCGCTTGGCCGACTTGATGTTCTGCGCGTGGTTCAGGTCGACCAGGCGCTTCATCACGAACGGCTTGAAGAGCTCCAGCGCCATGGCCTTGGGCAGACCGCACTGGTGCAGCTTGAGCTGCGGGCCGACGACGATGACCGAACGGGCCGAGTAGTCGACTCGCTTGCCGAGCAGGTTCTGACGGAAACGACCCTGCTTGCCCTTCAGCATGTCGCTGAGGGACTTCAGCGGGCGGTTGCCCGGACCGGTGACCGGACGGCCGCGACGGCCGTTGTCGAACAGCGCGTCGACGGCCTCCTGGAGCATGCGCTTCTCGTTGTTCACGATGATCTCGGGCGCGCCGAGGTCGAGAAGTCGCTTCAGGCGGTTGTTGCGGTTGATCACGCGGCGGTACAGGTCGTTCAGGTCGGAGGTCGCGAAGCGGCCACCGTCCAGCTGCACCATCGGACGCAGGTCCGGCGGGATGACCGGGACGCAGTCCAGCACCATGCCGTTGGGCTTGTTGGTGGTCTGCAGGAACGCGGAGACGACCTTGAGGCGCTTGAGCGCACGGGTCTTCTTCTGGCCCTTGCCGGTGCGGATGATCTCGCGCAGGCGCTCGGACTCCTCCGCCAGGTCGAAGGTCTCGAGGCGGTCCTTGAGGGCCGCCGCGCCCATCGAGCCGGAGAAGTAGGTGCCGAAGCGGTCGCGCAGCTCGCGGTAGAGCAGCTCGTCGCCCTCGAGGTCCTGGACCTTGAGGTTCTTGAAGCGGGCCCACACCTCGTCGAGGCGGTCGAGCTCGCGCTGCGCGCGGTCGCGCAGCTGCTTCATCTCGCGCTCGGCGCCCTCGCGCACCTTGCGGCGCACATCGGCCTTGGCGCCCTCGGCCTCCAGCTCGGCGAGGTCGGTCTCGGCCTTCTTGGCGCGCGTCTCGAGGTCGGAGTCACGACGGTTCTCGATCTGCTGACGCTCGACCGAGACGTGCGCCTCCAGGGACGGCAGGTCGCGCTGACGGCGCTCGTCGTCCACCCAGGTGATCATGTAGGCGGCGAAGTAGATGACCTTCTCGAGGTCCTTCGGCGCCAGGTCCAGCAGGTAGCCGAGGCGGGACGGCACACCCTTGAAGTACCAGATGTGCGTGACCGGGGCGGCCAGCTCGATGTGGCCCATCCGCTCACGGCGCACCTTGGCGCGGGTCACCTCGACGCCGCAGCGCTCACAGATGATGCCCTTGAAGCGGACGCGCTTGTACTTGCCGCAGTAGCACTCCCAGTCCCGGGTCGGACCGAAGATCTTCTCGCAGAAGAGTCCGTCCTTTTCGGGCTTCAGGGTGCGGTAGTTGATGGTCTCCGGCTTCTTGACCTCGCCGTGCGACCACTGGCGGATGTCGTCGGCGGTGGCCAGGCCGATGCGGAGCTCGTCGAAGAAGTTGACGTCAAGCACTGGTCGTCAAGCCCTCTTTCGTAAGTCGAGAGTCGTTCATGTGGTCTGAGGGGGGCCTGGGGGCGGGCCGGCTGCTGGGTGAGCAGCCGGCCCGGCCTCCGTCAGACCTCTTCGACGCTGCTCGGCTCGCGCCGGGACAGGTCGATGCCGAGCTCCTCGGCGGCGCGGAACACGTCCTCGTCGGAGTCCCGCATCTCGATGGACTGGCCGTCCGAGGACAGCACCTCCACGTTGAGGCAGAGCGACTGCATTTCCTTGATGAGCACCTTGAAGGACTCGGGAATGCCGGGCTCGGGGATGTTCTCGCCCTTGACGATGGCCTCGTAGACCTTCACCCGGCCGAGGACGTCGTCGGACTTGATGGTGAGGAGCTCCTGCAGCGCGTAGGCCGCGCCGTACGCCTCAAGGGCCCACACCTCCATCTCACCGAAGCGCTGACCACCGAACTGCGCCTTACCACCCAGCGGCTGCTGGGTGATCATCGAGTACGGGCCGGTCGAACGGGCGTGCAGCTTGTCGTCGACCAGGTGGTGCAGCTTGAGGATGTACATGTAGCCGACCGAGACCGGCATCGGGAACGGCTCGCCGGAGCGGCCGTCGAACAGCCGGGCCTTGCCGGTGGAGTTCACCAGGCGCTCACCGTCACGGGTGGGCGTGGTGTGGTCCAGCAGGCCGGTGATCTCGTCCTCGCGGGCGCCGTCGAAGACCGGGGTGGCGAGGTTGGTGCCACCGTCGACCTGGTCGGCGCCGATCGCCTGGAGGCGCTGGGCCCACTCCTCGGCGAGGCCGGAGACGTCCCAGCCCTGCTTGGCGAGCCACCCGAGGTGGATCTCCAGGACCTGTCCCGGGTTCATTCGGGACGGGACACCCAGCGGGTTGAGGATGATGTCGACCGGGGTGCCGTCCTCCAGGAACGGCATGTCCTCGACCGGCAGGATCTTCGAGATGACGCCCTTGTTGCCGTGACGGCCGGCGAGCTTGTCACCGTTGGTGATCTTGCGCTTCTGGGCCACGTAGACGCGGACCAGCTGGTTGACGCCCGGGGGCAGCTCGTCGCCCTCTTCGCGGTCGAAGACGCGGACGCCGATGACCTTGCCGGACTCACCGTGCGGCACCTTCAGCGAGGTGTCGCGGACCTCACGGGCCTTCTCGCCGAAGATCGCGCGGAGCAGGCGCTCCTCCGGGGTCAGCTCGGTCTCGCCCTTGGGCGTGACCTTGCCGACCAGGATGTCGCCGGTGACGACGTCGGCGCCGATGCGGATGATGCCGCGCTCGTCGAGGTCGGCGAGGACCTCCTCGGAGACGTTCGGGATGTCCCGGGTGATCTCCTCGGGGCCCAGCTTGGTGTCACGGGCGTCGACCTCGTGCTCCTCGATGTGGATCGAGGAGAGGACGTCGTCCTGCACGAGGCGCTGCGACAGGATGATCGCGTCCTCGTAGTTGTGACCCTCCCAGGACATGAACGCCACGAGCAGGTTCTTGCCGAGGGCCATCTCGCCCTCGTCGGTGCAAGGACCGTCCGCGAGCACCTGGTTGACCTCGACCCGGGCGCCCTCGTCCACGAGCACCTTCTGGTTGAAGGCGGTGCCCTGGTTGGAGCGGGTGAACTTGGCGGCGCGGTACGTGGTGTACGTGCCGTCGTCGTTCGCCACGGTGACGTAGTCGGCCGAGACCTCCTGGACGACACCGGCCTTCTCGGCGGTGATGACGTCCGCGGCGTCGACGGCGCAGCGGTACTCCATGCCGGTACCGACCAGCGGAGCCTCGCTCTTCAGCAGCGGCACCGCCTGGCGCATCATGTTCGAGCCCATGAGCGCGCGGTTGGCGTCGTCGTGCTCGAGGAACGGGATCATGGCGGTCGCGACCGACACCATCTGGCGCGGCGAGACGTCCATGTAGTCGATCTCGGTGCCGGGGATGTAGTCGATCTCGCCGCCACGGCGGCGGACCAGGACACGCGGCTCCGCGAAGGTCAGCTCCGCCGTCAGCGGGGCGTTGGCCTGCGCGATGACGTAGCGGTCCTCCTCGTCGGCGGTGAGGTAGTCGACCTGCTCGGTGACGACACCCTCGATGACCTTGCGGTACGGGGTCTCGATGAAGCCGAACGCGTTGACCCGGCCGTAGGAGGCGAGCGAGCCGATCAGACCGATGTTCGGGCCTTCGGGGGTCTCGATCGGACACATGCGGCCGTAGTGCGAGGGGTGCACGTCACGGACCTCGAAGCCGGCCCGCTCACGGGACAGACCACCGGGGCCCAGGGCGGACAGACGGCGCTTGTGGGTCAGGCCCGACAGCGGGTTCGTCTGGTCCATGAACTGCGACAGCTGGCTGGTGCCGAAGAACTCCTTGATGGAGGCGACGACCGGCCGGATGTTGATCAGGGTCTGCGGCGTGATCGCCTCGACGTCCTGGGTGGTCATGCGCTCACGCACGACCCGCTCCATACGGGCGAGACCCGTACGGACCTGGTTCTGGATGAGCTCGCCCACGTTGCGCAGACGGCGGTTGCCGAAGTGGTCGATGTCGTCGACCTCGACGACGATGTCGCGGCCGGACTCGTCCTGCCACTCCACCTCGCCGGCGTGCAGCTTCACCAGGTACTTGATCGCACCGATGATGTCGGGCTCGGTGAGCACACCGGAGTCCAGGGACTCGGCGTTGCCCAGCTTGCGGTTGACCTTGTACCGGCCCACCTTGGCGAGGTCGTAGCGCTTCGGGTTGAAGTAGAGGTTCTCCAACAGCGTCTGCGCGGCCTCGCGCGTCGGCGGCTCCCCGGGACGCAGCTTGCGGTAGATGTCGAGCAGCGCGTCGTCCTGGCCCTGGGTGTGGTCCTTCTCCAGGGTGGCGCGCATCGACTCGTACTCGCCGAACTCCTCGAGAATCATCTCGTTGGTCCAGCCGAGAGCCTTGAGCAGCACGGTGACCGACTGCTTGCGCTTACGGTCGATGCGAACGCCGACCATGTCGCGCTTGTCGATCTCCATCTCCAGCCAGGCCCCACGCGAGGGGATGACCTTGCAGGAGTAGATGTCCTTGTCGGACACCTTGTCCAGGGTGGAGTCGAAGTACACGCCCGGCGAGCGGACGAGCTGCGACACGACGACACGCTCGGTGCCGTTGATCACGAACGTGCCCTTGTGGGTCATGAGCGGGAAATCGCCCATGAAGACCGTCTGAGACTTGATCTCACCGGTCTCGTTGTTGGTGAACTCGGCCGTGACGAAGAGCGGGGCCGCGAACGTGAAGTCGCGGTCCTTGCACTCGTCAATGGAGTTCTTCGGCGGCTCGAAACGGTGGTCGCGGAAGGTCAGCGACATCGACCCGCTGAAGTCCTCGATCGGCGAGATCTCCTCGAAGATCTCCTCCAGACCGGACTTCGTGGGGACGTCCTGACCGTTGTCCAGCGCCCGCTCGACCCGGGTCTTCCAGGCCGCGTTACCGAGCAGCCAGTCAAAGCTCTCGGTCTGCAGGGCCAGGAGGTTAGGGACCTCGAGGGGCTCCTTGATCTTCGCGAACGAGACGCGGAGCGGGGCGGTGGATGCGGCGGAATTGTTCGAGGCGTTGCGCGGCGCGGCCAAGAGGGGGGTCCTTCCGAGGGCTCGGAGCTCACTACGCGCGTACCGGCCGGGCCTTCTGGGCTCGGTCCCACCTCCCTCGCCGCTGGCCTCCGCCGAGGTCGAAACCTCAGGTCAGAGCCGCTTTGCGGAGGCGGTGCCAGACCCCTTCAGGGCAACGCAAACTCCGGGCGACGAGTCACGGAGCAGCTAACAGGCAGCGCAAAGGGACAGTGTAGCCAATGGCGACACTGCTGTCCAGCTCTGATTCGGAGACCGAATCGGAGACTCCTCCCGGTTGCCGTCTGGGCGCGAACGCCCTTCTGGTACTGCAGTGGCCCGGACTCGTCCGGGCCCACGACTCACGTGGAGTCACTTCCCTCCGGAGCCGCCGGTTATGCATCCGGCGGTCGACCAACCGGTGGCGGACTCGCGCCTCGAGAATCGCGCGCGCCGCCGGGTTCGTCAAGGGCCCGCCTCCGGTGCGGGCCTCGTCCCTTTCATCGCTCCGGGCCACCCCGGCGTTACAGAAGCCGTGGTCGGGGCCGTAGCCGATGACAGCGATCACCATACCCGTCCGCACCGACAGTGCCGAGTGCCCGATCAGCCACACCCGCGTGTCCGGCCACGGACCGCCTACGGACCGGCCTGGGAGCGGCCGGGGACCGGCCACCGACCCGTACGGGAGCGGCCGAGGACCCGGCCGGGGGACCGGGCACCGACCGGCCGTCCCGGGCCCGGCGGCCACCGGGGCGGCGGGCCCGGGACGACCGGGCAGCGGCCGAAAAGCGGCCGGAGGCCGGCCGGACACCGGCCCGACGGCGCCGGGAACGCAAAAAAGCCGGGCCGACCACCCGCAAGGGTGATCGGCCCGGCCCACTGCCCCCTCAGAGGGGGCGGCGAGTCACTTGACGGTGACCTTGGCGCCGGCGCCCTCGAGAGCGGCCTTGGCCTTCTCGGCAACGTCCTTGGCAACCTTCTCCAGGACCTTGGCACCAGCGGTGTCAACGAGGTCCTTGGCCTCCTTCAGGCCGAGGGAGGTCAGGGTGCGCACCTCCTTGATGACCTGGATCTTCTTGTCGCCCGCACCCTCGAGGATGACGTCGAACTCGTCCTGCTCCTCGACGGCCTCGGCAACGGCGCCCGGGCCGGCGATGCCGGCAACGGCGACCGGAGCGGCGGCGGTGACGTCGAACTTCTCCTCGAAGGCCTTCACGAACGCGGCCAGCTCGATGAGGGTCAGGTCCTCGAACTGCGCGAGCAGCTCGTCCTGGGACAGCTTCGCCATGATTGGCGTCCTTCCACTAAATCGGCAGGTGGTGCCGGATGTACGGGTTGGCGGGCGTACGGGCCCGCAGCGAGGCAGAGCCTCGGCCGATTACTCGGCCGCGGTCTCCTCGGCGGCGGGAGCCGGCGTACCGGCACCGCCCTGCTCGACCTTTTCCCGAAGGGCCTCGACCGTGCGGACGAGCTTCGAGGGCAGGGCCTGGAAGAGCGCGGCAGCCTGCGACTGCTTGCCCTTCATGGCGCCGGCCAGCTTGGCGAGCAGCACCTCACGGGACTCGAGGTCCGCGAGCTTCTTGATCTCGTCGGCGGACAGCGCCTTACCATCAAGGACACCGCCCTTGATGACGAGAGCAGGGTTCTCCTTGGCGAAGTCACGCAGAGCCTTCGCCGACTCCACCGGGTCACCGGTGACGAAAGCGACAGCCGTCGGACCGGCGAACAGGTCGTCGAGCTCCGTGATCCCGACCTCGTTGGCCGCGATCTTGGTCAGCGTGTTCTTCACCACGGCGTACTGGGCGTTGTCACCCAGCGAGCGACGCAGGGTCTTGACCTGCTTCACCGTCAGACCGCGGTACTCGGTCAGCACCGCAGCGTTCGAGCCACGGAAAAGCTCCGTGATCTCGGCGACGGCAGCAGCCTTGTCGGGCCTAGCCATAGGCTTACGCCTCCTTCCGTGATGTCGAAATCAGGCCGACCGCGAGAGTCGACCATTCGCGCCTCGGACCGCCGGACGGAGGAGAAACCTCTGCGGAAAAGCAGATGAGCCCCGGTGCGCAGGCGCACGGGGCTCGTGGTGAACTCGACGGATCCACGTGCGAGGCACGCGACCCGGAGGTCGAAGCTCCAAACAATCCTGCGCGGGCTGCCCGCGCACGAGGCGCGGATCCTTCGGTCACGCACTCCCTGACGGGGGCAGCGCGACAACCAGCGGTCTTTGGCTTCCGCCACAGTAGCCGGACGCCGCCGTCCGGGGCAAATCGCCCCTGGCGACGGCGGCGGGACGGGCTCAGCGGGCCGTCGGCGGGGTGCTGCGGGTGCCGGTGTCCACGGTGTCCGACTCGGCCGGGGCCTGTGCCGAGAGCGGGCCGCCGGGCTCGGTGTAGAGCACCGAGTCGTCCAGCCGGCCGCTGTCGCCCGCCCCGGTCCGTTGGAGCCGGACCAGCTGGTCCTTGTCGTTCAGCCACAGGTCCAGGGTGAGCGAGGCCGAGCCGCCGGGTGCCAGCGCGGTCCGCAGCCCCTCCCGGCGGGCCTGGCTCAGCTGGGTCTGCGCCGCCGCGTAGCGGGCCGCGTCGGTACTCACCCGGTAGTGCTCCACCGTGGAGTCCTCGAACTTCTCCTCGCCGACGTACTGGGCGGTGGTCCCGTCGGCGGTCGCGGCGGCCAGCGCCACCACCGGGTTGAGCAGGTCGATCAGCCCGGCGTACGGGATCTCCCGGTGCCCGTCCGGGCCCGGCGCCCCGGCGAACCGCTCCCAGTGCCGCCCGCCCAGCCGGGCCGCGGTGGCCGCGTCACCACCCTCGTAGGCGACGGTGTCCACGACGATCAGCTGCTCGGCCGACGCCGGGGTGGAACGTCTGACCTGGAGCGCGGTCTTCGGCTGCCAGAACAGCGGGCCGGAGCCGGCGTCCGAGCCCAGCCGATAGCTCACCTTGGCGCGGCGCGCGGTCTGCATGGCCAGCTGGGCCGAGAGCAGCATGCCGTGCGGCGAGCGGTCGGTCGGCTTGGCCGGCCAGGTCGGGGAGGCGCTGCTGGGTGTCGGGGTCGGGGCGCCGGACCCGGTCGGCGAGCCGCCCGGGGCCGGTCCGTCCGCACCGCCGCACCCGCTCAGGCCGCCCGCCAGCACCGCGGCGGCGACCACCGCCGCCAGCCGCTGCCGCACCGCCATCCAGGCCTCCCCGTCGGATCCGTCCTCGGCGGACCGTCACCCGGGCCGGCCCGTCCGCTCCCGCCCACCTTGCCACCCGGGCCCGCGCGGCTCCGTGGCACCCCCCGCCACTCGGCCGCACCGCCCGTCGTGGGCCGGCCGGTTCAGCCCGCGGGGGTCGGCACCGCGACGGGGGCCCCGGCGGGCGCCTCGGCGGTGGCGCTGTCGGCCGGCTCGGCGCCCTCGGCGATGTCCGTGGTGGTCACCACGGCGCCGGACGCGCCCCTGGCCGTGGACCGCATCCGCAGCAGCCGATCCCCCGGCGCCACCCAGAAGTCGTACTCGACGGCCGCGACCCCGCGCCGCTCGTAGTAGTCGATCATCTCGTTCAGCCGGGCCGGGCTCAGCCCCTCCTCGGCGCCGAAGTAGTCCGCCACCGGTGCGGCGCCCCGGTAGTGCGCGACCGTCCCGCCGTTCAGCTCCTCGGCGCCCAGCGGGGTGAGCTTTCCGGTCAGCGCCATCAGGCGTGCCGACCCGCCCGGGTTGGCCAGCAGGCCGGTGATCCAGCCGCCGGACCAGCCGGTCCGTCCGCCGGAGACGGCCCGCGGGTCCAGCGACTCCGCCCGGTCCCGGTCCGCGGTCCGGGGCGCCGCGCCGGTGTAGCCGAGGTCCAGGACGCCGTCCCGGCCCCGCAGCCGCCCGGTGCCCAGCTCGTCGTCGACGGTCAGCTCGGCCGAGTCGTGGGCGCCCCAGGAGACCGTGCCGCTCGCGCTCCGCCGACCCGCCGGGCCCTCCTCGACCGCCTGGATCCGCGCACCGCCGGCGTCGTCCAGCCGTTGCGAGGCGGACAGCAGCACCTGCCGGGGCGGCCGGACGGTGGGCCGGTCGCTGATCGGGGTGCGGTCGCCGGAGACGGCCAGCACACTGCACGCGGTGAGGCCGGCGGCGAGCAGCAGCAGGGCCGCCCCCTTGGCGGCGGGGCGAAGGGCGGGCACGGCACACTCCGGCGGTCGGACGGCGGCGGGCTCCCTCGGCCGGGAACGCGCGGGCGGACCGGCCGAGCGTACGACGGACCGTGCGCCCGCTCCCCGGGCAGGGGGTACCGATCGGGAAACGACGGCGGGCCCGCACCCCCCGGCGAAGGGGGTACGGGCCCGCCGTACGAAGGTCGGCTGCGATCAGACCGCGGCCGGGTCCTCCTCGGTGAGGAGGTTACGGGTGCGGTTCGGGTCCACCAGGATGCCGGGGCCGATGGTGGTCGAGAACGCGGTCTTCTTGATGTAGCGGCCCTTGGCGGCGGACGGCTTGGCGCGGAGCACCTCGTCCAGCGCGGCGGCGTAGTTCTCGACCAGCTGCTCGTCGGTGAAGGAGGCCTTCCCGATGATGAAGTGCAGGTTCGAGTGCTTGTCGACGCGGAACTCGATCTTGCCGCCCTTGATGTCGTTGACAGCCTTGGCGACATCCGGGGTGACAGTGCCGGTCTTCGGGTTCGGCATCAGACCACGGGGACCGAGCACGCGGCCGAGGCGGCCGACCTTGCCCATGAGGTCCGGGGTGGCGACGACGGCGTCGAAGTCGAGCTTGCCCTTCGCGACCTCGTCGATGAGCTCGTCGGCACCGACGATGTCGGCGCCCGCAGCACGCGCGGCCTCGGCACGCTCGCCGGTCGCGAAGACCAGGACCCGAGCGGTCTTACCGGTGCCGTGCGGGAGGATCACGGTGCTGCGGACCATCTGGTCGGCCTTGCGCGGGTCGACACCCAGACGCATGGCGACCTCGACGGTGCCGTCGAACTTGCTGGTGCTGGTCGCCTTGGCGAGGCGGATGGCCTCGAGGGGGGCGTAAAGGCGCTCGCGGTCGACCTGGGCGTCCGCGGCCTTCAGGGCCTTGCTGCGCTTCATAGCTGCTCCTGAATGGTGAATGGAGTTGTGGTGTCACGGGCCTGCGCGGGCCCTACCACGGGGACGAGAAGGGTGATCAGCCCTCGACCGTGATGCCCATCGACCGGGCGGTGCCGGCGATGATCTTGGACGCGGCGTCCAGGTCGTTGGCGTTCAGGTCGGGCATCTTGGTCGTGGCGATCTCGCGGACCTGGGCCGCGGTGAGCTTCGCGACCTTGGTCTTGTGCGGCTCGGCCGAGCCCTTGTCGACACCGGCGGCCTTGAGGATGAGGCGCGCGGCCGGCGGCGTCTTCGTGATGAAGGTGAAGGAACGGTCGTCGTAGACCGTGATCTCCACCGGCACGATCATGCCGCGCTGCGACTCGGTCGCAGCGTTGTAGGCCTTGCAGAACTCCATGATGTTGACGCCGTGCTGGCCCAGCGCGGGGCCGACCGGCGGCGCCGGGTTGGCCGCGCCGGCGTTGATCTGGAGCTTGATGAGCCCCGTGACCTTCTTCTTCTTGGGAGGCATGTCTCTCCGGGTCCTTCCGAGAGGTGATTGCTGGTGTGTGCGGACACGGGGCGACACCCGGTCGCCAGCACACACATCGGACCAGGCTAACGCCTAGGCGTCGCTGGAACAAAACGGATTCGGGGCGGGGCCCCCCGCCCCCCCCCCCAACCCACCAT
>NZ_JAXCLC010000068.1:0-51526 GCF_034043715.1 Kitasatospora purpeofusca | reverse complement strand
GCGCCCGACCGGGTCCCGGGCGGGGGTCGTGCACCGGGCGGGGGGGGGGGGGGGGGGGCGGCCCCGGGGGGGGGGGCGGGGGGGGGGGGGGGGGGGGGGGGGGGGGGGGGGGGGGGGGGGGGCGGGTGGCGGGGCGGCGGCCCCGCGCCCGCGCCCCCCCCCCCCCGCCGCTTGGTCATGGACCGAACCAACCGTGAAACGAGGCATCAAGTGAGCAAGCCTGAGATCGACTTCCCCGTCGGCGACGCGCCGACCGAGCTGACCATCCGCGACATCGAGGTCGGCAGCGGCGAGGAGGCCAAGCCCGGCCAGGTCGTCGAGGTCCACTACGTCGGCGTGACCTACGCGACGGGCGAGGAGTTCGACGCCAGCTGGAACCGCGGCTCGACCTTCAAGTTCCCGCTCGGCGGCGGCCGCGTCATCAAGGGCTGGGACCAGGGCGTCGTCGGCATGAAGGTCGGCGGCCGCCGCGAGCTGGTCATCCCGCCGCACCTGGCCTACGGCAACCAGTCGCCGACCCCGGCCATCCCGGCCGGCTCGACCCTGATCTTCGTGGTCGACCTGATCGGCGTCTGAGCAGACTGACCACCAGGGCCGCACCCCGTCCGCGGGGTGCGGCCCCGGTCGTTCCCCGGCTCGGCTTTTGCACCGCGTACCGCTACCGGTACGGTCGGTCCCGCCGGGTCCACGACGCCCCGGCGGGCGCACCCCGCGCGCGGCGCGGCACACCGGAAGGGTCAGCGATGGCGATCGCCAAGGCAGAGCGGCTGATGAATCTCGCCCTGTGCCTGATGAACACCAGACGTCCGCTCTCCAAGAAGGAGCTGCGGGAATCCATCGAGGCCTACCGCGAAGCCTGGCAGCACAGCAGCGAGGAAGCCTTCAACCGGATGTTCGAGCGGGACAAGGACGACCTGCGCGAACTCGGACTGGTCATCGACGTCGACGAGAGCGCCCTCGACGGCGAACTCGGCTACCTCGCCCGCGCTGACCGCAACCGCCTGCCGGAGATCGCCCTCGACGCCGAGGAAGCCGCCGCGCTCACCCTCGCCGCCCGCGTCTGGCAGCAGGCCAAGATGTCCGGCGCCGCCAGCGGCGCCCTCCAGAAGCTGCGCGCCGCCGGCGTCCCGTTCACCGAGACCGAGGGCCGCCCCGCCCTCGAACCGCGCATCCCCGCCCGCGAGGCCGCGTTCGAACCGCTGCTCACCGCCGCCCGCGACCGCCGCCCGGTCACCTTCGAGTACCGCAAGGCCGGCGCCGCCGCCGCCCAGCAGCGCAGCGTCGAGCCCTGGGCCCTGGAATGCTGGCGCGGCCACTGGTACCTGGCCGGCTGGGACCGCGACCGCGAGGACGCCCGGGTCTTCCGGCTCGGCCGGATCACCGGCAAGGTCCGCGCCCGCTCCGGCGCCTTCCTCGGCTCCGTGCCCGAGCACGTCGACGTCCGCGCCACCGTCGCCAAGTTCGCCGGCGAGGGAGCCACCGCCACCGCCGTCGTCCGGGTCCGCCGCGGCGCCGGCTTCCCGCTGCGCACCAAGGCGCTCGGCACCCGCCGGATCGACGACACCTGGGACGAACTCGACATCCCCTTCGGCAACGGGCTCGGCGCCGACCTCGCCGAGTTCGGGCCCGACGTGCTCGTCGTCGGCCCCGAGGAACTGCGGGCGGACGTCGTCGACCGGCTGCGCGCGGTGGCGGGCGTCAAGGTGGCCGGCGCCGCGACGGCGGGCGTCGGGACGGCGGGTAACCGGGTGACGGGTACCGCCGGGGTGGCGGATACCGCTGGGGTGGACAGGACCGAGACCGAGGACGTGCGGGCATGAGCAACGCGATCGACCAGACCCGGCGGATGCTCTCGCTGGTCACCTACCTCCGCGAGCGCCCCGGCGCCGAGGTGGCCGAGGTCGCCCGCGCCTTCGGCATCAGCGAGCGCGAACTCATCGCCGACCTCAACGTGCTCCCGATGTGCGGCACCAGCTTCCGCGGCGGCGACCTGCTCGACATCGACACCGACGGCGAGCGGATCTGGTGGCACAACGTCGACGACGTCGCCCAGCCGCTGCGCCTCGCCGCCGACGAGGCGACCGCCCTGCTGGTCGCCGCCCGCGCCGTGGCCGGCCTGCCCGGCCTGCGGGCCGGTGACCGCGAGGCCCTCACCAGGGCCGTCGCCAAGATCGAGAACGCGGCGGGGGAGAGCGCCGAGGGCAGCGCCCGGGTCGGCGTCACCTTCGAGGCCGAGAGCCACGTCTTCGCCGACATCGACCGCGCCCTCAGCGAGGGCCGCCGGCTCTGGCTGCGCTACTACTCGCACGGGCGCGGCGGCATGACCGAGCGCGAGGTCGACCCGATCCGCCTGCTCACCGAGGGCCACACCTACCTCGAGGCCTGGTGCCGGACCTCCGAGGACCACCGGATGTTCCGGCTCGACCGGGTCGCCGAGATCAAGGTCCTGGACGTCCCCGCCGACCCGCCCAAGCGCGAGCCGCGCGACCTCTCCGGCGGACTGGTCAACCCCTCCGCCGACGACCCCGAGGTCGTCGTCGAGGTCTCCTCCGGCGGGCGCTGGGTCGCCGAGTACTACACCCACGACCACGCCGAGGAACTGCCCGACGGCGGACTGCGGATCACCCTGCGCAGCGCCGACCCCTCGCAGCTGCGCCCGCTGGCCCTGCGGCTGGGCCGGGACGGGCGGATCGTCTCCCCGCCCGCGCTCGTCGAGCAGGCGCGGGCCGCGGCGCTGGAGGCGCTCGCCCACTACGGTGACGGGCTGGTCTGAGCCGTGGAGCCCGGTACCAGATTCAAGGTGTACTGCTCCGAGTGCCGGGAGAAGGTGGAGGTGCCCGCCGAGGGGTTCCGCCTGACCTTCGGCCGGACGGCGGACCGGACGCACTACAGCTTCTCCTGCCCGCTGTGCGGGGCGGCGGTGCGCAAGCCGGCCGGGGAGAAGATCGTCGCGGCGCTGACCGAGGCCGGGGTGCGGACCATGCGGCTGGTGCCGGCCGAGCAGTAGGACCGGGGGGCGGGCCCGGCGACGTGCGCCGTGGCCCGGCGGGCGCGCTCCGGGGTTCGGGCGGCGCGCTCCGGGGCCCGGGCGGGCCGATAGGGTGGGGCCATGTCCTGGATGCCCGTCGCCGCAGTCCTCCTCGCCACCGCCGGTCTGCTGGTACTCGGCGTCCTCGCGGTCCGGCTCTGGCTGGACGTACGGGCGCTGGCCGAGGGAGTGGACACGGCCTCCCGGGCACTGGCCGAGGCGGCCGAGGAGCTGGCGGCCTCGGCGGCGGCCCGGCCCTGAGCCCAGGTCCGCGGTCGCGGGGGGCTGCTGTTCGACGGTAGGGGCGCGTTACGCTCTCAGATGGCTCCTGGACGCGAACGGGGGGCCGCTGTCCTGTTCGGGCGGCCGTCGTCACGGTGTCATCCGCAGCGGTTACCATCCCCGCAGCGAGCGGCCCGGGTCGGTGCCGCCGAAACTGAAGGTGGTCGAGCATGCGGGTCTCGTTCACCGCGATCCTGGTGGTCGCGGTCATTGCCATTGTGCTCTTCGGCGCCAAGCGGCTGCCGGACCTGGCACGCTCGCTCGGCCAGTCGGCCCGGATCCTCAGGAGCGAGGCCAAGGCGATGCGCACCGACGGC
Organism: Kitasatospora purpeofusca; assembly: GCF_034043715.1. GTDB lineage: Bacteria > Actinomycetota > Actinomycetes > Streptomycetales > Streptomycetaceae > Kitasatospora > Kitasatospora purpeofusca_A. The sequence continues at coordinate 47,899 of NZ_JAXCLC010000068.1, read as the reverse complement.
TCCGCCGACACCCCGGCCGCGTCCGCCCCGACGGCGGCCGACGGCATCGCCGCGAAGACCATCCAGTCCGCCCCGGGCGCCTCCTCGAGCGCCCGCCCGGTGAGCGAGCAGCCCGCCGGACAGTCCGCGGGCCAGTCCACGGGCCAGTCCACGGGTCAGTCCGGCGGTCAGTCCGCGAGTCGGTCCGCGAGTCAGTCCGCCCCGGAGGGCGGGGCACGCTGAGCGCGCGGCCCGCGCCACCACTGGAGGCCCGCCGACCGGCGGGCCCCGACGCACAAGTTGAGGACCGGGGTTGAGCAAGCTCACGAAGGCGCCGAAGACGGCCAAGGATCCCGAGGGGCGGATGGCCCTCGCCGACCACCTGCGGGAACTGCGGAACCGCGTGGTCAAGTCGGTCCTGGCGATCGTGCTGTTCACGATCGTCGCGCTGATCTTCCACAAGCAGATCGAGACACTGCTGCTCAAGCCGCTGCCGCAGTGCACCCCGGACAATCTCGCGACCACCAAGGGCCGCTGCGCCCAGGTCTCGACCATCGGTCTGACCGCGGGCTTCAACTGGATGCTCAAGGTCGCCCTGACCGCGGCCGTGGTCGCGACCGTCCCGGTCTGGCTGTACCAGCTGTGGGCCTTCGTGGCGCCCGGTCTGCACAAGCACGAGCGCAAGTACACCGTCATCTTCATGGTCTGCGGCGCGCCGCTGTTCCTGGCCGGTGTGACGCTGGCGATCCTGCTGCTGCCGCTGACCGTCGAGGTCCTGATCTCGTTCACGCCGGACGAGACCACCCCGATCCTGCCGCCCTCGGACTACTTCGACATCGCCACCCGGCTGGTGATGGTGTTCGGCCTGGCCTTCGAGTTCCCACTGCTGCTGGTCATGCTGAACCTGGTCGGCGTCGTCACCGGCAAGCGGCTGCTCAGCTGGTGGCGCGGCATGGTGATGGGCATCACCGTGTTCGCGGCCTTCGCGACGCCGAGTGCCGACCCGCTGAGCATGCTGGCGCTGGCCGCCCCGATCTGGGGCCTGTACTTCGTCGCGGTCGGTGTGGCGATGCTGAACGACCGGCGCCGGGCCCGGCGCAACCCGGACCTCGCGCTGGACGACGAGGAGGCTTCGCACGTGGACCTCTCGGTGGCACCGGTCGCCGGGGCCGAGGCGATCGAGGCCTCCGCCACGCCGAGCGCCTCCGGCCAGGTGCCGGCCGCGCGGCACGAGCAGATGGACGACATCACCTGATCCGTCGCGGGTGATCCCGCCGAGCCCCGGCCCGCCGTTTTGCGGTGGGCCGGGGCTTTTCGGTGCGACTCGCCCATTCGTCCCCGGGGCAGTCTTGGCAGGTTCGATGGCATGTGACATATTACTGCCGTGTCCCACTCACAGAGACTCCCGGATGTCGTGGTGGTCGGAGCCGGCGTCGTCGGCGCCGCCTGCGCGTACTACGCCGCGCGGGCCGGGCTCGCCGTCGACATCGTCGACCGCGGCCCGGTCGCCGGCGGCACCACCGGCGCCGGCGAGGGCAACCTGCTCGTCTCCGACAAGGAGCCCGGTCCCGAACTCGACCTCGCCCTGTACTCCGGCGGACTCTGGCGCGAACTCGCCGCCGAGTTCGGTACCGCGGTCGAGTACGAGGACAAGGGCGGCCTGGTGGTCGCCGGCACGCCTGAACGGCAGGAGGCGCTGCGCGCCTTCGCGGCCGGGCAGGCCGGCTCCGGCGTCCTGGCCGAGGAGATCCCCGGCGAGCGGCTGCGCGAACTGGAGCCGCACCTCGCCCCCGGGCTGGCCGGAGGATTCCACTACCCCCAGGACGCCCAGGTCCAGCCCGCGCTGGCCGCCGCCCACCTGCTGCGTGCCGCTCGCCGCGCCGGTGCCCGGCTGTACACCGGCGAGGCCGTCCGGGCGCTGCGGATCGGTGCCGACGGCGCCGTCCGCGGGGTCGAGACCGAGCGACGGCGGCTGGACACGGCCGCCGTGGTCAACGCCGCCGGCACCTGGGGCGGGGAGCTCGCCGCGCTGGCCGGCGTCGGGCTGCCGGTGCTGCCGCGACGCGGATTCGTCCTGGTGACCGAGCCGCTGCCGCGGATCGTCCGGCACAAGGTGTACGCCGCCGACTACGTCGCCGACGTGGCCAGCGGCTCGGCCGCCCTGCAGACCTCGGCCGTGGTCGAGGGGACGCCGGGCGGGCCGGTGCTGATCGGCGCCAGCCGGGAGCGGGTCGGCTTCGACCGCACCCTCTCGGTCGAGGTGCTGCACCGGCTGGCGGCCCAGGCCGCCGCGCTCTTCCCGGTGCTGGCCGGGGTGAACGTGATGCGCGCCTACCGGGGCTTCCGTCCGTACCTTCCGGACCATCTGCCCGCGATCGGCGCCGACCCCCGGGTGCCCGGCCTGTACCACGCCTGCGGCCACGAGGGCGCCGGCATCGGGCTGGCCCCGGGCACCGGGGCGCTGATCGCCCAGCAGCTCACCGGGAAGGACCCGGAACGCGACCTCGCGCCCTTCCGGCCCGACCGCTTCCCGGCGGCGGACGCCCCCGCCTGAGGGGGGCGCCGTGCACTTTGCAAAGTGTGCGAGGACTTTGCAAAGTGCACTTTGCAAAGTGCCCGCCCACCCGCAACCCGCAGGACGGACACCCCGGAGGGGCACGCCCGCAGGGCCGCCGCTGCCGAGCGGGGCCGGGTGTGCCGAACGGGACCGTGTGCCGACCGGACCGCGTGCCCGCTGGACCGTGCGCCGACAGGTCTGTGGCCCCCTCGGGCTGTAGGCCCGTCGGTGGCCCCCGACAATCCCACGATCGGCTCGTGAGCTGAACGGAGAACCCCCACCCATGCGCCGTACCCGCACCCCCGCGGAGCTGGTCCGGGCCGAGCCCGGGCCCGCCCACACCATCGAGTTCGACGGCCGGCCGGTGCCCGCGCTGCCCGGGCAGACGATCGCCGCCGCCCTCTGGGCCGACGGTGTGCTCGCCTGGCGCACCACCCGGGTCGGCGGGAAGCCGCGCGGGGCGTTCTGCGGCATCGGCGCCTGCTTCGACTGCCTGGCCACCGTCGACGGGCGGCCCAACCAGCGCACCTGCCTGGTGCCGGCCGAGCCCGGCACCACCGTCACCACCCAGGAGGGCCACGGCCGTGCCGACCTCGAAGTCTGAGCCCGCGCAGTCCCCCGGAGCCCCCGGCTCCGGCGGCCCGTTCCCCGACCTCGCGGTGGTCGGCGCCGGCCCCGGCGGCCTCGCCGCCGCCGTGACCGCCGCCGACCTCGGTCTGCGCTGCGTCCTGGTGGACGCCGGCCGGAGCACCGGCGGGCAGTTCTACCGCCACCCCGCGCCCGGCCTCGGCGCCGCCCGTCCCGACCGGCTGCACCACGGCTGGTCCGTCTACACCGACCTCTCCGACCGGCTCGCCGCCCACCGCGCGGCCGGCCGCGTCGAGCTGCTCACCGGCCACCAGGTGTGGGCGTTGGAGCGGGCCGGGGACGGCGACTGGCGGCTGCACGCCACCACCGGCCCGGACGCCGACGACCGGACCACCGTCCGCGCCGCCGCCGTCCTGCTCGCCACCGGCGCGTACGAGCGGCAGCTGCCCTTCCCCGGCTGGACCCTGCCCGGCGTGGTCACCGCGGGCGGCGCGCAGGCCATGCTCAAGGCCGGCCTGGTGCTGCCCGGCCGGCGGATCGTGGTCGCGGGCAGTGGCCCGCTGCTGCTCGCGGCTGCCTCCTCCCTGGTCACGGCGGGCGCCGAGGTGCCGGCCGTGGTGGAGGCCACCGCGTACCTCGGGTACGCCCGGCGCCCCGGCGTGCTGGCCGCCGTCCCGGCCAAGCTGGTCGAGGGCGCCGGGCACGGTTCGGCGCTGCTGCGCCACGGCGTCCGGCTGCGGCCGCGCAGTGCGGTGGTCGAGGCGCACGGCACCGACCGGATCACCGCCGTCACGGTGGCCCGGTTGGACGCCGAGTGGCGTCCGGTGCCCGGCAGCGAGCGGCGGATCGCCTGCGACGCGCTCGCCGTCGGCCACGGTCTGATTCCGCAGATCGAGCTGGCGACCGAGCTGGGCGCGGCCACCAGGACCACCCCCGACGGAACGGCCGCGCTCAAGGTCGACGCCCGCCTGCGGACCACCGTGCCCGGGCTCTGGGCGGCCGGCGAGGCCTGCGGCGTCGGCGGCGCGGACCTCGCGATCGCCGAGGGCGAGCTGGCGGCGCACGCGGTCGCGGACCGGCCGGTCCGCACCGGGCTGCTGCGCCGGCGTTCCCGGCTGCGGGCCTTCGCCGAGCTGATGGCCGCCGCCCACCGGCCCGGGCCGGGCTGGACCGACTGGCTGCGGGAGGACACCGATGTCTGCCGCTGCGAGGAGGTCCCGGCCGGGCGGATCAAGGAGGCGGTGGACGAGCTGGGCGCGGGCGACGCGCGCACCGTCAAGCTGCTGACCAGGGCCGGGATGGGCTGGTGCCAGGGCCGGATGTGCGGTCCGGCGGTGGCCTGCCTCGCGGGCGGCGCCGATCGGGCCGAGGTCCGGCCGGACAGCCGGCCGTTCTCCTGCCCCGTTCCGCTCGGGCAACTCGCGGCCGAGCGGGACGAGCGGGACGAGTGCGGCCACCGGGACGAGCGGGGCGAGCGGGGTCGCCAGGCCGACCGGGACCACCAGGACCACCAGGACCACCAGGCCGACCGGCAGGGCCGGGACGACCGGTAGGACCGGCCGGAAACGGACGGACCGGCCGCTCCCGTCGGCCGGTCGGTCCGAATCCGACCGAAAACGCCCGGTGGTGACTCTTGTGTCCACCGCGCGCCTTCTAATAAAATGTCACACCTCACCAAGGAGTCATCCGTGTCCCAGATCTCGCACGACACCACCCGGCCCTGGCGCGGCATCATGGTCGCCACCACGCTCCCGCTGCGCCCGGACCTCTCCGTCGACTACGACGCGTACGCCGACCACGTCCGCTGGCTGATCGAGTCGGGCTGCGACGGTGTCGTCCCCAACGGCTCGCTCGGCGAGTACCAGACCCTGACCGCCGAGGAGCGCGCCAAGGTCGTCGAGGTCGCCGTCGAGGCCGCGGGCGACGGCTCGCGCGTGATGCCCGGTGTCGCCGCCTACGGCAGTGCCGAGTCCCGCCGCTGGGCCGAGCAGGCCGCCGAGGCCGGCGCCGGCTCCGTGCTGCTGCTGCCGCCGAACGCCTACCGGGCCGACCACGACGCCGTCCGCGGGCACTACGCCGAGGTCGCCAAGGCCGGCGTGCCGATCGTCGCCTACAACAACCCGATCGACACCAAGGTCGACCTGGTCCCGACGCTGCTCGCCGAGCTGCACGGCGAGGGCTCGATCGTCGCGGTCAAGGAGTTCAGCGGCGACGTCCGCCGGGCCTACGAGATCGCGGAGCTGGCCCCGGGCCTGGACCTGCTGATCGGCGCCGACGACGTGCTGCTGGAGCTGGCCCTGGCCGGCGCCGTCGGCTGGATCGCCGGCTACCCGAACGCGCTGCCGGAGGCGAGTGCCGCGCTGTACAAGGCCGCCATCGCCCACGACCTGAACACCGCGCTGCCGCTGTACAAGGCGCTGCACTCGCTGCTGCGCTGGGACTCCAAGACCGAGTTCGTCCAGGCGATCAAGCTCTCCATGGACATCGCCGGCCGCCCCGGCGGTCCGACCCGCGCGCCGCGCCTGCCGCTGACGCCGGAGATCGAGGCGGCCGTCCGCGCGGCCACCGAGAAGGCGCTGGCCGAGGGCCTCGCCTGATCCGAACCGGATTCCGGTTCCGAGTGTCCGGGACGGCCGGCTGCGGGGGCAGCCGGCCTCCGGACCACCTTCCGGCCCCGCCGGTCCACCCCCGTCCGGACCGTCCCGGCCTCGATGAAAGCCAGCCACCTCCCCACCCACGGAGCGTCAGCAGATGCGCAGCCGTCACGTCTTCCACGCCGTCGACTCGCACACCGAGGGCATGCCCACCCGGGTCATCACCGGCGGGTTCGGTGTCATTCCCGGTGCCACCATGGCCGAGCGCCGGACGCACTTCCAGGAGCACCTGGACCACTTCCGGACCCTGCTGATGTACGAGCCCCGGGGCCACGCCGCGATGAGCGGCGCCATCCTGCAGCCGCCGACCCGGCCGGACGCCGACTTCGGCGTGCTCTACATCGAGGTCACCGGCCTGCTGCCGATGTGCGGCCACGGCACCATCGGCGTGGCCACCGTGCTGGTCGAGACCGGCATGGTGCCGGTCGTCGAACCGGTCACCACCGTCCGGCTGGACACCCCGGCGGGCCTGGTGGTCGCGGACGTCGCGGTCGAGAACGGCGCCGCCACGGCGGTCACCATCCGCAACGTGCCGTCCTACTCGGAGGCGCTGGACCGCAAGATCGAGGTCCCGGGCTACGGCACGGTGACCTACGACCTGGCGTACGGCGGCAACTTCTACGCCATCCTGCCGCTCGCGGAGTTCGGCCTGCCGTTCGAGCGGGAGCGCAAGCAGGAGATCCTGGACGCGGGCCTCGCCCTGATGGACGCCATCAACGCGAGCCCGGACCGGCCGGTGCACCCGGAGAACCCGTCCATCCACAGCTGCCACCACGTGCAGCTGCTGGCTCCCGGTTCGACCGCCGAGCACTCCCGGCACGCGATGGCCATCCACCCCGGCTGGTTCGACCGCTCGCCCTGCGGCACCGGCACCTCGGCCCGGATGGCCCAGCTGCACGCGCGCGGCGAGCTGCCGCTGGACCGGGACTTCCGCAACGACTCCTTCATCGGGACCACCTTCATCGGGCGGCTGGTGGAGGAGACCGAGGTGGCCGGCCGGACGGCCGTCGTGCCGACCGTCACCGGGCGGGCCTGGATCACCGGCACCGCCCAGTACTTCCTCGACCCCAGCGACCCGTTCCCGGCCGGCTTCCTGCTCTGACCCGGCCGGCTGCTCCGTACCGGCCTCCTGCTCCGACCCGGCCGGCTGCTCCCTACCGGCCTCTTGCCCCGGCCCCGCGCCGGGCCGGCCCCCCGTCCGGGGCCGGCCGTCCACCGCGGGGCCGACCGTCCGACCCGCTCCGAAAACCCGTCGAACCCCCCGAAGGGCTGCCTGCAGTGACGATCCGTTCGTACAACCCCGCCGACCCCGCGGACCTCGTCGCCGAGGCGCCCGCCCCCGGCGCCGAGGCCGTCCTGGCCACCGTCGCCCGCGCCCGCGCCGCCCAGCCCGGCTGGCTCGCCGCCGGCGCCGGCGGCCGCTCGGCCGCGCTCACCCGGATCGCCGCGGTCGTCGAGGCGCACGCCGAGGAGCTGGCCGAGCTGGTCGTGCGCGAGGTCGGCAAGCCGATCGCCGAGGCGCGCGGCGAGGTCGCCCGCACCGTCGCGATCTGGCGCTACTACGCGCAGGCGCCGTTCGCGGCCTCCGGCGAGGTGCACGAGACCGCCGGCGGGCCCGGCCTGCTGCTCACCCGCCGCCGCCCGTACGGGGTCGCCGGTCTGGTCACGCCGTGGAACTTCCCGCTGGCGATCCCCACCTGGAAGGCCGCCCCGGCGCTGGCCGTCGGCAACACCGTGGTGCTCAAGCCCTCCTCGGAGGCGATCGGCTGCGCCCGCCGGCTGGCCGAGCTGGTCGCCGAGGCCGGGCTGCCGGCCGACGTCTTCACCGTCCTGCCCGGCGGCGGCGCCGAGGGCGGCACCCTGGTCGGCGCGGCCGACGTGGTCTCCTTCACCGGCTCCACCGGGGTCGGCCGCCAGGTCGTCCGCACCGCCACGGACCGCGGCATCCCCGTCCAGGCCGAACTCGGCGGGCTGAACACCGCGATCGTCCTGCCGGACGCCGACATCGACCAGGCCGCCGCCCACCTCGCCAACGCGATCGCCGGCTACGCGGGCCAGAAGTGCACCGCCACCAGCCGCGTGGTCGCGGTCGGCGAAGCCTACGAGCCGCTGCGCGCCGCCCTGGTCAAGGCGCTCGGCCAGGTCGACGGCACCTCCTGCGGCCCGGTCATCAACGAGGCCACCCGGGACGAGATCACCGCGGCCGTCGACTCCGCCCGGGAGGCCGGCGCCGAGGTGCTGACCGGCGGCGGCGCACCCGCCCGGGACGGCTGGTACCTGGAGCCGACCCTGGTCACCGGGGTCCCGGCCGAGCACCCGCTGACCCGCGAGGAGTTCTTCGGCCCGATCGCCGTGCTGCACGCGGCGGCCGACCTGGACGAGGCGATCGCCCTCGCCAACGACACCCCGTACACGCTGTCCGCCTCGGTGCACACCCGGGACCTCGACGCGGCGCTCGCCACCGCCGACCGCCTGAACGCCGGCATGATCCGGGTCAACGCGCCGTCCAGCGGCGTCGACTTCCACCTGCCGTTCGGCGGCGCCAAGGGCGCCAGCCACGGCGCCCGCGAGCAGGGGCAGGCCGCGCTGGACTTCTACACCCAGAGCCGCACCATCACCCTGCTGCCGGGCGGAGGCGCCTGATGACGGCGGACCTCCCCGACCGGGAGGCGCCCGCGCCGGTGCACGTCGACACGGTCGACTACCACACGGCCGGCGAGCCGTTCCGGATCGTCGTCGGCGGCACGCCCGTCATCCCCGGCGACAGCGTCGCCGAGCGGCGGGCGATCGCGATCGGGGCCGGTGGCAGCGCCACCGCGCCCCGGCCGGGCCCGCTGGACGACATCCGGCAACTGCTCACCCGTGAGCCGCGCGGCCACGCCGGCATGTACGGCGGCTTCCTGGTGCCGCCGGACGACGACGAGGCCGACCTCGGCGTGCTGTTCTGGCACAAGGACGGCTACTCGACCGCCTGCGGCCACGGCACCATCGCGCTCGGCGCCTGGGCGGTCGACTCGGGGCTGGTCGCCGCGCCCGACTACGGCGTCGCCCGGGTCCGGATCGACGTGCCGTCCGGCCGGGTCACCGCGCTGGTCAACCGGGCCGCGGGGCGGACCACCGGGGTGACCTTCCGCAACGTGCCCTCCTGGGTGAGCGAGCTGAAGCTCCCGGTCGAGACCTCGCGCGGCACCGTCGAGGTCGCGGTCGCCCACTCCGGCGCCTGCTACGTCTCGGTGCCGGCCGCGTCCCTCGGACTCTCGGTGACCCTCGAGCAGCTGCCCGAGCTCACCGCGGTCGGCCGGGAGATCCGGGCCGCGCTGGCGGACTCCCCGGCCGTGCTGCACCCGGTGGACCCGCGACTGTCCGGCGTCTACGGCGTCATCCTGTTCGACGAGCTCCCGCCGGTGGACGGCGCGCTGAACCAGCGCAACGTCACCGTCTTCGCGGACGGCCAGATCGACCGCTCGCCGTGCGGCTCCGGCAGCTCGGCCCGGCTGGCCGTGCTGGCCGCCGAGGGGCGGCTCGCCCCCGGCGCGGAGCTGCGGCACGAGTCGATCGTCGGCACGGTCTTCGGCGGGCGGGTGCTGCCCGGCGGCGACCCGTGGGGCGACGGCGTGGTCACCGAGGTGACCGGCACCGCGCACCGCACCGGCGAGCACCGCTTCGTGCTCGACCCGCAGGACACGCTCGGCGCGGGATTCCTGCTGTGAGCGGCGACCTGCGAACGGCCCCGGAACCGCCCGGCGTGGCGGCTGAGCCGCTCCGGCCCGCCACGCCGGGCTCTGCCCCCGCCGCCGCCCCGGCCGTCGGGCCGACCGCCGGGCCGGCGGTGCTGCCGGCCGGCGCGGTCGACCTGACGCCGGCGGAGGCGGCGCGGGCGATCGAGGGGGTGTTGCTCGACGGGCTCGACCCGGAGACCGCCCCCGCCCGCTCGGCGATCCCGGTGCCGGCCGGGGAGCTGCTGATGATGCCGGCCGCCTCCGCGGCCTACGTCGGGGTGAAGATCGCCGGTGTCGCGCCGGCCAATCCCGCCGTCGGGCTGCCCCGGATCACCGGCGGCTACCTGCTGCTGGACGGTCCGACGCTGCAGCCGGTCGCGCTGCTCGACGGCATCGCGCTCACCTCGCTGCGCACCCCCGCGGTCACGGCCGTCGCGCTGGACCGGCTGGCGGTGCCGGAGGCCGAGCACCTGGTGCTGTTCGGTTCGGGCCCGCAGGCGTACGGGCACCTGGACGCCCTGCTCGCCGTCCGGCGGCTGACCCGGGTGACCGTGGTCGCCCGCAGCGCGGAGCCGGCCGAGGCGCTGGTCCGGTACGCCCGGGGGCTGGGCCTGTCGGCCGCCGTCGGCACCCCGGCCGAGGTGGCGGGGGCGGACCTGGTGGTCTGCTGCACCACCGCGCGCACGCCGCTGTTCGACGGTGCGCTGGTGCCCGACCACGCGGCGGTGGCCGCGGTCGGTTCGCACGAGGTGGACGCCCGTGAGGTGGACGAGGTGCTGGTCGGCCGGTCCGCGCTGTACGTGGAGGCCCGGGCCGCCGCGCTGCGGGAGGCCGGCGACCTGCTGATGGCGGGGGTGACCGGCGCCGACCCGCTGTGGAACCTGGCCGAGCTGGTACGGGGCGAGGCTCCCGTGCCGGCCGACCGGCCGAGGTTCTTCAAGAGCGTCGGGATGGCCTGGCAGGACCTCGCGGTCGCGGCCGAGGCGCACCGGCGCAGGGCGGGCTGATCAGGCTTCCGGTCGGCACAGGTCTGCTGCGGGACCCCGGCTGATCGGGTACCGGCGCTCGGCGCTGTGTCGGTACCCGTCCCCGAGTCCGTGACCCGGACGGGGATCGGTCGTTGATGTGCCGGCCGGATGGAAGGTCGGCGTGGCGGGAAGGGATCCCCCGCCACGCCGACCGTTTTCTGCGTTCCGGCCTATTTGCGCTCCGGCCAGGGGCCGCCGGCGGGAGCGGGGCGGGGGCGGGGGCAGCGGGCCCCGGCCGGAACCTCGCGCGGCAGTTCGGCGAACTCCCGGCCCGCTGACCGTTGTCAGCGGGCGGCGGTCCTGCCACCATGGGGTCCGACCATGGATGCCGTGCGCCGACTGGTCGTTCGTAATCACGGAATGTTGCACACTCAACGTAACGTGACATTGTACGCTGGTGTTCTGCACTCACCGGAGGAACACCATGGCCGACCTCAAACCCCGCACCCTGATCTCCGTCCAGGAGCGGCTGCGCGACCAGGTCGCCCACGCCCTGCGAGCCGCCCTGATCTCCGGCGAGCTGCGCCCCGGGGTCGTCTACTCCGCGCCCGCCCTGGCCGCCGACTTCGGCGTCTCCGCCACCCCCGTCCGCGAGGCCATGCTGGACCTCGCCCGCGAGGGCCTGGTCGAGGCCGTCCGCAACAAGGGCTTCCGGGTCACCGAGCTCACCGAGCGGGACCTCGACGACTTCACCGAGATCCGCGCCCTGATCGAGGTCCCGACCGTCGGCCGGGTCGCCCGCACCGCCACCCCCGAGCAGCTGGAGGCGCTGCGCCCGCAGGCCGCGGCGATCGTCGTCGCGGCCGGCAAGCAGGACCTCATCGGCTACCTGGAGGCCGACCGCCAGTTCCACCTCGACCTGCTCGGCCTGGCCGGCAACTCCCGCCTGGTCGAGGTCGTCGGCGACCTGCGCAAGCGCTCCCGCCTCTACGGCCTCAACCGGCTGGCCGAGCGCGGCGAGCTCGTCTCCTCGGCGGAGGAGCACCTGGAGCTGCTGGACCTGATGATCGCCGGTGACGCCCCGGCCGCCGAGTCCTGCATGACCCGCCACCTCAGCCACGTCCGCTCGCTGTGGGCGGAGGGCCAGGAGGAGGCGGTCGAGGAGGAGTCCCGCACCGGCCTGCGCCTGCGCGCCCGGTAGGGGTAAACCACCCGTTCGGGGGAATCCTCCGTGATCGGGTGGGTTATCGGTCCCGGGTCCTACGATGATGTTCCCGACATCGGCAGCAAGGAGAACTCCATGTCCGCCGCCGCAGTGGAAGGACCCATCGAGCAGCCGACGCTGCTCGAAGCGGCTGAGCTGATCTCCAGCCAGTTCGCCGGGCACCGGGTCGAGATCATCGGGAGCCAGATCGTCGTGACGCCGCCGCCGAATGCTTCCCACGGCCGGTCCCTGAGCCGCCTCATGCGCGTACTGTTCACAGCGGGTCTCGCCGACGACGACGTCCTGCAGGGCGTCGGGATCTGGCTGCCGGACGGCCCGTCCGACTATGCGGTACCGGACCTTGCTGTCGTCGATGCCGACATCGACGATCACCTGATCGAGTACAACTGCTACGACCCCGCCGTCTTCCGCCTCGTGCTGGAGGTCACCTCCTCCAACCTGAGTGACGACCTGAAGCGGAAGCCGGCGGTTTACGCGTCGGCGGGGATCCCGGTCTACGTCATCGTGGACCGCGCCAACGCTCGGGTGATGGTGCTCACCGATCCGCAGGACGGCGAGTACCGGGTGCACGCCGTCCACCATCCCGGGCAGTCCTTCGCGTTGCCGGAGTCGATCGGTGCGGCGGTGACGCTCTCGGTGGACGAGGTGCTGGCCGCCAAGAAGTAGCTCACAACGCCGCCGGTACGGTCAGACGGCCGTCGCGGACCTCGGCGACCTGGTCGACCGCCGTCAGGTGGGTGCGGTCGTGGGTGACCAGGACGGTGGCGGTGGCGCGGCGGTGGGTGAGCGTGGTCAGCAGGTCGAGTACGGCGGCGCCGCGTTCGTGGTCGAGGGCGCTGGTGGGCTCGTCGACCAGTAGCACGGTGGGGTCGTTCATCAGCGCGCGGGCGATGTTGACGCGCTGGCGCTGACCGCCGGAGAGCTGGTGCGGCCGGCGGCCGGCCAGCTCGCGCAGGCCGACGGCGGCCAGCAGTTCCAGGGCGCGGGGCAGCGCGCCGCGCGGGGAGCGGCCGTCGAGGTGGGCCATCACCTGGAGCTGTTCGGCGGCGGTGAGCGCGGGCAGCAGGTTGGGCTGCTGGAAGACGATGCCGATCCGGTGCCGCCGCAGCGCGGTCAGTTCGGCGCGGTCCAGCCCGGCGGTGTCGGTACCGTCCACCACCACCCGTCCGGAGTCCGGGGCGATCAGCGTCGCGGCGACCGCCAGCAGGCTGGACTTGCCCGAGCCGGACGGGCCCACCACGGCGGTGACGGTGCCCTTCGGCACGGTCAGTGACACCTCGTCGAGGGCGGTCAGCCGGCCGTCGCCGTCCGGGTAGGTGAGGGTGACGCGGTCGAGGTGCAGGGTCATCGGGCACTCCCCAGGGCGGTCAGCGGGTCGACGGAGGTGATGCGGCGCACGGACAGGGCCGCGCCGACCGCGCCGAGCGCGATCATGACGGCGGCGGGCAGCAGCACCGTCGGTGCGTCCAGGACGAACGGGACGGCGGAGCCGAGCAGCGCGCCGATGCCGACCGCGACCGCCGTGCCGAGCGCGGTGCCCAGGAGCAGCAGCAGGACGGCCTGGCCGAGCGCGTCGCGCAGCAGGTAGCGGGTGGAGGCGCCGAGGGCCTTCAGGACGGCGATGTCGCCGCTGCGCTGGATCGTCCAGACGGTGAAGAAGGCGCCGATCACCAGCGCCGAGATGGCGAACAGGAAGCCCCGCATCAGCTGCAGCGAGCCGTTCTCCGAGGTGTAGGAGCCGATCGCGGCGAGCGCGTCGGTCCGGCCGCGGGTCTCGGTGCCGAGAGCGGCGTCGGCGGCGGCCAGGTCGGCGCCCTTCGCGGTGGTCAGCGCGACCACGGTGGCGTGCCCGGCCCCGCCGGGGACGGCCCGCTGCCAGTCGGCCAGGGTCGTCCAGACCACCGGGGTGTGGCTGTAGGAGGCGTCCCCGGCGACGGCCGCGACGGTCAGCGGGTGGCCCGCGACGGTGAAGGCGTCGCCGGGGCCCAGCCCGCCGAGGTCCTTCGCGGCGGTCCGCGACAGTACCGCCCGGCCGGGGGTGAGGGAGTCGCCCCGGGGGGCCAGTGAGGAGCCGTCGGGGACGCCGAGGACGGAGAGCGCGGTGGTGCGCGGTCCGGCGGCCGCCTTGGTGGTGGCGATGCCGAGCGGCTGCGCCGAGGTGACGCCGGGCGTCCGGGCCCAGCCCTGCCACTGCTCCGGGGTGACCTGGGAGTCGGTGAAGGACAGCTTCCGGCCGTCGTCGGGGCGGCCGAAGGCCACATGGTCGGCGGGCAGGCCGGTGATGGCCGAGGTGTTCTGCCGGCCGAGTCCGGCGGTCAGCCCGGACAGCAGGCCGACCAGCACGGTGATCAGTACGATGACGGTTCCCATCAGGGCGAACCGCCCCTTGGCGAACCCCAGATCCCTCCAGGCGACGAACACCGCGAGTCCTTTCGTCCGTTCCGCTGCGACACTGACGAGAGTGGTCGAACGGCGGCCTCCGGGCATCGCACCGGGGATTGGATCCTCGGCTTCGAAGGGCGGAAGCGGAGTTCAACCTTTCGATTGACGCCGGTCGGCGGCACGGACCCTAGGCTGGACGGATGGCGACCGATCGACCCCGTACCACCCCCGTCGCCCGCGTGCTCCGGGTCTGTCTGCACCTGCTCGTGGCGGGCCTGCTCGCGCTCGCCGTGGTCCGGGCCCTGGCCGGGCGCGACGGGGACCGAGCGGCGGTCACGGCCGCCGCCACCGCGATGGCCGCCGTCTACACGGCCGGTCCGCTGATCGGCGCCGTCGGCCGCTCCCGCCGGGCCGCCGCGCTCTGGCTCGCGCTGCTCGGCGTCACCTGGGCGGGCGTGCTGGTGGCCACCCAGGACGGCGTCTGGCTGGCGTTCCCGCTGTACTTCCTGGAGCTGCACCTGCTCGGCCGGCGGTCCGGCCCGGTGGTGGTGGCGCTCACCGCGGTCGGGGCCGTCGCCGCCTACTCCGCGCACCAGCACACCCTGAGCGTCGCGGCGGCGATCGGGCCGCTGCTGGGCGCCGCCGTCGCCACCGCGACCGTGCTCGGCTACCAGGCGCTCTACCGGGAGAGCGAGGAGCGCAGCCGGCTCATCGACGAACTGACGGCCGCCCGCGCCGACCTCGCGGCCGCCCACCACGCGGCCGGGGTCCTCGCCGAGCGGGAGCGGCTGGCCCGGGAGATCCACGACACCCTGGCGCAGAGCCTCACCAGCATCCAGCTGCTGCTGCGGGCCGCGCAGCGCGCGCTGCCGGAGCGGACGGAGGCCGCCGGAGAGTACGTGGAGCAGGCCAGGCAGGCCGCGCAGGACAACCTCGACGAGGCCCGCCGGTTCGTGCGCGCGCTCACTCCGCCGGCGCTGGAGAGCGACACCCTGCCGGTGGCGCTGGAGCGGCTGTGCGCCACGACGACGGTGCGCAGCGGCCTGCCGGTGCGGCTGCGGGTGTCCGGGGAGCGGGTCCCGCTGCCGGTGCCGCACGAGGTGGCGCTGCTGCGGATCGCGCAGTCCGCGCTCGGCAACACGGTGCGGCACGCCGGGGCGGGGCACGCCGAGGTGACGCTCAGCTTCATGGCGGGCGAGGTGGCGCTGGACGTGGTGGACGACGGTGCGGGGTTCGACCCGGAGGCCGTGCGGACGCGGACCGCCGCCGGGGGCGGGGACGGGACCGGCGGCTACGGGCTGCCGTCGATGCGGGCCCGGGCGCGGGCGCTCGGCGGGAGCTTCGCGGTGGAGTCCGCGCCGGGGGAGGGCACGGCGCTGGCGGTGCTGCTGCCGGTGCCCGCGGAAGCGGGCGGCGCGGCGGGGGAGGAGTCGTGACCGGGGCCGTGATCCGTCTGCTGCTCGCCGACGACCACCCGGTGGTCCGGGCCGGGCTGCGGGCCGTCCTGGAGAGCGAGCCGGACTTCGCGATCGTCGCGGAGGCCGCCACCGCCGAGCGCGCGGTCGAACTGGCGGCGGAGGTGGCGGTGGACGTGGTGCTGATGGACCTGCAGTTCGGGCCGGGGGCGGCGATGAACGGCGCGCAGGCCACGGCGGCGATCACGGCCCGGGGCGCGGGGGCGCCGCGGGTCCTGGTGGTGACCACCTACGACACGGACGCGGACACGCTGCCGGCGCTGGAGGCCGGGGCCACCGGGTACCTGCTGAAGGACGCGCCGCCGGAGGAGCTGGCCCGGGCGGTGCGGTCGGCGGCGGCGGGTCGTCCGGCGCTGGCGCCCACGGTGGCGGACCGGCTGCTGGAGCGGATGCGGACGCCCGCGGCGGCGCTGAGCGCCCGGGAGACGGAGGTGCTGGGGCTGGTCGCGGACGGGCTGACCAACCAGGCGATCGGCGGGCGGCTGCATCTGAGCCTGGCCACGGTGAAGTCGCACCTGGTGCACATCTACACGAAGTTGGGCGTGGAGTCGCGGACGGCGGCGGTCCGGGAGGCGCGGGCGCGGGGGCTGATCCGGCGCGGGGGGTGACGGGTCGGGGGATGACGGGGCGGGGGATGACGGGGCGGGGGGCTGATCCGGGCTGGTCCGGCGCGGGGGGTGACGGCGCGGCGGGCGTAGGGTGGTCGGCGACCTCGTGTGCCGTGTGATCGGAGGATCCCCGGATGGCCGTCCGACTCGACGAACTCGCCGTGCCCGTGATCGGCGCACCGATGGCCGGCGGGGCGACCACGCCGGAGCTGGTGGCCGCGGTGAACGCGGCGGGCGGGCTGGGCTTCCTGGCGGCCGGCTACCGGAGCGCCGCCGCCATGGCCGAACAGGTCGAAGCCACCCGGAAGGTGACGGACCGTCCGTTCGGCGTGAACCTCTTCGTCCCGGCCGCGCCCGGGGACCCGGCGGCGGTCGCCGCCTACCGGGAGCGGCTGCGGCCCGAGGCGGAGCGGCACGGGGTCGTGCTGCCGGAGGTGATCGGGCCGGACCGGGACGACTGGGACGCCAAGATCGCCGCGCTGCTCGCCGGGCCGGTCGCGGTGGTCTCGTACACCTTCGGGCTGCCCGCCGCCGAGGAGGCGCGGGCGCTGCGGGCGGCGGGGGTGCTCCAGGTGGGCACGGTGACCACGCCGGAGGAGGCCCGGCGGGCCGAGGCGGCCGGGATGGACGCGCTGTGCGTGCAGGGCCCGGAGGCGGGCGGGCACCGGGCCACCCACGGGGTCGCGGACCGGCCGGGGGACGTCCCGCTGCTCGCCCTGCTGGCCGGGGTGCGGTCGGTGACGGGGCTGCCGCTGGTCGCGGCGGGCGGGCTGGCCGACGGGGCGTCGGTCGCGGCCGCGCTGCGGGCCGGGGCGGTGGCGGTCCAGCTGGGGACGGCGCTGCTGCGGGCGGACGAGGCGGGTACGTCGGCGGCGCACCGGGCGGCGCTGACGGAGTTCGAGGCGACGGCGGTGACCAGGGCGTTCACCGGGCGCCCGGCGCGGGGTCTGCGCAACGCGTTCATCGACCGGTACGGGCCGTACGCGCCGGCCGCCTATCCGGAGGTGCACCATCTGACCCAGCCGCTGCGCGCGGCGGCCGCCGCGCGCGGGGACACCGGGGCGATGCACCTGTGGGCCGGGACGGGCCACCGGGCGGCGCGCGGCGGCCCGGCGGCGGGGATCGTGGCCCGGTTGTGGGAGGAGGCCCGGGCCGCCGGGCGGTGAAGCCCGGCGGCCCTGCGGCCCCCCTCACGAGCGGTGCCGGCCCGACCGCCGTGGGGCCGGCACCGCGGGCTCAGCCGAGCAGCTCGGCCATCCAGGCCTCGACGGCCGGGACGCTGCGCGGCAGCGCGCCGGACATCAGCCGGGCGCCGTCGGAGGTGATGACCAGGTCGTCCTCGATCCGGATGCCGAGGCCGCGCAGCTCGGCGGGGAGGGTCTCGTCGTCGGGCTGGAGGTAGAGGCCGGGCTCGACGGTGAGCACGTGGCCCTCCTCCAGGACGGCGTCCAGGTACGTCTCGGCGCGGGCCTTGGCGCAGTCGTGGACGTCGAGGCCGAGCATGTGGCCGGTGCCGCAGAGGGTGTAGCGGCGGTAGAGGCCGCTGTCCTCGGCGAGCGCCTCCTCGGCGGAGACGGGCAGGACACCCCAGTCGGCGAGGCCCTCGGCGATGACCCGGGCGGCCGCGTAGTGGAAGTCGCGGAAGCGGGCGCCGGGGCGCAGCGTGTCGATGCCGGCCTGCTGGGCGGCGAGCACCAGCTCGTAGGCCTGGCGCTGGACGGGCGTGAAGGTGCCGCTCAGCGGGAGGGTGCGGGTGATGTCGGCGGTGTAGAGGGTGTCGGTCTCGACGCCGGCGTCCAGCAGCAGCAGGGCGTTCGGGTCGATCGCGCCGTCGTTGCGGATCCAGTGCAGGACGCAGGCGTGGGCGCCGATGGCGGCGATGGTCTCGTAGCCGATGCCGTTGCCCTCGGCGCGGGCGCGGAGGTTGAACACGCCCTCGATCCAGCGCTCGCCGCGGTGGTGGCGCAGGGCGGCGGGCAGGGCGCGGACGACGTCCTCGAAGCCGAGCACGGTGTGGTCGACGGAGAGCTGGAGCTGCTCCACCTCCCAGGTGTCCTTGACCAGTCGCAGCTCGGACAGCACGGCGGCGAAGAGGCCGTCGGCGTCGGCGAGCGCGGCGGGGCCGGGGCGGCCGGTGGCGGCGTCGAGTTCGGGGTCGACGCCGGTCAGCACCCGGGTGGCGGGCTGCGGGCCGGTGAGCAGCTTGTCCAGCTCGTCGAGGTGCTCGACGCGCACGCCGGTGAGCCGGGCGGCCTCGTCGAGGTCGGGGCGGCGGCCGACCCAGAACTCGCCGTAGCGGCGGTCGCGGAAGAACTCGGCGCCGCGCACCGGGTCGCCGCCGCGCGGGGAGCGGGGGCGCAGGTAGAGGACGGGCTCGTGGCCGTCGGGGCCGGTCGGCTCCAGCACGAGCACGTGGCCGACCTGGTCCTCGCCGGTGAGGCCGGTGAGCCAGGCGTAGGCGCTGTGCGGGCGGAAGCGGTAGTCGACGTCGTTGCTGCGGACCTTGAGCCGGCCGGCCGGGACGATCAGGCGCTCGCCGGGGAAGGCCGCGGACAGCCGGGCGCGCCGGCCGGGCGTGACGGCGTAGCCGGGGACGCGGTCCTCGGCCGGGAGCGGGGTGGGGGCCCAGGAGGTGCCCATGAAGGCGTTGAGCGCGGCCGACACCGGGAGGTCGTGGCTACCGGTGTTGAGGCCGGTCTGACGGAGGGTCACCGGGTACTCCTAAACGCGTGGTGCGGGGGAGGGGGGAGGAGGCTGCACGGACACATCTCGGTAACGGGTGGCGTCACCTCTTGTGCAGTGCAATTTCACATTACTATGTTACGGGTCACACCGTGGAGCGGCTAGACCCCCTGAGGTCGCCCTCCCGGCCGAGCCCCGGATCCACCCCCGGGGTGGACGACGGGCCTTCTCGGCGGGCCCCCCACTGCGGAGTCAGATATGAACAGGCGTACCCAGACCGCCCTCGCGGCGGCCATCGCAGCGGCACTCACCCTCGGGCTCGGCGCCTGCGGAAGCAAGGACAAGAGCGACAGCTCCGGCGACACCGCCGCTGCCAGCTCCACCAAGGGGCCCGGCGCCGACACCGGCACGGCCGTGGGCGGCACCCCGGTCAAGGGCGGCACCCTGACCGTGCTGACCAACCAGGACTTCGCCCACCTCGACCCGGCCCGCAACTGGACCCTGCCGCAGATGGACTTCGGCACCCGGCTGATCTACCGCACCCTGGTCACCTTCAAGGCCGAGCCCGGTGACGCCGGCAACCAGATCGTCCCCGACCTGGCCACCGACACCGGCCGCCCGACCGACGGCGGCAAGACCTGGTCCTTCACCCTGCGGGACGGGCTGAAGTACGAGGACGGCTCGCCGATCAAGTCGTCCGACATCAAGTACAACGTCGAGCGCTCCTTCTCCCCGGACCTCACCGGCGGCCCCGACTACGCGGCCCAGTACCTGGTCGGCGGCGAGAGCTACAAGGGCCCGCTGACCGGCGAGCACCTGGCGAGCATCGAGACGCCGGACGACAAGACCATCGTCTTCCGCCTCAAGCGCCCGGTCGCCGAGTTCGCCTACACCGCGACCCTGCCCACCTTCGCGCCGGTGCCGCCGGCCCAGGAGAAGGGCACCCAGTACGACATGCGGCCGTTCTCCTCCGGCCCGTACAAGATCGAGAGCTACGACCGCGGCAAGCAGCTGGTGCTGGTCCGCAACAGCAACTGGGACCCGTCCTCGGACCCGATCCGCAAGGCCTACCCGGACAAGATCGTCGTCACCCAGGGCCTCAAGGGCGGCCAGGTCGACGACCGCATCATCGCCAGCGACGGCGCCGACGCCTCCGCGATCGAGATGCCCTGGATGCGCCCCGAGTCCGTCGCGAAGGTGCTGCCCAAGGCCGACGTCAAGGCCCGCATGGTGGCCGAGCGCACCGGCTGCACCGACAGCCTCTACATGAACACCTCCAAGGCGCCGTTCGACGACCCGAAGGTCCGTGAGGCCGTCATGTGGGCGGTCGACCGCGAGGCCCAGGTCACCGCCTTCGGCGGCCCCGCGATCGCCGACGTCGCCACCTCCTTCCTGCCGCCGTCGCTGACCGGCGGCGTCAAGGCCGACCCGCTGAAGATCCCGGCCGCCGGCGACCCGGCGAAGGCCAAGGACCTGCTCAAGGCCGCCGGCAAGACCGACCTCAAGGTCGCGCTCACCGTCTCGCTCGGCGACAAGACCCGCGGCGAGGCCATGCAGCAGTCGCTGTCCAAGGCCGGCATCCAGGTCACCGTCAACACCGTCGACCCGTCGGCGTTCACCGACACCCTCGGCGACGCCAAGGCCGCACCCGAGCTGACCATCAACGGCTGGTGCCCGGACTACCCGTCCGGCGCCACCTTCCTGCCCTTCCTGTTCGACGGCCGCACCATCAAGGACAAGGGCAACCAGGGCAACTACAGCCAGTTCCGCGACCAGGCCACCATGGACGAGATGGACCGCATCGCGACCCTCCCGGACGTGAACGCGGCCAACGAGGCCTGGAAGAAGCTGGACGAGGCGCTGCTGCAGAAGGCCCCGGCCGTCCCGCTCATGTGGCAGCGCCGCGCGCTGCTGGTCGGCACCAACGTGGCCGGGGCCTTCGGCGCCCCGGGCTACGCCGGCATGATCGACATGGCCACGGTGGGCCTCAAGGACCCCGCCAAGAGCCAGGGCTGAGGAAACCGTCCGACATGAGCACCACTACGACTGAGCCCGCCGCCGCGCCCGTCGCGGCGGCGGGCCCCGCGAAGGCCTCCGGGCGCGGGCCCTGGCGGCTGGTCTGGGACCAGCTGTGGGCCAAGGGCTCCGCCCGCTTCGGCCTGATCATGGTCGCCCTCCTCGTCCTGATGGCCGTGCTGGCCGGCCCGCTGAGCGCGCTCGGCGGCTGGACCTCCGAGGAGTTCGACAAGCGCGCCATCGACGCCTACCTGGGCGGCCTGCCCAAGGGCGACTTCGGCGGCGTCGGCGCCCGGCACTGGTTCGGCGTCGAGCCGGCCACCGGCCGCGACCTGTTCGCCCGGGTCCTGCACGGCGGCCAGGTGTCCCTGCTGATCGCGTTCGTCGCCACCGCCGTCGTCGTCATCGCCGGCACCCTGGCCGGCATCGCGGCCGGCTACTTCGGCGGCCGCATCGACAGCCTGCTGTCCCGGCTGATGGACCTCACGATGTCCTTCCCGTCGCTGATCTTCATGATCGCGATGATGTCGGTGGCCAGGGACGTCAACCGGATCCTGCTGATGACCGTGGTCATCGGCCTGTTCGGCTGGCCCGGCGTGGCCCGCGTCGTGCGCGGCCAGACCCTCTCGCTCAAGCACCGCGAGTACGTCGAGGCGGCCAAGGTCGGCGGCGCCCGGTCCTGGCGCATCCTCACCCGGGAGATCCTGCCCAACGTCTCCGGACCGATCATCGCCTACACCACCCTGCTGATCCCCGGCATGATCGCCACCGAGGCCGCGCTCTCCTACCTCGGCGTGGGCGTCCGGCCGCCGACCCCCTCCTGGGGGCAGATGATCGCCGAATCGATCGTCTTCTACGAGACCGACCCGACGTACTTCCTCATCCCGACGGTCTTCCTGTTCGTCGCCGTCCTCGCCTTCACCCTGCTCGGCGACGCGCTGCGCGACATCCTCGACCCGAAGGGAGGACGGTCGTGATCCTCTACCTCGGGCGCCGGCTGCTCGGCGTCGCCGGCATCCTGCTGGCCATCTGCGCGATCACCTTCACCATCTTCTACCTGCTGCCCAACGACCCGGCCGCGGCCGCCTGCGGCAAGACCTGCAGCCCCGACCGGCTGATCGAGGTCAAGGCCGCGATGGGCCTGGACAAGCCCATCTGGGAGCAGTTCTTCGTCTACCTCCTGGGCATCGTCGCCGGCCGCGACTACGGCAGCGGAACCAGCGCCACCCACTGCGGCTTCCCCTGTCTCGGCTACTCCTACGAGTACTCGCTGCCGGTCTGGGACCTGCTGGTCGACCGCCTGCCGGTGTCGGTCTCGCTCGCCATCGGCTCGGCCGTGCTCTGGCTGCTGCTCGGCCTCAGCGCCGGCATCACCTCGGCGCTGCGCAAGAACACCGCCGTCGACAAGGTCCTCACCGTCCTGTCGGTCGGCGCCGCCTCGCTGCCGGTCTACTTCACCTCGATCATGCTGATCTGGGGCGTGGTGCGGACCGCCGGCCTGCTGCCCTACCCCGCGTACCACGAGTTCACCGAGAACCCGGTGTCCTGGGCCTCCAACCTGCTGCTGCCGTGGATCGCCCTGGCGCTGCTCTACGCGGCCCAGTACGCCCGGCAGAGCCGGACCTCGATGATCGAGGCGATGGCCGAGCCGTACATCCGCACCGCCCGCGCCAAGGGCATGCCGGCGCTCACCGTCACCGTCAAACACGGTCTGCGCTCCGGCATGACGCCGATCCTCACCATCTTCGGCATGGACCTCGGCGGCCTGCTGGCCGGTGCCGTCATCACCGAGTCCATCTTCGGACTGCCCGGTATCGGACGCCTCTTCTACGACGGCCTGCTCCGCTCCGACCAGCCCGTCATCCTCGGTGTCACCCTGCTCGCGGCCTTCTTCATCGTCGTCGCGAACCTGCTGGTCGACGTGCTCTACGCCTTTGTCGACCCGAGAGTGAGGTACTGATGACGTCGTTGTTGGAGGTCGAGGACCTCAAGGTCGCCTTCGACACCCCGCGCGGCACCGTCCGGGCCGTCGACGGCATCAGCTTCACCGTCGAGGCCGGGAAGACCCTCGGCCTGGTCGGCGAGTCCGGCAGCGGCAAGTCCGTCACCTCGCTCGCCGTCATGGGCCTGCACCGCGGCGCCAAGGTCGGCGGCTCGATCAGGCTCGACGGCCAGGAGCTCAACGGCCTGAGCGAGAAGCAGTTCGGCGCCGTCCGGGGCCGGCGGATCGCCATGATCTTCCAGGACCCGCTGTCCAGCCTGCACCCCTTCTACCAGGTCGGGGAGCAGATCGCCGAGCACTACCGGGTGCACTTCAAGGCCTCCCGCAAGGCCGGCCGCCAGCGCGCCGTCGAGATGCTCGCCGAGGTGGGCATCCCCGAGCCGGCCCGCCGGGTCGACGAGTACCCGCACCAGTTCTCCGGCGGCATGCGCCAGCGCGTGATGATCGCCATGGCGCTCGCCTGCGAGCCCGAGCTGCTGATCGCCGACGAGCCGACCACCGCGCTCGACGTCACCGTCCAGGCCCAGATCCTCGACCTGATCGCCAAGATCCAGGAGCAACGCGGACTCGGCGTCGTGATGATCACCCACGACCTCGGCGTGGTCGCCCGGGTCGCCCACGAAGTGCTCGTCATGTACGGCGGCCGCGCCGCCGAACAGGCGCCCGTGGACCGGCTGTTCGCCGCCCCCGCGCACCCGTACACCCGCGGGCTGCTCGACTCGCTGCCCCGCCTGGACGACACCGACGACGCCCCGCTGCGGGCCATCCCCGGCAGCCCGCCGTCGCTGATCGCCCCCGCCTCCGGCTGCTCCTTCGCCCCGCGCTGCGCCCGCACCGTCGCCGCCGCGGCCGAGGAGCACGCCCGCTGCCTGTCCGAGCGGCCGGAGTTCGGCCCGCTCGCCCCCGGCCACCAGGCCGCCTGCCATCTGCCGCTGGTGCCGGAAGGAGTCCTGGGATGACCGAACCCCTGCTGACGGTCCGGGATCTGGTGAAGACCTTCCCCGGCCGCCGCTCACGCACCGGCAAGCCCGGCGCCCCGGTCAGGGCGGTGGACGGCGTCAGCTTCGACGTCGGCGCCGGCGAGACCCTCGGCCTGGTCGGCGAGTCCGGCTGCGGCAAGTCGACCACCGGACGCATGGTCGTCCGGCTGATCGACCCGACCTCGGGCTCCGTCTCCTTCGACGGCACCGAGATCGGCGGCCTGACCCAGGCCCAGCTGCGCCCGCACCGCAAGCACCTGCAGATGGTGTTCCAGGACCCGTACTCCTCGCTCAACCCCCGGCAGACGGTGGCCCGGATCATCTCCGAGCCGCTGCTGGTCCAGGGCAGCAGCGCGGCCGACGCCCGCAAGCGGGCCACCGAGCTGATGGAGCTGGTCGGCCTCATCCCCGAGCACCTGGACCGCTACCCGCACGAGTTCTCCGGCGGCCAGGCCCAGCGCATCGGCATCGCCCGCTCGCTGGCCACCTCGCCCCGGCTGGTGGTCGCCGACGAGCCGGTGTCCGCGCTGGACGTCTCCATCCAGGCCCAGGTGGTCAACCTGATGGAGCGGCTCCAGGACGAACTGGGGCTGGCGTACATCTTCATCGCGCACGACCTCTCGGTGGTCAAGCGCGTCTGCGACCGGGTCGCGGTGATGTACCTCGGCCGGATCGTCGAGATCGGCGACAAGCACCAGGTGTACAGCAACCCGGCGCACCCGTACACCAAGGCCCTGCTGTCCGCGGTGCCGCTGCCGGACCCGGCGGCGGAGCGGGCGCGGGAGCGGATCGTGCTGCTCGGCGACCCGCCGAGTCCGGCCGCCCCGCCGCCCGGGTGCAGCTTCCACCCGCGCTGCCCGAAGGCCCAGGAGATCTGCCGGACCGAGCGTCCGCTGCTGCAGATCGCCGGGGCGGGCGGGCGCGAGGCGGCCTGCCACTTCCCGGAGAACTGATCCGGGACGAGGTCTCGCGGTCGGGGGCGCCTGCCGATGGGCGCGCCCCCGACCGCGGCTGGACCGCCGTACCGTCAGGCCACCCCCACGGCGGACGGTACGGCACCGAACGCGCGAGGAGCGATCCTCCTCGCGTGCCGAGCCCCCGGTCGGGAGCGGCGGGGAGCCTTTGATGAGGGCCGCGCCCGACCGGGTCCCGTCCGGTGGACTTCCACCGGACGGGCGGGGCTCGCCGGGTCCGACCGGGTCGTCGGACCCGGCGGGCCCTTTCGCCGTTCCCGGGGCGGCGTCCGCGTCCGCCCCCAGGGCCCGCCGTCGGCGGGCCCTTTCGCCGTTCCCCGGGGTGCGGACGCGGGGTGCGGGCGGGCACGGGCGGGCGCTTGACTTGAAGTTCACTTGAACTCCTAGCGTGTTCCCCGTGACCGAAACCCCGCGCGTCCAGACCGCCTCGAGCCCGCCCGGCCAGGGAGACCGCGCTCCCGCAGCAGAGTCGGGGGCGCCCTCCGGCGGCTGGGGGGACCTCTTCTCCAAGCAGTACGCCGCCCAGGCCTCGATCATGGCCGGCGGTGTCGCGCTCTACGCGATGAACCTCTACTTCACCGCCGCCCTGCTCCCCTCGATCGTCGAGGACATCGGCGGCGCCCGCTTCTACGCCTGGGTGGCGACCGGCTTCCTGATCGCCGCGGTGACCGCCGCGATGCTGGTCAGCCGGCTGCTCGCCCGGCTCGGGCCGTCGCGCTCCTACCTGACCGGGTTCCTGGTGTTCGCCGCCGGCGCCGGGCTGACCGCGGCCAGCCCGTCGATGGAGACGCTGATCGTCGGACGGATCGTCCAGGGCCTGGGCGGCGGGCTGATGGCCGGGCTCGGCTACGCGGTGATCCGCACCGCGCTGCCGGAACGGCTGTGGACCCGAGCGGCCGGCCTGGTGTCGGCGATGTGGGGCGTGGGCACGCTGGTCGGACCCTCGCTCGGCGGGCTCTTCGCCGAACTCGACGCCTGGCGCGGCTCCTACGTCCTGCTCACGGTCGCCGCCCTGGTGCTGGCCGTGCTGGCCCGCCGCTCGCTGCCCGGCCCGACCCGGTCCGCACGCACCGCCGAACCGCTGCCGCTGCCCTCGCTGCTGCTGCTGACGCTCGCGGCGGGCGCCTTCAGCATCAGCTCCACCGTGCCGCGGGGCTGGGCGACGGCGCTGTGCATCGTGCTCGGCCTGGTGCTGCTGGCGGGCTTCCTGCTGGTGGAGCGCCGCGGGTCGGCGACCGTGCTGCCGAAGCTGACCTACCGTCGCGGCAACCACCTGAAGTGGATCTACCTGACCGTCGCGGTGTACTGCACCGGTGTGATGACCGAGACCTTCATCCCGCTGTTCGGCCAGGAGCTGGGCGGGCTGAGCCCGCTGGCGGCCGGCTTCCTCGGCGCGACGGTGTCGGTCGGCTGGACCTCGGCGCAGCTGTTCAGCGTCAACCTGCGCTCGGACCGGGCCCGTTCGCTGGCGATCCGGGTCGGCCCGGCGGTGCTCACGGCCGGCCTGCTGGCCTACGGCCTATTGCAGACCTCGCAGGCCTCCGGCGGCCGGGTGCTGCTGTGGGCGGTGGTGCTGGTGGTCGGCGGGACCGGTATCGGGGCGGCCTTCCCGCACCTGAGCGTCACGGCGATGCGCAGCACCGACGACGAGGTGGAGGGCGCCAAGGCGGCCGCGGGCCTCAACACCACCCAGCTGATCGCGTTCACGGTGAGTTCGGCGCTGGCCGGGACGCTGGTGAGCTTCGGCGGGGACTCCACGCTGGACGGCGCCCGCTACATGGTCTTCGGGCTCGGCGCCCTCACCGTGTTCGGCACCGCCACCGCCGCGCTGAGCCTGCGGCGGGCGCGCGCCGGGGGCTGAGCGGGCGCGGAGGGCCGCGCCGCCGTCCGAGCGGAGCCCCTGTGCGAGCGGCGCCCCGTGCGAGCGGCGCCCCCGTCCGAGCGGCGCGGGAGACGAGACCGCCCCGGCCCTCCTGTTGGGAGGACCGGGGCGGTCTGCCTGTCCGTGGGACCTGTCTTCCACGGGGAGGCCCGGTGCTCAGGACACCGGGGTTCGGGTCGCCGGGCCCGGCCGCGCGGGGTGTGCGCGGCCGGATCCGGGCGGCGGGGTCAGGACGCGGGGCCCACCCGGACGGTGGTGATCCGCCCGCCCTGGGACTCGCGGACGACCTCGATCTTGGTGTTGGTGTCCGGGACCTTCACCCCGAGCTGCGGGGTGGCCGGGTCGCTGTAGACACCGGTGCGGTCGTTGAAGGCCGGGACGGCCTTCTCCGAGCCGATCCTGACCGGGACGCCGGCCTTGTGCAGCGTGAAGCCGGTGGTCGGCTTGAGCGAGAAGGTCGCGTCGAAGGTCTGCGCCCGGCCGTTGACCAGGGTGCCGTCGGCGAAGCGGATCGGCGCCGGGTGGGCGTCGACCGGCAGGATCAGGCCGCCGCCGGGGTGGTCCTTGGTGTTGTTGTCGCCGTAGCCGGTGTCCCAGAGCCAGACGAGCACGCCCTCCTGGTACGGGTAGTTGTCGACGATGTCCTTCTTGCCGTCCACCCCGGTGTAGCCGAAGCTGTACGGGCCGGTCTTCAGGAACTCGCCGTAGCCGGCGTAGCGCCGGTTCTCCACCAGGTAGGCGCGCGGGTGCTGCTTGACCGCGGTACGGCCGGTGATGACCGTGAAGCCGGTGGCGGTCCAGCCGTTGACGCCGTTCTCGGCGCCGTCGGTGAACAGCGTGGCGGCACCGGCGGTGATCTTCACCGCGTCGACCAGGACGCCCTTGCCGTGGGTGTTGCCGTCGGAGGTGACGTGCAGCCGCAGCCGGACCTGCCGGCCGGCGTAGGCGTCCAGCGGGATGTGCAGCTGCCGGTACGCGCCGGAGGTGCCGCTCAGGCCCGGGACGTTGGAGCTGGTGTTGCCGATCGGGGTGCCGTCGACGGTGCCGGGCAGGGCGGTCCAGGTCTTGCCGCCGTCGGTGGAGGCCTCGGCGGTCAGGAAGTCGTAGTCCTGCTCGATGTCGTACCAGACCGCCGCGTCGAGGGCGGCCGGGCCGGTCACCCCGCCGAGGTCGACGTCGCGGGCCAGCGCGTTGTCCAGGTTGTCGCCGGTGTCGCTCCACCACTGCTTGGCACCCTCGCGCGGGTCGGCGAGGTCGGTGCTGGTGGTGCCGTCCGGCAGGTGGACCAGGACGGCCTGCGCCTGGTCGGTGTTGTAGCCGCTGACGCCGAGCGCGTGGCTGGAGCGGGTGGCCGCCTGCGCCTCGTCGTAGTTGAGCCAGCCGAACTGCAGCTTGCTCCAGGCGTCCAGGTCGCCGGGGTAGGCGCCGGTGGTGTTCCTGCCCTTGCCCAGGTACGAGGCGGAGGACATCAGCGACCAGAAGTTGACGCTGTTGTCGCCGCCGCTGGTGCTGTACAGGTCCGGCAGGCCGAGGTTGTGGCCGAACTCGTGGGAGAACAGGCCGACGCCGCTGTTCTCGCCCGCCTGGACGTAGTCGTAGACGTACAGGCCGGTGTCGCCGACCGGAGCGCCGCCGATCCTGTTGCCGACCGGGCCGGTCTGGCCGGTCGGGTCCGGGAAGGTCCAGCTGCGGTGCGCCCACAGTGCGTCGGCGCCCTGCGCGCCGCCGCCCCAGGTCTCGTCGGCGCCCGCGTGCACGACGATGACGTTGTCCAGGTAGCCGTCGGGCTGGCTGAACTCGCCGTCCTTGTCGTGGTCGTAGCGGTCGTAGACGTCGTACTGGGCCAGCTCGGCCTTGACGTCCGCGGCCGTGCGGCCCTTGGCGATCTCGCCGTCGTACCAGGCCTTGACGGCGTCCCGGATGAACTCCTGGCCCTGGGTCCACGCGCCGGAGCCCTGCGGGCCCTTGTTGGAGCCGTAGCGGGCCTCGTTCCACGGCACGGTGACCCAGTTGCTGACCGTGCCCTCGATGTCGTACCGGCCGGACGACTGGGTGCGGTAGAAGTTGCGCATCGAGACCGCGCCGGGCGAGTCGTCGAAGAACATCTTCTGGTAGTACTGCTGGTTGAAGTCCTGGTTCCAGAGCGTGTGGTTGTCGCTCTTGCCGGGCTTCGGGATGGCGTTGTGGGCCGGGCCCGGAGTCCCCGCGTAGCGCGGCTGGCCGTTGTACAGCGTGGTGTTGTCCACCTGGTCGCCGAACTGGGCGAGGATCACGAAGACCTTGTCCTTGCGCTGCTGCGCGAGCTGGACGTAGTCGTTGCCGATCCGCACCTTGGCGGGTGCCCGGCGGTCCGTGGTCTTGGCCACGGCGCCCTTGTTGAGCTGTTCCAGCGCCTTGGTGCGCAGCGACTGGCGCTCGCGCTCCTGGGGCGCGAGCGGCGCCGGCGGGGCCTCGAGGCCACCGGCCTCGGCGCTGTCGCCTGACTCGGCGGAGATGGTGGGTGCGGGCGTGGGGGGAGCGGCCTGGGCGGGGGTACCCAGCAGGGTGACCGCTATCGCGCTCGTGGTGAGCGCGGCCGCGAACGCCGCGGACAGTCTGCGCAACTGACCTGTCCTTTCCGGACGGTGGGTGGTCGGGCAAGCGCAGGTAATATTTCACATGTCATGGGTCACATGGAAGGGATTGGACGGCGGGAGGTGTGGGCGGCCCTCGGCGGGGGAATGCGGCCGGGCCGCCCGCGTGCGGTGGCGGGCGGCCCG
The DNA here is from genome assembly GCF_034043715.1 of Kitasatospora purpeofusca. GTDB lineage: Bacteria > Actinomycetota > Actinomycetes > Streptomycetales > Streptomycetaceae > Kitasatospora > Kitasatospora purpeofusca_A. Next base: position 18,449 of record NZ_JAXCLC010000068.1, on the reverse strand, counting down.
GAGCTTCCCGGGGCGGGAGCCCGGACGCCTCGAAGCCCGAAGCCCCGAAGGCCCGGGCGTCGGCTCACCCGGCCCGTGTCACGACGAGTGGTGCCCGCCGCCCGGGGTCATGTGGGTGATTCCGGGCAGGGCCAGCAGGCTGTGCGGCCGGCCCGCCCCGGTGAGCGCCTGCGAGAGCAGCAGGGTGTGCGAGGGGTGCACGTTGTCGTCCGCCAGGCCGTGGATGAGCAGCAGCGGCCGATCGAGCGAGGCCGCGTCGTCCACCAGGCAGTCGGCCGCGTAGCCGTCCGGGTTCTCCTGGGGCAGCCCGAGGTACCGCTCGGTGTACGCGGTGTCGTACAGCCGGAAGTCGGTGGGCGGGGCGCCGGCGCAGGCCGCGTGGAAGACGTCCGGGCGGCGCAGCACGGCGAGCGCCCCGAGGTAGCCGCCGTAGGACCAGCCGCGTACGCCGACCCGGTCGAGGTCGAGGTCGGGGTGGGTCTCGCCGAGCGCCCGCAGCGCGTCGACCTGGTCGTCCAGTGCCACCTGGGAGAAGCGGCGGAAGATGGTCCGCACGAAGGCGGGGGAGACGAACGGGGTGCCGCCGTTGTCGACGGTGACGACCGCGAAGCCCTGGTCGGCCCACCACTGCTTGAGCTGCCAGCGGCGCGGTTCGTTGGCCACGGCCTGGTAGCCGGGGCCGCCGTAGACGTCGAGCAGCACGGGCAGCTTCCGGCCCGGGACGTGCCCGCGCGGGTAGACCACGGCGCTCGGCAGGCCGCGCTCGGTGACCCGGGCGAGCAGCGGCTCGACCCGGTACGGCAGTGGGGCGGAGAGGTCGGTCAGGGTGACGGTGCCGTGCGGGGTGCGGGCCTCGCGGCGGACACCGTCCGGGCCGGCCGAGGTGAGCAGCAGGGTGTCGCCGGCGGCCAGCGCGCTGTGCACGCCGGGGCCCTCGGAGAGCCGCTCGGGCGCGCCGCCGTCCGGGTCGACCAGGTGGACGTGCTGGTCGAACGGGTCGCCCTCGCCGGTCTCGCAGAGCAGCCGGTCGCCGACCCGGCCGACGACCCGGCGGATCTGCAGGCCGGTGGTGTCCAGCGGCTTGCCGTCCACGGCCAGGCCGCGGGCCTCGGGGGTGTCCAGGACGGTGAGCAGCCGGCCGTCGGCCAGCCGGTCCGGCGTGCCGGGCAGGTCGTCCACCCAGAACTGGTCGGTGGTGCGGGAGAGTTCGGTGGTGCTGCCGGTGGCCGGGTCGGCGCTCAGCAGCAGCACGTTCTGCTGCAGCCGGTCGGCGACGGTGAGCAGCAGCTCCTCCGGGCCGGCCCACTGGGCGGCGCACAGGTAGGGGAAGGTCTCGGTGTCCCAGCGGAGTTCGACCCGGGTGTCGTCCAGGCCGAGCACCCAGAGCCGGACCTCCGCGTTGGGGCCGCCGGCCTGCGGGTAGGCGAACCGCTCGGGGGCCCGCTCCGGGTGCGCCGGGTCGGCGAAGTGCCGCGGCGGGACGGCGGACTCGTCCACCCGGGCGGCGAGCACGGCGCCGCCGTCGGGGCGCCACCAGTGGCCCCGGTGGCGGCCCAGCTCCTCGGCGGCGGCGAACTCGGCGACGCCCCAGCGGGCGCCGTCGTCCGGGCTGAGGCGCCGGTCGGCCCCGCCGGCCGGGGCGGTGACGTACAGGGCGTCGTCGGCGACGTAGGCGACGCGCTCGCCGGTCGCGTCCGGGCGGGGGTCGAAGACGGGGCCGGCGGCGGCGAGTTCGGTGGTGCGGCCGGTCGCGGTCTCGGTGCGGAAGAGCCGGCCGTCGAGGGCGAAGACGGCGACGGCGAGGTCGGGGGTGGCGCCGAAGGTGCCGATACCGGCGGCGGTGAGCCGGGACCGCTCGCGCAGCCGGCGCTCGACGTCGGGCAGGTCGGCGGTGGAGCCGGTGCGGCCGGGGGCCAGGGCGGTCGGATCGGCGATCTCCCGCTCGGCACCGGTGGCGAGGTCGAGGAGGTGGAGCCGGTCGAACCGGTCCTCGGGACCGCTGGAGCGCAGCAGCAGCAGGCGGGTACCGTCCTCGTTGAGCGAGATCGCTCGCGGGGCACCGAAGCTGAAGCGGCCGGTCCGGGCGCTGAGGGAGAGGTAGGAGTCGGTGATGGTCACCGCCCGATGGTCGCCGTGGAACGGGCTCGCCACCAGTAGGCCGACATGTGAAATGTCACACATCACGTGATCTGGGTAACAGAACGCCCCGGGCGCCGACCCCGGATCCCGGGCCCGACACCCCTCCAGGAGGAACGCAGTGACCGAGACCGCGCCCACCGTCGAAGCCCCCGAGCCGCTGGCCGGGACCGAACGGCTGTTCACGCTGGACCCGGCGGTGGTCCACCTCAACCACGGCTCCTTCGGCGCCGTCCCGGTCCCGGTCCAGCAGCTGCAGCGGCGGCTGTACGAGGAGCAGGAGGCCGATCCGGACGGCTTCTTCGCCGACCTGCCCGCCCGGGTCGCGGCGGCCCGGGCCCGGCTCGCCGACGCCCTCGGCACCCGGCCGGAGCTGCTCGCGCTCGTCCCCAACGTGACCGACGCGATCGCCGTCGCCCTGGCCAACGTCCCGCTCGCGGCCGGGGACCACGTCCTGGTCACCGACCACGGCTACGGCACGGTCACCGAGGCCGTCCGGCGGCGCGCCGAGGAGCTGGGCGCCGAACTGCGCACCGTCCGGCTGCCGCTGGACCTCCCGGACGGGGACGCCGTCCGCGAGGCCGTGCTGGCGGAGGTCACCGGCCGCACCACGCTCGCCGTCCTGGACGGCATCACCTCGCCCACCGCCCGCCGGGTCGCCACCCCCGACCTGCTCCGGGAGCTGCGCGGGCGCGGGGTGACCACCGTGGTGGACGCCGCGCACGAGCCGGGCATGCTGGCCGGGCCGGTTCCGGCGGAGGCCGACTTCTGGTTCGGCAACCTGCACAAGTGGGCGTTCGCCCCGCGCGCCACCGGCGTGCTGGTGGTCCGCCCGGAGTGGACCGGGAAGATCCGGCCGCTGATCCTCTCCTGGGAGGACCACCAGGGCTATCCGGCCGCCGTCGAATGGCGCGGCACGCTGGACTACACGCCCTGGCTGGCCGCCCCGGCCGGGATCGACCTGCTGGACGGGCTGGGGCCCGGGCTGGTGCGCGACCACAACGAGCGGCTCACCGCTCACGGCGCCGCGGTCGTCGCCGAGCGGGTCGGACTGGCCGCGCTGCCGTCCTCGGCCGGGCTGTCGATGCGCGCGCTGCGGCTGCCGCCCGGTGTCGCCGAGACGCTCCCGCAGGCGCAGGAGCTGATGGCGCGGATGTGGCGGCGGTATGCCGTGCGGACGGTGGCGCGGCCGTGGGCGGGCGGTGGGGTGCTGCGGCTGTGCGGGCAGCTGTACAACCGGGCGCCGGAGTACCGGGTGCTGGCGGACGGGCTGGCGGAGCTGCTGCGCTAGCCGGCCGTCCCCGGGTCGCCCGTCCCCGGGTCAGCCGCCCCCGGGGACGTCCCCGGCGGGAACGTCCGCGGCGGGGACGTCCCCGGCGGCGCGGAGCTCGGCCAGCAGCGCGTGCTGCTCCGAGATGAGCCCGGTGAGGATCCGCCGCGCCGCCCGGAGCAGGTCGGCGACGTCCCCGCCGGCCAGCGCGTACACCACCGTGCTGCCCTCCCGGGTGGCGGTGACGATGCCGGACCGGCGCAGCACCGCGAGCTGCTGGGAGAGGCTGGACGGTTCGATCTCCAGCTCCGCCAGCAGGTCGCGGACGGGCGTCGGTCCGGCCTGCAGCAGCTCCAGGACCCGGATCCGGACGGGGTGGCCGAGCATCCGGAAGAACTCGGCCTTGGCCCGGTACAGCGCGACCGCCACGGCGCTCCCTCCCTGGTGCGTCCCTTCGTACGTCCCCCGCCGTCCTCCCGGCGCGTCCCTCCCGGCCCCGGCCCCGGCTCCGGCCCTGGCCCCGGCGCAGGTCGCGGCGCGGTCGTCGGGTCGGGCGGGTCCGGGCCGTCAGATCTCCAGCGAGACCTCGATCCGCTTCAACTGGTGGCGGGCCATCGCGAGGTTGGCGCGGGAGCGGTTGAGTGCCAGGAACAGGAACAGCCCGCGCCCGCTCTGCGTGGTCAGCGGCCGCAGCAGGTGGTACTGGCTGGTGAGGCTGACCAGGATGTCCTCGATCTCGTTGTCGTGGAGGTTGAGCATCTCCATCGCCCGCATCTTGGCCCGCACCACGTCGGTGTTCCCGGCGGCGGCGACGTGCAGGTCGAGCTCGGTGCTGTCGCCGAGGCTCCCGAGCGCCATGCCGCTGCCGTAGTCGACCAGGGCCACGCCGATCGCGCCCTCGATCGCCATGGCCTCCTTGAGCGAGGTCTCCAGATTCGCCATCGTGCGCTCCTCCCGCGGGCCCGGTGGGTGCCACCGGGATGTGGCACCGAATGTAGGGAGAACTCCGGGCTCGGCAGCGTGGATGACCGGAGTCGTTCGAAGATGGTCGCCGGGTGACTGCTTGAAGACATTTGCAACTATGGATGTGAGAGAGATCCGATGCATTGTCCGGGAAAAACGGTGCTATCGATGTCGGTCCCGCCGGGTAACCTCTGGCTGAGATGCGAGATCACACCAACGACCCCCGGACGGCGATGAACACCCCTGAGCCCGAGCCCTCCGACGACCGGGAGCTGAGCCCCGCCGAGGCCTTCGCGGCCTCCCGCCGCCGGGCCGAGGAGCGGGCCACCGCCCTGCACGGCTTCCAGGAGCTGTACGACTTCCCGCTGGACGACTTCCAGCTGGAGGCCTGCCGCGCCCTGGAGGCGGGCGAGGGCGTCCTGGTCGCCGCTCCCACCGGATCCGGCAAGACCATCGTCGGCGAGTTCGCCGTCCACCTCGCCCTGCGCGGTGGGCGCAAGTGCTTCTACACCACGCCGATCAAGGCACTGTCGAACCAGAAGTACGGCGACCTCGTCAAGCGCTACGGCGCCGCCAAGGTCGGCCTGCTCACCGGCGACAACAGCGTCAACGGCGACGCCCCGGTGGTGGTGATGACCACCGAGGTGCTCCGCAACATGCTCTACGCGGGCTCCAGCACCCTCGACGGCCTCGGCTACGTGGTCATGGACGAGGTCCACTACCTCGCCGACCGCTTCCGCGGCGCGGTCTGGGAGGAGGTCATCATCCACCTCCCCGAGTCCGTCACCCTGGTCTCGCTCTCCGCGACCGTGTCCAACGCCGAGGAGTTCGGCGACTGGCTGGACACCGTCCGCGGCGGCACCCGGGTGATCGTCTCCGAGCACCGGCCGGTCCCGCTCTGGCAGCACGTGATGGCCGGCAACCGGATGTACGACCTGTTCGCCAGCCCCGACCGCGACGGCCGCCCCAAGAGCGGCCCGCGCAACCCCGCCAAGGCCGTCAATCCCGAACTGGTCCGCCTCGCCCGCAGCGAACTGGACCGCAACCCGCGCGACCGGTTCGGCCGGGGCCGGGGCCGCTCCATGCCCAACGGCCGCCCCGGCAAGGTCTGGACCCCGGGCCGGGTCGACGTCATCGACCGCCTCGACGCCGAGGGCCTGCTGCCCGCGATCACCTTCATCTTCAGCCGGGCCGGCTGCGAGGCCGCCGTCCAGCAGTGCCTCTCCTCCGGCCTGCGGCTGAACAAGGACGGCGACCGCGCCCTCGTCCGCGCCTTCGTCCAGGAGCGCTGCGCCGACATCCCCGACGAGGACCTCCACGTCCTCGGCTACTTCGAGTGGCTGGACGGCCTGGAGCGCGGCATCGCCGCCCACCACGCCGGCATGCTGCCCCGGTTCAAGGAAGTGGTCGAGGAGCTGTTCGTGAAGGGCCTGGTCAAGGCCGTCTTCGCGACCGAGACCCTGGCCCTGGGCATCAACATGCCCGCCCGCTCCGTGGTCATGGAGAAGCTCGTCAAGTGGAACGGCGAGACCCACGCCGACATCACCCCCGGCGAGTACACCCAGCTCACCGGCCGGGCCGGGCGGCGCGGCATCGACATCGAGGGCCACGCCGTGGTGCTCTGGCAGCGCGGCCTCGACCCGGAGGCGCTGGCCGGCCTCGCCGGCACCCGCACCTACCCGCTCAAGTCCTCGTTCCGGCCGTCCTACAACATGGCCGTCAACCTGGTCTCCCAGTTCGGTCGGCACCGTTCGCGGGAACTCCTGGAGACGTCCTTCGCGCAGTTCCAGGCCGACCGCTCGGTGGTCGGCATCGCCCGCCAGGTCCAGCGCAACGAGGAGGGGCTGGAGGGCTACCGCGAGTCCATGACCTGCCACCTCGGCGACTTCGACGAGTACATGGCGCTGCGCCGGCAGCTCAAGGACCGGGAGAACGAGCTCGCCCGCGAGGGCAGCAGCCAGCGCCGCGCCGCCGCCGTCGAGTCCATCGAGCAGCTCAAGCCCGGCGACGTCATCCACGTCCCCACCGGGAAGTTCGCCGGCCTCGCCCTCGTCCTCGACCCGGGCCTGCCGCCGGACCGGCGCTCGCCGCGCGGCGGCCCCCGCCACCCCGACTACCAGGACGGGCCGCGCCCGGTGGTGCTCACCGCCGAGCGCCAGGTCAAGCGGCTCGCGATGATCGACTTCCCGCACCCGGTGACCGCGGTCGACCGGCTGCGCATCCCCAAGTCCTTCAACCCGCGCAGCCCGCAGTCCCGGCGCGACCTCGCCTCGGCGCTGCGCACCAAGGCCGGCCATCTGGAGCCCGATCGGTTCCGGCGCGGCCGGGCCGCCGCCGCCGACGACGCGGAGATCACCCGGCTGCGCGCCGTCCTGCGCCAGCACCCCTGCCACGGCTGCGACGAGCGCGAGGACCACGCCCGCTGGTCCGAGCGCTACCACCGGCTGCACCGCGACACCGAGCTGCTGGAGCGCCGGATGCGCTCCCGCACCCACACCATCGCGCGCACCTTCGACCGGGTCTGCGGGCTGCTCACCGACCTCGGCTACCTCAGCGGCGACACCGTCACCGAGGACGGCAAGCGGCTCGGCCGCCTCTACGGCGAACTCGACCTGCTCGCCTCCGAGTGCATCCGCGAGGGCGTGTGGCGCGACCTGGCCGCCGCCGAACTCGCGGCCTGCGCCTCGGCGCTGGTCTACGAGGCCCGCCAGTCGGACGACGCCACCGCCCCCCGGGTCCCGGAGGGGGCGGCGCAGGCGGCGCTCGGCGAGATGGTCCGGATCTGGGGCCACCTGGACGCGCTGGAGGAGCAGCACCGGATCAACACCGCCGAGGGCGTCGGCCAGCGCGAGCCCGACCTCGGCTTCGCCTGGGTCGCCTACCGCTGGGCGCTCGGCCACTCGCTGGACTCCGTCCTGCGCGACGCCGACATGCCGGCCGGCGACTTCGTCCGCTGGACCAAGCAGCTGATCGACGTCCTGGGCCAGATCCAGGACGCCGCCGGTGAGGACGTCGAACTCCGCCGCACGGCCCGCAAGGCCGTCGACGGCCTCCGCCGCGGCATCATCGCCTACTCCTCCGTCGGCTGACCCGCCCCGCGCTCCTCGACGCCGACGGCCCCCGCCCCGCGCGGGGGCCGTCGGCGTCGTGGCTTCTCAGGACCGGTCGAGGAGTCGGAGGCGGCTGAGGGTGCGGTTGATGTCCAAGGGGAGCGAGTCGCCGCCCAGGGCGTCGGCCAGTGGGGTCGCGGCGACGAGGTGGAGCCGGGCGTCGCGGTCGTGCAGGACGTCGACGAGGTTGGCGAAACGCTGGGCGCTGTCGCGGTCGGCCAAGGACAGCCGCGGCAGGCCGGCGAGCACCCAGGTGTCGTAGCGGTCGGCGAGGGTCAGGAAGTCGATGGTGGAGGTGCGTGCGCCGCACAGCTCGTGGAAGTCGAACCAGACCAGCCCGTCGCGCACGGCCCGGGCGGTGACGGTGCGGCCGCCGATGTCGAGCTGCCGGCGCTCGCCGTCCGGCGGCGGTTCGAGCCCGGCCTCGCGGAGCTGCCGCGGGGTGCCGGGGCAGAGGTAGCGGCCGGTCCCGAAGCGTGAACGGGCGCCCCCGGAGAGGCGGCCGGTGCGGTAGTCGCGCGGTCCGGCGACCTCGACGATGTCGAGCGAGGCTTCGAGGAGCTGGATGGTCGGCTCGAACATGTGGTGGTGGACCGGGTTCGGCAGCAGGCCGGCCGGCGGGTAGTTGGACGTCGCCACCAGGGTGGTTCCGCGGTCGGACAGCGAGCCGAGGACCCGGCCCATCATCATGGCGTCGCCCGGGTCGTGTACGTGGAACTCGTCGAAGAACAGCAGCCGGCAGTCGCCGAGCAGTTCCGCCACGGCGAGGTCGCAGGCGTCGCGCTCCCGGCGGTGGCGCGCGTACACCGCGTGGAACTCCCGGAAGAACTCGTGGAAGTGCACGCGCCGCTTGCGGGGGAGGGGGAGGGCCTCGTAGAACACCTCGGTCAGCCAGCTCTTGCCCCGCCCGACCGGCCCCCAGACGTAGAGGCCGCGCGGCGGCGGTCCGGCGAAGAAGCGCCGGCGTCCGGTGACCTCGGCGCCCAGTCGGGCGAGTCGGGCGGCGGCGGCCCGCTGCGCGTCGTCGAGCGCGAAGCCGGCCGCCCGGGCCGCCTGTTCGAAGGTGTCCAGCATGGCGGTGTGTGCCCCCCCGGTCCCGGATGGTGACGGCCGCCAGGTTCTCCGGCGGGTCCGCCATGATCATTTCAGACCCGGCGCGCGCGAGAAGTCGGACGGGTCGACCTCCGGCGCGGGGGCGGGAGCTCACGGCATGGCAGAGCAAAGGGCCCGCCGCGCGGTGCGACGGGCCCGGAAGCGGGCGAGGGGTGGGGGTCAGCGGGCGGCCAGGCTCTCCAGGAGGCGGTCCAGGGAGGTGCCGAGGCCCCAGCGGGTGGCGAGGTGCTCCAGGGTCATCGGGTCGAGGGGCTCGCGGGGGAGGGCCGGGTCGAACGGGGGCAGCGGGGCGTCCTCGGCGACCCGGACCACCTTCGGCGCCACGTCCAGGTAGGCCGCGGCCTCCAGGATGTTGCGGCGCCGGGCCGGGGTGAGCGCGGAGCCGATGTCCTGGGCGGCGGCGCGGATGCCGGCGAGGTCGCCGTACTCGTGGATCAGCTGGGCGGCGGTCTTCTCGCCGACGCCCTTGACGCCGGGCAGGCCGTCGCTGGGGTCGCCGCGCAGGGCGGCCAGGTCGGCGTACTGGGCGCCGCCCACGCCGTACTTCTCCCGGAGCAGCGCGTCGTCGGTGACCTGGAGGTTGCCCATGCCCTTGACGGGATAGAGCACGGTGACCGCCCGGGCGTCGTCGACCAGTTGGAACAGGTCCCGGTCGCCGGTGACGATCTGCACTGGCCCGGTGGCCCGCGCGGTCAGGGTGCCGATCACGTCGTCCGCCTCGTAGTCGGCGGAGCCGATCCGGGCGATGCCGAGCGCGTCCAGCACCTGTTCGATCACCGGGACCTGCGGGGCGAGGGTGTCCGGCACTTCCTCCGCGCCGTCCTCGGCGGCCTCGGCGACCCGGTGGGTCTTGTAGGAGGGGATGAGGTCCACCCGCCACTGCGGCCGCCAGGCGGCGTCCATGCAGGCGACCAGCTGGTCGGGCCGGTGGTCGTGGACCAGCCGGGCGATGAAGTCCAGCAGGCCCCGGACGGCGTTGACCGGCTCACCCTGCGGCGAGCGCAGGGTGTCCGGTACGCCGAAGTAGGCCCGGAAGTACAGGCTGGCGGAGTCGAGCAGCATCAGACGGGGTGCGGTCACGCCTCCGATCATGCCGTACCGGGCGGACAGGGACGGGCCTCGGTGCTTGCGTGGGGCCGGCGCGGTCAGTGCTTGTGCGGGCCGGCGCGGTGGACGGGGCCGTGGGCGTCGGCGCAGTGCTCCGGTGAGAGGTCGCCCGGGCTGGTGATCTGCAGCAGCGCGCCGGCCTCGTCCTCCCCGACGTGGTCGACCTGGAGGGTGCTGTGGGTGATCCCGTACTCGCCCGACAGCCGGCCCTGGAGTTCGCGCCGCACGGCGTGGCAGTCGCCGCCCGGGGTGACCAGGATGTGGGCGGAGAGCGCCGGCTGCCCGGAGGTGATCTCCCAGATGTGCAGATCGTGGATCTCCTCGACCAGCGGCTGGTCCACCAGCCGGTCGGCCACCGCGTCCGGGTCGATCCCCGCGGGCGCGGCCTCCAGGAAGATCCGTCCGGAGTCGCGGACCAGGCCGATACCCGCCTTCAGCATCAGTGCGACCACGATCAGCGAGGCGATCGAGTCGGCCTGGGCGAAGCCGGTGGTCACCACGATCAGGCCGGCCACGGCGGTGGCGATGAACGCGTACAGGTCGGTGAGGACGTGCTGGAAGGCACCCTCGACGTTCAGCGAGCTGCGGTTGGCCTTGGACATGCACCAGGCGGCGGCCACGTTCACCACGATCCCGACCAGCGCGGTGATCAGGACCAGCGAGCCGGTCACCTCCGGCGGTTCGAGCAGCCGGGTGACCGCCTCGTAGCCGAGCCAGGCCGACAGGATCAGCAGGGTGACGCCGTTGGCCTGCGCGGACAGGATCTCGGCGCGCTTGAGCCCGTAGGTGTAACCGCCGCGCGCGGGGCGGGCGGCGAGCCGCATGGCGATCAGCGCCAGCACGATCGAGGCGGCGTCGGTGAGCATGTGGGCGGCGTCCGAGATCAGCGCCAGCGACTGGGCGGCGAAGCCGACCACCACCTCACCGGCCATGAACACCACGATCAGCGCCAGCGCGCTCAGCAGCCACCGGCGGTCGGCGTCGGCGGCCACGCCGTGCGAATGGCCGCCGTGGCCGCCCCGGCCGCCGTGCTTGTGGTCATGCTCATGATCATGCTGGGAGTGCTCGTGGCCGGCCATCGAAGTCCTCTCCTGGAGCCCATGAACGCGTGGGGGCAAGGGGCGACGTCCGTGACGGCCCCGCACCCGAAGTGAACCGCACATCGAACGAAGATCCAAAGGCTGCATTGGAGACCGTTGTCATTGCCGCTGCCATGGCCGGGCCGTAACCCTCGTGGGGTATCGTCGCGCCGCTGTTGACCAGGGGAGAAGCGCATGGAGCCGGACGGACGCACCGCGGGGGCCGAACGGGTGGTCGGCCTCGGCACGATCGCCCGGGAGTGGGGCCGGATCGGGATCACCGGCTTCGGAGGGCCGCCCGCGCACATCCTGCTGCTGCGCCGGCTCTGCGTGGAGCGGCGGCGGTGGCTGACCCCCGAGGAGTTCGAGGACGGCATCGCGGCGACGAATCTGCTGCCCGGCCCGGCCTCCACCCAGCTCGCCGTCCTGACCGCGTGGCGGCTGCGGGGCGCGCCCGGTGCGCTGGTCGGCGGGGTCTGCTTCATCGGGCCCGGGCTCGTGCTGATCCTGGCGCTGGCGGCGCTGTTCCTGGCCGGCGACCCGCCGCTGTGGGTGCTCGGCGCGGCGGCCGGCGCCGGGGCGGCCGTGCCGGCGGTCGCGGTGCAGGCGGCCACCACGCTCGTCCCGGCCGGCCTCGGCCGGATGGGCCGGACCCGGGCCGCCCGCGTCCGCTGGGCCGGGTACGCGCTGGCCGGGGCGGTGGCGGCGGTGCTGACCGGTCCCTGGCTGGTGCTGGTGCTGATCGCCGCCGGACTGGCCGAGATCGCCGTCCGCAGCGACCGGAGCGTTCCGGGTGTCCCGAGCGCCCCGAGCGACCGGGGGAGCCGGGAGGACCCGGAGAGCCCGGAGGACCCGGAGGCCCCGGAGAACCGGGGAGGGGGCGGATCGGGCGGGCGGGCCGTGCTGCCGCTCGCCACCGGGCCGCTGGCTCTGGGCGGCCTCGGTGTGCTCGGTGCGGTGGCCTGGGTGGCGTTCAAGGTGGGCGCGCTCTCCTACGGGGGAGGGTTCGTGATCATCCCGCTGATGCGGGACGACGCGGTCAACCGCTACCACTGGATGACCGACGGACAGTTCCTCAACGCCGTCGCCCTCGGCCAGGTCACCCCGGGGCCGGTGGTGCACACCGTCGCGGCGGTCGGCTACGCGGCCGCCGGGCTCGGCGGCGGCCTGCTCGCGGCGGCGGTCGCCTTCGCGCCGTCCTTCCTCTTCGTGCTCCTCGGCGGCCGGTACTTCGACCGGCTCCGGGCCGACCGGCGGGTGCAGGACTTTCTCACCGGGGCCGGACCGGCCGTGACCGGCGCCATCGCCGGATCGGTGCTGCCGCTGGCCGCCTCGCTCGGGTACGGCTGGCAGTGGGGCGTGCTGGCCGGGGCCCTGCTCTGGCTGGTGCTCGCCCGGCGGGGCGTGGTGCCCGCCCTGCTGGCCGCCGGGGCGGCGGGGGTGCTCGCCGTGGCCGCCGGACTGCCGCCGGCCTGAGGCCCTCGTCGCCCGCGCGCTCGGCCTCCGGTTCCGCCCGCGCGCTCGGCGCTCGGGCCGCCCGCGCGCTCCGCCTCCGGCGTGAACCTGGAGCCGGGGGCTCACTCGACCGGGTGAGCCCGGTTTGCGCGCTCCTGTGCGCCTGCGCCACGATCGGCACCCGTGAAGATCATCGCGGCCCGAGCCGTCCACTGGCTTTCGGAACTGGAGCCCGTCGCCGCTGAATTGATGGCCCGTCATATAAGTGCGGCGCGCGAGTGGTTCCCGCACCAGTACGTGCCGTGGAGCCTCGGCCGGGACTTCGACGGACCGCTCGGCGGCGAGCCCTGGCAGCCGGAGCAGTCCGCGCTCGCCCCCGCGATCCGCTCCGCCCTGGTGGTCAACCTGCTCACCGAGGACAACCTTCCCGGCTACCACTGGACCATCGGCGCGCAGACCTCCCGCGACGGCGCCTGGGGTGCCTGGCTGCACCACTGGACGGCGGAGGAGGACCGGCACGCCGCCGCCATCCGCGCCTATCTGCACGCCACCCGCGCCGTCGACCCGGTGGCCCTGGAGCGCGCCCGGGCGGCCCAGATCGCCACCGGCACCCTCCCCCGGCCGGACGGCGTGCTCGGCCTGGTGGCCTACGCCGCCGTGCAGGAGCTGGCCACCCGGGTCAGCCACCGCAACACCGGCCGGCTCAGCGGCGACCCGGTCTGCGACCGGCTGCTCGCCCGGGTCGCCCAGGACGAGAACCTGCACATGGTCTTCTACCGCGAACTGCTGCGCGCCGCGCTGGAGCTGGACCCGGACGAGGTGCTCGTCCGGCTCGACGCCACGGTCCGCGCGTTCGCGATGCCCGGCCAGGGCATGCCCGGCTTCGCCGCCCTCGCCGCCGAGATCGCCGTCGCCGGCGTCTACGACCCGCGGGTCCACCACGACGAGGTGCTCGCCCCGCTGCTCCGCTCCCTGCGGGTCTTCGAGCTGACCGGGCTGGGCCCGGACGGCGAGCGGGCCCGCGACCGGCTCGCCGAGCACCTCGCCCGGCTCGACGCCCGCGCCGCCCGGTTCGTCGAACGCCGCGCGCGGGCGCTCGACGCCCGCGCCGCCCGCGACTGACCCGCGCCGACCCGCGACCGGCACCCGCGCCGACCCGCGACTGACCCGCGACCGACCCGCGTTCCCCGCCGCCCGGACAGGAGAGGCATGACCACCACCATCGACGGCACCGCCGACAGCGTCGGCCCCAGCGCCGACGGTACCGAGACCGTCGGCACCAGCGCCGCCGACATCGAGTTCCACTACGACTTCGGCAACGACTTCTACGCGCTGTGGCTCGACGAGACGCTCAGCTACTCCGCCGCCGTCTGGGACGGCATCGACCCCGCCGAGCCCGACACCTCGGCCCTGCCCCGCGCCCAGCGGGCCAAGCTCGACCTCCACCTCGACCTGGCCGGCGCCGCCCCCGGGACCGGGCTGCGCCTGCTCGACGTCGGCTGCGGCTGGGGCGGTCTGCTCGCCCACGCCGTCCGCACCGGCCGGGCCGCCGAGGCCACCGGGCTCACCCTGTCCCGGGCCCAGCACGCCCACGTCCGGTCGCTCGGACTGCCCGGCGCCGACGTCCGGCTGGAGAGCTGGGACGCCCACCGGCCCGAGCGCCCGTACGACGGCATCGTCTCGGTCGGCGCCTTCGAGCACTTCGCCACCGCCGACATGGACGCCGCCGCCCGGCTCGCCGCCTACCGCGCCTATTTCGAGCGCTGCCACGGCTGGCTGCGGCCCGGTGCCCGGATGTCGCTGCAGACCATCGCCTACGACGGCGTGACCGGGGGTGACGGCCCGGTCGGCGCCTTCGTCGCGGCCGAGGTCTTCCCCGGCGCGGTGCTGCCCCGGCTGGGCGAGATCGTGCTCGCGAGCGACCCCTACTTCGCCGTCACCCTCGTCCGGGCCTCCGCCGAGGACTACGCCCGCACCCTGGGCGCCTGGTCCGCCCGGCTGCTGCGGGCCCGCGCGGAGGCCGAGCGGCTCGTCGGACCGGACGGCTACCGCCGCTACCGCCGGTATCTGCGGGCCTGCGAGGTCACCTTCCTGCGCGGCGCGGCCACGCTCTACCGGATCGGGTTCCGGCGGCGCGACGAGCCGCTCCGGCCGACGGGCTGAGGGCCGGTCCGGATGCGTCCCCCCGCCGCCCCTTCCGCTCCTTCCGCCCCCGCCGTTCCCGCCACGCCGACCGCCGCCGTCCCGACCGCCGCCGCCCTGACCCCCGCCGTCCCCGGACCGGTGGGCAGGCGGCGGGCGTGGGCCGCGGTGGGGGTCGTCTGCGCCGCGCTCTTCCTGCTCGGACTCGACTTCACCGTGCTCAACGTGGCGGTCCCCGGTCTGCGCGCCGAGCTCGGCCCCACCCTCGCCGAGACCCAGTGGATCGTCGACGGCTACGCGCTCGCCCTCGGCGGCTGCGTCCTCGCCGCGGGCGCCCTCGGCGACCGGTACGGGCGGCGCCGCGCGTTCGCCGCCGGACTCGCGCTCTGCGCGCTCGCCTCGGTGGCCGGCGCGCTCGGTGACACCCCCGGCCGACTCGTCGCCGCCCGCTGCGCGATGGGCCTCGGCGCGGCGTTCTTCATGCCGGCCACGCTCTCCACCGTCGTCCACGTGCTGGACGCGCCGGAGGACCGGCGGCGGGCGATCGGCGTCTGGGCGGCGGTGGCCGGTGTCGGCGCGCTGTTCGGCCCGGTGGTCGGCGGCTGGCTGGTCGAACGGCACGGGTGGCAGGCCGCGTTCTGGCTGAACGTCCCCGTGGTGGCCGTGATCCTGGCGGTCACCCCGGTCGTCCCCGAGTCCCGTGACCCCGAGGCCCGCCCGCTGGACCGGCTCGGCGCACCGCTGTCCTGCGCCGCCCTGCTCACCCTGGTCTGGGGTGTCATCGAGGCACCGGCCCGGGGCTGGGCCAGTGCCGCGGTGCTCGCGGCGTTCGCCGCCTCCGCCGGGCTGACCGCCCTCTTCCTGTGGCGCCAACTCCGCTGCGCCGCGCCCATGGTGCCGCTCCGGATGCTGCGCGGCGGGCCGGTCTGGCCGGCCACGGTCAGCCTGGCGCTGATGTCCTTCGCGATGTTCGGTGCGATGTTCCTGCTCACGCTCCACCTCCAGCAGGTGCGCGGCCTCTCGGCCTGGCAGGCCGGGCTGCGGATGGTGCCGCTCTCGCTGGGGCTGGCCGTCGGCGCCGTGCTGGGGCCGGTGGTGGCCCGGCACGCCGGAGCCCGGGTGCCGGTGGCCGCCGGTCAGCTGCTGATCGCCGCCGGCTTCGTCCGACTCGGCCTGCTGGACGCGGGTTCGGGGGACGCCCCGGTGCTGCTCTTCGAGGCGGCGGCCGGGCTCGGCGCGGGCCTGCTCGCGCCGGTCGCCACCGAACTCGTGATGAGCGCGGTGCCGTTGGCCATGGCCGGGGTCGGCTCGGCCCTCAACGACGCCACTCGGCAGGTCGGTTCGACCCTCGGCGTGGCGGTGCTCGGCTCCGTGCTCGCCACGGCCGCGGACGGCGCCGCACCGGGTGACCGGGCCGCGTTCACCGACGGTCTGAACGCCGCCGCCCTGGTCGGCGGGGCGGTCGCCGCGTCGGCGGTCCTGCTCGCCTGGTTCCGGCTGCCCGGCCGCGAACCGTCGGCGGCGCCCGACCGGTCGGCCCCGGCGGCGCCCGGACCGGACTGAACACCGGACCCGGCCGACCGCCGGAGCCGACCCCACTCCCCGTCACACCGTCACCCCGTCCCCCGTCCCGAGAGGAACCCCCGTGTCCGACACCTTCTCCGTCCTGCGCGACTGCCTGGTCACCGAGTTCGACGTTCCGGCCGACCGGGTCGAGCCCGGGGCCACGCTCGCCTCGCTGGAGCTGGACAGCCTCGCCCTGGTCGAACTGTCCCTGCTGGTCGAGGAGCGGACCGGCGCGACCGTCAGCGACATCCGCCCCGAGTCCACCCTCGGCGACCTGGCCGCCCACGCGGACGCCGTCCGGGCCGCGGCGCCCGCCCCCGTCCCCGTCCCCGCCGCGAGCACCACCCTGGCGTCGAGCGCCGTCAGTTGAGCACCCACCGAACCGGCGGCGCCCACAGCACCGGCGGCACCCACAGCACCGGCGGCCCCCGAGTGGCACCCTCCCGGGCGGTCGCCGTGACCGGGCTCGGCCTGGTCACCCCCGCCGGGTTCGGCGTCGCGGCGAGCTGGGCCCGGCTGCTCGACGGCACGTCCACCGCCCGCACCGACCCCCGGCTCGCGGGCCTGGCCGTCGACTTCTCCTGCCCGGCCGAGGGCTTCGAAGCGGTCGAGCTGCTCGGCGGCCGGCTGGTCCGCAGGCTCGACCGCTTCGCCCAGCTCGCCGTCCTGGCCGCCCGCGAGGCCGTCGCCGACGCCGGGCTCGACCCGTCGGCCTGGGACTCCGCCCGGGTCGGCGTCGTCCTCGGGGTGAGCGCCAACAGCGCCCTCAGCTACGAGACCGAGTACGCCCGGCTCGCCGACGGCCGGCCCGACCTGATCTCCCCGCTGATGCTGCCCCGGTCCATCCCGAACATGGCGGCCGGTGAGGTCGGCCTCGACCTCGGTGCCCGCGGGCCCAACCTGGTCACCAGCACCGCCTGCGCCTCCGGTACCACCGCCATCACCGTCGCCTGCGACCTGCTCAGGGCCGGCACCTGCGACCTCGTTCTCGCCGGCGGCACCGACTGCCCCCGCGCGCCGATGGTGGCCACCGCCTTCGACCGGATCGGCGCGCTCTCCCGGCGGTGCCACGACCCGGCCGGCGCCTCCCGCCCCTTCGACGCGGACCGGGACGGCTTCGTGCTCGGCGAGGGCGCGGGCGTCCTGGTGCTGGAACGGGTCGCGCACGCCCGGGCGCGCGGCGTCCGGCCGCGCGCGTACCTGGCGGGCCACGGCTCCACCGCCGACGCCCACCACTTCACCGCCCCGCACCCCGGGGGTGACGGCCTGGCCCGGGCGATCCGGGCGGCCCTCGCCGACGCCGGGCTCGCCCCGCACGACATCGGGCACGTCAACGCGCACGGCACCGGCACCCGGCTGAACGACACGGCCGAGGCGGCGGCCCTGCGCGGGGTCTTCCACCGGCCGCCCCCGGTCACCTCGGTCAAGGGCGCGATCGGCCACACCATGGGCGGCGCCGGGGCGATCGAGGCGGCGGTCACCGTGCTCTCCCTCCAGTACGGACTGGTCCCGCCCACCGCCAACCTGGAACGGCCCGACGAGTCCCTCGGGCTCGACGTGGTCGCCAAGGTGCCGAGACGGCTCGCCCTGGACGCCGCCGTCTCGGTCTCCAGCGGCTTCGGCGGGCAGAACGCGGCCGTCGTGCTCACCGCCGCCTGAGCCGCCGCCTGAGCCGCCGCCCCCGTCCCGCCGCAGCCCCGCCCCCGTCCCACCGAAGCCCCGCCGCAGTCCCGCCCCCGGAGTCCGCCATGCCCACCCCCGCCACCCGCCGACCGCTCGTCCGGGCCCGGCTCACCGCCGCCCGCCTCTACCAGCGGCTGGTGATGAGCCGCCCGCCCGCCGACTGGACCGTCCCGCCCGCCGACGGCCGCTACGGCCCGGCCGAACCCGCCGACCCCCGGCCGCTCACCCTGCTGATGCTCGGCGACTCGCTCGCCCGGAGCTTCGGCGCCGGCCGGCCCGAGGAGACCCTCGGCGCCCGTCTCGCGCAGGCCCTCGGCGAGCGCCTCGACCGCCCCGTCGACCTGCGGGTCCTCGCCAGGGTCGGCGCCACCACGGCGGCCCTGCGGCACCAGGTCGGCCGGGCGGACCGGATCCGGCCCGGCATCGCGGTGCTGATCGTCGGCGGCAACGACGTACTCCTCCCGCTCCCGCTCGGCCGCGCCGCCCGCCGGTTCGCCCTGGTGCTCCAGCGGCTCCGTGACACCGGCTGGCACCCGGTCGTCGTCCCCTGCCCCGACCCCGGACACGCCCCGGGGTTCCGCGTCCAAGCCCGCCTCCTCGGCGCCCCCCGCTCCCACCGCCTGGCCCGCCGCCAGACCCGTGCCGCCGAACGCGCCGGAATCCCGGTGGCCGCCTCCTCGGGCCCCGAGTTCCGCGACCGGGCCGACCACCTCCTCGGCCCCGACGGCGTCCACCCGTCCCCCCGGGGCTACGCCGAGCACGCGACCCGGATGCTCCCCGCCCTCCTCACGGCCGCCGCCGCCCTCCCCGCCGCCCCCACTCCCA
>NZ_JAXCLC010000067.1:0-51809 GCF_034043715.1 Kitasatospora purpeofusca | reverse complement strand
GCGGGGGGGGCGCCCCCCGCCGGGGGGGGCCCCCCCCCGACCGCACACCCGGACACCCGGGCACCCGGGCACCCGGACACCGCAACGCTCCGTAAGGCGAGCGCCACAGCCGGATTGTCACGCGCTTCGACCGCTTTCCGGACTGGTATTCGGTGGGAGTGGCCGGGGCGGTCCGGCCACCGTGCCCCAACGTGCTTCACCAGCCGCAGGGCACGCCCGTACGTGCGGACGGCCCGCGTCGTAGGGCCCGGCCGACCCGGGGGCGTGGACTACCGAAGCTCGTACGTCACCGAGACGACCGCGCGAGCTTGCGCACCCTCGGTGGCCTCGGTGGCTTCGCCTTCGGAAATGCTGATCGCCCGCCCGAGCTTCCGGCCGGTCAGGAGTGCGTACTGCTCGGCACGGCCCTGCGCACTCTTGGCGGCCAGGCTCCGGGCTTCTTCCAGTGTGGGAGCCGTCGCCTCGCCGTTGACGGATGTGGAGTCCTGCATGGGGGTCCCTTCGCCCGTGGCCGGGCCGGCCCCGGCGCTTCCGGAATCAACACGCCCTGGGGCCCCGGCATCAAGCGGGGCACCGGACATGTCAGCCGCACATCAGCCAACAGCAGATCCCGGGGGCATCCACCACAGCGATGATCGGCTTCCTGCCGACGAGAACGACGCTGTCAGGGAAAGGGCACGCGGACCCGGACGCCCCCGGCGCGGTGTCCAGGGCGTCCGCGGTGTCCGGGGCGTCCGGGGCGTCCGGGGCGTCGGTCCGACGCGCGGGCCGCGCGGGCCGCGCCGTCCTCAGCCGGCGACCAGGTCCGCCCGGCGGGGGAAGTCCGGGCGCGGCGGGGCGTCGGCGGCGGCGCCCGGCGGGACCGGTCCGAGCAGCCGGGCGAGGTCGACCCGGCGGCGGACGCCGAGCTTGCGGTAGACCCGGGTGAGGTGCTGCTCGACGGTTGACACGGTGATGTAGAGCTTGCGCGCGATGTCCCGGTTGGACAGGCCGCGCGCGGCGAGCTCGGCGACCCGCCCCTCAGCCTCGGAGAGCCCTCCGGCAGTGCCCTCCGAAGCCGGGACGGCCACCGGGAGCGGTCCGGCCCCGGGGAGGGAGGCCCCAAGGAGCGCACCGGCCCCGGCCGAGGGAACGGCCCCCACCGGCAGCAGGGACACCGGCAGCGACGACACCGGCGCCGGCACCGGCGCCGGCGGCCGGACCGGCACCACCGCCAGCGCCGGGGTCCGGCGCACGCGGCGGTCCGCGCGGCGGGCCCGGCCCGGGTCGCCGTCGTGCTGGTGGGCCTCGCTCAACTCCCCCAGCGCCGCTGCCAGCTCGGACTCCGCACCGGCCTCCTCCAGCAGTACGACGGCGCGTTCCAGCAGCTCCGTCCGCTCGGCCGGTCCGCCCGCCGCCGCCCGGATCCGCAGCGCCAGGCCGCGGATCCTCGGGTGGCCGACCGGCCCGAGCCGGGCGAGCTGCTGGTCCGCGAGGGCGGCGGCGCTGCCCGGCCGGCCGAGGGCGAGCTGGGCGCGGGCCGCCCCGAGCCGCCAGGGCGCGATGGCCGGGAGGTGGTCCAGGCCCCAGCGGGCCATGGTGTCGCCGCAGGCGCGGTAGTCGGCGAGGGCCTGTTCGGCCCGGCCGAGGGCGAGCCGGTGACCGGCCAGCGCGTACCGGTGGTGCAGGCCCGCGGGCGTGTGCTCCAGGCCCGCGGGGGTGGCCAGCTCCAGGAAGTGCGCCGCGTCCTGGTGCAGGCCGAGCGCGGTCCGGGCGGCCGCCATGGTCGCCAGCGGCAGCCCCACGGCCACGCCCCAGGCTTCCGGCCGGACGTGCGCGAACGCGGCACGCCCGGCCTCGTCGGCGCTCCGCAGGTCGCCCTGGCGCAGCGCCGCCTCGGCGCGCAGCGCGGCCAGCAGGGCGTTCCAGTGGGCTCCGCAGCGGGCCCCGGCGCGTTCGGCGAGCGGCGCGCACCAGTGGGTGGCGCGGTCGGCGCGGTCGGCGTAGAGGAGGACGGTGAGCGCGGCGGTGAGCGATTCGGTGCGCACCCCGCCGAGGCGCCCGGCGCGCAGCACGAGTTCGGCGCGGACCACGGCGTCCTCGGGGGACACGGTGCCGGCGAGGAGGGCGGCGAGCAGCCGCATGCCGTCGCCCCGGTCGGCGGTGGCGCCGTCCTGCGGCCCGGTCCGGCGGGCGGGGTTGGGGAGCAGCGCGGGGTACCAGTAGGCGAGCCAGTACCGCAGGGCCTCGGTGTGGACGGCCTGGCCGGGGACGGCTTCGAAGCGGGCGAGCGCGGCGGTGCCCTCGTCGATCCGGCCGTGCCAGAAGTGGTGGCGCAGGCGCTTGAGTTCGTGGCGCAGCGCGGTGTCGGCGTCGGTGACGGTGCCGGGGAGGGTGGGGACGCATTCGACGGCGGGGCCGGCGGGCGCCGGGCCGGTCCACAGTTGCAAGGCGTGGGCCGGTACCGGTCCGAAGCCACCGGTGGCGGCGGCCTCCTCCTCGGCGACGTCCTTCACCGCGACGTCCTCCCCGGCAACGTCCACCGCCGCCGCGGCCCCAGGGCCGGGCACCTCCCAGACCCCGCCGCCGCCGAACTCCGGCAGCACCGCGCCGGGATCCCCGGAACCGGCGGCGGGCGCCGGTCCGAGCGAGCTGCGCAGGTGCCCCTCGGCCACCCTGGCGTGCCCGTCGACGGTGGCCGCCGTCGCGCCGGCGGCGCGCAGGAGCCGGCCGGCCCGCTGGTGCAGGGCGGCGAGTTCGAGCGGGCGCATCGCGGCGAGCAGGTCCCCGGCGGCGGTGGGGTGGCGGAAGCCGCCGTCGCGGAACAGCCCGGCCGCGTGCAGCAGGTACAGCGCCCGGGGCAGCG
Source organism: Kitasatospora purpeofusca (assembly GCF_034043715.1). Classification (GTDB taxonomy): domain Bacteria; phylum Actinomycetota; class Actinomycetes; order Streptomycetales; family Streptomycetaceae; genus Kitasatospora; species Kitasatospora purpeofusca_A. The sequence goes on along the minus strand of NZ_JAXCLC010000067.1, from coordinate 48,964 downwards.
CGTCGGGGGCGAGCAGCAGCAGTTCGGCGAGGAGTTCCGGGGTGGCCCCGGTGCCGAGCACGGCGACGCCGCGCGCGTAGTGCAGGGCGAGCGGGTCGATCCGGTGCAGGCAGTGCATGAGGCCGCGCCGGTAGCCCTCGCCGACGACCAGGGTGCCGGGGCTGCCGGCCCGGTCCTGGTCGCCGACGAGGCTGTGCACCAGCAGCGGGTTGCCGCCGGTGAGGGTGTGCGCCTCGGCGGCGTGCCGCTCGGCGGCCGCGGCGCCGAGGCGGGTGCGCAGCACCTCGGCGACGAGTTCGACGCTGTGCAGGTCGAGCCGGATGTGCTGGTGGTGCGGCTGGCGGGCGAGTTCGACCTCGAACAGCGGATGGGCCGGGGTCATGGTCTCGCGCGAGCTGAGGACGGTGAGCACGCCGGTGCCCCGGGTGCGGCGGACCAGGTAGAGCAGGAACTCCAGGGACTGCGGGTCGGCGTCCTGCCGGTCGTCGACGGCGATCAGCACGGGGGCGCGTTCGGCCAGGCCGCGGACCAGCCGGAACAGGCCCTCCAGGACGCGCTGGGTGAGCCGTCCGGCGGGGCGGTCGGACGGGGCGGGGACGGTGCCGCCGGCCGCGCCCTCGGCGAGCAGGGCCTCGGCGGTGGCGGCCTCCTCGGGGGCGAGGTCGGCGCCCTGGAGGAGTTGTCGGGCCAGGCCGAGCGGGAACTCGCGTTCCAGCGGCGAGCCGGTGCCGACCAGGACCTGGACGCCGCGCTCGGCGGCGGTGTCGGTGAACGCGTAGAGCAGGTCGCTGCGGCCGCTGCCGACGGAACCGTGCAGCACGATGACGCTTCCGGCGCCGGCCGAGCAGCGGTCGAGGGCGTGGTGCAGCCGCCGGTACTCGGACTCGCGGCCGGCCGGCGGGGTTCTCGACGGATCGTACGGATCGTACGGCGGGGACACGGGAAGGGGGGACATCCGTTCTCCTGGTGCAGGGCGCACGGGAGGACGGGCCGCTGGGCGCTCCTCCTCGCGCGGGTTCGTGGGCGAGGGAATCGGACGGACCGACCGGGGCGGGCGGAAGGCGCCCGGCCGGCCGACCGGCTCAGCGACAGAGGGAGCTGGCGCGCCGCAGCAGGTCGACGTCGAGGCGGGCGACCAGGCGGAGGCCGGCACGGAGCGGCGGGGCGGCGGACGTCGTACGCGAACCGATGGGCGACGACGGCTGCGAACCGGCGCGCTGTCCACCTGCCCGCTGTTCCACGACGTTCTCCGTCCCCCGCGCCCTCCCGGGCCCAAAAACCGCGCTTGTGACGGTCCGTCGGTCGGACGCACCCTCACCTGGCTTATCCCCGGGGCACCCCACCGCAGTGTGGGGGTTGCCGGTCAGCCGGCCGGGGCCTTGGGGCTGACACTCTTCGCCGCCCTCGAGTCTAGGAAGCGCCGGGCGAGCGCGTCAATCGGCAGCGGGTCCCGGAATCCGGCCCACCGGCCGGTTCGCCACGGGGCGTTACGGTCGCGCAACACGCCCGCCACAGTGCGGCCGCCCCGGCCCCGGCGGCGTTCCCCGCGGCCCGGGCCGCGCCTCACCCCGCCAGTCCGTGCCCGGCCAGCCGGCGGCGCAGCCCGGCGAGTTCGCGCCGGACCAGCGGCGGCAGCCCGTCCGCCCCGCCGCCGGCCGCCGCGAGCACCGGCCCGAGCAGGTCGGCGGCGGCCCGCGGGTCCTGGGCGAGCAGGTGGCAGTCGGCCACCCGGACGGTGAACAGCAGGCGGGCGGAGGGCAGTTGGTCGGGGGCGAGCAGGGCCAGCGCGGTCTCGGCGGCGTGCACGGCCCGGCGGGCCAGCCGGGGGTCGTCGACGGCGGCGGCGGCGTCGCGCAGGGCGGCGGCGGCCCCGGCCTCGACCCGCAGCCGCATCGAGGCGATGGAGAGCCAGGCGGCGTCGGACTCGTCGTGGATGCCGATGTGGTCGAGGTGGAGCCGGGAGCGGCCGAGGTGGCGGACGGTGGCGCGGACGTCGCCGGTCATGGCGTGGGCGCGGGCCTGGGCGATCTGCCCCATGGCGCCGGCCCAGTGCCGGGCGGGCGCCACCCGGGAGATCTCGCGGGCGTAGCCGAGGGCGGCGTCCGGGTCGCCGTCGAGGCGGGCGAGGAAGCTCATGTCGCTGAGCGCGGCCACCTGGGTGGCGTGGTCCCCGGCGAGTTCGGCCCAGCCGAGCGCGCGGGTGAAGCAGGCCATGGCGGTGGCGTTGCGGCCGTCCTGCATCCGCAGGGCCCCGGCGGCGTGGGCGTACTCGCCGGCGAGCCGGGCCAGCGGGCGGCGGTCGGGGCCGGCCGGGTGGGCGGCGAGGCGGCGGAGCACGACCCGCAGGGTGTCCTCGACGGCCGCGGTGCCGGGGGCGGTGGGGCTGTCGCCGGCCCGCAGGTGGGCGGCGAGCAGTCCGGCCAGGGCGTGGGCGGTGTCGGGGTCGACCGGGGCGGCGGTGTCGGGGTCGGCGGCGCGGAACGCGGTGTGCAGGGCGGCCAGGTCGGCCGGGCCGGGGACGGCGCAGCCGGCGGCGTCGTGGAGGGGGCAGAGCAGCCCGTAGTCGGGGAGGCGGTCGGGCAGGTGGGCGGCGAGGCCGGGGGGCAGGGCGGGGGCGAGGGCGGCGACGGGCGGGCCGGGCAGCGGGGGGCGGGTCCAGTCCCCGGGCGGCGGCGCCGGGGCGGGTGCGGGCGCGGCGGCCGGGGGCACCTCGGCGGCGGCGGCGGGGGCCGGGGCCTCCTCGGCGAGGCGGCAGGCGGCGCGCAGTTCGCCGCCGGCGTGCAGCAGGTCGTCGAGGCGGTCGGCGATCCGGGGGCTGGTGCGGCGGGTGCCGTGCTCCAGTTTGCTGACGGCGGTGTGGTCGTAGCCGATCTCGGCGCCGAGCTGGGCCTGGGTCAGTCCGGCGCGGCGGCGCCACTGGCGCAGCCTCAGGCCGAAGGCCCGCCAGAGGTGGTCCTCGACGGGCGTGGTCGCCGCCCGGTTGCCGTGCACGGGGCTGCCCTCCCGAGTGCGTTCCGGGCCCTCCGGTGGGAGAGGTCCGCTGAGGAGGACGGTACTGGACGAGGGCCCCGCCGTACATGAGGTGGTCTCAACCACTTCCGCACTCTGGTCTCAACCTCTCCACGCGATGGTCTCGACCTCTCCCCTCTATTGGTCTCTACCTCACCGGCCACCGGTCTCAACCTCTCCGACCGGTCCGACCTGCCCGAACGTCTTTTCCGCCGTCAGCTCCCGCTCGTCAAAGGCATTTTGACGCTCCTCGGCGGTACTTGACGGAACTTGCCAACCCCCGGTTCCGCGCGTCCAGCCCGTTGACCGTGGCATGTCGGCGTGTGAGGGTTCCGGCACCCGAGCGCGGACGCCCACAGATCGAGCCCCCCAGCGTCCTGCGGTGAGCGCCTCTCCGGCGCACCGTCCGCGGTCGAGCACCCCCACGTTCGAGGAGCCTCGGAATGAAACGCAGATTGCTGACGGCGGGGACCACCCTGGCCGTCCTGGCCGGCATGCTGACCGCCACCGCGGTCGGGCAGGCCGGCGCCGCCGCGGGTGCGGCCGCGCCGACACCCCCCAGCGCGCTGGCCGCCGCCGTGAACGCCGCCGACCAGGCGGCCGCGGCCGGCCTGGACTCCCTGGCCAAGGGCCCCGGCGAGACCTACGAGCGCCAGTCCGTGACCCCCTGGCTGGGCGGTCTCTACTCGGTCGCCTACGAGCGCACCTACAAGGGCCTGCCGGTGGTCGGCGGCGACGCCGTCGTGATCGCCGACGGCCAGGGCAGGGTGCACGGCGCCCAGTCCGCCAACACCGGCGCGATAGGCGTGCCCACCACCGCCCTGATCAGCGCCGCCCACGCGGAGCGCACCGCCCGCACCAAGCTGGCCACCGTGGACGGCGTGCAGTCCCGCCGGCTGGTCGTCCGGGTCAAGGACGGCGCCGGGCGGCTCGCCTGGGAGACCGTGCTCACCGGCCGCACCGCGAGCGCCCCGAGCACCCTGCACGTCTTCGTCGACGCCCGCAACGGCGAGGTCCTCGACAGCTACGACGACGTGCGGGCCGGGACCCTCAACAGCAAGTGGAACGGCCCGTCGCCGGTCACCATCAGCACCACGGGCTCGGGCAACAGCTACTCGCTGCGCGACCCGGGCCGGCCCGGCCTGAGCTGCGCCGACAACGCGACCGGCCAGGTGTTCAGCAAGTCCTCGGACTCCTGGGGCAACGGCAGCCCCACCAGCAAGGAGACCGGCTGCGGCGACGTCATGTTCGCGGCGCAGAAGGAATGGGACATGCTCAAGGACTGGTTGGGCCGCAACGGCCACAACGGTACCGGGGGCAGCTGGCCGGTCAAGGTCGGTCTCAACGACGTCAACGCCTACTGGGACGGCTCCTCGGTCTCCATCGGCCACAACAACGCCAACGAGTGGATCTCCTCGATCGACGTCGTCGGCCACGAGTTCGGCCACGGCATCGACCAGTACACCCCGGGCGGCGCCAACAACGAGAACGGCCTGGGCGAGGGCACCGGCGACATCTTCGGCGCGCTGACCGAGGCCTACGCCAACGAGCCCTCCCCGTACGACAACCCGGACTACACCGTCGGCGAGATGATCAACCTGGTCGGCCGCGGCCCGATCCGCAACATGGCCAACCCCTCGCTCGTCAACGGCGACCCCAACTGTTACTCCTCCTCGATCCCGAGCACCGAGGTGCACGCGGCCGCCGGCCCGCTGAACCACTGGTTCTACCTGCTCGCCGAGGGCTCCAACCCGGGCGGCGGCAAGCCCACCAGCCCGACCTGCAACAGCTCCGCGGTCACCGGCGTCGGCATCAAGGACGCGGGCCGGGTCTTCTACGGCGGCATGCTGCTCAAGACCAGCGGCATGACCTACAAGAGGTACCGGACCACCACCCTGACCGCCGCCAAGTCCCTCGACCCCTCCTGCAACCTGTTCAACCGCACCAAGGCGGCCTGGGACGCGGTCAGCGTGCCCGCCCAGACCGGTGACCCCAAGTGCGACGGCCCGACCGGTCCGGACTACTCGATCGGGACCAACCCGGCCTCCGGCAGCGTCCAGGCGGGTTCCTCCGCCACCACGACGGTCGTCACCCAGGTGACCCAGGGCGGCGCCCAGACCGTCAACCTGACCGCCTCCGGCGCCCCGAGCGGCGCGAGCGTCAGCTTCAGCCCGTCCTCGGTCCAGTCCGGCTCGAACGCCACGATGACGGTCGCCACCAGCGCCACCACCGCGCCCGGCACCTACGTCATCACGGTCACCGGCACCGGCCAGACCACCCACACCGCGCAGTACACGCTGACGGTCGGCGGCGGCGGCCCCACCGGGCAGGCGCCCGACATCAGCGTCGCCAACGTCCAGGCGCACCTGGCCCAGCTCAACACCATCGCCTCCCAGAACGGCGGCAACCGCCGTACCGGCACCGCCGGTTACAGCCAGTCGCTGGCCTATGTGAAGGCCAAGCTCACGGCCGCCGGCTACCAGGTCAGCGAGCAGACCTGCGGCTCCTGCACCTACAGCGCCAACAACCTGATCGCCGACTGGCCGGGCGGCCCCGCCGACCAGGTCACCATGTTCGGCGCGCACCTGGACGGCGTCAGCGCCGGCCCCGGCATCAACGACAACGGCTCCGGCTCGTCCGTCCTGCTGGAGACCGCGCTCGCCCTGGCCCAGCAGAACCCCACCATGACCCGCCACGTGCGCTTCGCCTGGTGGACCGGTGAGGAGCAGGGCCTCCAGGGCTCGCAGTACTACGTGAGCCAGCTGGGCTCCAGCCAGCGCAGCGCCATCAAGGGCTACTACAACTTCGACATGGTCGGCTCGCCCAACGCCGGCTACTTCATCAACAACGTCAACTCCACCACCTCGGCGCCGATGAAGGCCTACTGGGACTCGCTGAGCCTCCAGCCGGAGGAGAACGTCGAGGGCCAGGGCCGCTCGGACGACGCCTCGTTCCAGTCCGCCGGCATCCCGACCTCGGGCTACGCGGCGGGCGCCAGCGCCACCAAGACCGCCAACCAGGCGGCGAAGTGGGGCGGCACCGCGGGCCGGGCGTACGACTCCTGCTACCACTCGGCCTGCGACACCACCAGCAACATCAACGCCACCGTGCTGGACCGCAGCGCCGACGGCGTCGCCTACACGCTGTGGAAGACCTCGGTCGGCAGCGGCCCGGTGCCGAGCAACGACTTCTCGGTCAACGTCAACCCGGCCACCGGCAGCGTCAAGCCGGGCGAGTCGGCCAGCGCCACGGTGAACACCCAGACCACCTCCGGCACCGCGCAGACCGTGAACCTCTCGGTCTCCGGCGCTCCGGCCGGTGTGACGGCCACCGTCAGCCCCTCCTCGGTACAGTCCGGGAGCTCCGCGACGCTGAACGTCTCGGTCGCCTCCTCGGTCCCGTCCGGGACGTACAACCTGACCGTGACCGGCACCGGTTCGGTCTCCCACTCCAGCTCCTACTCGCTGGTGGTCACCTCCGACCCCGGCCCGGGCAACGGCACCTGGGCCGCGGGCACCACCTACCAGACAGGTGACACCGTCACCTACAACGGAATCAGCTACCGGTGCCTCCAGGGCCACACGGCCCAGGTGGGCTGGGAGCCGCCGATCGTCCCGGCCCTCTGGCAGCCGATCTGAGCGGACCGGATCGTCTCCGGGACGGGATGAAAAAGGCGGTGCCGCGGTTCGTCGAGGGGGACGGACCGCGGCACCGCCGCATGTGCGGCGGCGGTCTGACGTAGAGTCGGCGCGGACCGCCGCCGGCTCCCGGCCGCCGACCGAGGAGGCACCCCGTGACCACCGCCGCGAACCCCGGCCCCTCCCCCGCCGTCCCGCCCGTCCCCGAACTGCCGCCCGAGGCCGTCGAGGAGTGGCGCACCGAGGAGGCCGAGCTGATCGACCTGCTGGCCCGCACCCGGCAGCGCCTCGGCGGCGTCGCCGCGTTCCGGATCGGCCCGCGCCCCACCGTCCTGGTCACCGACCCCGAGGCCGTGCAGCACGTCCTCGGCCGCCACCCCGAGCGGTACGTCAAGCGCTCGCACCGGGCCCGGATGCTCGCCGGCGAGGGCGTGCTGACCGCCACCGGTGACGCCTGGAAACGCCAACGGCGGATGCTCCAGGCCCAGTTCACCGGCCCCGGGATGCGCCGCTACGAGCAGCGGATCGCCGCCGCGGCCCGTCGCGCCGCCGACCGCTGGGCCGGCTACGCGCGCACCGGCGAACAGATCGACCTCGGCGCGGAGATGCGGCACTTCGCCCTCGACACCATCTGGCGCGCACTCACCGGCCACCCCCTCGACCCGGCCACCGAGCGCGAACTCGACCGCATCGCCACCGTCGTCGCCGCCCTCCCCCAGCTCCCCGACGGCGAGCAGGCCGGCGAGGCCGTCGCCGAGGACCTGGCCCGGATCGACGCGGTGGCGCACGCCGCGATCGCCGCCGCCCGCTGCCACGAGGACGGCCCCGACGGCCCCGGCGTCCTGCGGGTACTGCTCGACGCGGCCGAGCAGCACCCCGAGTACACCGAGCGGCTGATCCGCGACGAGCTCGTCACCCTGCTCGTCGCCGGCCACGAGACCACCGCCACCACCCTCACCTGGCTGTACCTGCTCCTCGACCGCGAACCCGGCGCCCGGCGGTGGGCCCTCGACGCCGGCCCCGAGGGCTCGCCCGAGCGGCGCGAGGCGGTACTGGCACTGGTCTCCGAGACACTCCGGCTCTACCCCTCCGCCTGGATCCTCCCCCGGCACGCGCTCACCGACGACACCCTCGCCGGCCACCGGGTCGAAGCCGGCACCGACCTGCTGGTCTGCCCCTACCTCACCCACCGCGACCCGGCGCTCTGGCCCGACCCCGAGCGCTTCGACCCGACCCGCTTCGGCCCGGACGGCACCCGCCCCGCGCAGCTCGGCGGCTACCTCCCGTTCGGCCTCGGCGCCCGCGCCTGCCTCGGCACCCAGTTCGCGCTCCGCGAGTCCGTCGCGGTGCTCGAACTCCTGCTGCCCGCCTTCACGGTGCGCTTCCTCGAGCGGCCCGCCGGGGCCGTCTACAGCATCACCGTCCGCCCGGACGGCCCGACGCCGGTGGTGCTCACGGCGGTGGGCTGAGCGCCCGGGGCGCGCCTCAGGCCAGGAGCCGCCTCCTGCCAGGTACCGCGCCCGGGTCGGTCCCGACAAACCGGTGGCCCGGCCCGGCGGTCGCGCACTACGCTCCCGGCCACCACCCCCCGACCGCCCCGCCCGAACCGGACCCCCCCCCATGACCGACGCCCTGCTCTCCGGGCTCCTCGCCGGCTACGGCATCGCCGTGCCGGTCGGGGCGATCTCCGTCCTGGTCGTCACCCTCGCCTCGCGCGTCTCGCTGGCCCGGGGCATGGCCGCCGCCCTGGGCGTGGCCACCGCCGACGGCCTGTACGCCCTGCTCGCGCTGATCGGCGGCGCGACGCTCGCCCCGCTGCTCGCACCGGCCGCCGGCGCCCTCGAACTCGCCGCCGCGGCCGTCCTCGTCCTCCTCGCCGCACACGGGCTGCGCACCACCCTCCGCACCCACCGGACGGACCGGGACCCGGCCGGGACCCCTCCCCCGGCACCCGCCTCCCCCTGGCGCACCTACGCCTCGCTGCTCGGCCTGACCCTCCTCAACCCGCTCACCGTGGTCTACTTCAGCGCCCTGGTGCTCGGCGGCCGCACCGGCCCCGGCAGCCTCGGGCCCGGCCTGGTGTTCGTCCTGGCCGCCTTCGCCGCCTCGGCCAGCTGGCAGGCCCTGCTCGCGACCGGCGGCGCCCTGCTCCGCCGCCTCCTGACCGGCCCCCGCGGCCGACTCCTCACCGGCCTCACCGGCAACCTCGTCGTCCTCGCCCTGGCCCTCCGCCTGGCGCTCCAGCACTGACCACCGCACCGACACCCCGCGCTGACCGCCCGCACCCGGCACCCGGGCCCGGCGTGCGCCGACTCCGTGGCCGCCGAACGGCAGCGCCCACGCACCGGGGGTGCCGGGAAGCTGCCGGTCGATCTGCCGCCACCTTCCGTTCCGGCGGCCATAACCTGGGCGCCCGGCGCACCGGAACGAACTGACGCGCCGTCAGGACAGCGGCCCCACCGGGCCGCGCCGCCCGTCCGGAAGGATCCCGAACCCCGCCATGACCAGTCTTCGCACCAGAGCGGCGGCCCTCGCGGCCGTCGCCGCGATCGGCTTCGCCACCTTCGCCTCCGGCACGGCCACCGCCGCCCCGGCCCCCGCCGCTCCCGCGACCGCCGGGGCACCCGCCCTCGCGACGGCCGCGCTCACCCCGCCCACCCGCATCCCCGGGAACACCTCGATCGGCCGCAACCAGGCCTGGTACTCGCCGAACGGCAGGGTCATGCTCGCCATGCAGGGCGACGGCAACGTCGTGCTGTACCGCGACGGCACGGCGATCTGGGTCGCCCAGGGCGCCATGCCCCGCGGCGAGGTCCTGGTGATCCAGGGCGACGGCAACCTCGTCGTGTACGCCGGTGACAGCACCCCGCTGTGGAACAGCCGGACCGGCGGCCAGTGGGGCGCCGAGCTGACCATCTACAACGAGGGCGCGATCGCGGTCGAGCTGAACGGCAAGGTCCTGTGGACCTCCGCGCCGCCCCAGCTGCCGCCGTGCCCGCCGTGGGGCCCGCCCTACCCCGGCCAGGTCATCCCGCCGTGGTGCCCGGTCTGGCCCTTCCCCTCCTGACCGGCTGCGGCCCTCCGTGTCCGCCCGCGGCGCGCGGGCGGACATGGAGGGCGGCGACGCCCCGGCTCAGTCCACCGGCGCCAGCACCTGCCCGGCCTCCTCCTCGGCCCCGACCCGCCGGAACGCCGCCGCGGCCGCCTCCCGCGTCCGTGCGACCTCCTCCAGGTCACGTCCCAGCGCGGCCAGACAGGCCGCCAGCTCCCGCAGCGCCTCGCCCTCGCGGTAGGCGTCCGCCGCCTCGCGGAACCGCTCCACCGCCCGCTCGACGGCAGCCGTCCCGGCCACCGGGTCGCCCTGGGCCCGTAGCGCCGACCCGAGGTTCATCAGGGCGACCGTCGCGCGGTGCCGGTCACCGATCTCCTCGTGCAGGGCGAAGGACCTCCGCTCCGCCTCCACGGCCTCGTCGAAGCGGCCCGACGCCAGCAGGATCACGCCCAGGCTGTTCGTCGCGACAGCCTCGCCACGCCGGTCGCCGGTCTCCTGGAAGATCGCCAGGGCGGCCCGCCCCACCTCCACCGCCTCCTCGAACCGGCCTGCCTTCTGGAGCGTGTGGCCCAGGTTGTTCCGGACCCCGCCCTCACCGTGCCGGTCACCGACCTCCTGGACGAGCGCCAGGGCGGCCCGCTGCTCCGCCTCCGCCTCCTCGAACCGCCGCAGTCCGAACAGGACGGCGCCGAAATTGTGCCGCGCCGTGCTCTCACGGTGCCGGTCACCGATGTCCCGGAGCAGCTCCAGCGCGGTCCGCTGGGCCTCCTCCGCCTCCTCGAACCGCCGCAGCTCCAGGAGGACCTGGCCGAGGTTGCTCCGGGCCATCGCCTCGTTGCGCGGATCCTCGTCCTCCTCGCACAGGCGCACGGCGGCCCGTTGCAGCTCCTCCGCCTCCTCGAAGCGTCGCAGCTCGTGCAGAGCGACACCGAGGTTGCTCGCCGCCGTGGCCTCGCCCCGCCGGTCACCGATGTCCCGGAGCAGCTCCAGCGCGGTCCGCTGCGCCTCCTCCGCCTCCTCGAAGCGCCACAACTCACCGAGCACCCGGCCGAGATTGCTCCACGCGGTGCCCTCACGCTGGCCGTCGCCGACCTCCCGCAGGACGGCGATCGCGGTGCGCACGGCCTCCTCCGCCTCGTCGAAACGCCGCAGCAGGGAGAGGGTGCTGCCCAGATTGCTCCAGGCCGTGCCCTCGTAGAACCGGTCGCCGAGCCGCTCGAAGATCTCCAGGCAGGCCCGCTGCGCCTGCTCCGCCTCCGCCAGGCGCCACAGGTCCTGGAGGATCTGGCCGAGGTTGTTCAGGGCGGTACCTTCGCGCGGGCCGTCGCCGACCTCCTGGGCGATCCTCAGCGCGGTCCGCTGCGCCTCCTCCGCCTCGGGGAAGCGCCCCAGGTCCTGCAGGACGACACCGAGGTTGGTCCAGATGGTGGCCTCCTGCCGGTGGTGGCCCGCCGGCAGCACGGCGAGCGCGGCTCGCAGCGCCTCCTCCGCCTCCACGAAACGCCGTGCCTTCTGCAGGTTCTGGCCCAGGTTGTTCCAGACCGTGGTCTCGGCCTCGCGGTTCCCGACCTCCCGGAGCAGGTCGAGCGCGGTCCGCAACGCATCCTCCCCTTCGCCGAAACGCCGCTGTTCGCCGAGCACCTGCCCGAGGACGGTCCACGCGGACGCCCGCGCCTCCCGGTCGTCGAACTCCTGCAGCAGGGCCAGTGCCGTCCGCTCCTTCTCCTCCGCCTCCTCGAAGCGTCGCAGCTCGTACAGGACGCTGCCGAGTACGGTCCCGGCCCGGGCCTCGTCGCGGCGGTCCCCCTGGGCACGGGCGCTGTCCACGGCGGTGGAGGCGACTGCCAGCCAGTCCGTCAGGTACCGGCGCAGATTGAAGTAGTTGCTCAGGCCGGAGGCCAGCACCTGGGCGAGCTCGTACTGCCTGACGCCGTGGGCCTGCTGCACGGCGCCGATGAGGTTCATCCGCTCGGCGTCCAGCCATTCCAGTGCCTTCACGCGACTTTCGAACGGTCCTTCGCCCGGGAGTACCTCCTGGCTCACGTGCTTGTCCGCGGCCAAGGTGTGGTCGACGTAGTGCCGGAGCAGCCGCGAGAACGCCATCCCGCCGTGGAGCCGATGGAACCGGCGGGCACCGAGCTGCTCGATGGCGTAGAGACGGACGAGGTCATGCATGTGCCAGCGACCCGTCGCGGGATCCTGCCTGATCAGGCTGGCCCTGGCCAGCGCGATCAGCCGGGCGCGGACCTCCTTGCGCTTCCCGGTCCCGGAGAGCACCATGGCGACGGCTGTGGACATGTCCGGGCCGGGGTTGAGCGTCAGCAGGCGGAACAGCTCGGCCTGCGGCGGCGTCAGGCGCCTGCACGAGGTCTCCAGGACGGTCCGCACCGCGCGGCGGCCGTCGTCCAGAGCGTCCAGCCGGCGCTCCTCGACCTCCAGTTCGGCCACCAGGTCGACGGGTTTGAGCGACCGGTCGGTCACCAGCTGCGCGGCGGCCAGCCGCAACGCCAGCGGCAGGTACCCGCACAGCTCCGCGACCCGTGCGGCCCCCTCCGGATCGGCGGTGATCCGGTCGTCGTCGGGGAGCATGGCCCGGACGGCGCCGCCGAGAAGCTCCACCGCGGCGACGGGCGTGAGGACGTCGAGGTCGAACAGCCGCGCGCCGAGCGCGGAGAGGTCGTCACGGCTGGTGACCAGCAGCCGGTTCGGTCCCGCACCGGGCACCAGGTGCTCGACCTGTCCGGCCGAGGCCGCGTTGTCCGCGAGGACCAGCACCCGCTCGCCCGCCCGGGCGCGGGCTGCCAGCTGTGCCCGGTAGAGACCGGCCCGGTCGTGCTGCTCGGGTGGGATCCGCCCCGGTTCCGTCCCCAGGGTGTGCAGCAGGGCGACCAGCGCCTGGCTCGGGTCGAGGGGCTTGTCGTCGTAGCCGCGCAGGTCGAGGAAGAGCACCCCGGTGAACAGGCCGCGGTCGACGGCCGCGTGGGCGACGGCCAGGGCCAACGAGGTCTTCCCGACCCCGCCCATCCCCTGGACCGAGGCCACCGCCGTCGTCGTCCCCGGCCTGGCCGTCCGCGCGTCCGGGTCGAGGAAGGCGAGCAGCTCCGCGAACTCCGCGGCGCGGCCGGTGAGATCGGCGGCACCCAGGGGCGGCGGAGGTGGGAGTTCCGGCGGGCCGGCCCGGCCCGACCCGCCGCCCTCGGGGTGCACGACGGTCTGCCGTTCGATATAGGTCTTGCTGACCGTGACGCTCGAATTGCTGCCGACCGCGTTGTACTTGAGATCCCGACCGGCCGCCACGGACTCGTCGCCGCCGGCCTCCACCCGCACTGTGCCGCCTTCCGCCGCCGGTGGCGGCGGTTGGCGCGGCAGGATCCCGCCGGCCTCGCCGGCGTCCGTCCCGGCGGCGGGGCGCCGACCCGACGTCCCCGCCGAACGCTGCTTGGATCTGCCGGAGTTCCGCTGACGCCCCGACTTGCGGGTCACCCGACCTCACTCTCGTCGCCGATCGCGTTGCCGACCATGTTCCCGCCCGCCGTGACCGACCCCTTGCCGCCGCCCACGACCTCCTGCCCGCCGGCGGGGGCACCGGGCTGCGGGGCCGGGGCCGGGACAGGCGGGGCGCCGGTGACGCGGCTGCGCGCGCCGATCGCGTTGCCGACCATGTCACCGCCCGCCGTCACCGCCCCCGCCCGGCCGCCGCGCACCACCGTCCGCGGGCCCGGGGCGGGCCGCTGCAACTGCCACAGGGCCAGGACGAACCCGGCCAGCGCGACCACCGCCCCGCCCACGCTGGCCACCCGGTCCGCCGTGTCCAGGTCCACCAGCACGGCGACCAGGACCAGACCGATCGCACCCGCCGCGCACAGCCCCACCACGCAGCGCAGCGCCCAGATCCGCCCCGAAGCACCCATCCCGCATCTCCTTGCCCGTCCGCGGCGACCGCACCGTCACCGAACGCCGCCAGGATGCCACCTGACCACTGACTTTGCATCAGTTTCCGGGCAGCGCAAGGGAGGTACCGACGACTCGGACAGGAGTACCGGGGTCCGGCGCCGGCGGCCGCCCGGCGCCGGGGCGGGGGAGCGGACGGGCCCGGGTCTGCCACGGGTCGTCCGCGAGCGCAGCCGCGGCCCCGTCGCGCGTTGCGGCCGGCGCGGCGACGACGGCGGGCACGTGCCGGCGGACGGCCGTCGCGTCCCGACCTGCGGGGACGTGCGCCCGGACGGCGGAGCGGTGGGCCGCATCCGTCCACCGGCCGGGCCCGTCCGGCGCGCCCATGATGGCCGGCGCGGCGGGCGACAGGTGGATGTGAACGCCCCCCACCGTGGATCACGGGACCGTGCCACGTCCCGCCATCCACCAGGTTCCTGACCTCAGCGTCTCCCGCACCGCCGGTCTTGGCACGCGGCCGTCCGACGGTGCGCCGCGAGACCGATCGACCGTCAGTCGGCCTGCCCCGCCGGGGCGTTCGCGGCGGCGTCGGCCGGGGCGCCCGCAGGAGCCGTGGCCGGTGTGTTGGCCGGGGGGCGGGCCGGGCTCGAGGTCCGGCCGCCGCGGGTTCCGTTGGTCGGCGAACCGGTCGGCGAACCGGTCGGCGAGCCCGAGGGGCTGCCGCTGGCACTGTCGCCGTCCTTCGGGTCCTTCCGGGGCGCCGGGTCGGGGATGTCGGCCATCGGCATGGTCTGCTTGGGCGTCCCCCGCAGGGCCTGGTTCATGGCGTCGCGCCAGATCGGCCCGGGGCCGTCGGCGCCGAAGACCTCCTTGCGGTACTTGCCGTTGATGGTGATGTTGCGCATCTCCACACCGCCGTTGGGGCCGCCGATCCAGACCGAGGTGGCGAGCTGCGGGGTGTAGCCGCTGAACCAGGCGGCCTTCTTCTTGTCGGAGGTGCCGGTCTTGCCGGCGATCTGCCGGTCCCCCTCCAGGCCGAGGTCGCGGCCGGTGCCGGTCTCGGTGACGCCGTTGAGGATGGTGTTCAGCGCCTTGGCGGTGTCCGCCGAGAACGCCGTCTCGCAGCGGGCCGGCGGGACCGGCACGTCCTTGCCGTCGACGGTGGTGATCGAGGTGACGGCGAGCGGCGCGCAGTGCGTGCCGTTGGCGGCGAACGTCGCGTAGACCCCGGCCATGCTCAGCGGGCTCACCTCCTCGACGCCCAGGCCCATCGCGGGGACCTCCTCCAGCGGCTTGCCGCTCGCCTTGGTGGCGATGCCGAGCTTGTTGGCCATCTGCTTGACCGCGCAGAGGCCGATCTCCTGCTCCATCTGCACGAAGTAGGTGTTGACCGAGAGGGCCATCGCCTCCTTCAGCTGGTACGGCCCCTGCTCGTTCGCCGACTCGTTGGGCACCACCGCCTTGGGCTTGGTGGTGTTCTTCCAGGTGCCCTCGCAGGTCTTCACCGTCGGGTACTCGAGCTTGTTCGGCGAGAGGTACTCCTGGACGGGCGTCAGGCCCGCCTCCAGGGCCGCGGCGGCCACGACCGGCTTGAACGTCGAGCCCGGCTGGAAGCCGTTGCCGCCGCCCATCGCCGCGTCGACGTTGAAGTTGACGACGGTCTGGTTCTTGCCCGCGGAGAGGCCGTACGGGCGGGTCTGGGCCATCGCCAGGATCTTTCCGGTGCCCGGCTCGACCATGCTGGCGGCGGCCGACACCGGGTCGGTGACCCGCACGTTGGAGCTGACCGCGTTCTGGGCGGCGGCCTGCTTGTCCGGGTCGAGGGTGGTGCGGATGTTCAGGCCGCCCTGGTCCCAGAGCTTCTTGCGTTCGGCGGCGGTGGCGCCGAAGACCGGGTCCTGCTTGACCACGTGGCGGACGTAGTCGCAGAAGAAGCCCATGCCCGCCTTGGCGGTGATGCAGCCGTTCTGCGGTTCCCGGTAGTTCAGGCCCAGCGGGGCGGCCTTGGCCTCCTTGGCCTGGTCGGCCGTGATGTGGCCGTTCTCCAGCATCTTGTCGAGCACGGTGTTGCGCCGGTTGAGCGCGGCCTGCGGGTGCGCCTTGGGGTCGTACTGGGACGGGTTCTGCACCAGGCCGGCCAGGGTGGCGGCCTCGGCGACGGTGAGGTCCTTGTTGCTCTTGCCGAAGTACCGCTGGGAGGCGGCCTCGACCCCGTAGGCGCCGTTCCCGTAGTAGGT
Organism: Kitasatospora purpeofusca; assembly: GCF_034043715.1. Lineage (GTDB taxonomy): Bacteria > Actinomycetota > Actinomycetes > Streptomycetales > Streptomycetaceae > Kitasatospora > Kitasatospora purpeofusca_A. The sequence continues at coordinate 33,137 of NZ_JAXCLC010000067.1, read as the reverse complement.
GATGTTGAGGTAGTTGGTGAGGATCTGGTCCTTCGAGAGGTCCTCCTCCAACTTGATGGCGATCTTCAGCTCCTGGATCTTGCGGCCCAGGGTCTTGCGCTGCGCCTCCCGGACCGCCGCCGGATCGTCGCCGGCCTTCTCGACGTTCACGTTCTTCACGTACTGCTGGGTCAGCGTCGACGCGCCCTGCGCGGTGGTGCCGCTCTCCGCGTTCTTGCTGATCGCCCGGAGCACGCCCTTCGGGTCGACGGCGCCGTGCTCGTAGAACCGGGCGTCCTCGATGTCGACCTGCGCCTGCCGCATCAGCGGGGACATCTGGTCGGCGGTGAGGACGGTGCGGTCGCGCTCGTAGACCTTGGCGATCAGCCCGCCCCTGGCGTCGAAGATCTGGGTCGCCTGGGTGAGCGGCGGCGTCCTGAAATCGTCCGGGATGTCGTCGAACCCCTCCGCCGTGTTCTTGGCGGACAGCCCGAGCGCGCCGACGGCGGGCAGGGCCATGCCCGCCAGCAGCGCCCCGGACACCACGCTGACGCCCAGGAAGGTCGCGCCGTGGCGGACCAGCCGCAGCGGCGAGCTCCGAGCCGGCTGCGGCGTCTCGTCCTCGGGCGAGTTCCCTATCGGGGGGGTGTTCGATTCCATGCCGGAATGCTAATCCTCGACCGTGGGCGTCCGAACCGGTTTTCCCCCGGAATTGTCACAGCCGCGCAACGAATTGCGGAGAACGCCGCCGACCAGGCGATCGGTGCACGAACTCTATTGCCGCGCCGGGGCTTTCGCACCGGCACCGGCCGGGGCGGCGGGCACCGCCCGACACTGTCCTGACACCCCGGACGCCCGGAAAGGTTGCACCGGCCCCCGCCCGAACAGGCAGTCGGCCTGCCCGGACGGACGTCGGACGGACGTCGGACGGACGTCGGACGGACGGCGGGGTCAGTGCCGGTGGTGGTTGTCGGGCTGGGCCGGGTCGCCGGGGTGTTCGAGGCCGGGGACGAGGGTGAGACGGGTGGCGCGGGCGTGGTCGAGCCAGTGCACGAAGGCGGCGCGGCGGGCGGCGGCGCGCAGGACGGTCCACGGGTCGAAAGCGGGGTCGGGAGCGGGGTCGGAGTCGGGGTCGGGGTCGGGGTCGGTGGCCAGGCGGGTGGCGGTCCAGCCGGCCGCGCTGACCCACCCGCCGGGGGGCGCGGCGCGGAGGGCGTCGGAGAGAGCGAGCGGGAGGGTGTCCGGGGCGGCGTCGAAGGTACTGCCGTCGGGGAGGGCGAGCCGCCACGGGGCGGCGGACGGGGGGCGTTCGGTGCGGGCCCGGTAGTGGGCGACCTCGGCGGCGGAGGGCTCGACGTCGGCGGTGACCTCCGCGCAGACGGCCCGCACCGCCGCGCTGCCCTCGTACGCGGCGGCGGTGATGGAGCCGAGCTCCACGGCGGCCTGCTGGTCGAGGCGGGCGGGCGCGGCCCCGGGGCGGACGGGCGCGGCTCCGGGGCGGACGGGGAGGCCGCGTTCGGCGGCGACCGCTTCGCAGAGCGCCTCGGTCAGCAGTACCTGGGCGACCCAGCGGGCGAGTTGGCGGTCCTCGCCGCTGCCCGGCGCGGGCAGGGCGGCGGCGCGGGGGCCGGTGCGCAGGGCGGCGAGGCGGCGGTCGAGGCCGGTGCGGGGCAGCGGCCGGCCGTCGAGCAGGCCGAGGACCGGGGCTTCGGCGGGGGTGGTCACGGTGCGACCTCCACCGCGACGGTGGGGGCGTACTGGCAGCGGCCGAACCACATCACCTTGGCCAGGGCCCAGTACGCGCCGGGGTCCATCGCGGCCGGGGCGGCGAGTTCGAACTCCTCGACCGATGCGGCGCCCGCGGCGAGGGTGAAGCCGCGGACGGGGGCGCCGACGGCCTCCCAGGTGCCCCAGGGCGAGACGAGTTGCAGTTCGCCGCGGATCGCGCCGCGGGTGCGGTTGGTCAGCCGCAGCGCCAGCACGCCCCGCTCCCCCGGGGCGAGCCGGACGGTGTCGGCGAGCACGGCGACGCCGAGGCCGGTGTCGCGGCCCTCGGTGGCCGTGGTGCCCTGGGCGGCGGTCCAGTCCTCGGGGGCCTCGCCGGGGACGGGGAGGACGTCCGGCAGCTCGCCGACCGCCACGGTGACCACGTCCTCGATCTCCTGCCCGTCGTGTGCCACCCGGACGGCGGCGAAGTACAGGCCGGGCGCGGCGTCGGCGGGCGGGGTGAGGGTGACCGGGAAGCGGAGGTGGCCGCCGGGGGCCAGCCGGTAGGGGCGGGCGGTGGGGCCGGCCGTCCAGCCCTCCGGCGGGTGGACGGTGGCGGTGCCCTCCACGGCTGCGTCCTGGAGCTGGGAGGAGAGCGCGACCGAGAGGGTGACGGGCTCCCCGGCCGTCCGCAGCAGGCCGGGCGAGGCGCCGACGGACACCGGGAGGTAGCCGAGCGGCGCCGGGCCCCGGTTGTGCAGCCAGTAGCGGGCGTGCACGGGCTGGGCGGGCTCGGCGGCGGCGCCGAGGAGGGGTCCGGCCGGGTCGGCGGCCACCCCGGGGCGGGCCAGCAGGGTGGCGAACGCCGAGCCGGGCAGCGCGAGTTCGCCGTCGACCGGGCCGGTGGGCCGCTCCAGCAGGTCGGCGTGGCGCAGGTCGACCAGGCCCAGCGCGCCGCCGAGGGCGACGGTGCTGCCCAGTCCGGTCGACTCGACCAGGCGGACGGTGAGCTGTCGGGCCGAGGCGGTGGCGGCGGAGCCGTGGGCGATCGGGTTCCCGGCCGGTTTGAGGGCGCCGAGCAGCACCCGGCGGGCCGGTTCGACCCGCAGCCAGGAGAGCGTGGCGGGCAGCGGTCCCGACTGTCCGGCGGGCACCGCCCGGGCGTACAGCGGGTGGTTGAACTCCTGCCCCCGAGAAGGGAGTTCCTGCTCCCGCCAGTCGCCGGGGCCGCCGACCAGGGCGTAGTGGAAGTCGTGTGTCCAGTGCTGGAGCTGGAAGGACGCGCCGTCGGGCAGGGTGCGCCGGGGCGGGTCGATCCAGACGCCGGAGGGCCAGCCGGTGCACGAGCGCAGCAGGGACAGGTGGAGCGCGCCGGTGCTGTCGACGGCGAAGCCGGGCAGGCCGTAGGTCAGCAACGCCACGGTGTGGTCGGTGAGTTGTTCGGAGGCGGGCGGGGCCACCGGACAGCGGGCAGTGATCCGGGCGTCCGCGAGGTCGGCGGCGAGCGCGGCCGGGTCGGTGACGACCAGCGCGGGCAGGTCGCGGAGGTCGCGGAGGTCCGCGCCGGGGCGCCAGACCTCGGTCAGCGGGGCGGCGGCGGGTACCCAGACCGCGCCGTGGGCCTTGAGCACGGCCGCGTACTCCTCGCCCGCGCGGTCCAGCAACTCCCTGGTGGCGTCGTTGCTTTCGGGGCCGCCGAGGAGGATCCGCAGGTCCGGCAGGTTGGAGTCGACGTCCAGCCAGCCGTAGCGGGCCCAGTCGGCGCCGGAGGTGGTGGCGGTGACGCCGACCCGGGCGAGCGCGACGACCAGGCCGCGGGCGTCGGCGGCGGCGTCCAGCCCGGGGACGACGACCTCCGCGACGCCGACGGCCCGTTCGCCGAGCGGCGCGCCGGTGGCCGGGTCGGTGAGCACGACCCGCGCGGTGGAACCGAGGCCGAACCAGGTGTTGGCGGGGTTGTCGAGGGTCCACGGCGCCTCGGCCGAGTCGACGTCCGGCATCGCGAAGCCCCGGCCGACGACGGCGCCCGCCACCTCGCTGACCGGCAGCGCCCCCGGCAGGTCGACGGGGAACCGCAGCCGCAGCAGCCGGTCGGCGCCGCGGTGGTCGACCACCCTGGTCCGGCAGTCGACCCGGTCGAGGCCGTGCCAGAGGGTGACCGTCTGCTCGAACCGCAGGCCGTCCACCGTCCCGGTGACGACCAGGCGTTCGCCGAGCGGGCCGGTCTCGCGCCGCACCTCGGCCGGGCGTTCGCCGGAGCCGGTCACCGGGCCCTTGGGGAGGAGGTGCCAGGGGCCCTCGCCGAAGTCGGGGTGCTGGGGGTACTCCTCGTACACCCGCAGTTCGTTGCCGACCAGTCCGGGGCGGATCAGCTCCCGGCCGTGGCGCAGGTCCTGGACGGAGGAGAGGCCGCCGCCGCGGGCCGGGTCGGCCGTGACCCGGTAGCGGGCGTTGGCGACGGTGAGGCCCTCGGCCGGGTGCCAGGGCGTGGCGGCCGGGGCTCCGGGCACCAGCCGCCAGGTCCGCCAGCCGAGCGCCGGCACGTCCTCGGCCAGGAAGCGCAGGGTGCCCCGGTCGAGGGCGCAGGGCACCGGCGCCCCCGCGTCGTCCAGTACCCGCACCCCGCCGGCCGTCGCCTCCGGGGGCAGCGGGACGGCCACCAGGTCGGTGCGGTCGAAGGAGAGCGTGTTGGTGACGACCAGCGCCAGGCCCTCCCCGACCGCCGTGCCGATCCGCGCGGTCAACGCGTCCAGCGCCCGGTCCCGGACGTCGACCGCCAGATCGTACGCCTCCCGCCAGCCGCCGAGCAGGTCCAGGTACACCTGGTCGGACTCGGAGCCGGTGATCGCGTCGTGGTGGGCGCCGTAGACGAGGTGGCGCCACGCCTTGTCGAGCGCCGCCGCCGGGTAGCGGCCCAGACCCTGCGCCTCCGCGAGCACCGCGAGCTTCTCGGCGTCGACGGCGGCGGTCTCCGCCGCCCGCTGGGCCTGCTTGGTGTCGATGTAGGAGACGTCCTTGCCGGTGTAGACGGGGTTCATGTCCCGGGTCTGCGGGCTCGGCCGGCGACCGGTCGCGGCGAGTTCGGCGCGCACCGCGTCCAGGAAGTCGCGGGGGGTGGCGCAGACGAACCTCGGCCACAGGTACTTGGCGGCCCAGGAGCGGTGGACGGCGGTGACCCACTTGTTGGGCGGGGTGTAGTCGGTGCCGACCGGCAGCAGCAGGTTCCTGGTCGCGCCGACGGGCTTGAGCTTGCGGTAGAGCGCGTACACGGCCCGTTCGGCGGTGGCGAGGTCGGCCGAGGAGTCCATCCACCAGCCGGCCGAGTAGTGGTGCGGCATGTAGTGGGTGAGTACGCCCTCGCCGCTCGGGGCGATCCACTCGAACTCGCTGGGGAACTGCATCACCCGGGCGTCGTCCTTGGCCTCCCGGAAGTTCTTCTGGATCGGGCCCCACTGGTGGAACGGGCCGCGCGCCCAGGCGCTGCCGGTGAGTCCGGCGGCGGCGAGGTGGCCGGGGAACTGCGGGTCGTGCCCGAACACGTCGAGCTGCCAGGCGGTCCGCGGGTCGCCGCCGAGGATGTCGCGCTGGTAGCCGATGCCGTAGGCGATGTTGCGGATGGTGGTCTCGGCGCCGGTGAGATTGGTGTTGGGCTCGTTGTAGGTACCGCCGACGAGTTCCACCTGGCCCCGGTCGAGCAGCAGCCGCAGGGTCTCCCGGCGCTCCGGGTGCTGGTCGAAGTAGGGCTTCAGGTAGTCGACTTCGGCGAGTACGAACTTGTAGACCGGGTCGCGCAGCGCGAGGTCGAGGTGGGCGTCGACGAGCGCGAAGCCGTTGCGCTCCCACAGCGGCCGGGTGGTGGCGTCGGCGGAGAGCAGTTCCCAGGGGGAGGTGTAGGCGGCCTGGGTGTTCCACCACACCGGGTCGTAGTGGAAGTGGGAGACGAGGAACATCGTCCAGCCGGGTTCGGCGACCTCGACGACGCCCCCGGCGCGGGCCCCGCCGGCCTCGACGGTGACCGGCAGCCGGGCGCCCGGGGCGGCGCCGGTGATCTCCAGGGGGACTTCGACCTCCCCCGTGCCGGCCGCCTCGCCGCGCACGCCCGGGCCGGAGACGGTGATCCGGGTGGCGGGCGGGCCGTCGAGGGTGACCCGCAGCAGTTGCCGCGGGGCGTGCTCGGGGCCGGTGAACAGGTCCGTGCTCTCGACGGCGGTGAGGGTGACCGGCACGGGGAGGGTCCTTTCAGGAAGGGACGGTCCGGGGGCGACCGGGTGTCAGGCGCCCCAGGCTTCGAACTCGTAGATCCGGGCGGCCGGATCGGTGCCCTGGGTCGGTTTCGTCACCACCAGCCGGACGTACCGGGCCGTGGTGGTCACGGGGTGGGTGGTGGCGGCGGCGGTGTTGCCGGTGACGGTGGCGACGGTGGTCCACGGGTCGGTGGCGGCCGAGCGGACCTGGACCGAGAAGTCCCGGGTGTTGTACGAGGCGCTCTCCCCGCCCGCCTGGGCGTGCTTGACCACGAACTTCGTCAGCTGCTTCGCCGAACCGAGGTCCACCTCCAGCCACTTGGCACTGGTGAGGGTGCACCACTTGTCGCCGTTGCCGCCGTTGACGGTGCCGTTGACGGCCTTCGCCGGGCCCTCGTCGGTGTTGCACTGGCCGGAGGCGGTGGCCGGGCGGCCGAGCGCCAGGTCGGTGCCGACGGGCGGGGTGCCGGTCCAGGGGACGGTGGTGGTGGCGACGGTGGAGCGGCCGTACTCGGTGGAGACCGCCTCGACCTCGACGGTGGTGCTCGCCTCCGTCCCCGCCCGGTCGAGCCGGTTGACGAAATAGGCGTCGGACGGGGTGGCGCCCAGGTAGCCCCGGGTGCCGTCGGCGTTGCGCCGGTACAGCTCGTAGTGGTGCACGTTCCCGCCGGCGGACGGCGTCCAGGCGAGCCGCAGCGACTGGCTGGTCCCGGCCACCACGTCGGCCGCGCCGAGCACGGTCAGCCCGGACGGTGCCGCCGGGGCGTCCACCGCGCCGTCGTACACGGCGAGTTGGCCGATCCGCAGATCGTAGGCGGAGCCGGTGCCGGTGGTCCGCAGGCCGATCTGGGCGATGGTGCGGCCGGCGTAGGCGGACAGGTCGACGGTTTTGCGCTCCCAGCCGGTGCCGGTGGTGGCGCCCAGGTCGAGGGTGGTGAAGGTGGTCGGCGCGTCGGTGAAGGAGACCGCGGCGGCGAGCCGGGCGGGCCCGGCGGTGGGCGTCTTCAGCACCACCGACAGCTCGGTGTCGGCGGCGACCGGAAGCCTGCTCTGGTACAGCCGCACGGTGTTGGCGGCGCTCGGCGTCCCGGTGAGGCGCAGCGAGGAGCCGCCCTCGTAGGCGTCGGCGAAGTCGACGGACGGGGTCACCTTGCTGCCGGTGGACTCCACCAGCCAGTGGTAGGTGGGCGGGACGTCCTGGAGCGAGAGGTTGTTCCAGCCTCCGGTGGCGACCCGGGTACCGGCCGCGTTGTAGAAGTCGCCCTCGCCGGAGGAGAAGTTGGTGACGAAGGGCTTGGCGGTGACCGGGGTGGACTCGGCGACGTAGCTCGCCAGACCCTTCCAGGACGAGGAGGTGGAGGTGTTGGAGGGGTCGTTGTTGGCGCCGACCCAGTACCGGGCGTCCTTGGCAAGGTAGTCGGCCCGGTCGGTCGCGGACTTCCAGGTCCACTCGGGGCGGTAGAGGCCGAGCGAGGTGGTGTGCGGCCTGCCGGCGGGGAAGAGCGCGTTCCAGTCGACGCCGGTGTTGTAGCCGTTGGCCTCGGTGTCGATGCCGGAGTAGAGCTCGTACTCGCCCCGGCCGAGGCCCCGGGCCAGGGTACGGGAGGAGTCCAGGCCGCCGGAGGACCAGTTGAAGTTGAGGAACATCGAGTCGGAGGTACGCCTGGCGCCGTCCTGGAGGAAGGTGTCGTTGGCGGTGGTCAGGGCGTTCTGCCAACTGACGGCGCCGGACTCGGTCATGGCGTCGTACCACATGAACTCGGTCGCGTTCTGCGCCTTCGTGTACTGCATCAGGTCGCGGACCTGGCCGGCGAGTGCCGAATCGCCGCCGCCGGTCTCCTGGTTGATGAACCAGCCGTCGAAGCCGTAGTACTGGGCGGCCTGGACGAGCTTGTCGGCGACGGGGTAGCGGCTGCCGGACTTCTGCACGAAGTCGCGCACCCACTGGAGCTGGCCGCCGTACGCGGCGGGCGGGAAGAAGACCGTGCCGTAGACCTTGACGCCGTTGCGGTGGGCGGCGTCGATCACGGTCGGGTTGGGGGCGAGGATGAGGCCCTCGCCGGCGGAGCCGCCCCAGAACACCAGCTTGTCGACGTACTGCCAGTAGCCGAAGGCGTAGTAGTTGGGGTCGGCGGAGCCCTGGGACGGGTTGTTGGAGGTGGGTCCGAAGGAGACCAGGGAGGCGATCCTCCCTTCGCCGGCCCGGGCGTTGGGGTTGGCCTTGAGCGCCGGGTCGGCGGTGCGGGGCTGGAGCGGGACGCGGGCGCGGTTGAACCGGGCGTCCGGGTCGGTGGCCGGGTCCCAGCCGAGGATGGTGTTCGGGTACCAGTAGGAGGCGTAGGGCTGGGTGCCGGTGGCGGCGGTGCCGGTACCGGTGGCGGGGGCGGCCGCCGGGGACGGGGCGGCGGGGGTGGGCGCGGCCCGGGCGACCGTGGGGGTGAGGCCCAGGACGGCTGCGCCGAGGGCGGCGCCCAGCAGGCGGGGGATCCGTCGTCGTGACATGCGCTGGCTCCGTTCGCGCGGAAGGCGGAGGAGGGTGGGGGCGGGCCTCGCCCGGGGCGGGCGCGGCCCGGGGTGCATGTGCGGGTACGGCGTGTGCGGGTGCGGGGTACGGCGTGTGCCGAGTACGGCGGGTGCGGCGGGTGCGGTGCGGTGGCGCGGGCTCCGGGCCGGGTGCGGCGCGCGGACGCGGTGGAACCGGTGCGGGCCCGGGTGCGAACGGGCCGGCCGGACGGCCGCGGGCGCCTCGCCGGACTCCGGCCCCGCGGTGCTGCGCCGAGCGGGGCCCGCTCGGCGCCAGCGAGGCTAAACCGGTTCAGAGGCGCTGTCAACGGTGCCGGTGGAGTTCGCCCCCGCGGGCGAACCGCCGGCCGGTGGCGAGGTGGACTCGCGCACGGTCAGCCGCGGGGTCGGCATCTGCAGGTCACGGCCGGGCCCCGCGTCGTCGATCACCGCCAGCAGGCTGCGCGCCACCTGCTCGCCGAGCGCGAAGGTGTCCCGGCTCAGCGCGGTGAGCGGCGGGTGCACGATCCGGGCGAGCACCGAGTCGTCGAAGGAGACGATGGACAGCTCCCCGGGCACCGCGACGCCCATCTCCCCCGCCACGCCGAGGCCGGCCACCGCCATCACGTCGCTGTCGTAGACGATCGCGGTGGGCCGCCGGGGCCGGGAGAGCAGGGTGCGGGTGGCGGCGGCGCCCTCCGCGTCGCTGAAGTCGGTCGGCACCGAGAGCGCCTCCTCCAGGCCGAGCCGGCGGGAGGCGTCGCGCAGCGCGCGGATCCGCCGCTGGGTGTGCTGGAAGTGCGGCAGCCCGGCCAGGTGGGCGATCCGCCGGTGCCCGATGGCGGCCAGGTAGTCGACGATGGAGAGCATCGCCTCGCGGTCGTCGGCCCAGATCCGCAGCGGCCCGGCGCCCTTCCCCGGTCCGCCGAGCACGACCGCGGGCAGGCCGAGCGCGTCCAGCACGGCGAGCCTGGGGTCGCGCAGCTGGAGGTCGACCACGATGAAGCCGTCGACCCGGTGCTCGGAGGTCCAGCGGCGGTAGACCTCGATCTCGGCCGCGGTGTCCTCGACCACCATCAGGTGCAGGGCGACTGAGTGCGCGGACAGCACCGCCTGGAGGCCGGAGAGCAGTTGGCCGAAGAACGGCTCGACGCCGATGGTCCTGGCCGGGCGGGCGATCACCAGTCCGACCGCGTCCGCCCTGGCCCCGCCGAGGGCGCGGGCGGCGCTGTGCGGCCGCCAGTTCATCTCCTCGGCGACCTGGAGGATCCGGGCCCTGGTCGCCTCGCTCACCCCCGGGCGGCCGTTGAGCGCGAAGGACACCGCGCCCTTGGAGACGCCCGCCCGACGGGCGATGTCGGCGATGGTCGGTCTGCCCACGGGTTCCGACTCCTCTCTTGACAGCCAAGTTTAGGCCGGAGCATAGTCCCTGCAACAGCTAGACCGGTTTAGTAAGACAGGTTCCGAAACCGCGCGCAATCCCCGATGCATCCCCTCCCCCACCCACCACGGGAGAACCCTCATGCGTAGAATCCGGGCGGCAGTGACGACGGCGGTACTCACCGCGACCCTGGCCACAGGCTGCGGACTCGGCTCCGACGGCGGCTCCGGCAGCGGCGACAGCGCGGCGAGCGCCGCCGCCACCGGCGAGGTCAAGGGCCGGGTCTCGCTCCAGACCTGGGCGCTGAAACCGAAGTTCACCGCCTATGTGCAGGGCGTGATCGACGGCTTCAAGCAGAAGTACCCGGGCGTCGAGGTCGACTGGCTGGACCAGCCGGGCGACGGCTACTCCGACAAGGTGCTCAGCCAGGCCGCCGCCGGCACCCTGCCCGACGTGGTCAACCTCCCCCCGGACTTCGCCCTCCCGCTGGCGAAGCAGGGCCTGCTGCTGGACGTCGCCAAGGCCGACCCGAAGGTCGCCGAGGAGTACGTGGCCGGCGGCCTGGACGCCTACCGGTTCGCGGGCCTCGGCGGCACCTTCGGCTACCCCTGGTACCTCAACACCGACGTCAACTACTGGAACGCCGAACTGCTGGCCAAGTACGGCCTGGACCCGAAGAAGCTCCCCACCACCCTGGACGAACTCATCGCCCAGGCGCGGACCTTCAAGGAGAAGGCCGGCGGCTCGGTCTACCTGATGAGCCGCAAGCCCGGCCTCGGCGACCTGGTCGACGCGGGCGTCGAGGTGATGGCCGCGGACGGCAGGTCGTTCACCTTCAACACCCCCGCGGCCGCGGCCGTACTGGACAAGTACCGCGCCGCGTTCAAGGAGGGGCTGCTGCCGAACGACGTCCTGACCGACACCTACGCCGGCAACTCCAAGCTCTTCACCGCCGGCACCGCGGCCTGGACGACCGCCGGGGCGAACTTCATCACCTCCGTCGCCACCGACAACCCCACCCTGGCCCCGAAGATCGTCTCCTCCCCGTCGATGGGCACCCCGCCGCTCTACGTCCAGGGCGTGTCCGTGCCCAAGAACACCAAGAACCCGGCCGCCGCGGTGGCCCTGGCCCGCTGGGTCACCAGCCCGGAGAACCAGGCCGCCTTCTCCCGGCTGACCAGCATCTTCCCCTCCACCAAGGCCTCCGCGAACGACCCGCTGTTCAGCACGTCGGACGGAAGCAACGCCGGCGACGCCAAGGTCGTCGCCTTCACCTCGCTGGCCAGGGCGAAGATGCTCCAGCCGGTCCAGGTGGACGACGCGATGAGCACCATCGTCAAGCAGCAGTTCACCCTCGCGATCAGCGGCGACACCAGCTCCAAGCAGGCCCTGGACACCGCCGTCGAGCGGTGCAACCAGCTCCTCAAGGGCTAGGACCCTGGGGCGGCGGCCCCGCCCCCACGGAGCCGCCGCCCACCGGGACGACCCGCGACCCCCGCCCCAGGAAGGCACGGCATGACCCACCGGCGCTGGTTCACCCCCTGGCTGCTCGCCGGGCCCGCACTGATCTGGCTGGCCGTCTTCAACCTCTGGCCCGCCGCCAACACGGTGATCCTGTCGTTCACCAACGCCAAGCCCCTGGGCGGCGGGCGGTTCACCGGCCTCGACAACTACCAACGCGCTTTCAGCGACGAACAGTTGGCCGACGCCCTGCTCAACTCCGTGATCTACCTGCTGATCTGCCTGCCGCTGCTGACCGTGCTGCCGCTGCTGCTGGCCCTGCTGGTCCAGCGCAGACTGCCCGGCATCACCTTCTTCCGCACCGCCTTCTACACCCCCGTCGTCGCCTCCGCCGTCGTGGTCGCCCTGATCTGGGGCTGGGCCCTGAACGACCGCGGGCTGGTCAACGGCGTACTGCGGCAGACCGGCCTCGCCGACTCGCCGGTCCCCTTCCTCACCGACCGCTGGCTGCTGCTGCTCAGCGCGATCGCCCTGACCACCTGGAAGGGCCTCGGCTACTACATGGTCATCTACCTGTCGGCGCTGGCCAACGTCGGCCGGGAGCTGCACGAGGCCGCCGCCGTCGACGGTGCGGGCACGCTGCGCCGGTTCCTGCACGTCACCCTGCCGGGGGTGCGGCCCACCATGGTGCTGGTCTCGGTGCTGATCTCGGTCTCCTCACTGCGGGTGTTCTCCGAGCTGTACGTGCTCTCCAACGGCACCGGCGGCCCGGGCGGCCGGGACATGTCGGTGGTGATGCTGATCCAGATGTACAGCCGCGGCTTCACCGGCCACCTCGGCTACGCCTCGGCGCTCAGCCTGCTGCTGTTCCTGATCACCCTCGGCCCGATGCTGCTGCTGACGCGCCTCAACCGGAAGGCGGCCTGACCCGTGAGGCGCTCCCGCAGCTTCAACACCCCCTCCCCCGTCGAGACCGCGCTGCGCTACCTGCTGCTCCTGCTCGTCCTGCTGCTGGTCGTCGGGCCGTTCCTGTGGCAGCTCTCCACCTCCCTCAAGGGCCCGACCGAGGACGTCTGGTCCGCCACCCCGCACTTCCTCCCGGACCACCCCACCGTCGACAACTACCTCAAGGTCGCCGACACCATCCCGGTCTGGACGTACGCCGCGAACTCGCTGGTGGTCGCGGCCATCGCGATCCTCGGCAACGTGGTCGGCTGCACCCTGGCCGGCTACGCGCTCGCCAAGCTGCGCTTCCGGGGCGTCCGGCTGGTGTTCGGCCTGCTGCTGGCCACCCTGGTGCTGCCCGGCGAGGCGACCATCGTGTCCCAGTACGTCACCGTGCGCAGCCTCGGCCTGGCCGACACCCTGACCGGCGTCGCCCTGCCCGGCGCGCTGTCCATGCTCAATGTGCTGCTGATGCGCACCGCCTTCGCCGCCGTCCCGCCCGAGCTGGAGCAGGCGGCGCTGGTGGACGGCGCCAACGTCCGCCAGCGGCTGTGGCACATCGGCCTGCCGAACGTGCGCGGCATGCTCAGCGTGATCGTGATCTTCACCTTCATCGGCGCCTGGGACGACTTCCTCTGGCCGCTGATCGTGCTCAACGACCCGCAGAAGTACACCCTGACGGTGGGTCTCCAGTACCTCAACGGCACTTTCAGCGCCAACCCCCGGCTGATCGCGGCCGGCACCATGATCGCCTTCCTGCCGATCGTGGTGGTGTTCGCGGTGTGCCAGCGCTTCTTCTTCAAGGGAGTGGAGGAGGGTGCCGTGAAGGGCTGAACCCCGCACCGGACCGCACCGCACCGGGCGCACCGCACCGCGCCGCACCGCGCCGCACCGGACGCACCGGACGCACCGCCGTTCCTCCTCCCAGGGAGCCACCGACCATGACCACCGCTCCGCGGACCACCGCCCCGCGCTTCGGCGTCAACTACACGCCCACCGCCGGCTGGTTCCACCACTGGCTCGACTTCGACCTCGACGCCGTCCGCGCCGACCTCGACTCGGTCGCCGCGCTCGGTCTCGACCACGTCCGGGTGTTCCCGCTCTGGCCGCTGTTCCAGCCCAACCGGACCCTGATCCGCCCACGCGCCGTCGAGCAGCTCGTGGGTTTGGTGGACGCGGCCGGGGAGCGCGGGCTCGACGTCGCCGTGGACGGCCTCCAGGGCCACCTGTCCAGCTTCGACTTCGAACCGGCCTGGATCCGGACCTGGCACCGCCGGAACATGTTCACCGACCCGGACGTGGTCGACGGCCAGGCCGCCTATCTGCGCACCCTCGCCGCCGCCCTCGCCGAACGCCCCAACTTCCTCGGCATGACGGTCGGCAACGAGGTCAACCAGTTCTCCGGCGAGCCGCACCCCGACCCGCACCGGGCCACCTCCGAACAGGCCGGCGCCTGGCTCCGCCGAATGGTCGACGCCTGCGAGCGGGGCGCGCCCGGCCGGCTGCACCTGCACGCCTCCTACGACGCCGCCTGGTACCTCGACGGACATCCGTTCACGCCCTGGCACTCGGCCCGGATCGGCGCGGCCACCGCCGTGCACTCCTGGGTGTTCAACGGCACCGCGCAGCGCTACGGCGCCCGTTCCACCGCGAGCGACCAGCACGCCGCCTACCTGGTGGAGCTGTCCAAGGCCTGGGCCGGGGACCCGCACCGCCCGGTCTGGCTCCAGGAGGTCGGCGCCCCGGCCCCGCACATCACCGCCGCGGACGCCGCCCGGTTCACCGGCGCGACCGTGGCCGCGGTGCTGGACTGCCCCGACCTCTGGGGCGTCACCTGGTGGTGCTCGCACGACGTGGACCGCTCGCTGGCGGACTTCCCGGAGCTGGAGTACAGCCTCGGCCTGCTGACCTGCGAGCGGCAGGTCAAGCCGGCCGGGCAGCGGCTGGCCGAGGCCGTCGCCGCCGCGCGCGCCGAGTGGCGGGCGCCCGCGCCGCGCCGCACCGCCGTGGTGGTCGCCGCCGGGGACGAGGTGACCGCGCCGGGCCGCTCGGTCTGCGGTCCCGGCGGCGCGGTGTTCGAGACCTTCATGCGGCTGGCCGCGGACGGCGCCCGGCCGACCGCGGTACTGGCCGAGCGCGCCGGCGACGCCGCCCACCTCGCCGCCCGGGGCATCACCGAGCTCGTCCACCCGGACGAACCCCGCCGACCCTCCCTCCCCCTCGCCCAGTCGCCCAACGGAGTCCGCTGACATGCACGATGACCGCACGCTCGTCGAAGCCCGCCTCAAGCGCGTCCTGGAGGAGCGCGTCCGCCCGGCGGTGTACCCCGAGTCCGTCCCGCTGGCCGTCTCGGTCTGGACCGCGCCGGGCGAGCCCGTCCCGGTCGCCGAGGGCCTGGCCGCGCCGCGTTCGCCGATCGCGGTCGGGGACGCCTGGGGCGCGCCGTGGAGCACCAGTTGGATCACCGTCTCCGGGACGGTGCCCGAGTCCTGGGCCGGACGGACCGTGGAGGCGCTGATCGACCTCGGCTTCGACGCCAATATGCCCGGCTTCCAGTGCGAGGGCCTGGTGTACCGCCCCGACGGCACCCCGGTGAAGGGCCTCAACCCGCAGAACCAGTGGGTGCGGATCGCCGCCCCGGCGGTCGGCGGCGAGCCGGTGCTGCTGCATGTCGAGGCCGCCGCCAATCCGGTCATCCTGGACTACCACCCTTTCCTGCCCACCGAGTTGGGCGACCGGGAGACCGCCGGGGACAAGCCGCAGTACCGGCTGGCGCGGATGGACCTCGCGGTCTTCGACGAGACGGTGTGGCAGCTGGTGCTGGACCTGGAGGTGCTCGGCGAGCTGATGGCCGAGCTGCCGGTGGACGGCGCCCGCCGCTGGGAGCTGCTGCGCGCGGTCGAGCGGGCCCTCGACGCGATCGACCTCCAGGACGTCAACGGCACGGCGGAGGACGCCCGTTCGCACCTGGCCGGGGTGCTGGCCGCGCCCGCCGCGCCGTCCGCGCACCGGATCGGCGCGATCGGCCACGCGCACATCGACTCGGCCTGGCTGTGGCCGCTGCGGGAGACGGTCCGCAAGGTCGCCCGGACCGCCGCCAATATGACCGCGCTGCTGGAGGACGAACCGGACTTCCTCTACACCATGTCCCAGGCGCAGCAGTTCGCCTGGATCAAGGAGCACCGCCCGGAGGTGTACGCCCGGGTGAAGAAGGCGGTGGCGGACGGCCGCTTCGTCCCGGCCGGCGGCATGTGGGTGGAGTCGGACACCAATATGCCCTCCTCGGAGGCGATGGCCCGTCAGTTCGTGCACGGCAAGCGGTTCTTCCTCGCCGAGTTCGGGATCGAGAACGAGGAGGCCTGGCTGCCGGACACCTTCGGCTTCACCGGCGGCCTGCCGCAGATCATCCGCAACGCGGGCTCCAAGTGGCTGCTGACCCAGAAGATCTCGTGGAGCCAGGTCAACAGGTTCCCGCACCACACCTTCCGGTGGGAGGGCATCGACGGCACCCGGATCTTCACCCACTTCCCGCCCGTGGACACCTACAACTGCTCCATGAAGGGCTCCGAGATCGCCCACGCGGCCCGGAACTTCAAGGACAAGGGGGTGGCCCGGCACTCGCTGGCGCCGACCGGCTGGGGCGACGGCGGCGGCGGCACCACCCGCGAGATGGTCGGCAAGGCCGCGAGGCTGCGCGATCTGGAGGGCTCGGCCACGGTGCGCTGGGAGCGGCCGGCCGAGTTCTTCGCCAAGGCCGAGGCCGAGTACCCGGAGCCACCGGTCTGGGTGGGCGAGCTGTACCTGGAGCTGCACCGGGCCACCCTGACCAGCCAGGCCCGCACCAAGCAGGGCAACCGGCGCAGCGAGAACCTGCTGCGGGAGGCCGAACTCTGGTGCGCCACAGCGGCTTTGCGCACCGGCCTGGCCTACCCGTACGAGCGGCTGGACCGGATCTGGAAGACCGTGCTGCTGCACCAGTTCCACGACATCCTGCCGGGCTCCTCGATCGCCTGGGTGCACCGGGAGGCGGAGGCGACGTACGCGGGCCTGGCGGCCGAGCTGGAGGAGCTGATCGGCGCCGCCCAGCAGGCCCTGGCGGGCGATCCGGCGGGCGGGCGCGAGCTGGTGTTCAACGGTGCTCCGCACGGGCGGTCGGCGGTGCCGGCGGGCGGCGCGGCGGTGGCGGCCGGCGCGGCGGTGGCGGCGGCCGGTCCGGGCGACTGCGTGGTGGCCGCGCGCGAGGGCGGCGGCTTCGTCCTCGACAACGGGCTGCTGCGGGTCGTGGTGGACGGCGACGGCCTGGTGGTGTCGGCGGTGGACGCGGCGAGCGGCCGGGAGGCCGTCGCCCCGGGCGCCCGGGCGAACCTGCTCCAGTTGCACCCCGACTTCCCGAACATGTGGGACGCCTGGGACGTCGACCAGTTCTACCGGAACACCGTCACCGACCTGGTCGGGGCCGACGAGGTCGCGGTGCACGCCGAGGGCCCGGCGGAGGTCGCGGTACGGGTCGCCCGCTCGTTCGGCTCCTCCACGGTGACCCAGACGCTGACCCTGCGCGCGGGCTCGGGGCGGCTGGACATCGACACCGAGGTCGACTGGCACGAGGTGGAGAAGTTCCTGAAGGTCGCCTTCCCGCTGGACGTGCACACCGAGCGGTACGCGGCCGAGACCCAGTTCGGCCACCAGTTCCGGCCCACGCACACCAACACCAGCTGGGACGCGGCCAAGTTCGAGGCCTGCAACCACCGCTTCGTGCATCTGGCCGAGCCGGGCTGGGGCGTCGCGCTGGTCACCCCCTCGACCTACGGGCACGACGTGACCCGGGCGGTCCGCCCGACGGACGGCGGCACCACCACCACGGTCCGGTTCTCGCTGCTGCGCGCGCCGCGCTTCCCCGACCCGCGCACCGACCAGGGCCTGCACCGGTTCCGGCACGCGCTGGTGCCGGGCGCGGAGATCGGCGACGCGGTCCGCGAGGGCTACGCGGTCGGACTGCCCGAGCGCCGGGTGACCGGCTCGGCGGAGGCGGTGCGGCCGCTGGTCGAGCTGGACCAGGACTCGCTGGTGGTGAGCGCCGTCAAGCTGGCCGACGACGGCAGCGGCGACCTGGTGGTGCGGGTCTACGAGTCCGGTGGCGGCCGGGCCCGGGGGCGGCTGGCGACGTCCTTCGCGCTGGCCGCCGCGGTCCCCTGCGACCTGCTGGAACGGCCGTGGGACGGCACCCGCGGCGAGGTCGTGGCGGACGGCGACGGGGTGCGGCTGGCGCTGCGGCCGTTCGAGCTGGTGACCCTGCGGCTGACGCCGGCGGGCTGATCCTGTTTGCTGTCGGTGTCGTCCTGTCCACGTCGTGCTGTCCACGTCGTGCTGTCCGGCCCACCGCCCCGGTTCCTCCGGGAGCGGCGGGCCGGATGCCCGTCCGTCCGTGCGAACACCCCACCGGAGCCCTCCGCCATGACCGCGCCGTCGCCGTCCACCACCCCGCTCCCCGTCGGCCCGCTCGTCGCCGGTCCGGTGTGGGCCGCCGTCGACATCGGCGGCACCAAGATCGCCGGGGCGCTCGTCGACTCCGCCGGGACGCTCGCCCACCGCGTCCAGCTGCCGACCCCGGCGAAGGAGTCCGGCGCCGAGGTGCTGGCCGTGGTGCACCGGGTGCTGGACCACCTCGCCGCCGCCCCCGACTGGGCGGCGGTCACCGCCGTCGGCATCGGCAGTGCCGGACCGGTGGACCTCGCCGGCGGCACGGTCAGCCCCGTCAACATCCCCGGCTGGCGGGAGTTCCCGCTCACCGCCGAGGTCGCCGCCCACCCCGCCGTGGCCGGCCGCCCGGTCGCGCTGGCCGGGGACGGGGTCGCGATGGCCGCCGCGGAGCACTGGCGCGGCGCCGCCCGGGGCGCCGGGAACGCGCTCTGCCTGGTGGTCTCCACCGGGGTCGGCGCGGGCCTGGTGCTGAACGGCGCGGTGCACCCCGGTCCGAGCGGCAACGCCGGCCACCTCGGCCACATCACCGTGGACCTGGACGGCGAGCGGTGCCCGTGCGGCTCTTACGGCTGCCTGGAGAACATCGCCAGCGGCACCGCCATCGCCCGGCGGGCGCTCGCCGAGGGCTGGGAGCCCCGGGGCGGGGACCGCTCGGCGCGCGCGGTGGCCGAGGACGCACTGGCCGGGCACCCGGTGGCGCTGGCCGCCTTCGACCGGGCGGCGCAGGCGCTGGCGGCCGGGATCGCCGCCACCGCCACCCTGGCCGACCTGCGGCGGGTGGTGGTCGGCGGCGGGGTGGCGGCGGCCGGGCCGGTGCTGTTCGAGCCGCTCGCCCGGCATCTGGACCGCTACGCGGCACTGCCGTACGTGCGCGGGCTGGACGTGCGCCGGGCCGAGCTGGGGAACGACGCCGGGCTGATCGGCGCCGCCGCGCTCTGCCGCTGAGCAGCCGCTGAGCAGCCGCTGAGCAGCCGCGCCGCCCGTCCCCGACCCATCCCCGCCACCACCCCCGGGAGACGTCCGCATGCCGCTGTTCGCCCCGCTCACCAACCCGGTGCGCCCGTACGCCTGGGGTTCGGTCACCGCGATCCCCGCGCTGACCGGTACCGCGCCCACCGGCGCACCGCAGGCCGAACTGTGGCTGGGCGCCCACCCGTCCGCGCCGTCCCTGCTCGACGACGGGCACGGGCCGCGCCCGCTGGACGAACTGATCGCCGAGGCCCCGGAGGAGCTGCTCGGGGCGGCCACCGTCCGGCGGTTCGGCCCCCGGCTGCCGTTCCTGTTCAAGGTGCTGGCCGCCGAACGGGCGCTGTCCCTCCAGGTCCACCCGACCCGGGCCCAGGCCGAGGCCGGATTCGCCGCCGAGGAGGCGCTCGGGGTCCCGCCGGACGCCCCGGAGCGAGTCTACAAGGATCGTGGACACAAGCCGGAACTGCTGTGCGCGCTGGGCGACTTCGAGGCCCTGTGCGGCTTCCGCCCGACCGCCGCCACGGCCGCGCTGCTGGACCGGCTGGCGGTCCCGGCCCTGGCCGGCTGGGCTTCGACGCTGCGCGCGCGGCCCGCCGCGGAGGTGCTCCCCGCCCTGCTCCGGCAGGCCCTCGGCGGCGGCGGTACGGGTGGTCCGGCGGATACTGCCGTGCTCACGGAGGTCACCGCCGCGCTGGAGCGGATCGCGGTGTCCGGCGGCCCCTTCGCCGCCGCCTGCACGGCCTACGCCCGCGCCGCCCGCGACTACCCCGGCGATCCGGGCCTGCTCGCCGCGCTGCTGCTGAACCACGTCCGACTGCGGCCCGGCCAGGCCCTGCACCTGGACGCCGGCGTGCCGCACGCCTACCTCCACGGCCTGGGCGTCGAGCTGATGGCCAACTCGGACAACGTGCTGCGCTGCGGTCTGACCGCCAAGTACATCGACGTTCCGGGACTGCTCGCGGTGACCGTCCCCGAGGCCGTCGAACCGGTCGTCCTGACCGCCGCACCCGCGGCCGGCGGCGATCCCGCGGAGGCCCGCTTCCCCTCCCTCGCGGCCGAGTTCCGCCTCTCCCGGCTCCGCCTCGCCGACCCCGGCGTGCGGATCGACCGCGCGGACGCCCCGCAGATCCTGCTGTGCACCGCCGGCGAGGCCCGGCTGTCCGCCCCCGACGGCTCGGCCCTGCGCCTCGCCCGGGGCGGCTCCGCCTACCTGCCGCCCACCACCGTCCCGGTCCGGCTCGACGGCCCGGGCGCGGAGCTCCACCGCGCGACCGTCGGCTGACGCGGCCGCCCGGTCGTTCCAGCCGCCCTTCCAGCCGTCGTTGCTTCCGTCGTTCCTACCGTCGTTGCTTCCGTCGTTCCCACCGTCGTCGCATCCGTCCGCCCGTCCGCCCCCGCACAGGAAGAAGCCCCAGTCGACTTCCTGTGCCGGGCGTCGGCCGGCCCGGCCTACCGAAGGGTCAGCGCGCGCGGTGCCGGTACGACCCCACGGGGACGCTCCGGGTCAGCGCACTCAGGCCGGGCAGGCGCCGGCGGGGCTGGTGGTGTCCGGCGGAGGCGGCGACCAGGGCCCCGCGCGGGGACTTCACACCCGGCCGGGGCGGCGCCGCGACGGCCGCCTCGTCGGCCAGGAAACCGGAGAGGAACCGCCGCTCCGGCGGGCTGAGCGTACGGGAGCGGCCGGAGGCCCGGTCCCGGGCGACCACCACGGTCCGCGCCCGCATAAAGGTGTGCGGGTCACGGCACACATTCACCACGACATGCGCGGAACTGCGTCCGAGCCGTTCCACCGTCAGCCGTACCAGCAATGGCTCCGGCCCGTGGTGCAGCTGTTCCAGATAATCGATCTCGTGCCGGGCGATCAGGAATCCCGAGGGAAACAGGGATTCCCGTACCGCGGTCGAGTGGTGGCAGAAGAGGTCGTAAATTCCCTCCTGCACGTAGGAGACCAGCCGGGCGTTGTTGATGTGCCCGTTCTCATCGACGTCGCTCCACCGGGTGGGGCAGGCCAGGACGTGCGCGTTGGCGTCCGCCTCGTGGTTCCGTGCCGCGCTCACCGGTGTTCGGCCGCGGCACCGGTGGGCAGCAGTGCCCGCTGCAACCGCGCGTAGTAGACAGCGTGCTCGGAGGCCATCCGGGCGGCGGTCCAGCCCTCCTCGGCGGCCTCGGCCGCGGCCCGGACGACCAGGCTGTCGAGCACGCCGTCGACCGCCCGGCACAGCTCGGCGACCGCCGCGAGGCGGTCGGGGACGTCCGCCCCGCCGGCCGCGCCGCCGGCCGGGAAGGCCGCGAGCGAGTCGACCGCGAGCCGCAGTTCGTCGACGTTCTCGGACCTGGATTCGGAAACGAAATTGCGCACAGTTCTCTCCCTAAACGGTTACGGCATTTCTGGATGCGCGTTCCTGGATGTGTGAACCCGGCGAGCGGGTCCGTGTTCCCCCCGGCGCCATGGACGCTATCCCAGCCCGGGGCGCTACCGGGAGGTATTCGGAACAGGAGCGGAAACTGACCACCATTGGAGTAGTTTGACGTTGCATAAAATCAGCCGCATCCACCGAATGCCAGCCCGTTCGGCCCCCCGCTCCGGACCGGCCCCCGGCCGGCCGGTCATGCCCCGCTCCCCCAACTGGTCCACCAGCGCGCCTTGTAGAGCTGGGCGCCGGGCAGGTACCGGACGCCGTCCGGGCGGTGCAGGGTGAGCACCGAGGTGCACCAGGCGCACGGGCCCGCGTGGTCCGGGGCGGCCGTGAGCAGCCGCCCGCTGCCGGGCTCGTCGCCCACGCTCTTGATGTCCCGCTCGGCCCGTTCGTCCGCCAACCGGACCCGGGTGAAGCGGTCCGCCGATGGGTCGAACCGCCACAGGTGCGCCGCCGTGCTCACCCAGAACCGGCCCGGCGAGGCCAGCACCGGGGCCAGGTCGTGGCCGCCGCGCTCGGGCAGCGGCACCGACCGGTCGGCGGTGAGCGTCGGCGCGGCCACCGTGCCGCCCACCCGCAAGGCCGTCAGGGTGCCGTCCCCGAGCGCCCAGAGCCGCCGGGAGCGCGCGTCCCACTGGACGCCGTGCGCGCCCGGCAGCCGGTACTCGGCGTACGCGGTGCTGCGCGGACCCAGCGAGGCCGCGTACAGCCGGACCCAGCCGCCGCCCGAGGCGGCGACGGCGACATTGCCGTCCGGGAGCAGTTCGGCGCTGTGCGGGTTGGCCGATCCGGTGTCGACGGCCCAGACGGTGGCGCCGGTCGTGGTGTCGACGACGGCCGCCAGCCCGCCGGAGGCGGTGGTGACCAGGAAGCGACGGCCCTGCCTGACCCGGCTCTTGGCCTCGTCCGGCAGCGCCCAGGTCCGGCCCGGGTCGAGGTCGGCCAGGTCGGGGGCGGCGTCCGCGGACCACGACCAGAGCACCGGCCGCCGGTCCACCCCGCGTCCGGCGTCCGACCCGGCCGGTCCCGCGAGGGCGGACAGCGCGGCCGGCCGGTCGGCGCCGAGCACCAGCACCCGGCGGGAGGCCTGGTCGACCACGGCCACCGTCCAGGTGGGCCGCAGTCCGGCGGCCTCGGCCGGGGCCGCGCCGATCCCCAGGACGAGGGCTGCCGCACCCGCCGCCGCCCGCCACACCCGCCATGCCCGCCTCGCCCGCCTCGCCCGCACCTGGCCGCCTCCCGCTGTCCGGCTCCCGCTGGCCGACTCCCACTGGCCGACTCCCGCCACCACCGTGCGGCGCGCCCCCGCCCGCCGCCAGCGCACGGGCGCCGACCGGCCTAAACACCGCTTGTCGTACCCGGGTGGTTGGATCGGAACCGAGGGCATCGCGAGAGGAACCGGAGACACGATGAGCACGGCCAGGAGCACCGGCGCGCAGGCATCCGAGCCGCACGCCGCCGACAGTCACGACCTGATCCGCGTACACGGCGCGCGGGAGAACAACCTCAAGGACGTCAGTATCGAGATCCCCAAGCGCCGGCTCACGGTGTTCACGGGCGTCTCCGGCTCGGGCAAGAGCTCCCTGGTGTTCGACACCGTCGCCGCCGAGTCCCAGCGGCTGATCAACGAGACCTACAGCGCCTTCGTCCAGGGCTTCATGCCGTCCGTGGCCCGGCCCGACGTGGACGTGCTCGACGGCCTGACCACCGCGATCATCGTCGACCAGCAGCGGATGGGCGCCGATCCGCGCTCCACCGTCGGCACCGCCACCGACACCAACGCGATGCTGCGGATCCTGTTCAGCCGGCTGGGGCTGCCGCACATCGGCTCGGCCAAGGCCTTCTCCTTCAACGTCGCCTCGATCAGCGGGGCCGGCGCGGTCACCGTCGAGCGCGCCGGGAAGACCGTCAAGGAGGCGCGCAGTTTCAGCGTCACCGGCGGCATGTGCCCGCGCTGCGAGGGCCGGGGCTCGGTCTCGGACATCGACCTCAGCCAGCTCTACGACGACTCCAAGTCGCTCTCGGAGGGCGCGATCACCGTCCCCGGCTTCACCGGTGACGGCTGGATGACCAGGATCTACGCCGGCTCCGGCTTCCTCGACCCGGACAAGCCGATCCGCGACTACAGCGAGCGGGAGCTGCGGGACTTCCTGCACCGCGAGCCGACCAAGGTGAAGGTCAACGGCATCAACCTCACCTACGAGGGGCTGATCCCCAAGGTCCAGAAGTCCATGCTGGCCAAGGACCGGGAGGCGATGCAGCCGCACGTCCGGGCGTTCGTGGACCGCGCGGTCACCTTCACCGCCTGCCCCGACTGCGGGGGCACCCGGCTCACGGCGGCCGCCCGCTCGTCGAAGATCGGCGGCATCAGCATCGCCGACGCCTGCGCGATGCAGATCAGCGACCTCGCGCAGTGGGTGCGCGGCCTGGACGAGCCCTCGGTGGCGCCGCTGCTGGCCGCGCTCCGGCAGACCCTGGACTCCTTCGTGGAGATCGGCCTCGGCTACCTCTCGCTGGAGCGGCCGGCCGGCACCCTGTCGGGCGGCGAGGCGCAGCGGGTCAAGATGATCCGCCACCTCGGCTCCTCGCTCACCGACGTCACCTATGTCTTCGACGAGCCCAGCACCGGTCTGCACCCGCACGACATCCAGCGGATGAACGGCCTGCTGCTCCAGCTCCGGGACAAGGGCAACACGGTGCTGGTGGTGGAGCACAAGCCCGAGGTGATCGCGATCGCCGACCATGTGGTGGACCTCGGCCCGGGCGCGGGCTCGGCCGGCGGCACGGTCTGCTACGAGGGCCCGCTGGCGGGCCTGCGCGCGGCCGGCACGGTGACCGGCCGTCACCTGGACGACCGGGCGGCGGTGAAGTCGACCGTCCGCCCCCCGACCGGCAAGCTGCCGATCCGCGGCGCCACCGCCCACAACCTGCGCGGGGTCGACGTCGACATTCCGCTGGGTGTCCTGGTCGTCGTCACGGGTGTGGCCGGCTCCGGCAAGAGCTCCCTGGTGCACGGCTCGGTCCCGCCCGGCGAGGACGTGGTGTCGGTCGACCAGAGCCCGATCCGCGGCTCCCGGCGCAGCAACCCGGCCACCTACACCGGTCTGCTGGAGCCGATCCGGAAGGCCTTCGCGAAGGCCAACGGGGTGAAGCCGGCCCTGTTCAGCCCGAACTCCGAGGGTGCCTGCCCGACCTGCAACGGCGCCGGCGTCGTCTACACCGACCTCGCGATGATGGCCGGCGTGGCCACCACCTGCGAGGACTGCGAGGGGCGGCGCTTCGACGCCTCGGTGCTGGAGTACCACTTCGGCGGCAAGGACATCAGCGAGGTCCTGGCGATGCCGGTGACGGAGGCGGAGGCCTTCTTCGCCGCCGGCGAGGCCCGCACCCCCGCGGCCCACCGCATCCTCACCCGCCTGGCCGACGTCGGCCTCGGCTACGTCAGCCTCGGCCAGCCCCTCACCACCCTCTCCGGCGGCGAGCGGCAGCGCCTCAAGCTCGCCACCCACATGGGCGACAAGGGCGGCATCTACGTCCTCGACGAGCCGACCACCGGCCTGCACCTCGCCGACGTCGAGCAGCTGCTCGGCCTGCTGGACCGCCTGGTCGACTCCGGCAAGTCCGTCATCGTGGTCGAGCACCACCAGGCCGTCATGGCCCACGCGGACTGGATCATCGACCTCGGCCCCGGCGCCGGCCACGACGGCGGCCGCATCGTCTTCGAAGGCACCCCCGCCGCCCTCGTCGCCGCCCGCTCCACCCTCACCGCCCAACACCTGGCCTCCTACGTGGGCGCCTGACCCCGCCCTCCCCGGGGCCGGCCGCACCACCCGGCCGGCCCGGGGGGGCATCCGCCCCACCGAGACGGTGGAGCAGGCCGGTGACCAGGCTGCGCGTCGGCCCGCCGACTCGCCGAGGCCGCGCTGACCATGACCTCCTTGGAGTGGCAGCAGGTCTATTTGCTTTAGCCCGTAGCAGGGCTGCCGGGCGGGCGGCGGCGGCGTGGTGGCGGGGTCGGGTGTCGTCCTTCTGCGCTACCTGCGGGCGATGGTGTCGGCGAGGCGGGCGAGGGGGGAGGTGGTGGGGCGGCGGCGGGTGGCTTCCTGGCGGTCGGCGGTGTGATAGGCGGCGTAGAGGGCGTGGACGCCGAGCCAGCGGAAAGGTTCGGGCTCCCAGCGGCGGACGCTGTGGCCGACCCAGGGCAGCCGGATGAGTTCGGTGTCGTGGCCGAGGACGAGGTCGCGCAGGGTGCGGCCGGCCAGGTTGGTGGTGGTGACGCCGCTGCCGACGTAGCCGCCGGCCCAGCCCAGGCCGGTGCGGCGGTCCAGGTCGACGGTGGCGCACCAGTCGCGGGGCACGCCGAGGACCCCGGCCCAGGCGTGCTCGATCCTGGCGGTGCGGGCGGCGGGGAAGAACTCGTGCAGGATCTCACGCAGTTGGCGGACGGTCGCGGGCTGGGTGGCGCCGTCGGTGTCGGTGCGGGAGCCGAAGCGGTAGGGGACGCCGCGCCCGCCGAGGGCGATCCGGTCGTCGGCGGTGCGCTGCGCGTACATGTAGGCGTGGGCGAAGTCGCCGAGCACCTCGCGGCCCTCCCAGCCGATCTCCTCCCAGAAGGAGGGCGGGAGCGGTTCGGTGGCGATCATCGCCGAGTTCATCGGCAGCCAGGTGCGGCGTTCGCCCGCGAGGCCCGAGGTGAAGCCCTCGGTGGCGCGCAGCACGTACCGGGCGGTGACGGTGCCGTGCGGGGTGACGGCCCGGGCCTTGCGGCCGCCGCGGATCGCGGTCACCGGGGTGCCCTCGTAGAGTTCGACACCGAGCCGTTCGACCACGTCGGCGAGGCCGGCGGCGAGCTTGGCGGGCTGGACGCGGGCGCCGTGGGGGCTCCAGACGGCGCCGAGGGTGCCGGCGACGTTCAGGCGGTGCGCGGCCTCCTCGGCGTCGAGCGCCTGGACGCGGTCGGCGCCGTAGGCGCGTTCGGCCTCGGTGAAGTCGCGCAGCCGGGCCAGTTGGGCGGGGGTGCGGGCGACCTCCAGGACGCCGCCGCGCACCAGGTCGGCGTCGATGTCCTCGGCGGCGAGGGTGTCGGCGACCTCGCCGACCGCCCGGTCCATCACCCGCTGCATCGCGGCGGCGCGCTCCTGCCCGTAGCGGCGGGCGAAGGCGCCGCGGCCGGCGAAGCCGTTGTACAGCCAGCCGCCGTTGCGCCCCGAGGCGCCGTAGCCGCAGAAGCGCTGTTCCAGGACGGCGATCCGCAGGCCCGGATCGGCCTTCTTGAGGTAGTAGGCCGTCCACAGGCCGGTGTAGCCGCCGCCGACCACGCAGACGTCGACCTCCCGGTTGCCGGGCAGTGCGGGCCGGGTCTCGGGCATCCCGAGCCGGCCCCACCAGAATGACACTCCGCCGTTCACACCCGTGCCGTTCACACCCGTGCCACCGGATCCCACGGAACCCGACCTCCACCTCGCGCCGACAGTTTCCCGGACGGTACGCCTGCCGCCCGGGTGCGAACCAGCGCCAGCCTGGAAGGATCCGGTGCCCCCTCGCTGCACCCTGTCAGACCAGGAGGCGTTCGAGGATCCCGGCGGCCCGGCTCGTCCTCCTAGGGCCCGGGGGCGGCGCAGCGCACGTCGAAGGCGGTGTCGCGGGCGCGGGCGAGGGCCGTCCGCACCCGCCGGCAGTGGGAGCGCGGCGGGTGCGGGCGGCGGCGGGTGCGGGCGGCGGCGGTGCCGGTTCAGCCGATGGTCGAGCCGGTGACCGGCTCGGTGAGCGGGATGCTCGCACCGGCGAATCCGGTCTTGACGAACTGCCAGGTGAGGCCGTTGATCACGCCCTGGCCGAGGGGCGCGAACCGGGCGAAGGCCGGCTGGCTGAGGTCGATGTGGCTGGAGTCGCAGGACGGACACTTGTCCCTGACCGGCACGGTGACGGTCTTGCCCTGGTAGCTGACCTTGACCGAGATGCCCTTGCAGAGCGGGTCGTTGTTGGGGTTGGCGCTGGTCCACCAGGTGTGCGAGACGGCGACCAGCAGCTGGTTGCCGGCGTTGATCTGGGTGCCGCAGGCGCCGTAGCCGGCGTCGTTGTAGTAGGTGGCCTTGCCGGTCATGGGCTTGTTGATCGGTATCGCGGCGCTCGCGGTACCGGCGGTGAGCGCGACCAGCGCGGCGGCGGCCAGCGGGACGCCCGCCAGGATCCGGAGGTTCAGGACAACTCGCATGTGTGCCCTCCCAGTTCGGTGGTTGGAAAGGACAGTAGGCAGAGCATCCACAGCTGGTACAGACATCTGACACGTTGTCATGAACACAAGCGGCGGGGCTTTACCCGCTCGGCCGACGGGGGGACGATGCGTGACCGCACGACTCTCCCGCGCGTTCAGCAGGACGCCCGTTCCCGCGTTCTCGGAGGCCCCGTTGCGCACCTTCGCCCTGCTCGCCGCCCTCGCCGCCGTGCTGACCGGCACCCTGACCGGCCCGGCCGCCGCCGCGCCGAAGCCCCGGGAGGTCAACCAGGGCTACAGCATCCCGGTCGGCGCCGTCACCGACCTCGGCGCGCTCCCCGTACTCGGCAGCCTCGGCCTGGACTTCGCCCGACTGATGGGG
Organism: Kitasatospora purpeofusca; assembly: GCF_034043715.1. Taxonomy (GTDB): domain Bacteria; phylum Actinomycetota; class Actinomycetes; order Streptomycetales; family Streptomycetaceae; genus Kitasatospora; species Kitasatospora purpeofusca_A. The sequence goes on along the minus strand of NZ_JAXCLC010000067.1, from coordinate 5,458 downwards.
GCATAGGGGCGGGAGGCGAGCCGTCGACGGCCGCCTGTCAGGTGCCGGACAGTGCAAGAACTGTCCGGAAGATGATCGTCAGCCTGTCAGGCGAGCCCGTGACCTGCACCGTCACAGAAACACCACACGGATTCCGGTCGGAATTGGTCTCTACCATTGCCCGGCGTTCGCATTCGGAGGAGGCTCCTCGGCGAAGCGCAGGGGCACGGACCCGGCGCTCACCAATGGGAGGAAGACCACTCATGTCGCTTCGCAAGGCCTTCTCCAGCGTGGCCGTGGCCGGAATCATGGCGGGCAGCGCCCTGTTCGCGGCCCCGAGCGCCCAGGCCGCCACCTACACCTACGTCGGCATCTACCCGACCGCCGCCTCCTGCCACGCGGCCGGCCAGGCGTATGTGAGCAGCCACCAGGCCGTCGTCTACTTCTGTGACACCACCACCGGCGCCCCTCGCCTCACTCGGGCCCGTCCGGACACACTCCGGGCGGGCCCTTCGGCTGCCTCGGTTATTTCCGCTGCGAGAGTCAGTCCTCCCGACACGCCCCCGACAGGCGGGAACACGCCCTCGCAGCAGCCTCGTCATCACCCGAACGTCTCCCGCAACGCGGCGTCATACGGCCGCAACACCCCTTCCCAGCAGGCGGAACGGGTGATTGACAGGGAGCCGCGGGCTTCAGCACGATGAGCGCCGAGCCCGGTCGCAGCACCCGTCGCAGCGCCCCGAGAGAGCGGAAGGAGGGCCGATGATCACCCGCACCGTTCACCGTGTCGCCCCGGCCCGCCGCCGCTGTTGTTGTTGTCGCGGGACGCTCACCCGCTGATTCTCCGGCCGCACTCCGGCCGCACTCCGGCCGTCCTTCCGCACCGCGGCACCCGTGCGCCCTCCGTCGCACCCCGCCCCGTCGTGCCCCACCATGCCGCCGCGCCCTGAGGGAGGCCGCCGCCGCCTTCGAATAGCCGATCGCCAACCCGATCATCGGGTTATCCTCCGACTGCTCAGCCTCTTTGTCGTCCGTCCTGTCCGGGGGAACAGTGATCAGCGCACTCCTGCCCGCGTCCGTCGTCGTCGAGACCGCCTACTCCGACCCGCCCGAGGCCCGCCTCGAGCCCGAGGAGGCAGCGGCCGTCGCCCGCGCCGTCGAGTCCCGCCGCCGCGAGTTCACCACCGTCCGCCACTGCGCCCGGCTCGCCCTCGGCCGCCTCGGCGTCCCCTACCGCCCCCTGGTCCCCGGACTGCGCGGCGCCCCGGGGTGGCCCGAGGGCGTCGTCGGCTCCCTCACCCACTGCGCCGGCTTCCGCGCCGCCGCCGTGGCCCGCTCCGGGGACGTGCTCTCCCTCGGTATCGACGCCGAACCCGCACTCCCCCTCCCCGAGGGCGTCCTCGAGGCCATCGCCCTGCCCGCCGAGCGGGAACGCGACACCGCCCTCTCCGCCGCCCACCCCGGCACCCCCTGGGACCGCATCCTCTTCAGCGCCAAGGAATCCGTCTACAAGACCTGGTTCCCGCTCACCCGCACCTTCCTCGACTTCTCCGAGGCCGACCTCACTCTCCGCCCGGACGGCACCTTCACCGCCACCCTCCTCGTCCCCTCCCCGCTCCCCACCCTGGACGGCCGCTGGCGCGTCCACGAGGACCACCTGGCCACCGCGATCACCGTCCTCACGGGACAGCACGCCTGAACGGCACGCCTGAACAGCACGCCTGGGGCTCGTTCCGAAGGTCCGGGACCGGGATTTCTCCGGTGCGACGCGGGCAGCGGAAGGGGTCAGCGGAAGGCGTCGGAGAGGCGGGTGAAGGTCCGGCCGGCCGCGAGGAGGGTGGGGAGGGCGGTGGCCAGGCCCGGGCCGGTGCCGGCGGTGGGGTGGTTCATGTGGGCGATGACGATGGCGCCCGGGGCGGCGTCGAGGAGTTCCCGGCGGACCTGGGCGGCGGGGAGGGTGGCGCCGCCGTCGGCGTTGGTGCTGAAACCGGCGATCCGCTGGCCGAGGTCGGCGGCGATCCGGGTGGCCACGTCGTCGTAGTGGGCGGTGCCGGAGCGGAAGAACGCCGGGGGGTGGCCGAGCAGGGCGGTGAGCTTGGCGAGGTTGCCCGCGATCTCGTCGTGGACCTCGCCGGGGTCGCGGGTGCCGGCGATGCCGTAGGCCGAGCGGCCGGTGACGGAGAGGGGGCGGTGGGCGGTGCCGTGGTTGGCGATCTCGAACAGCGGGTCGGCGGCGAGGCTCTCGAAGGCGGCGGGGTTGGCCTCGATCCAGCGGGCGTTCAGGAACAGGGTGGCGGGGACGCCGTGGGTGCGGAGGGTCTCGACGAGGGCGGCGTCGTAGCCGGAGCCGCCGGGGCCGCCGCAGGCGTCGAAGGTGAGGGCGATGGCGGGGGCGGCCGACCTGGGGAGGGCGGTGAGCACTCCGGGGACGTCGAGGCCCCAGGCGGCGGGGGCGGCGTCGGCGTAGCGCGCGGTGACGAGCGCGCGGCTGGGGACGGCTGCGGGGGCGGGGGCGGCGGGGGCGGGCGCGGGGGCAGGGACCTCGGCGGTGGCCCCGGCGGTGGGCGTGGGCGTGGCGGTCGGGGTCGGTGTGGGGGCCACCGGCGCCGCGGTGGGAACGGGCGCCGCGGTGGGGACAGGCGCCGCAGTGGGAACGGGCGCCGCAGTGGGGACGGGCGGTGCGGTGGGGACGGGCGGCGCGGGGCTCGTCGTCGGCGCGCAGGCGGCCAGGGTGGTGCCGGCCGCGGCCACCAGGAGGGTCCGCCGACTGAGTGACATCAATGCGCTCCGAATCTGCCCGACTGTCAGATGATCTGACTACTTCCTATTCAGGGCCCGACCCGCCCCCCGGCGCAACCCGGGTCCGCCTTCACGGGACCGCCGCCCGGTGGTGGGGCCCGGCTCACCGGGGGTTCACCCGGGCGAGCGGACAGCGGGTAGGTACGGGCCGCGAGCATCCCCGGCGAGAGCGGAGGCACCCGATGGCGGACGACGTGCACGAGGAGAGGGCCCGGCCGGGCCGGCGCGGGCTCCTGGCCGCGGGCGCGGCGGGCGCGCTCGGCGCCGTGGTGGCGGGCGCGGGCACCGCCCGCGCCGAGGGAGCCGCGGCCCCGGCCGCGCCGCAGGAACGGACGGTCACCCTGACCGGGAAGCTGCCGACCGGCGCACCCGACTTCGTGTACCTGCCCTTCGACGTCCCGGCCGGCGTCCGCGAACTCGCCGTCACCTACCGGTACGACAAGCCGGCCGTGCCGCCCGGCACCCCCGGCAACTCCTGCGACATCGGGCTGTTCGACGAGCGCGGCACCGAACTCGGCGGCCGGGGCTTCCGCGGCTGGTCGGGCGGCTTCCGGACCGGCTTCACGGTGAGCCGGGAGCAGGCCACCCCCGGCTACCTGCCGGGGCCGGTCCGCCCTGGGCGCTGGAACGTCGTCCTGGGGCCGTACCAAGTGGCGCCGCAGGGGCTGGAGTACCAGGTCGACGTCACGCTGCGGTTCGGCGAGCCCGGCGGCGAGTCCAGCCCCGCCTACCCGCCGGAGCGCGCCCGGGGGCGCGGCCGGGCCTGGTACCGGGGCGACTGCCACCTGCACACGGTGCACTCCGACGGGCGCCGCGAGCCCGCCGAGGTGGCCGCCGGGGCACGCGCGGCAGGGCTGGACTTCATCGTGTCGACCGACCACAACACCTCCTCCGCGCACGGCGCCTGGGGCCCGTCGGCCGGCCCGGACCTGCTGATCCTGCTCGGCGAGGAGGTCACCACCCGCAACGGCCACTGGCTGGCGCTGGGCCTGCACCCGGGCGAGTTCGTCGACTGGCGCTACCGCTCCCGCGACGAGGCCCTCCCCCGGTTCGCCCGCCAGGTCCGGCGGCAGGGCGGCCTGGTGGTGCCCGCGCACCCGTACTGCCCGTACGTCGCCTGCCAGTGGAAGTTCGGGTACGAGCACGCCGACGCCGTCGAGGTGTGGAACGGCCCGTGGACGTACGACGACGAGTCGGCCGTGGACGGCTGGGACGCCCAGCTGGCGGTGGCGCTGCGCGACGGGCGCTCCTGGCTGCCCGCGATCGGCAACAGCGACGCGCACAGCGCCCCGCAGGTGATCGGCTCACCGCACACCGTGGTGCTCGCCGAGGACCTCGCCCGGGACGACATCCTCGACGGACTGCGCGCCGGCCGCAGCTGGCTCGCCGAATCGGCGGCCGTCCGGCTGGAGTTCACGGCGACCGGGAACGGCCGGCAGGCCGGGATCGGCGAGGAGCTGACCGTGCCCGGGGACGCTCCGGTGGACATCCGGCTGGTTGTCTCCGGGGTGCCGAACGGCACGGTGCGGTTCCTGACCGACGAGGGCCAGCTGCACCAGGAGTCGCTGCCCGCCGACGGCGCGGGCACGGTGGTCTGGCGGACGACGGCCTCGCTGGCCGCGTTCGTCCGGGCCGAGGTGCGGCACCCGAGGGCCGACGGGACCCCGGGCCGGGGCAACGCGATGGGCCCGGACCTCCCCTGGGGCCCGATGGCCGCGCTCACCAACCCGATCGTGCTGCGGGCGCGGGAGCGGGCGTAGGCGTGGGCGCAGCGGGAGGCCGAACGGACGGCGGGGCCCGCCGGGGGACGGCGGGAGGTCCGGGGAGGGGAGGACTCCGGGGCGCGCCGTGGACTAGGTTGATCCTCGACAGCAGTCACTCGTAGGGACGAGGCGGTCGGCTGTCCGCCTTGCCGGATTCGGCCGGCCCGTGTTCCGACTCCGGCCGGCCCCCGCGTGTTCCGCCCGTCCCGCTCCGGCCCCGTCCGTCCCCGGCCCGCGAAGGGATCAGCAGCTGTGAACCGTACGACCATAGGTGGGCCGGAGCTCGGAGGCGGACGGGGGGCGGGCTGCGTGGTCGTCCTCTCCGACCCGGCCGCCGGTGCCGGGAGCGGCGCGGTGGCCCCCCTGGTCGCGGACGCGCTCTTCCCCAGCGTCCACCTGCGCGCGGAGGACTTCCGGCGGGCGGTCCGGCAGGGCTTCGTCACCCCGGACCGGCCGGAGGCGCGGCGGCAGAACGCGACCGCGCTGGCGGCCACCGCCCAGGCGGCCTTCGCCTTCGCCTCGGGCGGCTACCAGGTGGTGGTGGAGGGATCGGTCGCCCCGACCGCGCTGGACGCCTTCCGGCGGGAGAGCCGGGCCACGGGCGCGGCGCTGCACTACGTGGTGCTCCACGGGGGAACGGCCGGAAACGGCGCGGCCGACGGTGCGCCGCAGGCCGAGGGCCCGGCGGCGGACGCGGCCGAGGCCACGGCGGACACGGTGCTGGCGGGGCTGCGCCGGGGGGCGTACCTGCTCGGCTGGTGAGCCGGCCGCCGCCCCGGGGGGAGACCGGGGCGGCGGCGGCCGGAACGGAACGGCGGCGAACGGCGGCCGCGAACGGAAGAGGGGCGGGGGGGGGGGGGGGGGGGGGGGGGGCCCGCCCCCCCGCGCCCGGGGGGGGCGGCGCCCGCCCCGCCCCC
>NZ_JAXCLC010000066.1:0-52771 GCF_034043715.1 Kitasatospora purpeofusca | reverse complement strand
ACCGGGGTCGCGGCCGGGGTGGCGCCGAGGAGGGCCGTGCCGGGGTAGGCCATGGCGATGGCGGGGAGGGTGGTCGGAGTGCCGGCGTGGAGGACGGTGAGGGTGGCGTTGCCGCGGCGGGCGGGGTCGGCGACGCGGCGGAGGGCCTGGGCGACGACCGGTTCGGCGGAGCCGTGCAGGGTGAGCGAGGGCAGGGCGGTCGGTGCGACGGCGGCGCGGATGCGCTCGGCGACCAGTTCGTAGTGCGTGCAGCCGAGGACGAGGGCAGCCGTGCCGGCCGGGGTCCGGGCGGCGGCATCCGCGACGGCCGCGTCGATCGCCGCCTGGTCTCCGTGGTCCACGGCGTCGGCGAGCCCGGGGCAGGCCACCTCGGTGACGGCGGCGGTTCCGGCGAAGTCGCGGATCAGTCCGCGCTGGTACGCGCTGCCGGTGGTGGCCGGGGTGGCCCAGATGGCGACCGGGCCGCCGAGCGCGGCGGCCGGCTTGATCGCCGGGACGGTGGCGATGACCGGGAGCGCGGGCTCCAGTTCGGCGCGGAGGGCGGCGAGCGCGTGGACGGAGGCGGTGTTGCAGGCGATGATCAGCGCGTCCGGTTCGTACGCGGCGGCGGCGCGGGCGCAGCCGAGGGCGAGTTCGGTGATCTCCTCGGGCGTCCGGGGGCCCCAGGGCATCGAGGCGGGGTTGGAGGAGAGCACCAGATCGACGTCCGGGCGCATGGTCCGGAGTACGCCGGCGGCGGCCAGCAGGCCGATTCCCGAGTCCATCAGTGCGATCTTCACGCTTCAAGACTTTAGTCGATGGCCCGCCGCGGGCCCCTGGTGCGGCAGACTGCCCGGGTGACCGTCCTGCTGTGGATCGCCGTTCTCTCCCTGCTGGTCTGGCTCTGGCTGGCGGGCTGCCACGGGTTGTTCTGGCGTACCGATGTGCGTCTGCCGCCGCGCCGTCCGCCCGCGCGGTGGCCGCAGGTGGCGGTGGTGGTGCCGGCCCGGGACGAGGCGGAGGTGCTGCCGCTGTCCCTGCCGAGCCTGCTGGCGCAGAAGTACCCGGGGCGGGCGCGGGTGGTGCTGGTGGACGACCACAGCACGGACGGCACCGGTGCACTGGCGCGTTCGCTCGCCGGCCCGGGGGGCCTGGAGCTGACGGTGGCCTCTCCTCCCCCGCTGCCGCCGGGGTGGACGGGCAAGCTGTGGGCGGTGCGGCACGGGGTGGAGCTGGCGGGGGCGGACGCCGAGTACCTGCTGCTGACGGACGCGGACATCGCGCACGGCCCGGACTCGCTGGCCGGGTTGGTGGCGGCGGCGGAGGTGAACCGGCTGGACCTCGTGTCGCAGATGGCCCGGCTGCGGGTCGAGACGGGGTGGGAGCGGCTGATCGTGCCGGCCTTCGTGTACTTCTTCGCCCAGCTCTACCCGTTCCGGTGGAGCAACCGGCCCGGTTCCCGGACGGCGGCGGCGGCCGGCGGCTGCTCGCTGGTGCGGCGGGAGGCGCTGGAGCGGGCGGGCGGGGTGGCGGCGATCCGGGGCGCGGTCATCGACGACGTGTCCCTCGCCCGGGCGGTGAAGGCCGCCGGGGGCCGGACCTGGCTGGGTCTGGCCGAGCAGGTGGACAGCGTGCGCCCGTACCCGCGGCTGGCGCAGCTGTGGCGGATGGTGTCGCGCAGCGCGTACGCCCAGTTGCGGCATTCGCCGGTGCTGCTGCTGGGGACGGTGCTGGGGCTGGTGCTGGTGTACCTGGTGCCGCCGGCGGCGGTGCTGGCCGGGGTGGCGGCGGGTGCCTGGCCGGTGGCGGTGGCGGGCGGGGCGGCCTGGGCGCTGATGACGGGGACCTTCGTCCCGATGCTGCGCTACTACCGGCGGCCGGCGCCGGCCGCGCTGCTGCTGCCGTTCACGGCGGCGCTGTACCTGCTGATGACGGTCGACTCGGCGGTGCAGCACTGGCGCGGCCGGGGTGCCGCCTGGAAGGGCCGTACATACAAATAGTCGTACGGACGGCGCGTACCGGCCGTGCGTACGGGCCGTGCGTACCGGTAAAGACCGGGACGGGCCGGGGTCGGGTGGGCCACACTGTCCGGATGGACCGTCAGACGATCTCCCGGCTCGCCCACGCCCATCACCCGATCGCCGCGCCGCTCTCCGACGAGGCCGTGGCGGCGCTGCTGGAGCGGGCGCTCGGCCCGGAGGAGGAGGGGCGGGTGCTCGACCTCGGCTGCGGGCAGGGCGGCTGGCTGCTGCGGGCGCTGGCGGCGAGGCCGCGCCGGCGGGCGGTCGGGGTGGACCTGGACGCGGGCGCGCTGACCCGGGCCCGGGAGTCGGCGGAGGCGGCGGGGGTGCAGCGGCGGTTGGGGCTGCACCATCTCGATGCCCGGGAGTTCACCGATCGCGAGCCCTTCGGGCTGGTCCTGAACGTCGGCGCGACGCACGCCTTCGGTGGGCTGCTGCCGACGCTGGCCGCCGCCCGGGGGCATCTGGCGCCGGGCGGCCGGGTGCTGGTCGGCGAGGGGTTCTGGGAGCGCGAGCCCTCGTCGGCGGCGCTGGGCGGACTGGGTGCCGCCCGCGAGGAGTACGCGGACCTGGCCACCACCGTCGACCGGGTGGTGGCGGCCGGGTGGACGCCGGTGTTCGGCCATGTCAGCAGCCCGGCGGAGTGGGACGACTACGAGTTCTCCTGGACGGGCTCGCTGGCCGCCTGGGCGCTGGACCACCCGGGGCACCCGGACGCGGCGGACGCCCGGGCGGCGGCCGACCTGCACCGCGCCGAGTGGCTGCACGGCTACCGGGGGACGCTGGGCTTCGTCTCCCTGGTGCTGCGCCGGGACTGACGGCTGACTCAGCAGTCCTGCCACCTCAGCCGGTCCTGCCACCTCAGCCGGTCCTGCCGCCTCCGGTACTCCTGCCGCCTCTCCCGCTGCTCCTGCCCCGCCTGCTACTTCTGCGTGCGGGCGAGGAAGTCGTCGATCAGCGGGGCGATCTCGGGCAGCTTCTCCTCCAGCGCGAAGTGCCCGGTGTCGAAGACGTGGAGTTCGGCGTCGGGCAGGTCGCGCAGGTAGGCGCGGGCGCCGGGCTCGGTGAAGAACGGGTCGTTGCGGCCCCAGAGCACCAGGGCCGGCGGCCGGTGGGTGCGCAGCCAGTCCTGCCAGACGGGGTAGAGCTCGACGTTGCTGTGGTAGTCGAGGGCGAGTTCGACCTGGATGTCCTTGCGGCCGGGCAGGTCGAGGTGGTGCTGGTCGAGGGTCCAGCCGTCGGGGGCGACGAGTGAGGGGTCGCCGGTGCCGCCCTCGTACTGGGCCCGGGTGATCTCCTCGACGAGGATGGCGCGGGCGCGTTCGGCGGCGCCCTCGACACCGGGGCGGTTGGCGATGAACTCGCGGGCCTGCGCGGAGAGTCCCTCCTCGTAGGCGTTGCCGTTCTGGACGATCAGGCCGGTGATCCACTCGGGGTGGCGGGTGGCGAGCCGCAGGCCGACGGGGGCGCCGAAGTCGAAGACGTAGAGGGCGAAGCGGTCGAGGCCGAGGGCCCGGCAGAAGCCCTCGACGACGTCGGCCAGGGTGTCGAAGCGGTAGCGGAAGTCCTCGGGTGCGGGGCTGTCGCTGTGGCCGAAGCCCGGGTAGTCGGGGGCGATCAGGCGGTAGCGGGTGCCGAGCGCGTCGAAGAGCCGCCGGAACTGGTGGGAGGCGGACGGGAATCCGTGCAGCAGCAGGAGTACCGGGGCGTCGGCCGGTCCGGTCTCGCGGTAGAAGACGCGCAGGCCGTCGACGTCGACGTGGCGGTGGTGGATGTGCGGGATCGTCAGCTCACTCATGCTAACCATTAAACACCCATGTACCGGTTAGGGGAAGAGTTGGCGTCACCGCCCCAGCAGCCGCAGGGCGGTCGGTTTGGTGAACTCGTACCTGGTCATCTGCTCCAGGTCCCTCAGCCAGCCGACCGTCCGGCCCGGCCGGGCGAGCACCCGGGCGTAGAGCTCCTCGAAGGCGCCGGTGACGCTCTCCAGCGAGAACCGGCCGACCACCCACTCCCGCCCCCAGGCGCCCAGTTCGGCCCGGCGCACCGGATCGTCGAGCAGACCCCGCAGCTGGGCGGCCAGCGCCTCGGGCGCGCGCGAGCCGTCCCCGAAGCCGTACATGCAGCGCGAGGCGTGCGGTTCGACCAGCGGACCCGGCTCGTGCACGGCGGTGTACCCGGCGGCGCCGTGCACCACCACCGGCTTGCCGAAGGCGAGTCCGCGCAGGGCGGAGCCACCCATGCCGAGGACGATGTCCGCACCCTGGTAGGCGGGGCGCGGATCGGCGAGCTGCCCTGGGACCAGCACCGCCGGGCGGCCGAGGGCCCCGTTGACCGCGGCCGCGCGGACCCGCAGCGGCTCCAGGCTGGGGCCGCTGCCGACGATCACCAGCCGGACCCGGGGGTCGTCCAGGTGCCGGACGGCGTCCACGGTGAGCTCCGCGCCGGCGTCCTTCTCCAGCGCGGGGACCAGCCGGGTGACGATGGTCAGCAGCAGTTCCTCGTCCCCGATGCCGTGCCGGCGGCGGAACGCGGCGCCGTCGACCAGGCCGGGGGCGTCCGTGGCGGTGTTCACCGGCGGTTCGATCAGGCTGACGTCCCGGTGGCCGAAGGCCCGGCCGTCGCCCAGCAGCGCGCCCAGGCCCAGCACCAGGGGCTGGTGCCGGGGCAGGCCGCGCAGCATCCGGATCCCGTAGAAGGTGGTCACCACCGGGATCCGGCCGTAACGGCCGGGCCCGAAGTAGGAGTTGCGGGCCGCCCTGACCTCCCAGGCGTGCAGCAGCTGGCTGCCGTGCTCGGCGGCCAGCCGGCGCAGCCGGCGCCGGATCTCGGAGTGCGGGGTGTCGGGGCCGCCCGCCACCACCACGTCCAGGCCGTGGCCGGCCGCGACCTCGACCAACGGGGCCGGGCCGTCCACCCCTTGGGCGAACAGCACCGGGTCGTGGCCCCGGTCGCGCAGGGTGCGGGCGATGTCGACGGCGTTCAACTGGGCGCCGCCCAGGGCGAGGTTGTTGAGATGGACGAGCACCCGGACCGTTCTCACGCCTCACTCCTCCCAGTGGTGCGGGACGAACACCGGCGCGGCCAGCACGACGGCGCGCGGCGGGGAGTCCAGCATCGGCCCGAACACGTCGAACTGGCCGACCGAGTGCCAGCTCATCAGCGTGCCGCCGTCGGTCCGGCCGATGCTGTAGACGCCGGCCCAGAGCGTGTACCGGCCGCGCGGCAGCGGCAGCCGGGGGACCACGCAGGCGACCCGGCGGTCGCCGCCGGTGAGCCGGATCTCGTGGCTGATCTGGAAGATCGGGCTGGAGGTCCCCTCGCTGACCCCCAGGTGCAGGGTCGCGTCGCCCCGGTACTCGCCGCCCAGGGTCAGTTCGACCGTCATCGGCTCGTCGGTGGTCAGACTCTCCCGGTCCTCGCCGCGCACCTCGTGCTTGAGCAGTTGGAGCGGCTCGCCGGTGCGCCCACCCGCCTCGGACTGCGCCTCGATCGAGTCGCGGTAGCCGGCCATCGCGTCCTTGATCCCGGCGTCCACCCGGATCGATCCCTGCTCCAGCCAGATGCCGCGCCGGCAGATGGACTCCACCGCGGGCAGGTCGTGCGAGACGAAGACGATGGTGGTGCCCTGCTCGGCGACCTCGCGCATCCGGTCCAGGCAGCGCTGCTGGAACACCGCGTCGCCGACCGCCAGCACCTCGTCCACCAGCAGCACGTGCGGCTCCAGATAGGCGGCGACGGCGAAGCCGAGGCGCATCTGCATGCCCGAGGAGTAGAACTTCACCTGGCGGTCGATGGCGCCGCCGAGCCGGGCGAACTCCACGATGTCGTCGAAACGGGTGGCCACCTCGCGCCGGCGCAGGCCGAGCAGCGCGCCGAACAGGTAGACGTTCTCCCGGCCGGTCAGGTCCGGGTGGATGCCGGCCCGGATCTCGATCAGCGCGCCGATCCGGCCGCGCACGTCGATCACCCCGCCGTACGGGTACATCACCCGGGTCAGCATCTTGAGCAGGGTGGACTTGCCGGAGCCGTTGGAGCCGATCAGGCCGACCGACTCGCCCGGCTCGATGTGCATCGAGATGTCGCGCAGCGCCCAGCGCCAGTCCTCGCCCTTCTCCCCGCGCAGCCGTCGGGCCAGCGAGTCGACCTTGTCGCGCAGCAGCATCCGCTGCTGGTCGGCCTTGAAGCGCTTCCACACCTGGTCGGTGCGGATGGTCCCGAGCGGGAGGGTCCGGCTAGGCGACATCGGCGATCCCCGTCTCCAGCTTCTTGAACAGCAGGTAGCCGCCGACCAGGAACACCACCGAGGAGACCGCGGCGATCGTGGTGAGCGCGGCGTCCGGCGCCCGCCCGTACAGCAGGGCGTTGCGGTAGCCCTCGATCACGGCGCCGAGCGGGTTGACACCGACGTACAGCTCCTGGAGGCGCTCCGGGATCTGGGCCAGCGGGTAGGCGACGGGGGTGGCGAACACTCCCATCTGGGTGATGATCGGCAGCAGGTGGCGGACGTCGCGCAGGTACACCACGGCCACCGAGAGCACCAGGGCGATGCCGTAGGTGAAGGCGAACTGGATGCCGAGCAGCGGCACCACCCACAGGAAGGTCACGGCGGGGGCGGTCCAGAAGACCAGGAAGAGCAGGCCGAGCACCGCGGTGCCGATCAGCATGTCGACGGTGGCGACCAGCATCGTGGCGAGCGGGAACACCTCGCGCGGGCAGTACACCTTGTTCAGCAGGCTGAGGTTGTTGGCGAGGCTCAGCGCACCCTGGTTCATGGTGTTGCTGAAGAACTGCCAGACGATCAGGCCGACATAGGCGAACAGCGGGTACGCGGCGCCCCCGGTCTCGACGTGCACGGCGCGGCGGAAGACCAGGGTGAAGATGGCGCACAGCGCGAGCGGGGTGAGCACCGCCCAGGCGAAGCCGAGCACCGCCTGCTTGTACCGGGCCCGCAGGTCGCGCTCGGCGAGCGCGCGGACGAGTTCGCGGGCGGCCCACAGTTCGCGCGCCACCTGGGCCGGGCGGAGCCCCCGTTTGAAGATCAGCTCGGGCGGCGGCCCGTCGGCGGCCGACGGGCGTCGCCCCGGGGCCTGCGTTGTCTGGCTGTCGCGCTCGTCGACGAGCTGCGCGCGTTGTCCCCCCACGGACACCTGCCCTCTCCGGTACCGGCGGTATCGAGAAGTGGGCCCGTCACCACGGCTGTTGACGCCGTCGCGGTACGGCCCGGGCCCAACTCTGGCACAGAGTGTGGCCGCCGGGGGTCGGTTCGGTGAAGGTGATCGGGCCCATCCCGGCCGAGACCGAAAAGGGGCGGGCCGGCCGCAATGCGACCGGCCCGCCGTCGAAGGTGGGGAGAGGTGATGGGACGTCAGTACAGCTCGTGGGCGCGCGGGTGGCGCTGCTGCTCCTGGGTGACGAGGTGGTCCATCACCTCGGGCATCGCCTCGACGCCCCCGGCGTTGGTCGGCGAGGTGCGGTACTCGCCCTGGACCACCACGGTCGGCAGCTCGTTGATGCCGTAGCGGACGAACAGCGCGGCGGCCTCGTCCACGGCCCGCAGGGTGTCCTCGGAGCGGTAGGCCTCGCGGAAGCTCTGCTGGTCGACACCCTGGCGCAGGGCCCAGTCGGTGGCGGTGTCCTCGGTGGTGACGTCCTGCTCGTTGCTGTGGACCGCGCGGAAGGCGGCGGCCTGGAGGCGCTCGACCAGTCCCAGCCGCTCCAGCGTGTAGTAGAGGCGGGCGTGGCCGCGCTGGGCGGTCTCCTCGCGGCTGCCCTGCCAGATGGCCGGGACGCGGCGCAGGTCGACGTCGCCGCGATGCCGCTCGGTCCAGGCCTGGAGCGGCTGTTCGAGCTGCTGGGAGTGACCGCAGTCGTACCAGAAGAACTCGATCGCCTCGGTGCGGGCGCTCTCGCGCACCGGCTGCGGGTGGTCGAGGCGGACGTACTGGGCGCCCTCACGGGGCGACTGGTGGGTGACGGCGCCGGCCTGGACGGGGGATGCGGCGATCCCGGCGGCGACGGCGAGCAGCAGGGTGGTTCGGAGGATCGACTTCACACGGGGCAGTGTGGCGGTGACGGAGTGTCATCGGCCAGGTCGTCCCGGTGCGTCGGGCCGGGATTCGCCCGATCGGCGCACCCGGCCCGGCGCACCGGGACGCGTCAGCCGCGTCCGCCGTCGGGGTCCGCCTTCGCCGCACCGCCGGGCCGGGCAGGTCCGGCGGGTGCGGCAGGTCCGGCAGGTGCGGCAGGTCCGACCGCGCCGCCGCCTCCGCAGACCTCGGCGAACAGCCGCTGCCAGTCGTCGGCCACCACGTCGAGCTCGCAGTGGGCGAGCGCGTGCGCCCGGGCCGCGGCGCCGAGTCCGGCCCGGTCGCCGGCCAGCACCTTGGCCAGCGCCTCGGCGAGGGCCGGCGGGTCGTCGGGGGCGACCAGCGCGCCGGTGACGCCGTCGCGGACCACCGAGCCGACCCAGCCGACGTCCGTGGCCACCGCCGGAAGGCCGGCCAGGGCCGCCTCGATCAGCACCCCGGGCACGCCCTCGCTGTCGCTGCTGAGCAGGACGGCGTCGGCGGCCCGGTAGAGCGGGGCCGGGTCGGCGAGGGTGCCCAGGAAGTGGGCCCGGGCGGCGGCGGGGTGTCGTTCCAGGGCGGAGCGCTGCGGGCCGTCCCCGGCGACGGCGAGTCGGACGTCCGGAAGCCGGCCGAGGGCGTCGAGGGCGAGGTCCAGGCGCTTCTCGGGGGCGATCGCGCCGAGCCAGGCGACCAGCAGCCCGTCCGCGGGCAGGCCGAGCGCGTGCCGGGCGGCGCGGCGGTCGGCCTCGTCGGCGGCCGGCGGGTAGCGGTCGGCGGCGCGGGCGTTGGGGATGGTGCGGACCCGGGCGGCGGGCAGCCGGAAGCGTTCGACGAGCAGTTCCCCGGCCTCGTCGGCGAGGGCCGTGACGGCGGCGGCGCGGTGCAGCAGGGCGCCGGTGCGCAGCCGCCGGACCGGCCCCGCGGTCCAGTGCCGGGGGTCACCGATGGAGACGTAGACGAACGGGGTGCCCGTCCCGGCGAGGGCGAGGGCGCAGGCCGGAAGGGTGGCGGAGCCGTGGGCGACCACCAGGTCGGCGGTGCGGGCGGCGGTGCGCAGGGCGCCGAGGGTGCGCGGGTGGAGCCGGCCGGGGCCGAGCACGGCGGTGGCGCGGGTGTCGGGGGCGTCCGGGCGGGCGTCGGGGTGCGGGGCCAGGGCTCGCAGTGCGGAGGCCTGGCCCCGGCGGCGCAGTTCGCGGTGCAGGTCGCGGGCGAGGTTCTGGGCGCCGCGCCGGCGCGGGTCGGTGATGAGGTGAAGGATGCGGGGGCGGGTTCCGGGTGTCCTGACCGGTGTCGCTTCGGGCATGGCAACGACCTTGGCACAGCCTCCCGTCAGGGACGACCCCTTCGCGCAACCCGGCGGTGGCCCGTTGGTCGGCGTGCGGTCTCCGGGAGGGCGCCGGTCGGGAGCCGTCGTACGCCCCGCCGGTGGTGCACGCGCCCCGTTCCGCGCCGTCGGCCGCCCCCTGAGCGTTCGTCGGCGTCCGGTCCGCGGCGCCCGGCCGGCGGCGCACCCCGCCCCGGTGCCGGTCTGACCGAACCGCTGGCGGGCGCCGTCCGCGACCTGCGATGCTGAGCGGCAGTCAGGGCGCCCTCCCGGCACGGGAGACCGGGGGCGCCCCGGAGGGCGGGGGTTGGCCTGTGCATGTGCTCTATGTGATCGACAGCGTGAGCCGGGTCGGCGGGGCCGAGCAGGGCCTGGTGGCGATGACCCCTCAGCTGGTACGGGCCGGGGTGAAGCTCGACGTCGCGTACCTCAAGGACTCGCCCGGCGGCTTCCAGCCCGAGCTCACCTCGGCCGGGGCCGATGTGTTCGGGGTCGGCCGGCCCACCAGGGGAGGCACCGTCGCCGCGCTGCACCGGCTGGTCCGCGAGCGGCGGCCCGACCTCGTGCACACCACGCTCTACGAGTCGGACGTGCTGGGCCGGGCGGCCGCCCTGGCGGCCCGCACCCCGGTGGTGACCAGCCTGGTCAACGCGGCGTACGGGCCCGAGCACCGGAACGCGCGCGGGCTGAACCCATGGAAGGTGCGGGCCGCGCAGGCGGTGGACGCCACGACCGCGCAGGGCACCCGGCGCTTCCACGCGCTGACCCGGTACGTGGCCGGGGCGATGGCCCGGCGGCTGCGGGTGCCGTCGCAGCGGATCGACGTGGTGCCGCGCGGGCGCGACCCGCAGCTGCTCGGCTCGGTGACGCCGGACCGGCGGGCCGCCGTCCGGACGGCTCTCGACCTGCCGCAGGACGTGCCGGTGGTGCTGGCCGCGGCCCGGCAGCAGTACCAGAAGGGCCTCGACGTCCTGCTGGAGGCCTGGCCGGAGGTGCTGCGGGCGGAGCCGGAGGCGGTGCTGCTGCTGGCCGGCAGCGAGGGCGGCGAGAGCGGGCGGCTGCGGGCGCTGGCCGCGGCGACCCGCGGGGTGCGGTTCCTCGGGCCGCGCGACGACGTGTTCGACCTGATGGCGGCCTCGGACGCGTTCGCGGTGCCGTCCCGCTGGGAGGGGCTCGGCAGCGCGGCGATGGAGGCGATGGGCGTCGGGGTGCCGCTGGTGGCCGCCGATGTGCCGGCCCTGCGGGAGACGGTCGGGTCCGAGGACTACGCCCGGCTGGTGCTGCCGGAGCATCCGGCCGCCCTGGCGGCGGCGCTCACCGACACCCTGGAGGACCGGGCCTCGGCTCGGGTGCGGGCGAAGGCGGCGCGGGCCCGGTTCCTGACCTCGTTCACGCTGCACCAGGTGTCGGCGCAGATGGTGCGGTTCTACGAGCGCTCGCTGCGGCTGCGGACGGTCTGAGCGCACCCGGGCCCGGACGCTCCCGACCGGCCTGCGGCCCGAACGGCTCCGGCAGGCCCGGGGCCCGGGCCCGTCGGCGGCGCGCGCCCCGGCCCGGGTGCGGGCACCCCGCCGCCGACAGCCCGTTCTGTCCGGATCCGGACGGGTCGGCGGCCGGTGTACGCGATCTCCCGGACCAGTATCGCCAAAGCGGTTGCGCCGCACGTCGGGGCTCGGGAAGCATCGCCAGGGGATCCGGCGGGGGCGGCGGTCCGCGTGCGGCGCACGTGAGGTACCACCGGGCCGGACCACGCCGTGGGGAGTACGTCGTTCAGGACGTTGACCGCGAGTCGTCAGGGGGGCGGGTTGCGACATCGGCCGAGGGATCCCACCGTGCCAGCGAGGGTGTGCCGGTCGCACCCCTGGGCGTGACCCGCCCAGCGGTACCCGGACCCGACGTGCTTCCGGACCCGACGTGCTTCCGGACCCGCCGCGCTTCCGGACCCGACATGCTTCCGGACCGGGAGGCGACGGGCGCTGACAGCACCACCGCACCACGAACGCGAGGGGATCCAACCGGTGGAACCGGCAAACCACTTCACCGTCCTGCGGCGCTACTGGCGACTGCTCGCCGGCTGCACGCTCGCCGCGCTGGTCGTCGGCTGGCTGCTGACCCCGGCCGGTGACACGGTGGACAACGCCAGATGGAAGTGCAAGGTCGCGATCACCCCGGTCGCCGGCGCCGGTGACACCGTCCGGGCCGACCAGGTGCTGTCCTACGCCCAGGGCGCGGACGTCGCGGCGGCCGCCGCGAAACAGCTCGGCATCACCGACGCCTCCGAGGTGATCGCCCGCCGGACCGTCACCGCCGACAGCCCCCAGATGCTGACCATCGCCACCACCGGCCCCACCCAGCAGTCCTGCTCCGACCTGGCCACCGCCTACTCCGCCGCGATCATCAAGGGCTACAGCGACGAGTCGGCCCGCAGCGCCGCGGAGACGATCAAGAAGTTGCAGGCCCAGGCGGACGCCCAGCAGCAGCAGTTGAACGATATCCAGGCCCAGTACAACCGCTCCTCCCCCGCCGACCAGCCCAAGCTCCAGCCCAAGCTGACCGCCGCCAACACCTCGCTGACCGTCACCCTCACCACGATCAACAAGCTGGCCAACAGCGCCCAGACCGACGCCATCCAGCAGTGGGGCAGCATCGACGCCCGCCAGGGGGCCGGCAACCTGCTCTCCTCCCCCAGCCGCAGCGTGCGGCTCGGCCTGGCGGTGTTCCTCGGCCTGGCGCTCGGCGTGGTCGCGGCGCTCATGCTCAGCCGGATGGACACCCGGCTGCGCAGCCGCAACGCGGTCGAGGAGGCCTTCAACCTGCCGGTGATCGGGGAGGTGCCGCACCTGTCCCGCCGGCAGCGCCGGGTGCGCGAACCGCTGGTGCGCGCCCGGCCGTCCGACCCGGCCGCCGAGGCCTACCGCTCGCTGCGCTCCACCCTGCTGCTGACCGGCCCGGACTCACTGGCCCGACCGACCGGCGGCGAGGACCGGGATGCGGCGCGCACCGCCGCGCGCCCGCTCACCGAGCCCGCGCCGGTGGTCCTGGTCGCCTCCGGCGGCAGCCGCGACGGCCGGACCATCACCATCGCCAACCTGGCCGCCGCGCTCGCCGAGACCGGCCGCGGCGTCCTCGTCCTGGACTGCGACTTCCGCCACCCGCAGCTGCACCTCCACCTCGGCGTGGGCGACGGCCCCGGGATGGCCGAACTCCTCAGCGGTGAGCGGCTCGACGAGCTGGACGAACTGATCCGGCCGACCAATGTCGCCGGGGTCTCGCTGATCACCGGCGGCAACACCACCGCGTACCCGGCGGCGCTGGTGCTGCGGGCCGGCGATGTGCTGCGGCGCGCCCGGCGGCACGCGGACGTCATCCTGATCGACACCTCCCCGCTGCTGCACGCCAACGACGCCTACGACCTGGTGCAGCACGCGGACGCCGTGCTGGTCACCGTGCGCAGCGGCAATGTCACCCCGGAACAGGCCGACCGGGTGGCCGAGTTGCTCTCCCGGACCGGGGTGCCGGTGGCGGGCGTGGCCCTGCTCGGCACCTACGGCCCCGCCGGCCGGCGGCGGCGCGGGCCCGCGGGCGGCGCCGGGGCGTCCGGACCGGCCGGGCGGGGCGGGCAGCAGCCCCAGTCGCCGCAGCAGGCGGCGGCGCGCCGGTCCGGACCGGCACCGGAGCGGACGTCCGCCCCCGGGCCGGAACGGGCCGCCGAACCGCCCGGGGAGCGTGGCGGCGGGCGGACCACCCCCAGCTGGGCGCGGCGCGCGCCCGGGGAGGACCGTACCGCCGAGAGCCCGAGCGCCGGGTGGGCCGAGCACCGGCCGGGCGGCGTCGGCCCGAACGGCACCGGCCCGGGCAGCGCCAGTCCGAGCGGCACCGGCCCGGGCAGCACCGACCCGAACAGCACCGGCCCGGGCAGCACCAACGGCCACGGGCACGGCGGCGACCAGGGCGAACCGGCGCTGCTGCACGAGGCGGAGGAGCGATGAGCGGGCCATCGGACAAGTCGCCGCGAACAGCGGAGCAGGCGCAGGCGCAGGAGTCGGAGCCGGAACAGGCCCCGGAGCCCGGACCGGCGGACGCCCCCGCGCGGGTGCTCTGGCTGGCCAAGGGCCTCGGCCGCGGCGGCGCCGAGCAGCTGCTGCTCAACTGCGCCCGCCACGCCGACCGTTCGCGCTACCGGATCGAGGTCGCCTACGTCCTGCCGTGGAAGGACGCGCTCGCCCCGGCACTCACCGAGGCCGGAGTGACCGTGCACTGCCTGGGCGGCGTCCCCGGCACCCCGGGCCGGGCCGATCCGTGCTGGCCGCTGCGGCTGCGCCGGCTGCTCGCCGAGCGCCGGTACCACCTGGTGCACACCCACATGCCGGTACCGGCCGCCGCCGCCCGGCTGCTCGCCCCCACCCTGACCGGCCCCCGCCCGCGCCTGGTGCACACCGAGCACAACGTCTGGGAGCGCTACCGCCCGGCCACCCGCTGGGCCAACGCGCTCACCTACCGGCGCAACGACGCGGTGATCGCCGTCTCGCACGCCGTCGCCCGGACCGTCCCGCCCGGCCGGCGCCGCCCCGGCGAGTGGGTCACCGTGGTGCACCACGGCCCCGACCTGGCCGGAGCCCCCGGGGGGCCGGCCGCCCGGGCCGCCGCCCGCGCCGAACTCGGCCTGCCGGCCGAGGCGTTCGTCGTCGGCACGGTCGGCAACCTGACCCCGAAGAAGGACCAGGCGAGCCTGCTCGCCGCCCACGCGGACCTGCTGCGCCGCCACCCCCGGGCCCGGCTGGTGCTGATCGGCGCGGGACCACTGGAGAAGCAACTCCGCAGCCGGGCGGCCGAACTGGGCATAACCGACGCCGTCCTGATGACCGGGTCGCGCCCCGATGTGCCGCAACTGCTGCCCGCCCTGGACGTGTTCACCCTGAGCTCCCGCCAGGAGGGCCTGCCGGTCGCCCTGATGGAGGCGATGACCAGCGGCCTTCCCTCGGTGGTCACCCGGGTCGGCGGCATGCCCGAGGTGCTGGACGACGGCGAGCAGGGCTACCTCGTCCCGCCCGGCGACCCGTCCGCGCTGGCCGACGCGTTCGCCCGGCTGGCCGAGGATCCCGACCTGCGCTCCCGGCTCGCGACCGCCGCCCGGGAGCGCTCCGAGCGCTTCGACGTGGCGGGCGCCCAGCGCGCCGTCGAGGCGGTGTACGCACGGGTCCTGCGGCACTGAGCGGACATTCCGCACCCGGAGAACTCCGGAGCACCGACGTTTCCCCGTTGACCTCCGACCACCGACCACGACCACCGATGGGAGAGCGAGTCCGGACGTGAGCGCCCTGCCCGCCCCCGCCGAGCTGACCTTCCGCCCGCCGGCCGAACCCGACCTCCCCGCCGTGCTCGACCTGCTCACCGCCTCCCTGGCGGGTGGACCCACCGGCACCCGAACCGCCGAGTTCTTCGCCTGGAAGCACCTCCGCAACCCCTTCGGTGCCAGCCCCGGGCTGCTCGCCGAGACCGCCGACGGCCGGCTGGCCGGGATCCGCCTCTTCCTGCGCTGGCAGTGGCGGGCGGGCGGCGCGGACGGCCGCCCGGTCAACGCCGTCCGGCCCGTGGACACCGCCACCCACCCGGACTTCCAGGGTCGCGGCATCTTCCGCCGGCTCACCCTGGACCTGCTCGACCAGGTCGCCGGGGACACCGAGCTGGTGTTCAACACGCCCAACGGCAACAGCCTGCCCGGCTACCGGAAGATGGGCTGGCAGGAGCTGGGCCGGGTACCGGTCGCGGTCCGCGCCGTCCGCCCGGCCGCCTTCGCCAGGGGCGCGCGCGCCGCCCTCGCCCGCCGTCCGGCCGCCGACCGGACCGGCCCTCCGGACTGCCGACTGCCCACCGCCGCGGCCTGGTTGGCCGACGCGGCGGCGACCGGCTCGGACGGCCCGCTGGCCGAACTGCTGCGCGAACGCGCCGCCGCCGACGCCGCCGACCGCCGGCTCGCCGTCCACCGCACGCCGGAGTTCCTGCGCTGGCGGTACGGCGAGGCCCCCGGCCTGGACTACCGGGTGCTCACCGTGCACCGCGGCGAGGAGCTGACCGGCCTGGCCGTCGGCCGGCCCCGACGGCGCGGCCCGCTGGCCGAGTTCACCCTCGCCGACCTGGTGGTCCGCCCCGGCGACCGGGACAGCGCCGTCCGGCTGCTGCGCGCCGCCGCCCGCGAGTCCGGCTGCGACCACGTCGCCACCCACCTCTCCCCCGGCACCGAGGCCGCCGACGCGGCGCTGCGGGCCGGCTACCTGCGGGCCCCGCGCACCGGGATGACCCTCGCCGCCCGCACCCCGGCCGGCGCCACCCCGCTCACCCTGGCCGACTGGCGGTTCAGCCTCGGCGACCTGGAGGTGTTCTGATGGCGGGGCCGCCCGGCGAACCGGGCGCGGCGGGCCAGCCGGGCGCAGCGGGCGCAGTGGGTGAACCGGGCGGGACGGGCGCCGCGACGGCGGTGCTCCGGCGCGTCCCCTGGCCGTCCGCCCTCGCCGCCGCCCTGGTCACCGGCTACGTCACGCTCTTCGTGCTCGCCTCGGTGCACACCTCCTACGACACCTGGGGCGCGCTGCTGATCCTCCCGGCACTGATGGCGATCAGCACCCCGCTGCTGGCCCGGATCGCGGCCGCCAACCCGGAACGGGACGTCTTCCGGCTGCTGCTGCTGGCGATGACCGCCAAACTGCTCTGCGCCTTCCCCCGCTACCTGATGGCCTTCGTGCTGTACGGGGGCGCGGCCGACGCCAAGATGTACCACCAGAAGGGCAGCGAGCTCGCCGGCTACCTTGACCAGGCCGACCTGCTCGGCGGCGTCCACTACGACCTGGGCATGAAGGTCGCCGGCACCGGCTTCGTCATCATCGTCACCGGCATCGTGTACGCGATCACCGGCCCCTCGCTGATCGGCGGCTTCCTGGTCTTCTCCTGGCTGGGCTTCTGGGGCCTGCTGCTGTTCTGGCGGGCGCTGCAGATCGCCTTCCCGGAGGCGGACACCCGGAAGTACGCCAAGCTGGTCTTCTTCCTGCCCTCGCTGCTGTTCTGGCCCTCCAGCATCGGCAAGGACGCCTGGATGATGTTCTGTCTGGGCCTCACCACCTACGGCACGGCGCGGCTGCTGGACCGGCGGTTCGGCGCCTTCCTCTGCATCGCACTGGGCTCGGTGGGCACCGCGATGGTCCGCCCGCACGTCACCGCGCTGGCCGGGGCCGGGCTGATGGTCGCGTACGTACTGCGCCGGCGTCCGCGGCAGGTCAGCGCGCTGGGGCCGCTGCGCACCATCCTGACCGCCGTGGTGCTGGGCGCGATGGCGGTGCTGATGCTCCAGCAGGTCTCGACCTTCTTCGGCACCGACGGGACCGGCGGCGACGCCGTCAACCAGGTGCTCTCGGAGACCTCCAGACGCACCAGCCAGGGTAATTCGATGATCAACGCGACCGCGCCCGAGGACGCCTCGCCCCAGTTCAGCCTCAATCCGGCGGGGCTGCCGGTCGCGGTGGTCAGCGTGCTGTTCCGGCCGTTCCCGTTCGAGGCGTCCAACATCCAGAACCTGATCCAGTCGGTGGAGTGCTTCGCCCTGCTGGTGATGTTCGTCCGGGCCTGGCCCCGGCTGTCCCGGCTGCCCCGGCTGTTCGTGCAGCGCTCGTACGTGGCCTTCGCCGCCGTCTACACGCTGCTGTTCTGCTGGGCCTTCTCGACCATCAACAACATGGGCATCCTGTCCCGCGAACGGGTCCAGGTACTGCCGCTCGCCCTGGTGCTGCTGGTCCTCCCGGCCGCCACCGCGAGCCGGGGGAGCACCGCCGCCCGCCGGCCGCCACCGGTCTGGCGGGTCCCGCCCGGGCAGTGGGGCGCCCGGCGGACATCCGAGCCGCCGTCCTCCGCCGTCCCGCCGTCCACCGTGCCACCGCCGTCCACCGCCTCTCCGGCGTCCACCGTGGCACCGGCCTCCACCGCCCCACCACCGTCCACCGTGTCACCGTCACCGTCAACGTCCCAGGGGGGATCGACCGCGCCATGACCACCGACACCCTTGCCCTGCCCGCCGCCCTCGGCGGCACTCCCGCCTTCCCCGACGGGCTGCCGCTCACCCGGGTCCAGGTGCCCGACCGCGCCGCGCTGCTGGAGCGGCTCGGCACCGTGCTCGACAGCGGACAGCTCACCAACGGCCGTACCGTCGCCGAACTGGAGGAGTCCGCGGCCGCGCTGCTGGAGGTGCCGCACGTGGTGGCGGTCTCCAACTGCACGACCGGACTGATGCTGGTGCTCCAGGCCGCCGAGGTGGACGGCGGCCGGGCGGTGGTGATGCCCGGATTCACCTTCTCCGCCACCGCGCACGCCGCGCACTGGGCCGGCGGCACCCCGGTGTTCGCCGAGGCCCGTGAGCGGGACATCACCCTCGACCCGGAGGACGCCGCCGTCCGGCTGGCCGCCGCCGACCGCCCGGCCGCGCTCATGGCCACCCATGTCTACGGCACACCCTGCCAGGTCGAGCGCCTCCAGGAGGTCGCCGACGCCGCCGGGGTGCCGCTGGTGTACGACTCCGCGCACGGCTTCGGCAGCCGCCGCAAGGGCGTGCCGATCGGCAACTTCGGCTACGCCGAGGTGTTCTCGATGAGCCCCACCAAGGTCGCGGTGGCCGGCGAGGGCGGCCTGGTCGCCACCCGGGACGCCGCACTCGCCCGGCGGCTGCGCACCGCCCGCGACTACGGCAACCCGGGCGACTACGACACGCTGTTCCCGGGCCTGAACGCCCGGATGAGCGAGCTGCACGCCGCCGTCGGCCTCAACTGGCTGGCCGGACTGCCCGAGCGGGTGGCCCACCGGGGCGCACTGGTGGCCGAGTTCGCCGCCGTCACGGCCGGCCTCCCGGGGCTGCGGCTGGCACTGCCGGAGGAGGGGGACATCTCCACCTTCAAGGACCTCACGCTCATCCTGGACGCCGCCGCGTTCGGCCTCGACCCGCGCCAACTCGCCGATGCCCTGCGGGCGGAGGGGATCGACTCGCGGCGCTACTTCCACCCGCCGGTGCAGCGTCAGCGGGCCTACGCCCACCTCGGCCAGGCCGAGGGACTGCCGCTCACCGACCGGCTCGCCGACTCGGTGCTCACCGTGCCGCTGTGGTCCCAGATGGAGGCGCCGACGGTCCGCCGGATCGCCGAGGCGGTGGCCCGGATCCAGCCGTACGCGGAGCGTCTGCGCTCCGCCTGATCCGACCGCACCGGACCGCGTCGCCGTTACGCGGATCGGGTGAACGCGGTTGGACCGCGGGTGCCCCCGGTCGGCAGGATGTCCGGCCGGGGCCCGTGGTCCCGCCCCACCTTCCCCGTACGGATTTGGAGTTCCCGGTGCTCAAGGGATTCCGCAGCTTCCTGCTGCGTGGAAACGTCGTCGACCTGGCGGTCGGCATCGTGATCGGCGCGGCCTTCACGGCCGTGGTCACCGGGTTCGTGACGGCCTTCCTCACCCCGCTGATCGGGGTCGCGACCGGCGCGGTCGGCGACTTCACCCTGAAGACCTTCGACGTGGCCGGCACCCGGTTCCCGTACGGCGTCTTCATCAACGCGCTGATCAGCTTCCTGCTGGTCGCCGCGGTGATCTACTTCATCGTGGTGGTGCCGGTCGGCAAGCTCCAGGCGCGACTCGACGGTGACAAGCCGGCGCCGGTCGCCAAGGCGGACTGCCCGGAGTGCCTGAGCACGATCCCGGTCGCGGCGGTGCGCTGCTCGTTCTGCACCTCCGAGGTGGCCGGACTGCCGGGCTTCCCCGCCCAGAGCGGTGCCGCCCCCAGGCCGGCCCCGGTGCACTGAGCGGACGCGGACGGCAGCCCGGTGGCCGTTCGATGGCCACCGGGCGACGGCCCGGAGGCGGTCCGGCGGCAAGTCGGGGGCAAGTCGGGGGTGTTGCAGCGGCGTTCAGCGGCTCCGGCCGGACGCGAGCGGTGCCGGGCGGGCCGGACCCGGCCCCTGGCCGATCCCTGCCCATTCTCTGCCCGGTCCGGACAAACCCCGCGAAAGCTCTGATGGGGACTTTATCCCCGAAACATTCACGAGCCCCCGCCGCGCCGTCGGCGGGGGCTCGAATGCGCCGGTACACGCCCTGCCCGCAGAAGTTTCTTCGACAGTCCCCGAACCGTCCACCACCCCGTCACCGCACGGGGCTTCGGCGACCGCGTCCGGCCCCCGTTCGAGCCCTCGGAGCGGGCGGCGGGTGGCCGGAAGTCATCGCCAATTTGTCCGTTCTTACTACTTTCGAAACCTTTGTTCGGGCGAAGCTTGTGTAAACACTCGAACTGCTCCGCCTCCCAGTCTCCTCAGTGGGCTCGTTGTGGGCTTACCGTATGCCCCATGACCTCGCCCCGCTCCTACGACGGAGTCGGCTACCCCTCTCCGTCCTTCTCCTCCGGCACGCCCATCTACGACAGCCTCGTCGCAGAGCGCGGTGTCCCGCAGATCGCGCCCATCAATGTGCCGGCCGCCCTGCCGCCGGCCCTGTCGACCGGTTACGGATCCGGCCTCTCCGGCCAGTCCTACGAGAACCGGTACGGCTCCGGGTACGACAGTCCCGGTGGCAACCTCCCCGCCCTGCCGCCGGCCCGCCTCGCCCTGGGCCCCGGCCCGAGCAGCACCCCCTCCGGTCCGGCCACCACGTACATCCCGGCGCAGCCCGCCCCCGCGTACGCCGCCGCGCCCCAGCCGGCGGTCCCCGGGTACGGCGCTCCGCAGCCCTACCTGCCGGGGCAGCGCCCGCAGGCCCCGGGTCAGGGCTTCACCCAGGCCTCCACCGGCGGGTACCAGCCCTCCGGCGGCCAGAGCTTCGGCGGCCAGAACACCTTCGTCGGCGGCAACGGCGGACAGCAGACCTTCGGCGCGCAGCCGGCCGGTCAGCACGGCGCGGCCGGCCAGCCCCAGGGCGGCCCGCAGTCCTTCGGCGGTCAGCAGTCGTTCGGCGGCCAGCAGGGCTTCGGCGGCCAGGGCGGTCCGCAGGGCGGCTTCGGCGGCCCCGCCGACCAGTCCTTCGGCGGCGCCCAGCTGCGTCCGGCCGTCACGCCGGTCGCCCCGGTCCGCCCGATGCAGCCGCAGCGGCCCGGCCCGTACGGCGAGCACGGCCAGTACCAGCAGGGCTACCAGCCGCAGGCCCAGGGCTACTGACACCACCCCGGACCGGACCCCACCCGGCCCGGACCCGCACCACCTGAGCACCACCCGGCGCGCACCGAACGACGCCGGGCGTACGGAGAAACGGGTCATCCACGGACCGCCCGGAACGCCGCCCCACCCGGGCGGTCCGTGCGCGTTCGGGCAGCGTGTCGGGGCAGCCTGTCGCGGCACCGCCGCCGGCGCCTTCCGGCCGCACGGGTCCGGCCCCAAGTCCGGCCTCGGGTCCGCCTCGGGTGCGACCTCGGGTCCGGCCGCCGTCCGACCAGGACTCACCTGCGGACGGTTCGAA
The DNA here is from genome assembly GCF_034043715.1 of Kitasatospora purpeofusca. Classification (GTDB taxonomy): domain Bacteria; phylum Actinomycetota; class Actinomycetes; order Streptomycetales; family Streptomycetaceae; genus Kitasatospora; species Kitasatospora purpeofusca_A. Next base: position 31,913 of record NZ_JAXCLC010000066.1, on the reverse strand, counting down.
CGGGGCTGGCAGGATGGAGCAATGCAGCTCACCGGACTCCACGTCTACCCCGTCAAGTCCATGTACCGCCTGAGCCCCGGAAGCGCCCAGGTCGAACCGTGGGGCCTGGCCGGCGACCGCCGCTGGATGCTCGCCGACGCCACCGGCCGCTTCGTCAGCCAACGCGAGAACGCCTCCCTCGGCCAGGTCCGCACCGAACTCACCGCGGCCGGCGCGCTCGTCCTCACCACTCCCGGCGGTTCCCGCGCCGAGATCGCCGCCCCCTCGGTCACGGTCGGCGACCGGCGCACCGAGGTCGAGGTCTGGGGCACCCGCTTCCACGCCGCCGAGGCCGCGAAGGAGGCCCAGCTGTGGATCGCCGAGCAGCTCGGCGACTACCGGCTGGTGCACCTGGACGACCCGCGCGCCCGGCCCGTCGACCCGGACTTCTCCTCGCCGGGCGACACCGTCTCGATGGCCGACGGCTTCCCGCTGCTGCTCACCACCACCGCCTCGCTGGCCGAGCTCAACGCCCTGATCGCCGCGGAGCAGCCGGACGGCCACGAGATCCTGCCGATGGAGCGGTTCCGCCCCAATGTGGTGGTCTCCGGGAGCGAGTCCTGGGCCGAGGACGGCTGGCGCCGGATCCGGATCGGCGGACTGACCTTCCGGGTGGTCAAGCCCTGCGGGCGCTGCGTGGTCACCACCACCGACCAGGAGAGCGGCGAGCGGCGCGGCCCGGAGCCGCTGCGCAGCCTGGCCCGGCACCACCGGCTGCTGAAGAAGGCCGCGTTCGGGCAGAACCTGATCCCGGAGCGGCCGGCGGGTGTCGAGGGCGACGTGCTGGGCACGCTGCGGCTCGGCGACGAGGTCGAGGTACTGGAGGACGGCATGCGGTGGCCGTCCGACCGACTGCTCTGACCGGCCTGGCCGTTCGGCCGCCGCGGGCGGCGGTCGGGCGGCGGTCGGGCGGCGGCCGGGAGGGGCGGCGCTCCCGGCGCACGGGGCGGGCGCCCATGCGCGCTTCCCGCACCCGCCGCTTTCCCGCAACAACTGCTCCCCCGGCACCCGGCCGGTTCCGCACCCGTGTCCCGGAACCGGAACTGTGCGCACTCGTTGAAGCATGTGGTGAACCCGCGACGGCCCCCGGCCCCGCCCGCCACCGAGCGGGGCCGAACGGCGGGAGCAGCCGTGCGGGCGCGCTACGGTGGGCGGACGACCCGCGCACCCCGTGCGCCGCGTCCGGGCGAACGGCGCCCGCGTGCGTCCGGTCCGCAGATCGCCGGCTCGATGAAGGTGGGGACAACGAACCGTCATGGCTGAGCACAGGGTCCGGGTCACTCAGGACAGCGCATCCCGCTGGCGGCGCCGCGCCGGCGAGTACGACACGCTCACCGAGGCCCTGGCGGCCGCCGAACCCGGCGACACGGTCACTGTGCGGTCGGGCACCTACCGGGAGAACGTGGTCGTGGACAAGGCGGTCACGATCGTCCCCGCCCAGGGCCCCGGCACCGTCCGGATCGACCCGCCCGGCGGCGTCCCGCTCACCGTGACGGCCTCGGCCACCGTCCAGGACCTGGTGATCGAGGGCAGCGAACGGTCCTCCCCCGCCGTGCTGGTGACCGGGGCGGACGCGGCCCCCTCCTTCACCGGCTGCCGGGTCGAGACCCGCTCCGCCGCCGGGATCGAGGTCACCGACGGCGCCCGGCCGACCCTCAGGGGCTGTGTGGTGGCCAATCCGGCCGGGCTCGGACTGCGGCTGCGCGGCCCCGGCACCGCGGCGGCGTTCGAGGACTGCGAGGTGTCCGCCGCCGGCCAGGCCGGACTCGCGGTGCTCGGCGGCGCGACCGCCGCGCTGGAGCGCTGCCGGGTCCACCACGCGACCGGCGCGGGCGTCCTGCTCTCCGACCCGGGCAGTGCCGCCGAGTTGACCGGCTGCGAAATCTACGAGATCCGCGGCAGCGGGGTACAGGCCGAGGCCCAGGCCGGCGGACGGCTGGTCGACTGCGACATCCACCGGGTCACCGGCAACGGGCTCACCCTCGACGGCGAGGCCGAACTCGTACTGACCGGCTGCCGGGTGCACGACCTGCCGGAGAACGCGGCCGACCTGCGCGGCCGGGCCCGGCTCAGCCTCGTCCACTCCACGGTGCGGGACTTCGGGCGCGGCGCGCTCTCGGTCTGGGACCAGGGCACCGAGGCGAGCGCGGAGTCCTGCGAGATCCACAGCTCGAACGGCGAGTACCCGGCGCTGTGGGTCAGCGACGGCGCCCGGCTCACCCTCACCGACTGCGCCCTGCACGACCTGCCGGACGCCCTGTTCGTCCTGGACCGCGACTCCGCCGCCGTCGCCGAGGGCTGCTCGTTCAGCCGGATCCGCAGCTCGGCGGTGTCCGTCAGCGGTGGCGCCACGGTGACGCTCAGCGGCTGCCGGGTGCAGGAGGCGGGCACCGGGCTGTGGTTCCGCGACCACGGCAGCGGGGGCGTGCTGACCAAGTGCGAGATCTCCGACGTGGCGACCGGGGTGATCGTCACCAAGGGCGCCGACCCGGTGTTCCGGGACTGCACCGTCCGGGCCGGCTCGGACGCCGGCGTCTACGTCTCCGCCCAGGGCCGGGGCACCTTCGAGGACTGCCGGGTCTCGCACGGCAAGGGCTTCGGCTTCCACATCATCGACGGCTGCCGCACGGTGCTGACGCGCTGCCGGGCCGAGCAGAACGAGCGGGCCGGCTTCGAATTCTCCGAACCCGGCCCGGTGGTGGAGGGCTGCACCTCGGACGACGTGGCGGCCACGCCGTCCCCGGCCACCGAGATCCCCGGCCCGCGCGCCCGACTCGCAGCTACCACCGGGTCCTTGGCCTCCGCCGCGCCGGCGGTGATCGGGCCGATCCCGGACTGCCGGCCCGCCGACGAGGCGCTGGCGGAGCTCGACGGGCTGGTCGGCCTGGCCACCGTCAAGCAGGAGGTCCGGACGCTGATCGACCTCATCTCGGTCGGCCGGCGGCGCCGGCAGGCCGGCCTCAAGGCGCCCTCGCTGCGCCGCCATCTGGTCTTCACCGGCGCCCCCGGCACCGGGAAGACGACGGTGGCACGGCTCTACGGCGAGATCCTCGCCTCGCTCGGGGTGCTCCAGCGCGGGCACCTGGTCGAGGTGGCCCGGGTGGACCTGGTCGGCGAGCACATCGGCTCCACCGCGATCCGCACCGCCGCCGCCTTCGACCGGGCCCGCGGCGGCGTGCTCTTCATCGACGAGGCGTACACGCTCGCACCCGAGGACGGCGCCCGCGACTTCGGCCGCGAGGCGATCGACACCCTGGTGAAGCTGATGGAGGACCACCGGGACGAGGTGGTGGTCATCGTGGCCGGCTACACCGCCGAGATGGAGCGGTTCCTGGGCGCCAACCCCGGGGTCTCCTCCCGCTTCTCCCGGACCGTCACCTTCCCCGACTACACGGCCGAGGAACTGCTGGAGATCGCCCGGGCCCAGTGCGCCGAGCACGAGTACGCGATGGCCGACGCCACCGCACTGGCGCTGCTGGAGCACTTCGCCGGCATCGAGCGCGGTCCGGCCTTCGGCAACGGCCGGGCCGCCCGCCAGGTCTTCGAGACCATGGTGGAGCGGCACGCCATGCGGGTGGCCCAGCTCGACGACCCGTCCACCGAGGACCTCCAGCTGCTCGTCCCCACCGACCTTCCCGCAGCCCGACTGCCGTAGCGCGGGCGGGCGGTGGGGGACGGGCGCCGCAGCGCCGCCGCGTCGCCGTGCCGCCGTGCCGCCGGTCAGCCCGTCCAGGTGCCGCCGGTCGGCCCGTCCGGGCGCCGCCGCTCAGCCCGTCCAGGCGCCGCCGGCCAGGAAGGACTCAAGACCGGCCCGGTAGGGCGCGATGTCGATGCGCTCCCCCGCCAGCCACTCGTCCGCGTAGTACTTGTCGAGGTAGCGGTCGCCCGGGTCGCAGAGCAGGGTGACCACGCTGCCGCGCTCCCCCGCCGCCCGCATCTCGGCGACGATCCGCAGCGCGCTCCACAGTCCGGTGCCGGTGGACGCGCCCGCCTTCCGGCCGAGCACCCCGTCCAGGACCCGGACGGCGGCGATCGAGGCGGCGTCCGGGACCTTCATCATCCGGTCGATCGCCCCGGGTACGAAGCTCGGCTCCATCCGGGGCCGGCCGATCCCCTCGATCCGCGAACCCCGGTCGCACACCGCGTCCGGGTCCTCCCGCACCCAGCCGTCGAAGAAACAGGAGTTCTCCGGGTCCGCGACGCAGATCCGGGTGTCGTACTGCATGTAGTGGACGTACCGGGCGATGGTCGCCGAGGTGCCGCCGGTCCCGGCGGTGGCCACGATCCAGGCCGGCTCGGGGTGCGGCTCCAGGCGCAGCTGGGCGAAGACCGACTCGGCGATGTTGTTGTTGCCGCGCCAGTCGGTGGCCCGCTCGGCGTAGGTGAACTGGTCCATGTAGTGGCCGCCGGTCTCCTCGGCGAGCCGGGTCGAAGCCTCGTACACCTCGTCGGGCCGGTCCACCAGGTGGCACTCGCCGCCGTGGAACTCGATCAGGTCGATCTTGGCCTGGCTGGTGGACTTGGCCATCACCGCGATGAACGGCACCCCGACGAGCTGGGCGAAGTACGCCTCGGAGACGGCGGTGGAGCCGCTGGACGCCTCGATGACCGGCTTGCCGGGGCGGATCCAGCCGTTGCAGAGCCCGTAGAGGAAGAGCGAGCGCGCCAGCCGGTGCTTGAGCGAGCCGGTGGGGTGGGTGGACTCGTCCTTGAGGTACAGGTCGATGCCCCATTCGGCGGGCAGGGGGAAGCGCAGCAGGTGGGTGTCGGCCGAGCGGTTCGCGTCCGCGTGGACCTTGCGGACCGCCTCCTTGAGCCAGCTCCGGTACTCCGGGTCGGTACGGTCGACGTCGACGGTCGGTTCGGTCCCCATGGCCTGCCACTCTCCTCGTGCGAGTTCTTCGAAGCCCCCCTCCGATGCGCTCACTACGAGTGTACGAGTGTCACGATAAGTGACATTATGCGAAGCCCCAGGCTCCGCTTATCGACCGCCGGGACCGACGGCCCAGGAGGGCGACAGGCACGCCGCCTGGCCCCTAGCCCGCCTGCACCGACTGCGGGTCGGCCAGGTACGGGCGCCAGCCGAGTTCCGCCGCCCCGGCCAGCGCGCTGTGCGCCAGCCCGGCGCCGACGATCGGCACCCGGCCGCTGCGCCCCCAGAGGCTGCGGTCGGCGACCACCGCCCGCAGCCGGTCCGGCGCGGCCTCCAGGAGGTCGCGGTGCAGCCCGCTGAGCACCACCCGGTCCGGGTTGAGGATGTTGGCGACCCCGGCGAGCCCGAGCCCGAGCCGGTCGATGACGTGCTCCACGGCCGCCCGGGCCCGCTCGTCGACGGCGGCGGACCGGCAGAGCTCACCGGCCTGGTCGAGCAGCGGCCGCCGCGGGTCCGGCGTCAGACCGGCGGCGGCGAACAGCGCGTCCGGGTCGGTCTCGGAGTTGAGGCAGCCCCGGTTGCCGCACTGGCAGGGGCGACCCTGCGGATCGACGGTCAGATGCCCGACCTCCAGGGCGAGTCCGGCGCTGCCGGTGTGCAGCCGCCCGTCGATGACCAGCGCGCCGCCGACCCCGCGATGGCCGGAGGTGACCAGCAGCAGGTGCCGGGCGCCCCGTCCGGCACCGTGCCGGTACTCGGCGAGGGCGGCCAGGTTGGCGTCGTTGGCGATCGAGGTGGGCAACGGGTCGAACGCCCCCGGGCCGTGGTCGGCGCGCCCGACCTCGACGTCGTACAGGTCCGCGACGGGGGTGCCGCTGGGCCAGGCGAAGTGCAGCGCGGCCAGTGCCGTGCCGTCCGGTTCGGTGACCGGGTTCGGCAGGGCGAGCGCCGTGCCGAGGCAGCGGCGGTCGGTGGCGCGGGCGAGTTCGGCGCCCGCCTGGGCCACCGCGCGCAGCATCCGCACCGGGTCGGTGGCGGCGGGCAGCGGCAGGTGGACCGGCGGGTCGAGCAGACCGCCGAGGCCGGCCAGGGTGACGCTCAGGCCGTCGGCGTGGATCTGCCCGGCGACCACCACGGGGCCCGCGGGGTCGATGGCGAGCCGGTGCGAGGGACGGCCCCGGCCGCCGCCGGCCGGGCGGGAGTCGACCGTGATCAGCCCGAGCGCCTCCAGTTCGGCGGTGACGGCGCCGGCGGTGGCCCGGGTGACGTCGAGCGCGCGGGTGAGGGCCGAGCGGGTCGGGGTCTGTCCGGTGTGGATCAGCTGGAGCGCCGGACCGAGCAGCGTCCGGCCGCGGTCGGGGGCCGCGCGGCGGTGGGCGTCGCGCTGCGCGTCCGGTTCGGCCCCGGTCCCGGGCTTCGGACTTGAAGGTGAGAGCTGCACGTCCCTATTCTTACTTTGTGCCGCTCCGAAACAAAATTCGTCCCCATGCCCCCGCCGACCGGCCGTCCCCCCAGTCTCGCAGCATCGCCGCCCGATCCCGCACCCTCCCCACGTCCGCCCTCTCCTCCTGGGGCGGCGCCCGGCTCGCCCTGACCGCCTTCTTCGCCGTCGACGGCCTGCTCTTCGCCGCCTGGGTCGTCCGGATCCCGGACATCCGCAACCAGGTCAGCGCCTCGCACGGGGCGCTCGGCCTCGCCCTGCTCTGTGTGTCGGCGGGCGCCGTGGCCACCATGCCGGCCGTGAGCCGGCTCTGCCTGCGCTACGGCTCCCGGCCGATCACCGTCGCCTCGCTCGCCCTGCTCGCGGTCGCCGTCCCGCTGCCCGCGCACACCCACTCGGTGCCCGCGCTCGGCGGCGTCCTGCTGCTCTTCGGCGCCGGCTACGGCGGGGCGAACGTCGCCATGAACAGCGCCGCCGTCGAGATCGTGAGCGAGCTCGGCCGCCCCGTCATGCCCAGCTTCCACGCCGGCTACAGCCTCGGCGGCCTGCTCGGCGCCGGTGCGGGCGGCCTGCTCGCCGGCACCCTGACGGCCGCCCAGTGGCTCGCGACCGCCGGACTGCTCGGCCTCGCGGTCACCGCGCTCGCGGGCGCCGCCCTGCTCCGCAGCCCCGCCGCACGACCGGTCGGCACCGCGTCCACCGCCGCTCCCTCCGGCGGCACCGCCGCCGGCGCCGGCCGCCTGCTGGTCCTGCTGCTCGGCCTCACCGCGTTCTGCACCGCGTACGGCGAGGGCGCCGTGGCCGACTGGACCACCGTGCACCTGACGGACGACGTCCACGCCGGCGCGCAGGTGGCCGCCGCCGGTTACGTGGCCTACGCGCTCGCCATGACCACCGGGCGGATCGGCGGCACCTGGCTGTCCGTACGGCTCGGCCAGCACCGGGTGATGCTGCTCGGCGGGTTCACCGCGGCGGCCGGGATGCTGCTGGCCGCGCTCGCCCCGCCGGTCCCGCTCGCCCTGGCCGGATTCGTGCTGGTCGGGCTCGGCCTGGCCAACCTCTTCCCGCTCGCCATCGCCCGGGCCGGCGCCGCCGGCGGCCCCCGGGGCGTCGCCCTCGCCTCCACGCTCGGGTACGGCGGCATGCTGATCGGCCCGCCGGTGATCGGCTTCCTGGCCGACGCGACCAGCCTGCCGCTCGCCCTCACCACGGTCGCGGTCGCGGCCGTCGTCGCCGCCCTGCTCCCGCTGGCGGTCCGGCGACACTGAACCGCCCACCCGCCATCCCCGCCCTGCGGGAACACCCGGTCCCCGCCGGGAGGCTCCCCCGTGCCGCCGGGCCCGTGCGAGGATCGCGCCATGACGAACAGCACCGGACCGGTCCAGCTCCTCCGCGCCGCCGAACGCCCGGCCACGGCCTGGCGCAACGGCGGCGGGGTGACCAGGGAGGTCGCCGGGTACCCGGCCGGTGCTGGGCTGGACGACTTCGAGTGGCGGGTCAGCCTCGCCGACGTCGCGGCGGCCGGCCCGTTCTCCGTCTTCCCCGGAGTGGACCGGGTGATCACCCTGGTCGAGGGCCCGGGGATGGCCCTGACCGTGGACGGCACCGAGCACGTCGTCGACGCGCCGTTCCGCCCGTTCGCGTTCCCGGGTGACGCGGCCACCGACTGCCGGCTGCTCGGCGGCCCGCTGGTCGACTTCAACGTGATGACCCGACGCGGCCGTGCCACCGCCGAGCTGACCCTCGCGACGGAGCGCCGACCGCTCACGGTCGCCGCGGACACCACCGTGCTGCTGGTCTGCCTGTCCGGCACCGCGACTCTCGACGCCACCGCCCTCGCCCGCTACGACGCCGCCCTCCTCACCACCCCCGCCACCCACACCCTCGCCCCCGCCGGCACCACCGCCGTGCTCACCCTGCGCGCCTCTGTCGGTTAGCGAACACCCGCTCCACCTCCCGCTCGTCGGCCCCTGGATCTCGGCCGCCCTCCACCCGCAGCTCAGGGTGAACGACAGGCCGGCGGTCAACGCCGCGCCCCGCTCCGGGCGCCGCCGGTGTCCCGCGCGGCTCCGTGCTCCCGAGGTGTGGTGCTGTTCCTCGTCCGGGTGATCCCACTACACCAACGGGTGCATGCCAGGGGCGGAGACGCGCAAGTTCGATCACCGACGGCAGCAGTCGCCATACGCTCGGTAAGACGGAGGTCGCCTCGGCCATACCCGTTGGCCCTGAGGCGTCGTCCGTTGTCCTGTCATGGTCTGGATGGAGTTGTTCGATGGCGGATTCAGTCAACTACCCCGGCGTCTCCCTGGGGGACGTCTCGTCGAGCCTGTCGGTGTCTTCCGGCGCGACCGCGGTGCCGCTGTTCATCGCCGACTTCGGTACGGCGTTCGAAGGTGTGGTCCGGGTCGACGGCTGGTCCGAACTCGCCGAGGCTGCCGGTGAGGGGGCCACCTCCGGGGAGAGCGGCGAAGTGCTGCGCGGGTACTTCGTGAACGGGGGCGGGGGCTGCTACCTGGCCAACACCGCCGGCACGACCCTGCAGAAGGTGCTGGCCTCGGCCGAGTCCTGCGGCGAGGTGACGATCCTGGTGCCGCTCGGCCTGTGGGACGGCGGCGCCGACGCGGCCGGCGAGACGGTCAGGGCGGTGACCGCCTACGCGGCCGCCCACCAGGCGATGGCCGTCCTGCACGCAGGCCGGGACCACACCGCCCGGGACGCTCGCGACGCGGCGAGGGCGTTCAAGCTGGACGCCGACCAGAGCGCGCACGCGGCCCTCTACCACCCGTGGCTGATCCCGCCCGGGGCCGGCGCTCAACCGGTGCCGCCCGTCGGCGCGGTCGCCGGGGTCTACTGCCGGGTCGATTGTGAGCGCGGTGTGTGGAAGGCGCCGGCGAACGTCATGGTGGACGGCGGTCTGCGCCCGTCCCAGGCGGTGACCGACACGGAGCAGGGCGACGCGCAGCCGGTCAACATCCTGCGCGAGTTCACGGGCCGGGGCACGAACGTCTGGGGCGCCCGCACCCTCGACGAGACCGACCCCCAGTGGAGGTTCATTCCGGTGCGGCGGCTGGCGGACACGGTGACGCGCGACCTGCAGAAAGCGCTCGCCCCGGTGGCGTTCGAGCCGAACAACCAGCCGATGTGGGAGAAGCTGCGGGCGGCGGCGGACAACTACCTGCACGGCATCTGGAGGCAGGGCGGCCTGCAGGGGAACTCGCCGCAGGAGGCCTACTTCGTCCAGATCGGCCGGGGCGTCACCATGACCGATGAGGACGTCACGGCGGGCAGGGTCGTCCTGAAGGTCGGCCTCGCCGCGGTACGCCCGGCCGAGTTCATCATCCTGACCATGACCGGGACCGCGGTTCAGGTCTGACAGCCCGAGGCTGCCATCGACGGCGGCGCCGCGCGGCCGAGTGTCCGTGCGGCCCGCACCGACACCCCGGCGCACCGGGCCGCCGCGCGGGAAGTCGGACGGACCGACGTCCCGCGCGGCGGCTCCCGGCGGGCGCGACCCCGCCGGGAGCCGCCCCGGTGGCGGCGGCCTCAGCCGCAGAGCACCGGCGTGGCACGGGCCGGGTCGAGTGCGTTGGTGACCAGGTGCAGCGCGGTGGGCGCGAAGGCGACGGCCACGTGCTCGGCGAGCGACAGCGGGCAGTGCGCCTGGACCACCTCGTTGTCCACGGCCGCCGCACCGGCGCCGCCCGCACCGTCCAGGAACTGGCTCCGGTAGGGCGTGACGACCTCGTCGTAGACCGTGGAGACCACGGTGTAGCGCACCCCCGGGACGGTGTCCGGCCTGGTGGCCATCCGCCGGTTGAAGTCGGAGCCGACCGCCTGGTCCCGGCAGGCCGCGCAGGCCGTGTAGACCAGTTCGGCGACGCGCGGGAAGTACGGGGCGAGGTTGGTGATGCCGTCCAGCGTGGTGCCGTGGTTGGACGGCGCGAGAGCGACCAGCTTGCCGACCTTGGCCGCGCCGCCGAGGAACTTCAGGTAGTAGTTCGGCAGCATGCCGCCCTGCGAGTGGCCCACGAGGTCGACCTCGGCCGCGCCGGTCGCCCCGCGCACCAGGTCGACGAAGCGGCCGAGTTGGGCCGCCGAGTCGGCGACCGGGCCGAGCCCGCCGATCGGCAGCAGCAGCCCGCTGCCGGACGAGGTGATGCCGGGCACCGTGCCGTAGTCCAGGGCGAAGACGCAGTAGCCCAGGCTCTTCAGCAGCGGCGAGAGCACCAGCCAGTTCTCGTACCGGTTGGCGAAGGTGCCGTGCACCAGGACCACCGGGTTCGGGTGGGCGGCGGTCGGCCGGCAGGTCCAGTCGTTGGCGCCGGGCGGCGAGGCCACCGTGTCACCGTCGGGCGGGAGTTCACCCGCGGCGGCCGGGGCCGGGACCACAGCCCGAGTGGAGGCGGTGGGGGCGGCGGCGGACGCGGTGGGGGTCGCGTCCGCCGCCCGTGCCACACCGGCGGGGGTGCCGGCGAGCAGCGCGCCGGCCAGGAGCGCCGCACCAGCAGCCCCAAGGGGCTTGCGGCGCAACGACCTTGCGGCGGAGCGGAGAAGTGGGGTTCTCAACGGTTGCCTCCGGAGCGGAAGTTTGTTACCAACAGGTAACCCGAGTGCCTCCATCCTGCGGTCGCCCCTCCGGCCTGGGCCTCGGACGGCTTCCAGACCTCGACGGAGTTCTCTGTGACCGGTCACAATCCACCCCCCACCGCCGCCGGTTGGCGGATCCCGGTGATCGGCGGCACCGCCGCCGACCAGCGGCTGCTGAGTGCCGTACCGGAGTTGGCCGAGGCCGTGGTCGCCGCGCTGCTGGACCGGGTGCCGGCCTACCGCCGCTTCCCCCGCGAACTGGCCACCGGCGAACTGGTCCCGGTCGCCGCCCGCCGGATCCGCGCCCTCGCCCACGCCGTCCGCACCGGACTGCCCGCCCCCGAGGGCGAGTTCGCCGCCGTCCGGGAGGCCGCCGCCCGGCGCGCCGAGGAGGGCGTGCCGCTGGACGCCGTGCTGTTCGCCCACCACCTCGGCCTGGAGGTCTGCTGGGAGCTGGTCACCCGGCACGCCGACGACGGTGACGCCGCCGACCTGCTGCTGCTCAACCGGCTGATGCTCAACCACCTGCGCCGGGCCGCCGCCGCGACCTGCGCCGGATACCTGGAGGAGGGCCGCGGCGACGCCGACGAACGGCGGGCCGCCCGAGGGGCCCTGGTCACCGCGCTGCTGGACGGCACACCCGTCGAGGCCGAGTCGGCGGCCACCCGGGCCGGGATCGGCCTGCCGCCCGCGTACGCGGTGCTGCGCCTCGCCGTCGCCGAGCATCCCGACGAGTGCTCCCCGGACGTCGACCGGGCGGTGGCGGGGCACCGCAAGCTGCGCCGGCTGCGCACCGAACTCGACCACGCCACCCGGCAGTCGGCGCTGTCCGCGCTCACCGCCGGCGGCGGTGTGGTGCTGGTCCCGTTGGAGCACGACCCGGAGGCCGTGCCCGAACAGGTCTGGGAGCGGCTGGCCGAGACCCTGCGGCGCATCGCGCGCGCGGCCGGCGTCGCCGTCCGGGCAGGCGGCTCGGCCTCGGTGCCCGCCGAGGTCCCGGCGGCGGCGGCGCTCGCGGCGGAGGTCCTCGAGGTCGCCCTGGCCGTCGGGCGGGCGCCCGGCCTGCACCGGCTGGACGACCTGCTGGTCGAGTACCAGCTCAGCCGGCCCAGCCGGGCCCGGTCGCGGCTCGCCTCACTGCTCGCCCCGCTGGACGAAGCGGGCGAGTTGCTCACCACCCTGCGGGTGCACCTCGCCGGCGGTCTCAGCAGACGCCACACGGCCCAGGTGCTCCATCTGCACCCCAACACCGTGGACTACCGGCTCCGCCGGATCGCCGTCCGCACCGGCCTGGACCCCACCCGGCCCGCCGACCTGCCCCGGATCACGGCCGCCCTCGCCGCCCGCGACGCCGAACGCGCCGCGGCGGGACAGGCCCCGGCCGCCCGGACCAGCCCCTAACCGCCGGGCCTGGCCTTCCAGTCCTGGACCAGCAGACCGAGCAGCACCTCGTCCAGGAACTCGCCCATCACCCAGGCCGCGGAGCGCAGCACGCCCTCCCGGACGAAGCCGTTGCCCTCGGCGGCGCGCAGCATCGCGGTGTTGTCCGCGAGGGTCTCGACCTGCAGCCGCCGCAGGCCGCGGACAACGAAGCCGTAGTGGCACAGCACCGCGACCGCCTCGGTGCCGTGGCCGCGGCCCCGGGCGGAGGGGCGCAGTCCGAGCCCGATGTGCGCGGAGCGGTTGTGGCTGTCGATACCCCACAGGTTCGCACTGCCGAGGAGCGCGCCGCCGTCGAGGTCCACCACGGAGAACGACACGATCGCGTCGTCCTTGCGGTCCAGTGAGACCCGGGACTCCTTCGAGCCGGGCGGGATCGGCCGCCACGGTGCGCTCTCGACCCGCGAGGAGTTGGCGACGTCGTCGTGGAGCTCGGTCAGCAGTACCGGGATGTCGTCCTCGTGCCGGGCCCGCAGCCCGATCTTCTCGCCTCGAAGCATGCGAGTTTCCTATCCGACCCCGCGGACCGGCGGCAACCGAATTAGGGCCTGCCTCCTGGATCCTGGCCACCCGGTCTCGGACCTCTGACCTCTAAGCTCGGACCTCAGAGCTCAGAGCTCGGGCCTCGGACCTCGGGCCTCAGACCTCGGACTCGCCCGGCAGCCGCAGGTCCCAGCCGGCCAGTGCCCGCAGCTGCGCGGCGGTCATGTCGTCGGGCAGCGCTCGCGGCGGCTCGTTGCGGAACGGCGGCTGCCAGCCCTCCTGCTGCGTCCAGCGGCGGACGACCTTGGCCGGCGCGCCCGCCACCACCGTGTGGTCGGGTACCTCGCCGCGCACCACCGAGCCGGCCGCGACGACCACGTTGCGGCCCAGCCGGGCACCCGGGAGGATCACCGCTCCGGTGCCGATCCAGCTGCCGGAGCCGATCTCCACCGGCTCGTTGCGCGGCCACTGCTTGCCGATCGGCAGGTCCGTCTCCCGGTACTCGTGCGCCTGGTCGGATATGTAGACGCCGGGACCGGTCCACACGTCGTCGCCCAGCACGATCGACTGGTGGCCGACGATGTGGCTGTCCCGGCCGATCACGCAGCCGCCGCCGATCCGCACGATCGGCTCGGGCCCGAGGTCCAGGCCGGGGAGGAAGCCCGCGCTGATGGTCACCCGTTCGCCGATGATCGAGAACGGGCCGATGGTGATCCACTGCTCGTTGAAGACCGCGCCGAGCGGGAAGCTCAGCTTCGTGCCCGCGCCCAGCTCGCCGAAGCGGTACGGCCCGGGGCTCTCGCCGGAGACCGCGCCGGCCCGCTGCACCCACTGCCAGCCCCGGTGGACGAGCCGCCCCGCCGCGCGCCGGCCGCCGGCCCGGGCGGCGCTGAACAGGGAACGCGTGATCGACATGCGCTCACGTTACCGGTCCGTACGGTCCGCCCGGCGCGGAGGCGGCCAAGGTCACACGGCCCGTCGCCGACCCGTCGCCATCCCGCCGCCACGCCGACCCACGCCGACCGCGCGCCGACCCCGCCCCGTCCGCCGCGACGCTTCCACCGGTCATCCCTGGGAACACATGTCCGAATGCCCGCCGTTGCTGCCAGAATCCCGATCATGGAGATCACCGCACACATCGACGCGCTGCGCCGCGAAGGCGGCCTGCTCGCGGACGCCGCCGCCCGCACCGGCCTCGACGCCCCCGTCCCGACCTGTCCCGACTGGCGACTGCGCGACCTGCTGCTGCACACCGGCCAGGTGCACCGCTGGGCGACGGCCCACGTCCGGGACGCGCTCAAGGCCCCGCTGGACGAGGACGGCGAACGGGCCCTGCTGATCCCCGCACCGGACGACGCCGGACTCGTCAACTGGTTCCGCGCGGGGCACACGGCACTGCTCGACGCGCTCACCGCCGCCCCGGCCGACCTGGACTGCTGGACCTTCATGCCCGCGCCGAGCCCGCTCGCGTTCTGGGCCCGCCGCCAGGCGCACGAGACCGCCGTGCACCGGATCGACGCCGACGCCGCGGCCGGCACCGAGGGCCCGTCGACCGATCCGGCACTCGCGCTGGACGGCATCGACGAGCTGCTGCGCGGCTTCATGTCCCGGGGCCGGACCGAGGTACGCGGCGAGCGGCCGCGCACGGTGCAGATCAGCGCCACGGACGGCCCCGGCCGCTGGCTGCTGACGGTCGGCCCGGACCCGCTGTCCGTCGCGCTCACCGAGGACCCGGCGGCCGATCTGACCCTCACCGGCCCGGCCCGGGACCTCTACCTGCTGCTCTGGAACCGGCTGCCCGCCGGGACCGGGAAGGTGGACCGCGCCGGGGACGAGACCCTGCTCGACCTCTGGCGCGAGTCGGCCCGCATCCGCTGAGCCGGATCCGGGTGTGCGGGGAGACGACCTACCGCACCCAGCGGGCGGGCCGCTTCTCCAGGAACGACCGCATGCCCTCCTGGGCCTCCTCCGAGCCGAACAGCCGCGCCGAGAGTTCGACCAGTTCGTCGGCGTCCCGCTCGAAGGAGCGCACCACCTCGGCGTTGGCGAGCCGCTTGGAGTGCGCGAGGCCCTGCGGCGAACCCAGCCGCAGGGCGTCCAGCAGCTCCTTGAGCGCGACCTCGGCCGCCTCCGGCGCGTCGGCCGCCCGGGTGACCAGACCGATCCTGGCGGCCTCGGCCGCGTCGAACACCTCGCCGGTCAGGTAGTAGCGGGAGGCCGCGCGCGGGTCCAGCTTGGGGCGCAGCGGCAGCGAGATCACGGCCGGCGCGAGGCCGAGCCTGACCTCGGTGAACGCGAAGGTGGCGGCCGGTCCGGCGATCGCCAGATCGGCCGCGCCCACCAGCCCCAGCCCGCCGGCCCGGACGTGCCCGTCGATGACGGCGATCACCGGCTTGGCGCAGTCCACGATCGCCCGCTGGAGGTCGACCAGCCCGCGCGGCCCGACCGTCGGGTCCGCCCCGGTCGCCTCCGAGAGGTCCGCCCCGGCGCAGAACACCTTGCCCGCGTGCGTCAGCACCACCGCGCGCACCTCCGGATCAGCAGCCGCTCCGGCGAGCCCGGCGGTCAGCTCGGCCATCAGCCGGCGGGAGAGCGCGTTGCGGTTGTGCGGCGAGTCGAGGGTCAGCGTGGTGACGGCGTCCTCGGTGGCGACCCGGACGAAGGGCGCTTCACTGGTCATCGGTACGGTCCTGCTTTCCGGCTGAGGGTGGGTCGGAACGGGGCCGCGGCCACGGGTGGGCGGCGGCGCCCGGACGACTCTGACATGCCCACCCTCCGCTCGGCCAGGCTTCCCGGCGCCCGGATGTCCCCTGCCGGTGACACCCCGGGCCGCTCGGAGCCGGGACGTGTCGAGGTCGAGGTCGAACGGCTCGGGCAGCCGGACGGGCGTCCCGAAGGCGTGCGGTCCGTCCTCGACCGCGTAGCCGAGCCGGGTCGGCCCGCTGAACACCGTGCAGGCGCGGTCCTGCCGGTCGACCAGGAGGTAGATCGGCGCCCCGTACTGGCTGTACCGGCGACGCTTCACCGTCCGGTCCGTCTCCCCGTTCGAGGGCGAGGTGACCTCCACCACCAGCAGTGTCCGGTCCGGAAGCAGGGCGCCCTCGGTCTTCGCCGCCAGGCCCGCCGGTACGACCGCGAGGTCGGGGACGAACCAGTTCTCCGATCCGGGCAGGTCGAGATTTCCCGCTCCGGACACCAGCCCCAGCTCTTCCAGGCGCGGCGTCAACTGCCGACGGACGACCTCGGCGGCGCTCTCGTGCGCCCAGCTCGGCCGCATCGGCGTGATGACTCCGTCGATGATTTCGGCGCGGTCGCCTGCGACATGCTGAATCGCGTACTTCAGCGCCCGTTCGGGATCCGTCACGGTGCTGTAGTCGCCGGGCAGTCGGGGGGCTGTGCTCACGGAGCGGCCTCCTTCTCCAACTGCCGTTCTCGTCACGCCGGGTGCACCTGAAGAATACCCTCCGTGAAAGCCGTGGTGCGATGATCGACTGTCGGCCACGATGGGCGCATGACCACGGAATCACAGCGCCACAGCACCGGCCTCACCCACATCACCGAGCCGCCCGGGGTCGCTCCCGGCACCGGCTACACCCAGGTGGTGTCGGCCACCGGGCGGCTGGTGGCGGTGTCGGGGCAGGTCGCCTTCGACGAGCAGCGGCGGCTGGTCGGGGCGGGCGACCCCGAGGCGCAGGCGCGGCAGATCTTCGAGAACCTGCGCCGCTGCCTGGCGGCGGCGGGCGCGGACTTCTCGCACGTCGTCAAGCTGACGTACTTCCTGACCGACATCGCGCACCTGGACGCCGTCCGCAAGGCGCGGAACGAGGCCCTCGGTGAGCTGCCGCCGCCGGCCAGCTCGGCGATGCAGGTCGCGGCGCTGTTCCTGCCGGAGGTGCTGATCGAGATCGAGGCTTTCGCGGTGGTCCCGGAGTAGCCGACCGCCGCCCGTTCCCGACCGCCGCCCGTCCTCGACCGCGTCACACCGGAACCGCGTCACGCCGGAACCGCGCCGCGCCGCCGGGCCCACCGGACGGCGGGGCCCATCGCGAGGCCGGCGCCGGCGAGCAGCGCGCCGAGGGCGGCCCAGCCCGCCAGGCCGTGGCCGATGACGGCGGTCGAGACGACGGCCGGGCCGATCATCAACGCGGCGGACATGCCCGCGTTGAAGACGCCCTGGTAGGCGCCGTGCGCGTGCTCGCCGGCCAGGTCGTAGCTGAGCGCCCAGGTGCCGGCCTGGCTCAGGACCTCGCCGACCGCCTGGAGCGCCACGCCGACCAGGACCACCACCGCGGCCAGCGCGGCGGGCGTGCCGTGGGCGAGGCCGAGGACCAGGCAGGAGGCGGCCAGGATCAGCCCGGCACGTCCACAGGCGCGGGCGGCGGCGACCGGGTGCTCGATGCCCCGGGTCGCGCGGACCTGGAACGCGATGACCAGCACGGTGTTGACGATCAGGGTGCCGGCCACGGTGATCCGGGGCGCGTCGGTCTGCTGGACGATCCACAGCGGCACCCCGACCTCCAGCATCGCGAACTGCAGGGCGAGCACCGAGCCGAGCGCGGTCACCACCAGGAACGGCCCGTCCCGCAGCGCCGGGTTGCGCCGCCTCCCCCCGGCCGCGCCCGCCTCGACGGCCTGGTCCGCCCTACCCGCACCGGCAGCGGCAGCGGCAGCGGCACCCGACCCCCCGGGCACCCGCAGCCGCTGGAACAGCACCGCGACGGCCAGGTACGAGGAGGCGTCCGCCAGGATCGCCGTCAGATAACCGGCCCGCGAGTCCACCTGGAGCGCGATCGCGCCGACCCCGGTGCCGAGGCACAGCCCGACGTTGGTCACCACCCGCAGGTAGGCCCGGCCCGCCACCCGCTTGTCGGCGGGCAGCACCTGCGCGTACAGGGCGTTGCGGACGGCGGCCCCGCCCCGATCGGCGGCGGAGACCAGGCAGGCGAGGGCCACGAACGCCGGGTAGCCGTCCACCAGGGTGTACCCGGCGGTGCCGAGGCCGGTGAGGGAGACCAGCGTGACCAGGACCGGCCTGGCCCCCCAGCGGTCGGCGGCGCGCCCGGCGGGGACGCTGGCGAGCACCCCGCAGAGCCCGGCGGCGGTGAGCGCGAAACCGAGCCGACCGGCGCTCAGGCCGAGGAAGCGGGTGAAGAACAGCACTCCGACCGAGAGCGAGAGGCCGCTGCCGACCGTGTTGAGCAGGGTGATCCGGGCGAGCCGGCGCACGGTCGGGTCGGGGTGCAGCAGGCGCGACGCCCCGGGCGTGGGCAGGTCGGAACTCGGCGCGGCGGTCGCCGCCGGTGGGGTGGTCATGCCCACGATCACACCCCGGCGCCGCCACTCGGCAGTACTCATTTAGGCTCAACCTAAAAGCAGCAGCGCACCGGCGGGCGACGGCAGCAGCAGGCAGCGGCAGCCGGCGGGACGGACGGACGGGGAGAGGGGCAGGGGTCGGGTGCACCGGTTCAAGCTCGGCCTGGCGGACCTCGCCACCACCTGGTTCGCCTGCTCCCCCGTCCAGGAGGCGGCGCTCAGCCTGCGGATGTGGACCCACCCCGGGCACTACCACCTCCAGTCCGCCGCCTTCGGGCGACTGCGCCCCGCCTTCGAACGGCTGGACTCCGCGCTGCTGCTCTCCCTGGTCGCCGCGAACCGCTGGATCCCGGACTTCCTGACGCCCCGCCCGGCCACCCCGTGGCCGGACTTCCGCACCGAGCTGGCCGCCGTCCGGGCACTGCCGCCCGAGCAGCTGCGGCCCGAGCTGGAACAGACCTTCCTGCCCCACCGCCAGCCGCTGCCCCCGCTGCTCGCGGCGGGCCTGGCCGATCCGGCCCGGCTGCTGGCGCGGATCGCCGACGCCCTGGAGGAGTACTGGGAGTGCTGCCTGGCGCCGGGCTGGTGGCCGCAGGCCAGGACGGTGCTGGAGGCGGACCTGGTCTACCGCTCCCGGGTGCTGGCGCAGCAGGGCGCGGCCGCGCTGTTCGCCGACCTGGACCACCGGCTGCGCTGGACGGACGGGGTGCTGTCGGTCGACCGCCGCTGGAAGGAGTGGGACGAGGAGATCACGGTGGACGGGCGCGGGCTGGTCCTGGTGCCGACCTTCTTCGCCCGGGGTGCGGTCACGATGATCAGCAACGACCGGGCACCGCAGATCAGTTACCCGGCCAGGGGGCAGGCGGGGATGGCCGCGCCGCCGGCGCCGGTGACTCCGGGCGCACTGGATCAGCTGCTCGGCGCGCCGAAGGCCCGGCTGCTAACGCTGCTGGCCGAGCCGGCCAGCACCACCGACCTCGCCTACCGGCTGGGGGTGACGCCGGGCGCGGTCAGCCAGCACCTGGGGGTGCTGCACCGGACCGGGCTGGTGAACCGGGCGCGGCACGGCCGTTCGGTGCTGTACAGCCGCAGCCCGCTCGGCGACGAGCTGTCCGGCCAACCGCGCCGCGGCTGACGGACGGGTGCGGCTGACGGACGGGTGCGGACTCGCACCGCACGGCCCGTGACCAGCGCTCCCAACTCACCATTGGTACAGACCTGTTGACGCATTGGTCCAGTCCTCCTACAGTGCCTCCAGGCTGCGTCCCCCACGACGCGGGCACCGGTCGACCACGCACCGCCCCACCACCCGACCGGGTACCACCCAGCTCCACCGGGCTCCACCCGCACGGTTCTGCGCCACCCTGTCCAACCCCACAGTCACAGGGAGAACCATGTCCGTCCGATCCCGCACACGCCGAGACCAGGCGCGCCGCACCCGCCGCAGACTGCTGGCGCTGCTCTCCGTCCTGCTCCTCCCGATCGCCGCGATCACCGCCCTGGCGACCCCCGCCAACGCGGCCGGCAAGCTCACCGCCGCCTTCACCACCGAGAACAACGGCTCCTGGTGGAAGGGCACTTACATCGTCCGCAACGACAACGCCGCCGCCGTCAACGGCTGGACCCTGGAGTTCGACCTCCCGGCCGGCGTCACCATCCAGAACAGCTACAACGGGACCGCGACGGTCAACGGCCGCCACGTCACCGCCGTCGCCGCGTTCTACAACGCCAACGTCCCGGCGGGGAGGACCACCGAGCCGTACAGCTTCTGGTTCGTCGCCAACGGCCAGGTCGGCACGCCGACCGGCTGCCGGATCAACGGCGACAAGTGCGACGGCAGTTCGGACGTCCTGCCGTCCGCCCCGGGCACCCCCGCGGTGACCGACGCGACGGCCCACACGCTCGCACTGAAGTGGCCCGCCGCGACCGGCGGCGACTTCCCGGTGGCCTCCTACGACGTGCTGAACGGCAGCACCGTGGTCGGCGGCAGCACCACCACCGACGCCGTGGTCACCAACCTCACCCCGGCGACCAGTTACACCCTGACCGTCCGCGCCAAGGACACCCGCGGCAACACCGGCCCGCTGAGCGCGTCGGTCACGGCCGCCACCTTCGACCCGGCGACCGACCCGACGCCACCCACCGCGCCCACCAACCTCCGCACCACCGCGGTGGGTTCGAGCGAGGTGACGCTCGCCTGGAACGCCGCCACCGACAATCTGAAGGTCGCCGCGTACGACGTCTACCAGGACGGCGCCCTGGTCCGCACGGTCACCGGCTCCACCCTGACCGCCACCGTCGGCAGCCTCTCCCCGTCCACCTCCTACACCTTCACCGTCAAGGCCAGGGACGGCGCGGACAACGCCTCCCCCGCCACCGCGCCGTTGAAGGTCACCACCTCCGACCTGGTCGGCGCCGGCAAGTACGCCCGGGTCGGCTACTTCACCCAGTGGGGCATCTACGGCCGCCAGTACTTCGTCAAGAACCTCGACACCTCGGGCAGCGCGGCCAAGCTCGACGTCATCAACTACGCCTTCGAGAACATCGACCCGGTCAACCTGACCTGCATGGCGGGCGTCACCAAGGGCACCACCGCCGATCCGCAGGACCCGGACCAGGGCACCGGCGCGGGCGACGCCGACGCCGACTACGCCCGCCCGATGAGCGCCGCCCAGTCGATCGACGGCGTGGCGGACGACGGCTGGGGCAAACTGCGCGGCAACTTCAACCAGTTGAAGAAGCTCAAGGCGAAGTACCCGAACCTCAAGATCGTCGTCTCGCTGGGCGGCTGGACGTACTCCAAGTACTTCTCCGACGCGGCCGCCACCGACGCGTCCCGGCAGAAGCTCGTCAAGTCCTGCCTCGACGTGTGGATCAAGGGCAATCTGCCGCTCTACAACGGCGCGGGCGGCGACGGCGTCGCGGCCGGGATCTTCGACGGCATCGACCTCGACTGGGAGTGGCCCGGCTCGCCCGACGGCCATGCCGGCAACCACTACAGCGCCAACGACAAGGGCAACCTGACCCTGCTGCTGGCCGAGTTCCGCAAGCAGCTGGACGCCCTGGGCGGCTCGCACAAGCTGCTGACCGCCTTCACCCCGGCCGACCCGGTGAAGATCAACCAGGGCTGGGACCTCTCGAAGATCTTCAACTACCTCGACATCGCCAACGTCCAGGGCTACGACTTCCACGGCGCGGGCAGCGACAACTCGTGGGAGCCCAACCGCACCGGCCACCAGGGCAACCTCTACCAGGACGCCCAGGACCCGTACGCCAACCACTTCAGCGTCGACGCGGCGGTCAAGCCCTACCTCGACGCCGGGGTCAACCCGCGCAAGCTCACCATCGGCCTGGCGTTCTACGGCCGGGGCTGGCAGGGCGTCGCCGACGGCGGCGTCAAGGGCGAGTGGCAGAGCGCGACCGGCGCAGCCCCCGGCCAGTTCGCCGAGGAGGCCGGCACCCGCGGCTACAACAACCTGATCACCACCTTCCCCAACCTGTCCGTCCACCACGACGAACAGTCCGTCGCGACCTACGGTTACACCGGCGCCGGCGGCCAGTGGTGGACCTTCGACGACGCCTGGTCGATCGGCAAGAAGACGGCCTACCTGAAATCGAAGGGCCTGCTCGGCGCGATGATCTGGGAGATGACCGGCGACACCCCCGGCGGCACCCTGATCACGGCGATCGACAACGGCCTCAAGTAGCACGTCGGATCGGCGTACACGGGGTTCGAGCACCGACCCCGCGTACGCCGGGTCCGAGCACGCCGGGTTCGGCGGGTACCCGCCCGCCGGACCCGGCGTCACCTCAGCGCGAGGCCAGGGCCGCGAGGCGGCGGGCCGAGCGGTACTGGCGGATCACCTGGGCGAAGGTGGTGTGCCCCTGGGTGGTACGGGCGAACGCCCGCCAGGCCGGGTCGACCAGGCAGACCGCCGCGTGGAACAGGTACGGCCGGCGCTCGAAGGCGGTCAGCATCTGCTTGCCCGCCCGCATCTCCACCCCGAGGCCGGCCTTGATCGCGAAGGCGTAGTTCAGCGCCTCCCGCCGGACCTCCGCGGCCGTGCCCGCCTCGGCCACCTTGACCGCCCACTCCCCGGCCAGCCGGCCCGAGCGCAGCGCGTACGAGATGCCCTCCCGGGTCCACGGCTCCAGCAGCCCGGCCGCGTCCCCGGCGACCAGCACCCGGCCGCGCGACAGCGGCGAGTCCTCGGCCCGGCAGCGGGTCAGATGCCCGGACTCCACGCTCGGACGGAATCCCGCGAGGCCCAACTGCCGGATGTAGTCGGCCAGGTACTGCTTGGTCCGCTCGCCGTCCCCGCGCGCCGAGATCACCCCGACGGTCAGGCTGCTGGACTCGGTCTTCGGGAACACCCAGCCGTAACTGCCGGGCAGCGGCCCCCAGTCGAGGTGGATCCGGCCGGCCCAGGCCGCGGCCACCTCGGCCGGGACGGGGATCTCCGCCTCCAGACCGAGGTCGATCTGGTCGAAGGAGACACCCACGTGCCGGCCGATCCGGCTCGCGCTGCCGTCCGCGCCGACCACCGCGCGGGCCTCGAAGCTGCGCCCGTCGGCGGCCGTGACCAGCGCCGTACGGTGCCCGCCGCCGCGCTGCTCGACCCCGGTGACGGTCACTCCGGTGACCAGCACCGCGCCGGCCTGCTTGGCCGCCTGCACCAGGCGCAGGTCGAACTCGTCCCGGTTGACCAGGCCGAACAGCATCCGCTTGGAACGCCGGGTCCGGGTGAACCGGCCGCCGTACGCGAAGGTGACGGCGTGCACCCGGTCCTGGAGCGGCAGCTTGAAGTCCGGCGGCAGGCTGTCCCGGGACGGGCCGATGATGCCGCCGCCGCAGGTCTTGTACCGGGGGTGCTCGGCCTTGTCGAGCAGCAGCACGCGCCGGCCCTGGGCCGCGGCGGCGTGCGCGGCGGAGGAGCCGGCCGGCCCGGCACCGACCACGACGACGTCCCAGACGCCGTCCAACGGGTCCGGCCGGTCCGGCCCGGCGGCCTCGGCGTCGAGCGGGCTACGAGAATCGGGGCTTCCGGAGTCAGTCACGGGCAACAATCCTATGCGGCCGCCCCCGCCGGCGTCGGCAGCACCGCACCGAACGCGCGAACGAATCGTGGCCGCACCGGCCCTCCCGCCCGCGCGGGCGGTGCCGGCCACCGCTCCCCCAGGGGCCGTCCGTTCGTGTCCGCCTATGATCGGAGTCACCCCCCGTCAACGCCGTTCGCCCGGAACACCCCCCGGACGGACCACCCCTACCCGGAGCACACCCGATGCCGCAGCAGCCCCTGGCCGACGCCGTCCGGTCCCTGATGGACCGCGCCCGCACCGACCTCGCCGAACTGGTCGCCTTCCCGTCGGTCGCCGATCCGCGTCAGTTCCCGGTCGAGGAGTGCGAGAAGGCCGCCCGCTGGGTCGCCGACGCCTTCGCCGCCGAGGGCCTGACCGGGGTCCGACTGCTCGACACCCCGGACGGCACCCAGTCCGTCTACGCCGAGCTGCCCGGCCCGGCCGGCGCTCCGACCGTCCTGCTCTACTCGCACTACGACGTCCAGCCGCCGCTGGCCGAGGACGAGTGGCTGAGCCCCGCCTTCGAGCTCACCGAGCGCGACGGCCGCTGGTACGGGCGCGGCGCCGCCGACTGCAAGGGCAACATCCTGATGCACCTGACGGCCCTTCGGGCCCTGCGACGGGCGGACGGCGGCTACCCGGTCGGGTTGAAGATCATCGTCGAGGGCTCGGAGGAGCAGGGCACCGGCGGCCTGGAGCGGTACGCCGAGGCCCACCCCGAGCTGCTCGCCGCCGACGCCATCGTGATCGGCGACACCGGCAACTTCGCGGCCGGCCTGCCCACCGTCACCGCCTCGCTGCGCGGCATGACCGTGGTCGACGTGTCGGTCCGCACCCTCGCGGGCAACCTGCACTCCGGCGCGTTCGGCGGCGCCGCGCCGGACGCCCTCCAGGCCCTGGTCAAGGTGCTCGCCTCGCTGCACGACGAGCACGGCGACGTCGCCGTGGCCGGCCTGGCCACCGATCAGACCTGGACCGGCGTGCAGTACCCGGACGAGCAGTTCCGCGCCGACGCCAAGGTGCTGGACGGGGTCGCGCTCACCGGCACCGGCACCGTCGCCGACCGGCTGTGGGCCCGTCCCTCGGTCACCGTCCTCGGCATCGACGCCCCGCCGGTGGTCGGCGCCACCTCCTCCGTGCAGGCCTTCGCCAAGGCCTCGGTCAGCCTGCGCGTCCCGCCGGGCACCGACACCGGCGCCGCCCAGGAGGCGCTGGTCGCCCACCTGGAGGCCCAGGTGCCGTTCGGCGCGCGGATCACGGTCGAGCGCCAGGGCAACGGCTCCCCGTTCCGCGCCGACACCTCCGGTCCGGCCTACGAGGCGATGGGCGAGGCGATGGCCGAGGCCTTCGGCACCCCGATGGTCGCCTCCGGCGAGGGCGGCTCGATCCCGCTCTGCAACACCCTGCGCACGCTCTACCCGGAGGCCGAGATCGTGCTGATCGGCGTCGAGGAGCCGACCACCCAGATCCACGCGGTCAACGAGAGCGTCGACCCGCTGGAGCTGGAGCGGATGGCCCTCACCGAGGCGCTCTTCCTGCGCCGCTACGCGGAGCTGCGTTCGGTCTGACCCCGGCTGCGCGGGCCGCGCCGTCCACCACGGCGGCGCGGCCCGCGTCACACCCCGGCATGCCCTCCCCGCGCGCCTGCTCCGCGCTGCCGCACGCCCGCGCGTCCCGATGTCGGCGCGCCCCGCTCACACGCTCCGCACCACCCCGTTCCACCTGTGCGCCGCCGGCCGCCACCTCCGCGCCGCCCGTGCCCCGGCCGCTCCGGCCGTCAGTCGCGCGCACCCCGGACCCCCGCCACCGCGGCCCGGGCCAGCGCCCACCCGACCGCGCCGACCGCGAGTCCGGCCCCCGCCCCGAAGCACAGCTCCCCCACCAGCCCGCGCCGCAGCGGAACGAGCCGGTGCACCACCCCCGCCGCGGTGGCCGCGCCCAGTACCGCCGCGCCGGCCCGCCGGGCCCGGCCGGACAGTTCGACGGCCGGCCGGACCGGCTCCACCGACCGGACCGCCCGCACCGCGTACCCCGCCACGGCGGCCAGCGCGGGGGCCGAGGTGCCGTACTGCAGCACCTCGCACAGCGGCGGCCCGCCCGCGACCGGCCGCCCCAGCACCGGGAACAGCCGGACCCCGGCCCGGTCGTGGTGGGTGAAGGCGTCCCAGCCGACGTGGCTCGCCGCGCCGACCGCCGCCGAGGCCGCGAACCAGGCGAGGTCGGCCCGGGTCGGCCGCCCCCGGCCGGACCGGCGGACCGTCAGCGCCTCGGCCGCGCCGGACCACGGCGGCGGCAGCAGCGCCACCAGCGGCCCGCGCACCAGCCCGTGCCAGCCCGCCACCAGCCCGGCCGCGAGCGCCACGTCCACCGTCGGCACCCCCCACCAACGGTGGGTCACCGCGCCGTACCGGTAGACCCCGGGCAGCAGCGACTCGGCGAAGAACGGCACATCCGGCGCCATCGAGCCGGCGACCAGCGCGGACGCGACCAGCGGTCCGCGCTCCCCCGCCGCACGCAGCAGAGGCAGGACGGCGGCCGGGTGACTCAGGGTGAACGGCATGGCCCCATCCTGCCGCCCCCGGCCACGGCCGCCGCACCCGCCCCGCACGGCCCGCCCCGCCCACGCCGCCACCGCCGGGCACCAGGGGCCGGACGCCGGAGCGGCCGGCCCGGCCGAGGACGCCGGACCGACCGCACCACCGACCCGACGGGCACTACGGACCCGCTGGACCCGCCGGACCGGCGGACCGCCGGACCGCCGGACCCGGCCACCCTTACTACGGGACCGCCCCGGGCCGGGCGCCGGTCCGCTCAGGCCGCGTCCGCCGTCGACGCCAGCCCCACCCCCGCCCGCCTCCCGGCCTCCAGGTAGCGCAGCTCCCCGCAGCGGCGGGCGTCCAGCGCCGCGGCGAGCCGCCGGTACCGCCCGGGCGGCAGCAGCCCGGAGGCCTCCTCCAGGCTGACGAAGCGCCAGCTCCGCAGCTCGTCCTGCTGGAGCAGCAGCCCCTGCCGGGCGGTGGCGTCCAGCAGGCCGCCGTCGTAGACCAGGCGCAGCCCGCCCCGGCGCGGGCCGGTGCGCGGCTCCCAGTCCACGGCGAGCAGTCGTAGCGCGGCCGGGTCCAGCCGGAGGCCGAGTTCCTCGGCGGTCTCCCGCAGCGCGGCGTCGGTCGGCGCCTCGCCGCGTTCGACCACTCCGCCGGGGAACTCCCAGTCCGGCTTGTAGACCGGGTCGACGAGCAGGACCCGGTCCTGCTCGTCGAAGAACAGGACGGCGGAGGCCACGGTGTCCCCGGTGGGATCGGGGCTCTGCACGATCGGACAGCGGGCCGACCCGTCGCCCACCAGCTGGGCGAGTCTGGCGGCGGTCTCGCGCGGGGTGAGTCCGGAGGTGTCGACGAGCCGGGCGTCCCGGCGCAGCCAGCGGCGGGCGGCGAGGTAGCGGGGCACGTGCTCCAGGCACCACTGCCGGATCCGTTCGCTGCGCTCGGGGTCCTCGGGTACCTCCTCACGTTGGGCAATGCGCGCACGCAGGATCGTTTCTTCTGGGTCCAGGACGAGGTGGTGCACCGCGATGCCGTGGGAGGCCAGTGCACCGAAGATCTCGTCCCGGTAGTCCTCCCGCAGCAGCGTCATCGGGACCACCAGCGGCCCGGGCACCTCACCGAGCAGCGCCGCCGCCGTCTCGGGGACGAGCCGCCGCCAGGCCGGCAGCTCCTGGAAGTCCGACACCGCCGCCATCCGGTCGGCCGGCAGCATCGCCCGCAACCCGAAGCCGACCAGCTCGGGATCGAACAGCATGCTGCCGGGCAGCAGCTCCACCAACTCGCGACAGGCGCTCGTCTTGCCCGCCCCGAACGTGCCATTGACCCAGACGATCACTAACGTCCCCTGTTTCTCGACCTCCCCCGGTGCCGTTCGCACCGGGCGGCGCCCCCGTCAGCCGAACCAGCGCCACCCGAGGTGGTACCCGCGCCGCGCCGTTCCCCATCCTCCACGTCGGCCCGGCTCATGGCGGTTCCCGGTTCCGTTTGACAGCGGCATGTGCCCAGGTCAGAGGGCCTACCACAGGGCCGGTGCAACCCTCGCCGCGCCGGAGCGCGCACCCCCGGACACCGGAGTCCGACAGCAGGACGCGCGCCCCCTCCGCACCTCGTACACCCCACCGTCCGTACACCCCACGGTCCTTACGCTCCACGGTCCTTACGCTCCACGGTCCTTACGCTCCACCGTGCGCGGGGCCGCCGACCCGGGACCGCGCTTGCCCATCGGCGGCCGAACGCATAGAGAGGAACGATGACCGCACCCAGCACGCCCGGCCGCGTCGTGGCCATCGGCTCCGTGAACATCGACCGCATCCTGCGCTGCCCCGTCCTCCCCGCCCCCGGGGAGACCGTCCTCGCGGCCGGCTCCGCCCAGGGCTTCGGCGGCAAGGGCGCCAACCAGGCCGTGGCCGCGGCCGCCATGGGCGCGCCGACCTGCCTGGTGGCCCGCGTCGGCGCCGACCCCGAGGGCCGGGCCGCACTGGACGACCTCCGGGCGGCCGGAGTGGCGACCGACGCCGTACGCACCGACCCGGACGCGCCCACCGGGCTGGCCGTCGTCCTGGTCGACCCGGCCGGGGAGAACAGCATCGTGGTCGTCCCCGGCGCCAATGCCCGGCTCACCGGTGCCGAGGTCGCGCAGGTCCTCGCCGGCCTCGCCCTGACCTCCGCGGACACCGTCCTGACCAGTGGCGAGGTGCCCGAGGAGTGCATCCGCGCGACGGCCGCCGCACTGCCCGCCGGGCCGCGCTGGATCCACAACGCGGCGCCCGCGGGCGTTCTGCCGGACTGGTCCGGCCCGGGTCTGCGCCGCCCGCTCCTGGTCGCCAACGCCGTCGAGGCCGCCCAGCTCACCGGCCGGTCCGCCGCCGACGCCGCCACGACCACCGGCGACACCGCGACCACCGGCGACACCGGGACCACCGGCACCGCGACCACCCACGGCACCGGGAACGGCACCGCCACGACGGCCACCGCGCTGGCGGCGCTCGGCGACGGGGCGGTGGTCACCCTCGGCGCGGCGGGCGCCCTGGTCGCGGCGGGCGGCGCGCTCCACCACGTCCCCGCCCCCGAGGTGGCCGTCGTCGACACCACCGGCGCCGGCGACGTGTTCTGCGGCGCCCTCGCCGCCCGGCTGGCGCAGGGCGCGTCCCTCCCCGAGGCCGCCGCCACCGCCGTCGCGGCCGGCGCCTTCGCGGTCACCGCCCTGGGCGCCCGCGGCGCCCTTCCCCGACCGGCCGACTTCACCGGCCCGGCCGCCGGGCCCTCCTGATCGCCCCCGCCCCACCCACGGACCGGCTCACGGACCGGCACCCCGAAGGCCGGCACCCACGGACCGGCGCCCGGACCACCGTGGTCCGGGCGCCGGTCCGGGCCGACACGAGCAGGGCTCAGGGCCGCCCCATGTGGGTCGGGTAGTAGCCGCTGCTGATCCCCGAGATCCGGATCAGCGTGCCGGGCCGGGCGGCCTCCACGTACTGGTTGTTGCCCAGGTAGATCGCCACGTGGTGGATGCCCCGGGCGGAGCCGTCGTCCGACCAGAACAGCAGGTCCCCCCGCCGCAGCTGGGAGGCCGTCACCGGTGTGGTGGCCGCGTACTGGTCGTTGGCGACCCGGGGCAGCTCGATGTCGCCGCTCCGGAAGGCCTGCTGGACGAGGCCCGAGCAGTCGTAGCCGTCCGGACCGTTGCCGGCCGTCCTGAACGGCTTGCCCAGCTGCGCCAGCGCGAACCGCACCGCCGCCTCGACGTCACCGTCCGCCGCCGGGGCCACCGCGTCGGCCGAGGAACCGGACCCCGTGGCGGAGGTGGAGGAGGCCGGGGCCGAGCCGGAGGACGTGTCCGAGCCGCCGGTCCGCGCGAGGTAGACGTCGTAGTGCGTCGTCCAGCGCCACTGGCCCTGGCTGTTCTTGAACCAGTACCGCGAACCGTCCCACCCCTGGGTGATGCCCCCGGACGGGACGGCCGTCGCCGACGCCGAGGCGGCCGGGGCCGGGGCCGGGGCCGGGGCCGGGGCCGGGGCGGTGCCCGAGGCCGAGCCGCCGGTCCGCGCCAGGTAGACGTCGTAGTGCGTCGTCCAGCGCCAGTGCCCCTGGCTGTCCTTGAACCAGTACCGCGAACCGTCCCACCCGGCGTGGGCCGGCGCCGGCTCGGCCGCCGCCGTCCCCGCACCGGTGCCGAGGCCGATCACGCCGGCTCCGGCAGCGATCACGGCCACCATGCCTATCCCCCGGCGGACCCGCGCGGCCCGCGAGAGGCGGGAGCGGTCGGCGCCGCGCGCCGGCCGGGGGGAGGTGGCGGCAGCGGGCTGCCCGGTCGCGTCGTCGGCGGCACCCGGTGCGCCGGTGTTGACGGTCGTCATGCTGCTGTCTTCCTTCGCTGATCACGCTGATCGCGCCGATCGCCTCGGTCGCGCTGAACGCTGGTCACCCATCGCTGGTCACCCATCGCTGGACGCGGTCCGCGGGTCCCGAGGGACTCGGTCCGCACCGTTTGTCACGTTAGGCATGCGTCCGGTCACAGCGCGCAGTGGAGTGCGCCAAAGGAAGGCTCACGGAAGGTGAGCGACCGTCACCCGGCCCCGCACCGGGTGACCGCCCGTCACCCGTGTGCCGAGTCCGCCAGCAACTGCTTCTTCAGCACCTTTCCCAGGGCGTTCCTGGGCAGTTCGGACACCAGCACCACCCGTCGGGGCCGCTTGTGGACCGAGAGCCGCGACGCCACGAAGTCCGTCAGCTGTTCACCCGTCACGGGACCGTCCGGCACCACGTACGCCACGATCGCCTGGCCGAGGTCCGCGTCGGGCGCGCCGATGACAGCGGCGTCGGCCACGGCCGGGTGATCGCGCAGGGCCGCCTCCACCTCGCCGGCCCCGATCCGGTACCCGCCGCTCTTGATCAGGTCGACGGAGGCCCGCCCCACGATCCGGTGGAAGCCGTCGGCTCCGATCACCGCGACGTCCCCGGTCCGGAACCAGCCGTCGGCGGTCCACGCCTCGGCGTCGGCGTCCGGCCGGTTGAGGTACCCCCGGAACAGCGTGGGTCCGGCCACCTGGAGTTCGCCGACGCTCTCGCCGTCCTGCGGAACGGGCCCACCGTCCTCCCCGACCAGCCGGGTGCGCACCCCGGCCACCGGCAGGCCCACGCTGCCCGGACGGCGCTCCCCGTCGGCCCGGGTGGAGACGGTGATCAGCGATTCGGTCATGCCGTACCGCTCGATCGGGGCGTGGCCGGTCAGCGCGGCGAGTCGTTCGAACACGGGGACGGGCAGCGGTGCGCTCCCGGAGACCAGCAGCCGGGCGGAGGCGAGCCGGGCGGCCGCCTCCTGATCCGCCGCCAGCCGGGACCAGACGGTCGGCACGCCGAAGTAGAGGCTGCCGCCCGCGGCCGCGTACCCGGCGGGGGTGGGCCGGCCGGTGTGCACCAGCCGGCTGCCGGTGCGCAGCGCGCCGAGCACGCCGAGCACCAGCCCGTGCACATGGAACAGCGGCAGGCCGTGCACCAGGGTGTCCTCGGCGGTCCACTGCCAGGCGTCGGCGAGCGCGTCGAGGTCGGCGGCGACGGCGGAGCGGTCGATCACCGCCCCCTTGGGCGCGCCGGTGGTCCCGGAGGTGTAGAGCACGAAGGCGGTCGCCGCCGGGTCCGGCTCGGCGTACGTAGTGGCGGAGCACTCGCGCAGGTCGACCGGCAGCCCGGCGACACCGGCGTCCGCCGGCAGGGTGTCACCGGCGGCGTGCGCCAGCAGGGCGGCACCGGAGTCGCGCAGGATGTGCGCGCGCTCCTTGGGCCCGGAGTCGGGCGGCAGCGGGACGACGGGGACCCCGGCGAGCAGGCCGCCGACGACCGCGACCACCGTCTCGGCGGTGGACCGGGCGAGCACCGCGAGGGCGGGGGCGCCCGCCACCCGGTCGGCGACGGCCGTGGCCGCGCCGAGCAGCCGCTCGCGGGAGAGCCCCGGTCCGTCGGAGATCCGCAGTGCGTCGGCGGAGTCGCCGGAGCCGCCCCGAAGCGCCGTCAAGAGTGTCATGCGTCTGCCCTCGCCCCTGTCCACGGTGGGCCGGATGCCCACGGTCCGCTGGGCGCCGGGCCCAAGGGTCCGCATGGGTCACGGAATCCGCGGAATCCACAGAGCCCGCGGAGTCCACGGGGATCCGCGACCGGCGCCGCCGACCGACTCTACGACCCGGGGGCCGCCACCCGGGGGCCAGGGCGAACGACGGCGCGGGGGCGCCCCGGGAGTTCCCGGGCGCGCCCCCGCGCCGTCACCTGCCGTCAGGTCGGGGCCAGGAGGATGTCAGGCCTTGCGGGCCTTCACCTCACCGGTGAGCTGCGGCAGGACCTCGAACAGGTCGCCGACCACGCCGTAGTCGACGAGCTCGAAGATCGGGGCCTCGGGGTCCTTGTTGACGGCCACGATGGTCTTCGAGGTCTGCATGCCGGCCCGGTGCTGGATCGCGCCGGAGATGCCCGCCGCGATGTACAGCTGCGGGGAGACCTGCTTGCCGGTCTGGCCGACCTGGCTGCTGTGCGGGTACCAGCCGGCGTCGACGGCGGCGCGCGAGGCACCGACGGCCGCGCCCAGCGCGTCGGCGAGCTCCTCGACCACGCCGAAGCCCTCGGC
>NZ_JAXCLC010000065.1:0-54450 GCF_034043715.1 Kitasatospora purpeofusca | reverse complement strand
GGCGGCGTCGGGGGGAACCGTGACCGTCCGGGGAAGGCGGCGGGGGGGGGGGGGGGGGGGGGGGCCCCCCCCCCCCCCCCCCCCCCCCCCCGCCCGGCGTCGTACACCCTCGAACCAAGGAGAGTCCGCATTGAAGACCGCCATCGCCACCCGCGTCCCCGCCGGCTCCTTCTTCGACGTCCGTACCTCCTCGCTGACCAGCTCCAGCGACCCGGCGCTCCCGTACGTCATCGCGTTCTCCGAGAAGGCGCGGCACCACATCCCGCCGAACACCGTCAGCCCGGAGCCGTCCTCCCTCTTCCTGGCGGAGAACCTGCTGCACGAAGGGACACACCAGTTGATCAGCTTCCACGTTCTCCAGAACAAGGTCTTCGCCGACGGGTACTCGACCGAGACCTCTCCCAAGATCGAGATCAAGTGGCGAGCCGGGCAGGGAGTGGCCCGCAACCAGTTCTGGGAAATCGACCGGGCCTTCCACGCGACCTGCGTCTACAACCAGCTGCTGCGATTCCGTCGGACCGAACTGAACCGCGACGACCTGACGCCCAACGAGCGCGCGAGCTTCCGAGCCGCCTACGACGGGGGACTGCCGGCCGTCCGGTACCTCATGCGCGAACTCGAACTCCTGGGTGAGCACTTCTCCCCCCACGGCATTGAGCTGCTGGCCGATGTGCGTCAGCAGACCGACGAGCTGTAGTGCCACGCCGAGCAGAACCGAACGAGGGAAGGCCAAGTGCTCCAGCACCTCATCACACAGGACGACGGCCTGCGTATGGTCCCCATCGACCGGACCGAGCTGACCGCCGCGGTCGGCCGACTACGTGACGAACTGCGGGCCCTGCCTGAGGAGACCGACCCCGCGCGTACTCGGGTCTTGACGCGATGGATCGGCCTCGGCCAGATGTGCCTGGGGCACCATGAGGACGCCCGCACGTTCCTCGGGCAGTCGCTCGGCCTCGCCGCAGCGATCGGCAACACCGGAGCGGTCGTCGCTACCGGGCTCAACCTGGCGGACGCGCACCGCTACGCCGGTGACGTGCGGACGGCGGACGCGCTCTACCGCAGCGCGCTGAACACCGCGCGAAGCCGGCACCCGGAACTCCTCGACTTCGCGCTCCAGCACACCGGCAAGCACCTGATGGAGCGAGGAGATCTGGCGGAGGCCAAGATCCATCTGCAAGAAGCTCTGAGGCTGCGGATCGCCAAGGGGGACACCGAACTGGTCCGGTCCACGCAGGCCGCACTCGCCCGGGTCGAACTGCTGCTCGGCGGCGCCGCAGCAGCCGTACCGAGGGCCTGAGGCCCCCGCCCCCGGACAGTGCGGAGCCCCGCCTCACAGTGGCTCGGAGACGGGGCCCGGTGGCGTTGCCCCGGGGTCAGGGGGTCCTGGACGGGTCGACCGGCGCGGACGGCGGGGCCGGGATCGGCGCCGCCGCCTTGTAGCCCGCCGAGGACGGATCGGCCAGCGCGGACGGCGGGGCCGGATCGGTGCCCGGCGCCGGCGCCGCGGCCGTGCTCAGCACCATCGCGGCGGCCGTCCCGGCGGCCGCGCCCGCGGCGACGGCCGGCGCGACCTCCTCCTTGACCTTGATCCCGGCCTGGTCGAAGACCGCCTTGAGCCGCTGGCGCAGCGCCCGCCCCACGCTCAGCGACTTGCCGGGGGCGGTCCGCGCCTCGACCCGCAGCACCACCGAGTCCGCCGCGACCGACTCCACGCCCAGCACCGAGAACGGCGCCCAGACCAGCTCGTCGAACGGCGACTCCTTGGCCAGCGCCTCCGCGGTCTCCTTGATCAGCGCCTCGACCCGCTCCAGGTCCTCCTTGTAGCCGACCTGGACGTCCACCGAGGCGGTCGACCAGCCCTGGCTCATATTGGCGATGCGCTTCACCTCGCCGTTGCGGATGTACCAGATCTCGCCACCCGCGCCGCGCAGCTTGGTCACCCGCAGGCCGACCTCCAGCACCGTGCCGGTGGCCACCCCGGTGTCGATCTCGTCGCCGACGCCGTACTGGTCCTCCATGATCATGAAGACCCCGGAGAGGAAGTCGGTGACCAGGTTGCGGGCGCCGAAACCGATCGCCACACCGGCCACACCGGCGCTCGCCAGCAGCGGCGCCAGGTTGACCCCGAGCGCGGACAGCACCATCAGCGCCGCCGTGCCCAGGATCGAGAACGACGCGACGCTGCGCAGCACCGAGCCGATCGCCTCGGCGCGCTGCTGGCGCCGCTCGGGGTTGACCACCCCGGTGTTGGCCAGCAGCCCGCCCAGCCGGCTGGGCTCGTCCTCGTTCTCGCCCGGCCGCACCATCCGCGTTATCAGCTGGGTGATCACCTTGCGCACCATCGCCCGCAGCACCAGGGCCAGCACGATGATGAAGACGATCCGGACGCCGCTCGCCAGCCAGTCCTGCCAGTGCGAGTCGAGCCAGCCGGCGGCCTGCCGGGTGGTGTCGGAGACCTCCTGCGCGCTGGTCGGGATCCTGAGGTCCGGCAACTCCGGGGCCGTGGGAGTCGGGGACGGCGCGGGCGTCGAGGCCGGCGTCGTGGCGGACGTGTCGGCGAGGAGGCCGGCGGCACCGGAGCGGAACACGTGCGGGACCTTCCTGGAGGGGTCGTGACCAGGTCCGCCGCCGCGGTGCCCACCCGGGGTTGGCACGCCCCTGGCCTGCGGACCGTCCGCCTACCCTAGCCGCCGTCCGGCCACCGGCCTGACATACCGAACGGGCCGGGCCGCCCTGCCACGGGGCGCGCACACCCGCCCGGACGCCCCGTCAACGCGCCCGCACGCCGCGTTCGGCGCTGCTCCGCACGGCTCAGCGACACCCCGGCGGTACTCCCGGTGACACCCCGGAGGGGCACCGGAGTGCAACCCGCGCTTCCCCCGGGCATACCGGGTATGACAGAACCCACACCCGGAGTTCACATCCGGTCCGTTACACAGGAGTGGTGGCGCCGTACAAAGGCGTAAGGCGACACTGGGGTGGATCACGCACCCGTTGCGTGATCGAACCGCTCGTCCCGGCGCGAGCCACGCGCCGCAGGCGTCCAAGGAGGCATCCGTGCCGCATGTCCTGGTCCTCAACGCGTCCTACGAGCCACTCGGCGTCGTATCGATGCGCCGCGCACTCATCCTCGTCCTCAATCACAAGGCGGTCAGCCTGGAGGACTCGGGGGTCACTCTGCACAGCGCCACCAGCGCCCTTCCGGCGCCGTCCGTCGTCCGTCTGACCCGCTTCGTCCGGGTCCCGTTCTGCGGGCCGGTCCCGCTCACCCGCCGGGCGCTGTTCGCCCGCGACCACGGTCGTTGTGTCTACTGCGGGGCCGCCGCCACCAGCGTCGACCACGTCATCCCGCGCAGCCGGGGAGGCCAGCACCGCTGGGACAACGTGGTGGCGGCCTGCCGCCGCTGCAACCACACCAAGGCCGACCGCCACCTCACCGAGCTCGGCTGGCGGATGAAACGACCACCGGCGCCGCCCAGCGGCCTGGCCTGGCGGATCATCGGCACCGGCATCAAGGACCCGCGCTGGCGGCCCTACCTGGAGCCGTACGGCGGGAACGACCAGTTCCGCGCCCCGCAGTGGGACGAGTACGAACACCACGACCATATCGACCCGGCCCACCCGGTCCCACTCGGCCGGGCCCACGCCGGCCACCCCGCCCCCGTCCGCCGCGGTGAGCAGGCGGAACCGCTCTCCGCCTGAGTCCGCACCACAAGGGCTTGCCCGTCATCACTCCCGGTACGCCTCATGGGCCGCCGCGCACCCCGTATCGGGGAGCGCGGCGGCCCGCCGTTTGCGCCCGCCGCCCGCCCTACTCCGGCTCCGCCCGCTCCCTACGGCTCCCCGCTCCCTACGGCTTCGGCCGGGAGCCGGTCGGGCTGCCGCTCGGAGTGCCGGTGGCGGCACCGGCACCGGGACTCGTGGCGGTCGGGGCGGGGGTCGGCCCGGTCGGACCGGTCGAGGGCGTCGGCACGGCCGGCGGTGTGGTCGCCGTCCCGCCACCCGGGACTTCGGTCTGGCCGCCCGACTGCTGGCCGCCGCCCGGCTGCCCGGTCGGCGGCGTCACCGGCGGCGTCACCGGCGGGGTGACCGGAGGTGTCACCGGCGGCACTACCTGGCCGTCCACCGGGGCGACGGCGTACAGCTCGACGCCCCAGAGCGAGTAGCCGTACTTGGTCGCCCTGGCCACGCCCTGGATCCGCAGGAACTTCGCGCCCGGCGCGTCGAAGCGCACCGTCTCGTTGCCGCCCCTGCCGTCCCCCACGGCCGCGACCGTGGTCCAGGAACGCCCGTCCGCCGAGGACTGGATCTTGTACGCGGCGGCGTACGCGGCCTGCCAGTGCAGCACCGCCGAGCCCAGGTGGGTCGCCTTCGGCAGCTCCAGCTGCACCCAGGCGTCGTCGGCCGCCGGCGAGGACCAGCGGCTCCTCGGATCCTGGTCGGCCACCGCCGAGGCCGGGAAGTTCGCGGTCTCGTCGCCCGAGGAGGTGGCCTGCGCGGTGATCGCCAGGTCGGGACCGCCGGTCGGCGGCACGACATGCACCTGGAGCACCTGGCGGACCGTGGTCTGGCCGGCCACGAACACCACCGGCACCTGGTACGTCCCGGACGGCGTCTCCGGCCCGGCGGTGACCAGCAGCGGCACGCCGACCTTGCCGCCGCGCGGCACGCTCACCCCGGTCACCGGCGCGACGGTCAGCCCCTTGGCGACGGCCGGCACCTCGGTCCGCAGCTCCCCGGTGACGCCCTCCGGCCGGCCGGCCTCGACGGTGACCCGGGCCTGGACCGGCACGGCCTCCCCGATCACCGCGTCCACCGAGGCGTCGGCCAGGCTCAGCCGGGCCGCCGGGGCGTCCGCGTACCAGGGGATCACCTGGTTGACCACGGGCGGCTCCCCGCCCGGCTTCCAGGCCAGCCGGAACGCGTCGGCGGCCGGACCGCCGGCCGCGAGCTCGTTCCACCCCGGCTGCACGGTGCCGATCTCGGTCCAGGTGCCGTCCTGGTGCCGCACCGAGACGGTGGCCGAGGCCCGCACCCCCGGGTCGGTGAGCACGGTCAGCCGGTCCAGCGGCCGGGCGGCGCCCAGCTCGACCGTCAGCGGCTCGTCCTGCGCGGTCGGCGCGGTGGCCGCCCGGTAGGCGGTGTCCGGGTTGCCGTCCAGCACGGCGGCGGCCGAGGAGCCGGGCAGCGCGGCCGGGCCGCCGGAGACACTGGACGGCAGCTCGTCCGGCGCGGTCACCGAGAACTCGCGCACCGCGACCGCGGTCTTCTGCGCGGCGGTGGCCCGCAGCCGCACCGCCCGGACCACCGTCCCGGCGGGCACCTGCGCGGAGACGGACTTCTGGTTCTTCACCGAGGCCAGCTTCTTCCAGCCGCCCTCCCCGGTGGAGTACTCCAGCACGCCGTCCCGGATGTAGTCGTCCAGCGCGCTCTGCCCGTCCGGACCGTTGCCCCAGGAGCCCATCAGCACGGTGACGCTGCCGACCGGGCGCCCGCCGCCGAGGTCCAGGCCGACCGAGTCGCCCTGCTGCGGCGGCGCCGAGCTCCAGTAGAAGGTGTCGGCGACGCCGTCGGCCATCAGCGCCGGCAGGTGGTCGTGCGCGGTGCCCAGGCTGGTGGTCGCGGTGATGCCGCCGCCCTGCACCCCGGCCCAGGTGTCGGCCGCCTGGAGCGCGCGCTCCAGGAACGGGCCGAGCACGCCCGCGCCGACCGTCGCCGGGCTCTGGCCGAGCTGCTCGCGCAGCTTGGTCAGCTCCACCCGGGCCTTCCAGGCGGCCCCGCCGTCGCCGCCGCGCTGGGCCAGCAGCATGTCCAGGGCGGACTGCCCGGCGAGCCCGAAGTCGCGCAGCGGCGCCAGC
Source organism: Kitasatospora purpeofusca (assembly GCF_034043715.1). GTDB lineage: Bacteria > Actinomycetota > Actinomycetes > Streptomycetales > Streptomycetaceae > Kitasatospora > Kitasatospora purpeofusca_A. The sequence continues at coordinate 48,589 of NZ_JAXCLC010000065.1, read as the reverse complement.
CAGGGAGCGGCCTCGGCGGCCAGCGGGGCGGTGGCCTGGGCGGCGGCCAGGGTCTGCTGGGCGCCGGCCATCGCGGTGAACGCCTCCCGCAGCGGGGCGGCCGACTCGATCAGCCTCGCCACATCCGGAGCCGCCCCCGAGGTCGGCTCGGCGGACGCCCAGAACCGGTCCATCAGCGGCAGCAGATAGCCGGACTCCTGCTTGGTCAGCGGCGAGGACACGCTGTTCCCGGCCAGCGCGGTGACCGCGGCCAGGGTCTCCCCGGTCGGCGTGGCCGTCGCGCCGGTCGGCCCGGCCAGCGAGCGCAGCGCCGCCCGCCAGGAGTCCTCCGGCTTGTAGGCGGACGGGTTCCAGGCGAAGTCACCGGCCGTGGAGAGCGCGATCCTGGAGGCCACCGGCTGCCGCATCGCACCGGTCAGCATGACGGCCGACCGGGTCGCCACCTCGCTGTCCCGGCCGGTGTAGGCGCCCAGGAACAGCCGGTCCGGGGTGGCGTCGTTGACCGGGTAGTTGTCCATGGTGACCAGCGGGTGCCCGTACAGGCCGCCGGTGTCCGTGACCTGGGTGCCGGTGATCCGCTCCGGGATCACCCCCACACCGCTCCAGGCCACCTGCACCCCGGAGGGCAGCGCGGCGGCCAGCGCCGTCCGGTACGGGCTGGAGCCCTGCTGGTGGTACTCGGTGGGGACGACCGACAGCGGCGCCAGGCCCGGGTTCCGCGCGATCAGCCGGTCCTGCACCTTGGCGGCCAGCTCCGCCTGCGCCTTCGCGGCCGCGACCGGGCCGGTGCCGTACTTGGACCGGTCGTCGGAGCAGTGCCACTCCTCGTAGGACACGTCCAGGAACTGCAGCTGGAAGGCGGAGAAACCGAGCCGGCGCAGCCCCTCCAGCTTGGCGACCAGCGCGTCCGCGTCCTTCCCGGAGCTGAAGCAGAAGGACTGCCCGGGGTCGATCGCGTAGCCGAGGGTGACATGGTCGCGCGCGGCGCGGGCGGCCAGCGCCCGCAGGTCGTTCTCCCGCTCCTGCGGGTAGGCGTCCCGCCAGCGGGCCAGCCGGTACGGGTCGTCGCCCGGCGCGTAGAGGTAGAAGTTCTGCTTCGACCGGCCGAGGAACTCCAACTGGTCGAGCCGCTGCTGCTGCGTCCACGGGGTGCCGTAGAACGCCTCGGCGGTCCCGCGCACCGGCGCGCCGGACGGCCAGTCGCGCAGCACGATCCCGGGCAGCCCGAGGCCGGCCGCGCCGGGCGCCTGGCCCTGGTCCGCCGGGACGGCCGCCAGCAGTTGGCGCAGCGACTGGGCGGCGTAGAAGGTGCCGGCCGCGTCCGCGCCGGCCAGCACGACCGCGCCGTAACTGCCGCCACCGGCCACCGGCAGCTGACCGGCCGCCAGCACATGGCCGCCGGACGGCAGCCCGGCGGTGCTGGGCGCGGCGGTGTCCTTGCCGCCGGCCGCAACGGTGAGCTCACGCAGGACCCGGTCCGTGTCGCCGCCCGCGCCCTCGGCGGGACCGCCGACGTACACCACCAGCGAGCCGGCCACCGGCGGTCCCGGCTGCGGCGACGGGGTCACCACGGTCGCGCCGGCGATGCCGAGGACCTCCCGCACCGAGGCCACCGCGCCGGGGTCCGCGTTCGCCGCGGTGACCAGGGTGACGGCGCCCGGCACGGTGACCGGCTTCCCGGTCACGCGCTGCTCCTGCGGACGCGGGAACACCTGGGGGTCGCTCAGACTGCCGAGCGGGGTCTGCGGGGTGCCGCTCGCGGTGCTCACCACGTCCGGACCCGGCGTGTACCCGGGAGCCACGGCGTACGCTGCCGGGCCGCTCACCAGCAGGCCGCCGACCACGGCGGCCGCCGACAGGGTGGCCGCCACCTGGAGGGTCCGCCGGCTCGGCGCCCCCGGGCGCGAGGCCAGGGCGCGCTCGGCCCGGACCGAAGGCAGCAGCGGCGAGGTGCCCTTGAGGTCGGCGATCAGCCGATCGGCCGTCCGGGGAGCCAGTTGACGGCACGTCCGTGCGGTGGCCCGACGGGCCGCGAGCGCCGTCGGGTGCTGGAGCACCTCGCGCAGCGCGGGGCTCTGCTCCAGCTGCTGACGGAACCGCCGGCCGGCCACCTCTGACACTCGGGCTTGCACAGGAGCCTCCTAGCCAGGCCGGAACCACATCGCGGCACAGCCCACCAGCTCTGTTTGACGGTGTCAACGTCGTCGACGGGTATGCCGACTTTGTCCGGTTTACCCGCGACTGCAACCCTTCGTGAGGCTCCCTTTTTGGGGCTCGGCTCGCCTCCGGGGCGCTTACGTCCGGTGCCGACGGTCGTCGCTCCGATGCCCCTTCGTTCCTCAGGGGCCTCCTCGCTCCTCCCTTTCGGCACCGGCGCGCCCCTTCGGCTCGCTCGCGGTCCGTGCTGGGCCGGGGTCAAAGACTCACCCGTGCGTGGTGCCGGTGGACTTGCCCGTTCGTGGTGCCCCAGGTCCGTGCACTCGTGGTGCCCCTATCGGCTCCCGGTTCTGTTCCCGGTCGTGTCGCGCAGCGTCACCGGGGCGTCACCCGGGTAGGACTGTGGCTGTCCTGACTGGGCGTTGCCGAGACATCGCAGGAGTCGCGAGTGGCCGCTTATCTCGACCGTGACGGAGCCGACGCACTGGAGGTGCCGGCCCAGGACGCGCCTCCGCCGCCGCCCGACCTGGTGGCACTGGCGCAGGCCCATGGGGTGGACACCGGCCACGGCCCCGGCGGGGCGCCGGCCGGTGCCCGCACCCTGGTCGCCGTCCTCGCCGCGATCGGCGTGGCCGCCGCCACCCCCGACGCCGCCCGGGAGGCCCTCGCCCGCCACCGGGCGGAGCAGCGCGCCCGCCTGCTGCCCCCGACCGTGGTCGCCCGGGCCGGCCGCCGCACCGCCCTCGACCTCCCCGCCGACACCAGGCTCACCGTCGTCCTGGAGCAGGGCGAGCGCTGGCGGCTCCCGAACGGCCACGCCCACTGGCTGCCCGCCGACCTCCCGCCCGGCCGGCACACCCTGCACGCCGAGGCCGCGGACCGCACCGCCACCGCGCACCTGATCGTCGCCCCCGACCGCCTCCCCGCCCTCCCCGGCCGGGGCTGGGGCTTCCTCGCCCAGCTGTACTCCGTCCTCTCCGACCGCTCCTGGGGCATGGGGGACCTCGCCGACCTCGCGGACCTGGCCACCTGGGCGGGCTCCCTCGGCGCGGCCTTCGTCCAGATCAACCCGCTGCACGCGGCCCTGCCCTCGACGCCCTCCGACCCGTCCCCCTACCGCCCCTCCTCCCGGCGCTTCGCCGACCCGGTCCACCTGCGGATCGAGGAGGTGCCCGAGTACGCCTACCTGGCCGGCGAGGAGCGGGCCGAGGCCGACGAGCTGCTCGCCCGCGCCGCCCGCCTGCGCGCCGAGGTGCTGGTCCACGACGGCCTCATCGACCGCGACGAGGTCTGGGCCCTCAAGCGCCGCGCCCTGGAACTCCTGCACGGCGCGTACCGCCGGTACGCGGACGGGCACGGCGCCGTCCGCACGGCCGCGTTCGACGCCTACCTGGCCCGCGAGGGCGAGTGGCTGGAGCGGTACGCGGTCTGGAACGCCCTGGCCGAGCGCCACGGCGCCGACCACCACCACTGGCCGAAGGGCCTGCGCCACCCCGACTCCCCGCACGTCCGGCACGAGGCCGACGAACTGGCCGACCGGGTCGCGTTCCACCGCTGGCTCGCCTGGCAGGTCGACCGCCAGCTCGGCCGCGCCCAGCAGGCGGCCCGTACCGCCGGCATGCCGGTCGGCCTGGTGCACGACCTCGCGGTCGGCGTCCACCCGGACGGCGCCGACGCCTGGGCGCTCCAGGACGTCCTGGCCGCCGGGATCTCGGTCGGCGCGCCGCCCGACGCCTTCAACGCCCACGGCCAGGACTGGGGCCTGCCGCCCTGGCGGCCGGACGCGCTGGCCGCCGCCGGCTACGCGCCCTTCGCCGAGCTGATCCGCTCCGCCGCCCGGCACGCCGGCGCCCTGCGGATCGACCATGTGATGGGCCTGTTCCGGCTCTGGTGGGTGCCGGCCGGACACGCCCCGACCGAGGGCGTCTACGTCCGCTACGACGCGGAGGCGATGCTCGCGGTGCTCGCCCTGGAGGCCCACCGGGCCAGCGCCGCCGTGGTGGGCGAGGACCTCGGCACCGTCGAGCCGGGGGTGCGCGAGGAACTGGCGGAGCGCGGCGTGCTGGGCACCTCGGTGCTCTGGTTCGAGCGGGACTGGCAGAGCGGGGGCGCGATCCTGCCCCCGGAGCGCTGGCGCCCGGGCAGCCTGGCCACCCTGACCACGCACGACCTGCCGTCCACCGCAGCCCGGCTCTCCGGCGAGCACGTCGAGCTGCGCCACCGGCTCGGCCTGCTCTCCCGCGCGCTCGGCGAGGAGCAGGCCGAGTCGGCGGCCGAGCTGGCCGACTGGCGGGCCGAGCTGCTCCGGCTGGGCCTGCTGGACGGGGACGAGCCGCTGTCGGCGGCGGCGCTCTACCGGTTCCTGGCCGGCACCCCGGCCGAGCTGGTCGGCGTCTGGCTGCCGGACGTGGTCGGCGACCCGCGCCCGCAGAACCTGCCCGGCACCTGGGACCAGTACCCGAACTGGCGGCTGCCGGTCGCGGACGGCTCCGGGCGCCCGGTCACCCTGGACGGCCTGGCCGCCGCCCCGGGCACGCGGACCCTCACCGGCCTGCTGCGCTCCGTGGGCGCCCGACCGGCGGCCGGACCGGGACCGGCTCCCGAAAGGCCGACCCCGCCGAGCGGCTCGGCGTAAGTCGCGGGTAAGTTGGCACCGTGGACAAGAGGAACGCTTTGCGAGCCGGCGCGGTCACCGCGACGGTCACGCTGATGATGCTGCTGTCGTCGCCCGCCATGGCCCTCACCCGGGACGACGGCGACGACCCGGGTAGCGGCCTGAGCGTCGCCCAGACCCTCGGCCTGTACGTGCTGCTCCCGATCGCGGCCTTCGTGATCATCGGCGCCCTGGCCATGGTGCCGTTCGGCGGCAAGGACAGGAAGAAGTAGCCGAGGGCCCTCCACCACGGAGCCCAGTACAGAGCCCGAGGGGGCGCCGGACGATGTCCGGCGCCCCCTCGGGCGTTTCCGCGCTGCGCTGGGTGCGACCCCAGGCCAGGTGCGACCCCGCGGGGTGCGTCCCCCTCCGCGCGGGAGGGGGACGCACCCCGCCGGTGTCAGCGCTCCCCGGCGGCCCGGTCGACGGCCTGCGCCTTGAGCGCCCGCTCCACCCCGGCCCGCGCCTCGACGATCTGACGGCGCAGCGCCGGCGACGGCTCCGCGGCGGTCAGCCAGGCGTCGGTGGCGTCCAGCGTGCCCTGCTCGACCAGCAGCGCCGGGTAGAGGCCGACGATGATCTGCTGCGAGATCTCGTGGCTGCGGCTCTCCCAGACGTCCTTCACCGCGGCGAAGTACTTCTCCGAGTACGGCGCCAGCAGCTCGCGCTGGTCGGCCTGCTGGAAGCCGCCGATCACCGCCGCCTGCACGTAGTTGGTGAGCTCGTCCGACTCGACCACGGAGGCCCAGGCCGCCGCCTTCGCCTCGGCCGTCGGGCGGGCCGCCCGGCAGCTGGCCGCGTGCTCCTGGCCGGCCGCGGTGTTGTCGCGGGCCAGTTCGGCCCCGATCGCGGCCTCGTCGGCCCGGCCGGTCGCGGCCAGCCGGCCCAGCAGGACCCAGCGCAGCTCGGTGTCCACGGCCAGGCCGGGGATCACGGTGCCGCCGTCCAGCAGCCCGGCCAGCAGGTCGAGCTGACCGCCGGTCCGGGCGACGGAGCCGAGCACCCGGGCCCAGGCCAGCTGGTGGTCGCTGCCCGGCTCGGCGTCGCGCAGCGCCTGCTCGGCGGCCTCGGCCCAGCGGGCCAGGCCCTGCTCGCGCCAGTCCGGGTCGGCGTAGACGTCGAGCGCGAGCTTCACCTGGCGCTGCACCGACTGGACGACGCCGATGTCGCTCTCCCGGGGCAGGCCCGAGAGGGCGAGCGTCAGGTAGTCGCGGGCGGCCAGCTCGCCGTCGCGGGTCATGTCCCAGGCGGAGGCCCAGCACAGCGCGCGCGGCAGCGCCTCGGTGAAGCCGCCGAGGTTCTCGGTGACGACGGCCAGCGAGTCCTCGTCGAGGCGGACCTTGGCGTAGGTGAGGTCGTCGTCGTTGAGCAGGATCACCGCGGGGCGGTGCCGGCCGACCAGCTCCGGCACCTCGGTGCGCGGGCCGTCGACGTCCAGCTCGATCCGGTCGGTGCGCACCAGCGCGCCGTCGTTGAGCTCGTACAGGCCGACGGCGATCCGGTGCGGGCGCAGCACGGCCTCGCCCTTGGCGCCGGCCGGCAGCGCCGGGGCCGTCTGGAGCACGGCGAAGGACTCGATCTCGCCGTCGGTGTTGAGGGTCAGCGCGGGGCGCAGCACGTTGATGCCGGCGGTCTCCAGCCAGGCAGCGGACCAGGCCTTGAGGTCGCGGCCGCTGGCCTTCTCCAGTGCGCCGAGCAGGTCGCCGAGCCGGGTGTTGCCCCAGGCGTGCTGCTTGAAGTAGGCGCGCACGCCCTCGAAGAAGGCGTCCTGGCCGACGTAGGCCACCAGCTGCTTGAGCACCGAGGCGCCCTTGGCGTAGGTGATGCCGTCGAAGTTGACCTGGACGTCCTCCAGGTCGTTGATCTCGGCCATGATCGGGTGGGTGGACGGCAGCTGGTCCTGCCGGTACGCCCAGGTCTTCATCTGGTTGGCGAAGGTGGTCCAGGAGTTGGGCCACCGGGAGCCGGGCGCCTCGGCCTGGCAGACCGCCTCGGCGTAGGTGGCGAACGACTCGTTCAGCCAGAGGTCGTTCCACCACTCCATGGTGACGAGGTCGCCGAACCACATGTGGGCGAGCTCGTGCAGGATCGTCGCGGCGCGGGCCTCGTACGCGGCGTCGGTCACCTTGGACCGGAACACGTACTGGTCGCGCAGGGTGACGGCGCCCGCGTTCTCCATCGCACCGGCGTTGAACTCCGGCACGAACAGCTGGTCGTACTTGGCGAACGGGTAGGGGAAGTCGAACTTCTCCTGGAAGTACTCGAAGCCCTGCTTGGTGACCTCGAAGATCGCCTCGGGGTCGAGGAACTCGCGCAGCGAGGGCCGGCAGTAGATGCCCAGCGGCACCTTCTGCTCGCCGTTCTCGTAGCTGTCGAAGACCCCGACGTAGGGGCCGGCGACGAGCGCGGTGATGTACGAGGAGATCCGGCCGGTCGGCGCGAAGCGCCAGACCCGGGTGCCGCCCTCGCCCTCCGGCTCGGGGGTGGGCGAGTTGGAGACCACGACCCAGTCGGCGGGCGAGGTCACGGTGAAGGTGAACGCGGCCTTGAGGTCGGGCTGCTCGAAGGAGGCGAAGACCCGGCGGGCGTCCGGCACCTCGAACTGGGTGTACAGGTAGGTCTCGCCGTCGACCGGGTCGACGAACCGGTGCAGGCCCTCACCGGTGTTGGTGTAGGCGCAGTCGGCGACCACCCGCAGCTCGTTCTCGGCGGCGAGGTCCGGCAGCGCGATCCGGCTGTCGGCGAAGGCGCTGTTGTCGAGCCGTACGCCGTTGAGGACGATCTCCTCGACGCCCGGGGCGACCAGGTCGATGAAGGTGGCCGCGCCCGGGGTGGTGGCGGTGAACCGGACCACGGTCGTGGACCGGAACGTGCCCCCCTCTCGGGCCGAGCTGAGGTCGAGTTCGATCTCGTACGCGTCCACGTGCAGCAGGTCGGCCCGGGTGCGGGCCTCGTCACGGGTCAGATTGGTGCCGGGCACTCGCAGGACTCCTTTGTCGGGCTGATGCCTGGCATCCTGCCATGTCCGCCCGCGGGCTCCGGCGGAATACTTCCCGGGTACGCCGCGGGCGGGGTGGTACGGGCCGGTCGGGCCCGCACCACCCCGCCCGGGGTGCCGTTACTTCTTGACGAACTTGAAGACCGGCGGCTCCATGCTGCTGCGGGAGAACCCGTACAGCGCGCCGTCCGAGTTCAGCACGAACTCGTTGCTGCTCAGGCTGATGCTGAAGGAGGAGGAGTCCTTGCCGAGCGCGATGGTGCCGAGCTCGCTCACGGCGCCGTCGGCGGGGGCGAGCGCCGCCAGCTTGGCGTCGGTGCCGTAGCCCATGTCCATGACGACCCGGACCTTGCCCTCCTTGTCGGTGCCGGAGACCAGCCGCAGACCGTCCTTGGCCTTGCCGTCGGTCGACCAGAGCCGCTTGCCGGTGTTCAGGTCGTAGGCGTTCACCGAGGGCTTGGTCGGGTTGGTCTGCACGTACAGGGTGGTGCCGCTGACCACGCTCTGGGTGATGGCGTCGCTCAGGCCGCTCAGCCGCAGGCTGTCGTAGCCGGGCTCCTTGACGGGCATCTGGGTGCCGGCCTTGTTGGTCTTGTCGAACGGCAGCACGTAGTCGCCGTTCGGGCCGCTGGACATCGAGACCACGAGCGGCTGCTCGGAGAGCACCTTGTCGACCCGCTCGATGGTGCCGGCCAGGGTGATCGGCGCGGGCGAGGCGACCTTGCCGGTGTCCGTCTCCACGATGACCAGCTGCGACTTGACGGTGGTGCTGAGGCCGTAGCAGCGGTCGGTGACCACGATCTGGGCGCCGGCGACGGTGCCGTAGACGCTGCAGTCCTTCTCGCGCGGCTGGAACGACCAGGCCGCGGAGCCGTCGGCGATGTTGACCGCGGCGGCCGTGTTGGCGCCGATGCCGACCACCTTGTCGGTGACGGTCAGGGTGGGGGAGGTCATCCGGCTCTGCCCGACCTTGACGGTCCAGCTCAGCTTGCCGGTGGTGAGGTCGATCGCGGCGATGGTGGAGCAGTCGCTGTCACCGGTGTTCAGCGCGATCGCGGCGATGTGCTTGGAGTTGGCGCTGTACGAGGCGGAGCAGAACTCCTTGGCACCGGAGGGCACCGGGATGTTCCAGGCCTCCTTGCCGTCCGAGGTGTTGACGGCGCGGATGCCGGTGGTGTCGGCGCGCACCGCGACCTTCTCGGCACCCCAGATGGCGAGCATCCGGGTCGAGCCGCTGACCGAGCTGGCCGGCTTGTCGGCCGCCCAGGCCGGGTTGTAGGCGCCGGCCTTGCCGCCGCCACCGCCGCCCGTGGCCGCGCCGCCGGTGGTGCCGCCGGTGGCCGGCGCGGTGACCGTCCCGCCGGTGGCGGTGGCGTCCCCGCTGGGACCGCCGGTGACCTGGCCGGTGGTGCCGCCGGAGGCGGCCGGCGGGTCGTCCTTCTTCTTGTTGTCGTCGGTGAACAGCACGATCAGCGCGGCGACGATGGCGATCGCCAGCACACCGCCGATGATGCCGCCCCAGACCATCACCGGGTTGCGCTTCGGCGGGGCGACGGGCGCCGGGGCGCCCGGGTAGCCGTAGCCGCCGGCCTGCTGCGGGTAGCCGTAGCCGGCCGCGCCGCCGTCGGCGGGCGGGGCGGTGTAGCCGTACTGCTGGCCCGCCGCCGGGGCGCCGAACTGCGGCTGGCCGGGGGAGGGGTCGTACGGGCCCATCGGCGGGGCCTGCGGCGGGGCGCCCGCCGCGCCCTGCGACGGGAAGGCGGGGGCGGTGGGCGCGTAGGCGTACGCCCCGGCGGCCCCCGGTGCCCCGGCCGGCGGCGCGGGCGGCCCGGCCGGGGCCGGCGGTGCGGCCTGACCGGGGACCGCGGCCCCGTCGAGCTGTGTCTGCTGGTCGGCCACGGCCGCCGGGTCGACGCCGCCCGCCGGGCGTCCGAGAGAGACGCCCCGGTTGTCCGGACCGCTGCCGGAAGCTTCGCCAGCCCCCGGTGTAGGGTGATCCCCTGCCATCTGATGCCCCGTCATGTCTGGAATCGTCCCTGGAGCGGCGCGCATCCGCGGCCGCCGGGACGGGTGAGATTGGGCACCATCGTACGGGGGATCGGTTTTCGGACCGGCGCCGGAACCGGAGCTCCCGGTCACCCCCGCGCCGACCTGCGGCGCTGTCAGGATTTCAGCCGCCCCGCCGACCTGCGCCGGAGCCGGTTCGCCGGCCCGCCGCCCGGCCCGCCCGCCCTCCCCGGCCGCCCCCGATCCCTCACCAGCCCTTCGCGCACTCTCCCCCGTGCCTTCACCCGGAGACAGGCTCCCAGGGCCTGTCTCTTGGATCCTTGCCGGGGCCGCGACGCCGGGGCACGCACGCCCCCAGCCTTCGGCCGGGGGTACCCCCACGCCGCGTTGTCGTCGGTCGCCAATGGCCTCCGGCCGGGAGGTGCCCCCACCGCAGTGGCTCCGCCCCCAGCCTCCGGCCGGGAGGTGCCCCCACCTCCGCCTTGCGATGCACGCACCCCACCGCCGCGACCTCGCCCGACAAAATCCAAGAGACAGGCCCTAGGCTTCAGGACTTGAAGGGGACGCCCGACTGGAGGGGTCCCCGGCCCCCTTGGGAGGGTGGATCATGTCGACGGACACTCCGGGCTCGCAGTCCTCGCTGCACCGGGCCAACCTGGAGCGGGTGCTCCGCGCGGTGCGGATGGCCGGCTCGCTGACCCAGGCCGAGATCGCCCGCGGGACCGGCCTCTCGGCGGCCACGGTGTCCAACATCGTCCGAGAACTGAAGGAGACCGGCACCGTCGTGGTGGCCGACACCTCCTCCGGCGGACGGCGCGCCCGCAGCGTCTCGCTCAGCGGTGACGCCGGCATCGTGGTGGGGATCGATTTCGGCCACACCCATCTGCGGGTCGCGGTCGGCAACCTCGCCCACCGGGTCCTCGCCGAGGAGAGCGCCCCGATGGACGTCGACGTCTCGGCCGCGCAGGGCTTCGACCGGGCCGAGGCCCTGGTCGAGCGGCTGCTCGCGGAGGCCGGCTTCCGCCCGGACAAGGTGATCGGCGTGGGCCTGGGCGTGCCCGGCCCGATCGACGTGGAGACCGGGGCACTGGGCTCCACCGCGATCCTGCCCGGCTGGACCGGCATCGCCCCCGGCCGCGAGCTGGCCGAGCGCCTCGGCATGCCGGTGCACGTCGACAACGACGCCAACCTCGGCGCCCTCGGCGAGCTGGTCTGGGGCGCCGGCCGCGGCCTGAGCGACCTCGCCTACATCAAGGTGGCCAGCGGCGTCGGCGCGGGCCTGGTGGTCAACGGGCAGATCTACCGGGGCCCGGGCGGCACCGCGGGCGAGATCGGCCACATCACCCTGGACGAGGCCGGCCCGGTCTGCCGCTGCGGCAACCGGGGCTGCCTGGAGACCTTCGTCGGCTCCCGCTACCTGCTGAACCTGCTCACCCCGACCCTCGGCGCCGAGCTCAGCCTGGCCCGGGTGGTCGAGCTGGCCCACCAGGGCGACCTCGGCTGCCGCCGGGTGATCGCCGACGCGGGCCGGCAGATCGGCACCGGTGTGGCCACCCTCTGCAACCTGCTCAACCCGCGCCGGGTGATCCTCGGCGGCGAGCTCGCGGACGCCGGGGAGCTGGTGCTCGGGCCGATCCGCGATTCGGTGGCCCGCTACGCGATCCCCAGCGCCGCCCGCCAGCTGTCGGTGGTCCCCGGTACCCTGGGCGGCCGGGCCGAGGTCCTGGGCGCGCTCGCGCTGGTCATGAGCGAGGCGGGGGACTCCAGCGCGCTCGCCGTCGCCCGTCCCTGAGCCCCGGCTCACGCCTCGGCTCTCGCCCCGGTTCCCGTCCCGGCCGGGTGCAACGACACGCCGGTTTTCCACGTTCACCCGAAAGAGTGACCGCCGAGGTGGCTGGCGCGTACCGGCCGTCGGCACCGGACGCCCCGCCCGGCGTCCGGTGGGCGGACATTAGACTCGACCGGTCGACACCGGGCAGCGACGCCCGTCGGACCTCCGGTCCGCGAACACGAACGAGGAGGAACGGGTGGCCCTGCTGACCCGCATTCGGGGACCGCGCGATCTCGACCGGCTCACGCCCGGACAGCTGGCCGCACTGGCCCAGGAGATCCGGACCTTCCTGGTGACCGAGGTCTCCAAGACGGGCGGCCACCTGGGCCCGAACCTCGGCGTGGTGGAGCTCACCATCGCGCTGCACAAGGTGTTCGACTCCCCACGCGACCGCATCCTCTTCGACACCGGCCACCAGAGCTACGTCCACAAGCTGCTCACCGGCCGCCAGGACTTCTCGGGGCTGCGGACGAAGGGCGGCCTGTCCGGCTACCCCTCGCGCGCCGAGTCCGAGCACGACGTGATCGAGAACTCGCACGCCTCCACCGTGCTCTCCTACGCGGACGGCCTGGCCAAGGCCAACCAGCTGCTGGGCAAGCCGGACCCGGTGGTCGCCGTGATCGGCGACGGCGCGCTCACCGGCGGCATGGCCTGGGAGGCGCTCAACAACATCGCCGACGCCAGGGACCGCCCGCTCGTCATCGTCGTCAACGACAACGAGCGCTCCTACTCGCCGACCATCGGCGGCCTCGCCAACCACCTCGCCACCCTGCGCACCACCCAGGGCTACGAGCGCTTCCTGTCCTGGGGCAAGGACGCGCTGCAGCGCACCCCGGTGGTCGGCCAGCAGCTGTTCGAGACCCTGCACGGCGCCAAGAAGGGCTTGAAGGACTTCATCGCCCCGCAGGGCATGTTCGAGGACCTCGGCCTCAAGTACATCGGCCCGATCGACGGCCACGACCTCACCGCCCTGGAGTCCGCGCTCACCAAGGCGCGCGGCTTCGGCGGCCCGGTGATCGTGCACTGCCTCACCGAGAAGGGCCGCGGCTACCACGCCGCCGAGAACAACGACGAGGACCGCTTCCACGCGGTCGGCGTCATCCACCCGGAGACCGGCCTGCCGATCAAGAGCTCCGGCAGGGACTGGACCTCGGTCTTCGCCGAGGAGATGGTGGCGCTCGGCCACGAGCGCGAGGACATCGTCGGCATCACCGCCGCGATGCTCCACCCGGTGGGCCTGGCCCCGTTCGCCGAGGCCTTCCCGGACCGGATCTTCGACGTGGGCATCGCCGAGCAGCACGCCGTCACCAGCGCGGCCGGCCTGGCCACCGGCGGACTGCACCCGGTCTTCGCGGTCTACGCGACCTTCCTCAACCGCGCCTTCGACCAGGTGCTGATGGACGTCGCCCTGCACAAGCTGGGCGTCACCTTCGTGCTGGACCGCTCCGGCGTCACCGGTACCGACGGCGCCTCGCACAACGGCATGTGGGACATGTCGATCCTCCAGGTCGTCCCCGGCCTGCGGCTCGCCGCCCCGCGCGACGCCGACCAGGTCCGCGCCCAGCTGCGCGAGGCCGTCGCGGTCGAGGACGCCCCGACGGTGGTCCGCTACTCCAAGGGCTCGGTCGGCGAGGCCGTCCCGGCGGTCGCCACGGTCGGCGGCATGGACGTCCTGCGCGCCGCCGTGCCGGACTCCCTCGGCGAGGCCGAGGACGGCCGCCGGGCCGACGTGCTGATCGTCTCGGTCGGCGCGCTGGCCCCGATGTGCCTGGAGGTGGCCGACCTGCTGGCCGCCCAGGGCATCAGCTCCACCGTGGTGGACCCGCGCTGGGTCAAGCCGGTCGACCCGGCGCTGCCCGGCCTGGCGGCCGAGCACCGGGTGGTCGTCACGGTCGAGGACAACGGCCGGGTCGGCGGCGTCGGCGCGGCGATCGCCCAGGCGCTGCGGGACGCGGACGTGGACCTGCCGCTGCGTGTCTTCGGCATCCCGCAGCAGTTCCTGGACCACGCCTCGCGCCCGGAGATCCTGGCCGAGATCGGCCTCACCGCCCCGGACATCGCCCGGCAGGTGACCGCCCTGGTCTCCCGGCTGGACGTCGCCACCGTCGAGGCCTGACCGCTCCGCCGCAGGAGTACCGCCGCAGGAGTACCGCCGTCCGGGGGAGGCCCCGGACGGCGGTACTCCGGTCCGGCACTGCGACAGCTCTGCAACAGTCAGGCCGATAATCGCACCAAAGGCGGGACCGGCGCTGCCCGTGCCGATTCCGCCCGGTAGGTTGTCATCCGTGCCGACCCCCATCCGATCCCGCTTGACCGCGCTCACCGAGCGCCTGCCCTTGGGGGTACCCCCGGCCGACGGCTGGGAGCGGGTGAAGACCGGCTACTGGTCCCGACTGGTGCCGTTGCTGGCCCTGGTCGCCCTGCTCACCCACCTGCCGTCCTTCGTCCGCCCGGTCTGGAGCCCCGACGAGGGCTTCCTGGCCACCCAGGCCCGGATGCTCGCCGACGGCGGCGTGCTCTACGACACCGTGGTGGACCGCAAGCCCCCGCTGCTGCCCTGGCTCTACCAGGCGTGCTTCACGGTCTTCGGCTCCGCCTCGCTCTGGCCGCTGCGCACCCTCGCGGTGGCCGCCCACCTGGTCACCGCGATCCTGCTGGCCTCCATCGCCCGCGGCCGCTGGGGCAACCGGGCCGGCGTCGGCGCCGGACTGCTCTACCTGCTGGTCTCGATCGGGCTCTCCCCGGAGGACACCCAGGCGGCGACCTTCGAGGTCTTCATGCTGCCCGCCATGGTGGCCGCCTTCCGGTACGCCGAACGCCGCCGCTGGCTGGCCGCCGGCATCGCGGTGGCGCTCTGCTCGCTGACCAAGCAGACCGGCGGCGCGGTGCTGCTGCCGGTGCTCTGGATGCTCTTCCAGGACGCCCGGCAGCGCGGCGTCCGCTGGATCCCCGCCCTGTTCAAGATCGGCTTCGGCTTCACCCTGCCGATAGCGCTGGTCGCGGTGATCCTGACCAAACCCAAGGGCTTCCTGTTCTGGGTGGTCACCGGCAGCGGCGACTACGCCACCTCGGGCGGCGCCTGGCTGCAGATGGTCGGGCGGGCGCTCGGCAACTCGGCGATCCTGGTCGGCGCCGGGCTCGGCTTCCTGCTGCCGGTCGGCCGCAGGCTGTGGCTGAAGTACCGGCACCGCCCGCTGCCGGTCGCCGGCGAGGAGCACGGCTCCACCACCGACCTGTGGATGTGGCTGCTCTCCTCGCTCGTCGCGGTCAGCGTCGGCTTCCACTTCTTCGGCCACTACTACCTCCAGCTGATGCCCCCGCTGGTGCTGCTGGGCACCGGGGCGGTCGCCACCTCGGCGGTCCGCTGGAAGCCGGTGCTGGTGTACACCACGGCCGCCGCCACCGTCTTCTGGGGCCTCGCGCTGGCCTGGCCCGGGGAGCGGCTGGACCGCACCACCGAGGTCGCCACCGCCGTCGCCGCGCAGACCACGTCCAAGGACACCGTGCTGGTCTGGGGCATGCACCCGGAGCTGTACTGGCTCGCCGACCGCAAGCCCGCCACCCGGTACCTCACGGCCGGCTTCCTGACCAACTACAGCGGCGGCAAGGACGGCAGCCCCAGCGTCGGCGAGCAGTTCTCGATGGCCAACGCCTGGCAGACCTTCGACCAGGAGATCGCCAAGGGCCTGCCCGAGGTGGTCGTCGACGACTCCGGCCTCGCGCCGTACCAGCCGGGCATGATCCCGAAGATCGAGAACCTGCTGGACACCCACTACGAGATGGTCGGCGTCTTCGCCGACACCGTCGTCTACCGCCTCAAGCGCTGACGGCGCCCGTTCCTCGGCTCCCCTGCCCCCTGGCTACCAGGGGACGGCCCTGGACGGCCTGGACGGCCCGTCACGGCCCGGGAAGGCCCGCTGCGGGCTCCGCACGGGCCGCGGCGGACGACGAAGGGCCCCGGTGACCGACCTGGGTCACCGGGGCCCTCCACGTCATCCTCAGACGGGCACGGAGGCCACGCCCGGGGCGAGGAAGCGCTTGCCGTTCACCCGCTCCGAGATGCCCTCACGGTCCAGGTACGGGGTGATCCCGCCCAGGTGGAAGGGCCAGCCGGCGCCGGTGATCATGCAGAGGTCGATGTCCTGCGCCTCGGCGACGACACCCTCCTCCAGCATCAGACCGATCTCCTGGGCGACGGCCTCCAGGGCGCGGCCCAGCACCTGCTCCTCGGTCAGCACGGTGTCGCCGAAGGTGAGCAGCTCCAGCACCTCGGGGTCGAGGACCTGCTGGCCGTCCACCCAGGTGTAGAAGCCGCGCTTGCCGGCCTTGACCACCCGGCCGAGGTTCTCGGAGACGGTGAACCGCTCCGGGAACGCGCCGTGCAGGGTCTCCGAGACGTGCAGGGCGATGGCCGGGCCGACCAGCTCCAGCAGCACGATCGGGGACATCGGCAGGCCGAGCGGCTCGACGCCCTTCTCGACGGTGGCGATCGGGGTGCCCTCGTCGATGATGCTCTGGATCTCGCCCATGAAGCGGGTCAGGATCCGGTTCACCACGAACGCCGGGGCGTCCTTGCAGAGCACCGCGGTCTTCTTCAGCTTCTTCGAGACGCCGAAGGCGGTGGCCAGCGAGACGTCGTCGGTCTTCTCGCCGCGGACGATCTCCAGCAGCGGCAGGATCGCGACCGGGTTGAAGAAGTGGAAGCCGACGACCCGCTCGGGGTGCTTCAGCTTCGAGGCCATCTCGGTGACCGAGAGGGAGGAGGTGTTGGTCGCCAGCACACAGGTCGGCGAGACCACGTTCTCCAGGTCCGCGAAGACGGTCTGCTTGACGCCCATCTCCTCGAACACGGCCTCGATCACGAAGTCCGCGTCACCGAAGGCGGCGGCCTTGTCGAGCGAGCCGGAGACCAGGCCCTTGAGGCGGTTGGCCTTGTCCTTGCCGATGCGGCCCTTGTCGAGCAGCTTGTCGATCTCGGCGTGGACGTAGCCGACGCCCTTGTCGACGCGCTCCTGGTCGATGTCGGTGAGGACCACCGGCACCTCCAGCCGGCGCGCGAACAGCAGCGCCAGCTGGGAGGCCATCAGGCCGGCACCGACGACGCCGACCTTGGAGACCGGGCGGGCCAGCGACTTGTCCGGCGCGCCGACCGGGCGCTTGGCCCGGCGCTGCACCAGGTTGAAGGCGTAGATGCCGCTGCGCAGCTCGCCGCCCATGATGAGGTCGGCCAGGGCCGCGTCCTCGGCGTCGAAGCCGGCCTGCAGGTCTTGGTCCTTGACCTGGGCGATGATGTCCAGCGCCCGGTACGCGGCCGGGGCCGCCCCGTGCACCTTGGCGTCGGCGACCAGCCGGCCCCAGGCGACGGCGTCGTCCCAGGCCTTGCCGCGGTCGATCTCCTCGCGCTCGACGGCCACGTCGCCCTTGAGGACCTTGGCCGCCCAGAGCAGCGACTGCTCCAGGAAGTCGGCCGGCTCGAAGATCGCGTCGGCGATCCCCAGCTCGAACACGTCCTTGCCCTTGAGCTGCTTGTTCTGCGCCATCGAGTTCTCGATGATCACCTTGACGGCCTTGGCCGGGCCGATCAGGTTCGGCAGGATGCTGCAGCCGCCCCAGCCGGGGACGAGGCCGAGGAAGACCTCGGGCAGCGAGAACGCCGGGACGCCCGCCGACACCGTGCGGTAGTCGCAGTGCAGGCCGACCTCGACGCCGCCGCCCATGGCCGCGCCGTTGTAGAAGGCGAAGGTCGGGACGGGCAGCGCGGCGATCCGCTTGAAGACCTCGTGGCCGCCCTTGCCGATGGCGAGCGCGTCCGCGTGCTCCTGGAGCAGCTCGACGCCCTTGAGGTCGGCGCCGACCGCGAAGATGAACGGCTTGCCGGTGATCGCGGCACCGACGACGGTGCCCGCGGCGGCCTCCGCCTCGACCTGGTCCAGCGCCTCGCTCAGCTTGAGCAGCGAGCCCGGGCCGAAGGTGGTCGGCTTGGTGTGGTCGAAGCCGTTGTCCAGGGTGATCAGGGCCAGCCGGCCGGCCTGCAGCGGCAGGTCCAGGTGGCGGACGTGCGCGGTCGTGACGACCTCGCCGGGGAAGAGCTCGGCGCCGCGGGTCAGCAGCTCAGTCGTGGTGCTCATGCTCACTTACCACCCTCGAAGTGCGGGTTCTCCCAGACGATGGTGGCGCCCATGCCGAAGCCGATGCACATCGTGGTGAGGCCGTAGCGGACGTCCGGGCGCTGCTCGAAGCGGCGGGCCAGCTGGTTCATCAGGCGCACGCCGGAGGAGGCCAGCGGGTGGCCGAAAGCGATCGCGCCACCGAACGGGTTGACGCGCTCGTCGTCGTCGGCGATGCCGTAGTGGTCCAGGAACGCCAGGACCTGCACGGCGAAGGCCTCGTTGACCTCGAACGCGCCGATGTCGTCGATGGTCAGACCGGCCTTGGCCAGCGCCTTCTCGGTGGCCGGCACCGGGCCGATGCCCATGACCTCGGGCTCGACACCGACGAAGGCGTACGAGACCAGGCGCATCCGGACCGGGAGGCCGAGCTCCTCGGCGACGTCCTCGGCGGCCAGCAGCGAGGCGGTGGCGCCGTCGTTCAGACCGGCCGAGTTGCCCGCGGTGATGTTGCCGTGCGGGCGGAACGGGGTCTTGAGGCCGGCCAGGCTCTCCATCGTGGTGCCCGGGCGCATCGGCTCGTCCGCGGTGGCCAGGCCCCAGCCGGTCTCGCCGACCTCGGGGTTGGTGTTGCGGACCGAGATCGGCACCAGGTCGGGCTGGATGTCGCCGTTGGCGTACGCCTTGGCGGCCTTCTCCTGCGAGCGCACGGCGTAGGCGTCGCAGCGCTCCTTGGTGATGTGCGGGAACCGGTCGTGCAGGTTCTCCGCGGTCATCCCCATGAACAGGGCGGACTCGTCGACGAGCTTCTCGGAGACGAAGCGCGGGTTCGGGTCGACGCCCTCGCCCATCGGGTGGCGGCCCATGTGCTCGACGCCACCGGCCACGACCACGTCGTAGGCGCCGAAGGCGATGCCGCCGGCGGTGGTGGTCACGGCGGTCAGCGCGCCGGCGCACATGCGGTCGATCGCGTAGCCGGGGACCGACTTCGGCAGCCCCGACAGCAGTGCTGCGGTGCGGCCGATCGTCAGACCCTGGTCGCCGATCTGCGTGGTGGCCGCGATGGCGACCTCGTCGATGCGCTCGACGGGCAGGTTCGGGTTACGACGCACGAGTTCCCGGATGCACTTGACGACGAGGTCGTCGGCACGGGTCTCGTGGTAGATGCCCTTCGGGCCTGCCTTGCCGAACGGGGTGCGGACGCCATCGACGAAGACGACGTCCCTCGCGGTACGAGGCACGGGGGCTCTCCTCCCAGGGACCAACGGTTCAGTGGGCAGGCTGCCGCGAGCCGTCGCACGAATGGACGCGGGCGGCGCCGCCCACGGCCATGCTACCCGTCGGTAACCACCCTGCCCAGGCCCGGCAGCCGCAACACCGGATGTGTTGTCGCCCACTCCCTGGTTCACCCGTCCGCCGCGGCGCCGGGAGCGCCCGCCCTCGGGGCGCGGGCCCGGGGGGCGGGACGGGGCCCTCCCGCCGCCGTCCGGGTACGACGGAGGGGATGCCGCCCGCTCCGGGCGACATCCCCTCCTCCACTCTTCCCCGCTCAGCCCTGCTGCGCGGCCGTACCGGCCTTGGCGTCGGCCCCGGCTTCGGCCGCGTCGGCGAAGGCGGCGACCAGGGTCGGGGCGACCAGGTCCACCTGCCACTGCCGGGCCCCGAGCCGCCGCAGCGCGGCGGCCACGTTCGCGACCGAGGCGTCGGCCGGCGGCTCCCAGGAGACCCGGCGGACCAGGTCCGGGGTGATCAGGTTCTCGGCCGGCAGGTTGTGCCGCTCGGCCAGCTCGCCGACCGCGGCGCGGGCCCCGCTCAGCCGGGCGGCCGCCACCGGGTCCTTCTCGGCCCAGGCGCGCGGCGGCGGCGGGCCGTCGTGCGGGGCGGCGGCCGGCGGCAGCTGGTTCTCCGGCACCTCCCGCCCGCGCTGGACGGCGGCCAGCCACTGTTCCAGCTGGCGCCGGTGCACCCGGGGCCCGAAGCCCTGGACGCCCTGCAGTGCGGCGATGTTCAGCGGCATGGCCAGCGCGGCGTTGACGATCGCGGCGTCCGAGAGCACCCGGCCGGGCGAGACGTCCCGCTCCTGGGCCGTCCGGTCGCGGGCCAGCCACAGCTCGCGCACCACGGCCAGCTGGCGGCGCCGGCGGACCTTGTGCAGCTGCGAGGTACGGCGCCACGGGTCGGTCCGCGGGGCCGGGCGGGGCGCGGCGGCGATCGCCGCGAACTCCTCCAGGGCCCACCCGAGCTTGCCCTGGGCGTCCAGCTCCTGTTCGAGTGCGTCGCGCAGCTCGACCAGCACCTCGACGTCCAGGGCCGCGTAGCGCAGCCACGGCTCGGGCAGCGGACGGGTGGACCAGTCCACCGCCGAGTGCTCCTTGGCGAGGCTCAGCCCGAGCACGCTCTCCGTCATCGGTCCGAGGCCGACCCGGGGGAAGCCGGCGATCCGGCCGGCCAGCTCGGTGTCGAACAGTCGCTGGGGTCTCAGGCCGACCTCGGCCAGGCAGGGCAGGTCCTGGGTGGCGGCGTGCACCACCCATTCGGTGTCCGCGAGGGCGGCGCCCAGCCCGCTGAGGTCGGGGCAGGCGATCGGGTCGATCAGCGCGGAGCCCGCGCCCGCGCGGCGTAGCTGGATGAGGTACGCCCGCTGGCCGTAGCGGTAGCCGGAGGCCCGCTCGGCGTCGACGGCAACCGGTCCGGATCCCGCGGCGAAGGCGGCGACGGTGGCGGCCAGCGCCCGCTCGTCCGCCACGACCGGAGGGATCCCCTCCTTCGGTTCGAGGAGCGGGACCGGGGCTGCTTCTTCTGGGATGGCTGCTACGGCGTCGGTCACCCACCAAGGGTACGACGGACCCCGCGACCGGGAGTGTTGTCGGACTGGTCAGACCGATGAAGGGGCCCGCCCGAGACGCTCCGGACGGGCCCCACAGGGTCGTTCCCGGCCGCGGTGCGCGGCGACCCGGGAGGAAACGTTCCTCCTGGGCCGCCGCAGCGGCGCCGGGGCTCAGTGGATGATGCCGGTGCGCAGCGCGACCGCGACCATGCCGGCGCGGTCGCCGGTGCCGAGCTTGCGGGCGATCCGGGCGAGGTGGCTCTTCACGGTGAGCGCCGAGAGGCCCATCGCCACGCCGATCGCCTTGTTGGACTGGCCCTCGGCGACCAGCCGCAGCACCTCGACCTCACGGCCGGACAGCTCGCGGTAGGCGGTCTGCTGGGTGCCCGGCGCGCCGTGTGCGCCGTGGCTGCCGGGCGCGCCGCCGGGAGCCCCGGCCGAACCCGGCATGCCCGGCATCCCGGGGCGCCGCATCCGACCGGCCAGCCCGGCGGCGCCGAGCGGCAGGCCCGGTCGGCCCGGCATGGCGACATTGGTGCGGGTGCCGGTCACGACGTAGCCCTTGACCCCGCCCGCCAACGCGCTGCGGACGGCGCCGATGTCGTCGGCGGCGGAGAGCGCCAGCCCGTTGGGCCAGCCGGCGGCACGGGTCTCGGCGAGGATGGTCAGCCCCGAGCCGTCGGGGAGATGGACGTCGGCGACGCAGATGTCGCGCGGCGTTGAGACCCGGGGGCGGGCCTCGGCGATGGAGGACACCTCGATCACGTCCCGGACGCCGAGCGCCCAGAGGTGACGGGTGACGGTGTTTCGGACGCGGGGATCGGCAATGACCACCATGGCGGTGGGCTTGGTCGGGCGGTAGGCGACCACGTTTGCGGGGTGCTCAAGAAGGACCGACACCAGGCCTCCTGCGGGAGTGGCGGACGGAACCCCGAGGGGGCGGTCGGAGTGTTCCGCGTTCGGAAAGGGTCACAGTCTGCTTCGGCAGCATCCGTGCCCGGCTTTAGCGAAAGATCACGATCTAGTGAGTAACAATACGGACAAATCGCGCAGGTGACTGATTACGACCCGTCTGGAATTCGCACAAAATCGATCAAGCCCGACGCGAAGCAGTCGGATCTGATCGGTTTATTGACGAAGAGCCGCACCGAAGTCACACTCCGTCAACCCTGGGGGTGGCATCGCATCCGGTGATGACGCCGCGGCGGCGCCACTCCTCAGTGCGAGCGCGGACGTCGCCTGGCGGGCATCGGGACCACTCCACCGAGTGACGTGACGTCGGCCGGCGCGTGCGGCGCCGCGGCCGCGGGCGGCAGGCCCGCGCTGATGCAGAGCAGGTCCCCCCAGGCGGCCAGGTGCCGCTCGAAGCGGCCGTCGGCCGGCGTCCAGGACGCCCTGATCTCGATCTCGGTGGTCGACGCGCGCTCCGCCAGCCCGCCGAAGTACTGCGAGGCGCAGAGCGACACCGTGCCCGACGGCTCCGCGTACCCGGCGCCGTGCGCCTGCAGCGCGTCCAGCAGCCAGGCCCAGCCGACCTCGGAGAGCATCGGGTCGCCGGCCATCTCCGGCTCCAGCTCCGCCCGGGTCATGGTGACCACGCGGAAGTCCCCGTTCCAGGCTTCCTGCCCGGCCGGGTCGTGCAGCAGCACCAGCCGGCCGTCGGCCAGCTCCTCGCCGTCGATCTCGACGGTGGCGGTCAGCGCGAAGGAGTGCGGCGCCAGCCGGCGGGGGGCCGGGGCGGGGGAGAGGACGAGCTCGGGGCGCAGCCGGGCGCCGGAGAACGCCTCCACGGCGGCCCGGAACTCACTCGGCGCCGCCTCCCGGCCCGTTCCGCCACCTGCTCCTCCACCCTGCGGGGGGTGCCCTCCGACCGCTGCCATGACCCGAAGACTAGGTCGAAAACGCGGGTAACCGCCGTAACTTCTTCCCGCGCGGCGCGCCGGGGCGGCAATCCGGCCAGATCTCCGGCCACATCTCCGACCGGATCTCCGACCTGTCCTCCGAGCTGTCCTCCGGCCGGATCCTGGAGGAAGCGACGGGACGGCCGGGACGGGCGGGCCCGGACCGCGTGCGAAGATTTGGAGCGTGAGCGAGACGACGGCAGTCCCCCCGACCGGCGCCACCCCCGGTCAGCAGCCCGACGCGCGCCGCGGCGCCGCGTACGACTCGGCGTTCCTGCGCGCCTGCCGGCAGGAGCCGGTACCGCACACCCCGGTGTGGTTCATGCGTCAGGCGGGCCGCTCGCTGCCCGAGTACCTGAAGGTCCGCGAGGGCATCCCCATGCTGGAGTCCTGCATGCGGCCCGAGCTGGTCAAGGAGATCACCCTCCAGCCGGTGCGCCGGCACAAGGTGGACGCGGCGATCTTCTTCAGCGACATCGTGGTGCCGCTCCGGGCGGTGGGTATCGACGTCGACATCAAGCCCGGCATCGGCCCGGTCATCGCCGACCCGATCCGCAGCTTCGCGGACCTGGAGCGGCTGCGCCCGCTGGAGCCGGACGACGTCCCCTACATCACCGAGGCCGTCGGCCTGCTCGTCGACGAGCTCGGCCCGACCCCGCTGATCGGCTTCGCCGGCGCCCCCTACACGCTCGCCAGCTACCTGATCGAGGGCGGGCCGTCCAAGAACCACGAGAACACCAAGGCCATGATGTACGGCGCGCCCGACCTGTGGGCCGCCCTGCTCGACCGGCTGGCCGGGATCACCGCCGCCTTCCTCAAGGTGCAGATCGAGGCCGGTGCCTCGGCGATCCAGCTGTTCGACTCCTGGGTCGGCGCGCTCGCGCCGGACGACTACCGCCGCTCGGTGATGCCGGCCAGCACCAAGGTGTTCGACGCGGTGGCCGGGTACGGCGTGCCGCGGATCCACTTCGGCGTCGGCACCGGCGAGCTGCTGGGCCTCATGGGCCAGGCCGGCGCGGACGTGGTCGGTGTCGACTGGCGGGTGCCGCTGAACGTCGCCGCCGAGCGGGTCGGCCCCGGCAAGGGCCTCCAGGGCAACCTGGACCCGGCGGTGCTGTTCGCGCCCAC
This sequence comes from Kitasatospora purpeofusca, assembly GCF_034043715.1. Classification (GTDB taxonomy): domain Bacteria; phylum Actinomycetota; class Actinomycetes; order Streptomycetales; family Streptomycetaceae; genus Kitasatospora; species Kitasatospora purpeofusca_A. The sequence goes on along the minus strand of NZ_JAXCLC010000065.1, from coordinate 24,980 downwards.
CAGGGCCGTCGAGACCAAGGCCCGCGAGGTGCTGCACGCCGCCCAGGCGCTCGGCAACAGCGGCCACATCTTCAACCTCGGCCACGGCGTCATGCCGAGCATGGACCCGGACGCGCTCAGCCGCCTGGTCGCCTTCGTGCACGAGACCAGCGCCCGCTGACCCGCCGCCCGGTGGCGGCCCGCTCCTGAGGGGCCGCCACCGTCGGGACCGTCGGGCCCGGGATCAGCGCGCGGATTCGTCCCCTTCTTCTTCCTCCTCCCCCTCCTCCGCGGGCTCCGCCCCGGCGGGAGCCGGGACCGGCCGCCGCCGCCGGCGCAGCCCCCACAGCACCGCCGCCACCGGCGCGGCCACCAGCAGGAACGGCAGCACGGCGGCCACCGTCACGGCGACCCCGCGCACGATCGCGGCCAGCAGGTGCCAGCCGCCGCCGAGCGCCGAACCGACCGAGGCCCAGAACCCCTTGTCCTCCGGCGCGTCCGGCACGTCCTGGACCGGCCCGGCCTTCTGCCGCACGTCCAGCGTGACGGTGGACAGCGAGGTCCGCGCCGACAGCTCCTTCACCTGCTTCTGCAGCGACTCCAGGTCGGCCTCCCGGCGGCTCAGCTCGCTCTCCAGGCTGACGATCTCGGCCAGCGTCTTCGCCTGCGCCATCAGCGCGCGCACCCGGTCCACGCTCGCCTGCTGACTCTGCATCCGGCTGTTGACGTCCGCGACCTGCTGGGTCAGATCCTCCGCCTGGCTGCGCCGGGAGAGCACCTCGCCGAGCCCGGCCAGCTGGTCCAGCGTCGGCTGGAACGCCGCCGAGGGCACCTTCACCGTGATCTGCCCGTTCTGCGGACCGCCCTCCCCACCGGAGCTCCCGGTCTCGCTCGCCACATAGCCGCCCGCCGCGACGGCCAGGTCCCGGGCCTTCGCCAGCACCACGTCCACCTGCGCCGTCCGGACCGTCAGCTGCGCCGAGTACGCGATCTGCCGGGCGTCCACCACCGGCGCCGCACTCGCCTGCCCGGCCGGCTGCCCGGGCGCCGCCTTGGGCACCGGTGGGGGCACCGCCGAGGCCGCCCCCGGCACCCCGACGGCGGCGTCCCCCTTCGCCGCCTCCCCGGCGGCGGCCTGCGCCGGGGCGACCGCCGACCTGCCCTCGGCCCCGCGCTCCCCGCTCGCCCCGCACCCCGCCGCCAGCACCGCCGCCACGGCCACCGCCGCCAGCGCCCCGGCTCTCCGCCGTCCTCGTCCTCGTCCTCGTCCCACGATCGAGCCCTCCCCGCCGTCCGATGCCCGGCACCCCCTCCCGGGGCGCCCACACCGTTCCGACGGACCCCGCCCCGCTTCGGACCCACCCGGGAGGTCGCAGCTCGATCACGTCTCGGCCGCGACCAGGACAAGGCGCCCCACCGTCGGTACACGCGCCGGCTGTGCGGACCCGACTGACCCCGGGCCCGCTCCCAAGTCGCTACCGTGCGCCTCATGAGCGAGTCGCCGCACTGGATGCACCCGCCCCGCATCGAGGGGTGGTTCGCCGAGGACCTCGACCACCTGCCACAGGCGCCGCGGCACACCGAACTGATCGACGGCGCACTGGTCTTCAGGATGTCCCCGCAGCGTTCGTGGCACAGTCGGGCTGTCACGGCGCTGACCGCGGTCCTCGAGGAAACGGTCCCGGACGGCTTCCTGGCCGAACGGGAGATGACGATCAGGCTCGACCGACGGAACCGCCCCGAGCCGGACGTGAAGGTCGCGAGGGCCGACTACGACCCCGACCGGACGTTCTTCGATGTCGCCGACATCGCGCTCGTCGTGGAGGTCGTCTCCCCCGAGTCCGCCGACCGGGACCGCGTGGTCAAGTCGCGGAAGTACGCCGAGGCCGGGATCCCGCACTACTGGGTCATCGAGGAGGAGGACGGCCTCCCGGTGGTCCACGTCCACGAACCGGACCTCCCGACGTCCGCCTACGTCGCGGCCGGGATCTTCCGCGAGCGGTTGGAGCGACCGGTGCCGTTCCCCGTCGACATCGACCTGGACGGGCTCGTGCCCGCCCGCAAAGGGCGGAAGCGGGCGGATTGAGGCAAAGGTGTAAAGACCTGCGAGACTGCGGGGCATGGCGCAAGCACATGTCGTGGTGATCGGCGGCGGGATCGCGGGGCTGACCGCCGCCGCCGTGGTCGGCGGGGGTGCGGGGGAGCCGGCGCGGGCGCGGGTGACGCTGCTGGAGGCTTCGGAGCGGCTGGGCGGGAAGCTGCGGGGCGGCGAGGTCGGCGGGGTCCGGGTGGACCTCGGGGCGGAGTCGATGCTCGCCCGGCGGCCGGAGGCGGTCGAGCTGGCGCGGGCCGTCGGGCTCGCCGAGCGGCTGGAGCCGCCGACCACCGCCAAGGCCGCGATCTGGACCAGGGGCGCGCTGCGGCCGCTGCCCGGCGGACAGGTGATGGGCGTCCCGGGCGACCTCGCCGCGCTGGCGGACTCCGGTGTGCTGAGCCCCGAAGGACTGGAGCGGGCCCGGCACGAGGTGCTCGGGGAGGCGGTCGCGTCGGACGTCGCGATCGGCCGCTACGTCGCCGACCGGCTCGGCCGCGAGGTCGTGGACCGGCTGGTGGAACCGTTGCTCGGCGGCGTCTACGCCGGGCACAGCGACGAGATCTCGCTGCGCGCCGCGGTGCCCGCGCTGCTGCCGGTCGCCCGCGGCGGCGGGTCGCTGGTCGAGGGCGTGCACCGGCTGGCCACCCGGCCGGCGACCGTCGGCACCCCCGTGTTCCAGGGCCTGCGCGGCGGCCTCGGCACCCTGCCGGAGGCGGTCGCCGCGGCCTGCGCCGGGGCCGGCGTCGAGCTGCGCACCCGGACCGCGGTGACGGAGCTGCGCCGCACCCCGGACGGCTGGCGGGTGACCACCGGCGACGGCGAGGTGCTCGCCGCGGACGCCGTCGTGCTGGCCGTGCCCGCGCCGGCCGCCGCCCGGCTGCTGCGCGCCGACGCCCCCGCCGCGGCGGCCGAACTGGACACCGTGGAGTACGCCGGGATGGCGCTGGTCACCCTGGCCTTCCGCCGCGCCGACCTGGCGCGCACACCCGCCGGCAGCGGCTTCCTCGTCCCGCCCGTGGACGGCCGCCGGATCAAGGCGTCCACCTTCTCCTCCAACAAGTGGGGCTGGCTGGAGCGGTCCGCGCCGGACGCCTTCGTACTGCGCACCTCGCTGGGCCGGCTGCGCGAGGAGGAGCCGTTGGAGCTGGCGGACGAGGAACTGGTCGCCCGCTCGCTGGCCGACCTGGGCGAGGCGATCGGTCTGACCGCCCGTCCGTACGACACCGCCGTCACCCGGTGGCGGGCCGGACTGCCGCAGTACCCGGTCGGCCACCTGGACCGGGTGGCCCGGATCCGGGCGGCGGCGGACCGGGTGGGAGCGCTGGCCGTGTGCGGCGCCGCGTACGACGGCGTGGGCATCCCGGCGTGCGTCGCGAGCGCCCGGGCGGCCGTCGCCGCACTCGACCGAGTACTGACCCCGACGGCCGGGGCGAACGTCACCGAGAGGACAATGGGCGCATGACTGAGACCACTGAGCAGCAGGCCGCCGAGCAGCCCGCCAAGTTGAAGGCGCGGGACCTGAACCAGGTCATCCGCTACACCATGTGGTCGGTGTTCAAGCTCAAGGGCGCGCTGCCCGAGGACCGCACCGGCCTGGTCACCGAGGTCGAGGAGCTGTTCGCCCAGCTGGACGCCAAGGACGTCACCGTGCGCGGCACCTACGACGTGTCCGGTCTGCGCGCGGACGCCGACATCCTGGTGTGGTGGCACGCCGCCGACTCGGACGACCTCCAGGAGGCGTACAACCGCTTCCGCCGCACCGGCCTGGGCCGGCAGCTGGAGCCGGTCTGGTCGAACATGGCGCTGCACCGCCCGGCGGAGTTCAACAAGTCGCACATCCCGGCGTTCCTCGCCGACGAGCGCCCGCGCGACTACGTCTGCGTGTACCCGTTCGTGCGCTCCTACGAGTGGTACCTGCTGCCGGACGCCGAGCGGCGCGCGATGCTCGCCGAGCACGGCCAGATGGCGCGCGGCTACCCCGACGTGCGGGCCAACACGGTCGCCTCGTTCGCGCTGGGCGACTACGAGTGGCTGCTCGCCTTCGAGGCGGACGAGCTGCACCGGATCGTGGACCTGATGCGCGACCTGCGCCCGTCCCGGGCCCGGCTGCACGTCCGCGAGGAGGTGCCGTTCTACACCGGCCGCCGCAAGCCGGTCGCCGAGCTGCTCAACGGCCTGGTCTGAGCACACCCGCGGGCCGGCACGCCGCAGGGCCCGTCCGCCGGAGAACTGCCGGGCGGACGGGCCCTGCGGCGTGTCAGTGGCGGCGCAGGGCGGCGCGCAGCCGGGCGTCCGTGAGGACGGCGGGGCCGTTCATCGCGACGGCGGTGAGCAGTTCGCGCTCGTCGTCGTCGGTGAGGCCGTGCTGGCGCGGCGGGCGGACCTCGCGGAGCACCTCCTGGCCGGTCGGCGAGGCCCAGCGGGTGTACGGGTAGACGTCGACCCTGGCCATCAGCAGGGTGCCCGAGGTGAGCACCAGCGGCAGCGAGAACCAGGCCAGCGGGGTCAGCGCGTCACCGTCGACCAGGCCGCCGACGACCAGCGCCACGGCCAGCAGGACCAGCGAGAACAGCAGCGCCTGCCGGACCTGCCGGACCACCAGCACGGTGTGCCGCCGCACGGTCGCCGGGGTGGCCAGCCCGGCGAGCGAGAGCCGGCTGCCGATCTCCAGCACGGTGGGGTGCGCGGCCATCGCCAGCCGCAGGTCGTCGGTGCGGCACTGGCCCCCGGGGCCGACGGTGGCGATCACCGCGCGCTCCAGCCGGCTGCGGCCGCGCGGGTCGACGACCGTGGTCCAGCCGGTGTGGGCGAGGTGCAGCCGCCCCCGGGAGGCCATCAGGACGAGCGCGAGTTCGACCACCCGGTCCGGTCCGCCGGCCAGGTACGCCGTCTCGTAGAGCCCGATCCCGACCGCCTCGGCCGGCCGGGGGCCCTCCTGACCGGACAGCGCGTCGGCGGTCGCGGTCGTCCGGACGAGCCGGATGCAGGAGAGCACCGCGGCGACGCAGGCCGGGAGGAGGAAGAGCAGCCACATGGGCTTGTTGTAGTCCCGGCCGCGCCGTACGCGGAACGTCTTCCCGGAGCGCGATACCGAACTGTGACGTCCGCAGGGCCGTCGGCTCCCGGCCGGGGCTCAGGATCCGCAGCCCCCGCCGCCGCAGCTGGAGCCTCCGCCGCAGCTGGAGCCCGAGGAGGAACCGCAGCCGGAGGAGCCCGAGGAACAGCTGGAGCCCGAGGAGCCCGAGGAGCCCGAGGAGCAGCTGAAGGAGCTGCCGCAGCCCGAACCGGAGGAGCCCGAGGAGCCGGAGGAGTCCGGGGAGTCGGAGGAGGAGCCGCACCAGGTGGCCGGGCCGGAGCAGGAGGTGCCGGAGGACGAGGTGCCGGAGGACGAGGAGCCGGTGCCGGTGGAGGCTGCGACGGCCCGGGCCGACTGGTCGGCCGCCGCCGCGGCGAGCATCGCCTCGTGCAGTTCCGCGTCGCCGAGGCCGTCGGCGCCGAGCAGGGCCAGCCCGCCGACCGCGACGGCGCCGAGCAGGACGGCGTCGGCACCGGTCACGAACGCGCCGTGGTGCGGGTGCCAGGGCGTACCGGTCTCCATCAGCCCGAGCTGGCGGCGCCCGGCCGGGGTGACCCGGCCCTTGGGCGGACGGGTGACCAGCAGCGAGACCAGGCCGAGGGCGAGCAGCAGCAGCGGGATCCAGAGCGCGGGGCCGTCGCTGCCCGGCCGGTCGGAGTCCAGCAGCGGGGCGGCGACGGCGAAGGCCGCGGTGACCCCCACGGCGAGCCAGACGGTCCGGTGCGCGGTCCGGGCCCGGCGCAGCCGCTCCGGGTTGCGCAGCAGGCCCCGGGCGGCCAGGGCGTCACCGACGGCCTGGACGGCGGGCGCGCGCATCGCCGCGACGCGCAGCGAGTCGAGGTCGCGGCTGCGGGACGGGCCGATCGCGTCGACGATCGCGCCGTCGACCTCGTCGACGGGCTCGGTCGCGGTCAGCGTGACCAGCCGGGAGCGGCTGACCACGACGTGGCCGCGCCGGTGCATCCGGACCAGGGCGGTGTCGAAGACCCGGCCCGGACCCCCGGCCAGGAAGGCGGCCTCGAGCAGGGCGATGCCGCGGCCGGGCAGGCCCTTCGGGTTGCTGACGCGCTGCGCGGCCTGCTTGGCCTGCCAGGCGTAGAGCGCGGCGGCGGCCAGCAGGACGCCGGGCACGAGGTAGTAGGCGTTGTGCCACATGAGTGGTTCCCCCGGGTGGTGAGACATGGTTCGGGCGCGCGTGGCGCCGTCGTGGGGCGGTGGTGGGGCGGTTCTGCGGTGCGGTCCGGGCGGGTGCGCGGCCCGGGCGGGCGCGGCGACGGGGCGGACGGGCACGGTGCTGAGGAGGTGGTGCGGGTCCGGGTGCGGGGCTCAGGTCTCCCGGCCGGGCCGCAGGGCGCGGCGCAGGCGGGCGAGCGGGCCGGGCCGGCGTTCGGAGCGGTGCTCGGGCGACCGGTGCTCGGGCGACCGGTGCTCGGGTGACCGGTCCTTGGGCGACCGGTGCTCGGACGCCGGGTGGAGCCAGCGTTCCAGGGCCCGCCGTTGGTCCTCGGACGGTTCCGGGCGCCCGGCGAGCGCCCACTCGGCGAAGGCCCGGGCGTCGGCGCGGTAGCCGCCGGTCTGCGGACGGCTGCGGGCGTAGGCGAGGAACAGCGGCCCGTACTGCTCGCCGAGCAGGCGGGACAGCTCCGGGGCGACCTTGGCGGCGGTGTCGCGCCGCTTGGCGGCCAGGCCGGTCGCCTGGGCGCGCACCTGCGCCGGGTCGAAGCCGGGCGGCACCGGGCCGCCGGCCACCAGGGCGGTGAGCAGTTCGGTCTGCCGGGCCGCCAGCCGGGCCCGCGCGGCGTCGGTGGCGGAAGCGGGGGCGGCGGTCACCGGCCGCCCTCCAGCACCCGCCGGACGGCGTCGAGTTCGGCCGCCAGCTCGGCCGGCGGCGGGAACGCGGCGTCGCGCTCCAGCAGCACCCCGGGCGGCGCGACCCGGGCGCACAGCTCGGCCAGCACCTCCAGCACCGGTTCGGTGACCGGGTGGGCGTGGGTGTCGTGCCAGACGCCGTCGACCATGGTGCCGCCCGCGACGTGCACGTAGGCGAGCGCCTCCAGCGGCAGCCGGTCCAGTTCGGCGGCCGGGTCGATGCCGAGGTTGACCCGGTTGGTGTGCAGATTGGCGACGTCGATCAGCAGCCGGACCCCGGTCCGCTCGACCAGCTCGGCCAGGAACTGCCCCTCGGTCAGCTCGTCGTCCGGCCAGGACAGCTGGGCGGCGATGTTCTCCAGGGCCAGCGGCACCGGCAGCTGGTCCTGGGCGATCCGCACGTTCTCGGCGACCACTCGCAGGGCGTCGCGCGAGCGCGGCACCGGCAGCAGGTGGCCGGCCTCCAGGCCGCCGGCCCGGACGAAGGCCAGGTGCTCGGTGACCACGGGGGAGCCGAGCAGCGCGGCCGTCCCGGCGAGCCGGGCCAGCCGGGCCGGGTCGGGCCGGTCGGCGCCGCCGAGGCCGAGCCCGACACCGTGCGGGACCACGGTGAGGCCGCGGTCGAGCAGGATCCGCAGGGACGCGGGGAGGTGGTCGTCGCAGATGTTCTCGGCGACGACCTCGACCCAGTCCAGGCCGGGCTGCCGCTCGACCACGGTGTCGATCTCGCTGCGCCAGCCGAGGCCGACGCCGAGCCGGCGCGCGGTGCCGGTGCTGCCGGTGGTGCCGGTGATGGTGGCGGTGGCGGTGGTGCCGACGGAGGTGCTGCCGGCGGTGGGGCCCGTCGTCGTCGCGGGCGGCTGTGGAGCGGTCCGCAGGGCGGGGGAGGTCATCGGGCGCCCCCTTCGGAGGGCTGGGTGGAAAGCCGTCGGTCGGCGCGGGCCTCGTTGCCGGGGCCGCCGGGCTGTGGTGCTGAGCATGTCCCCGGACGGAGCGGCTGCCAAGCCTCGACCGGTCATCTCAGAGCATTACTTGAGCTTGGCGTCGGGTCAATGTGCGGGCGCGGCCCGGATTTCGCGCATCGCCGCTGGTGGGGCCGGTTCCGCCGGGAGACGGATCGTCGGTGGGGCGGACCGCCGGTGGCGGTCCGGGCTCCGGCCGGGGGTGACGGAGTGCAACGCCCGTCGGGCCGGACGGGCGGTCCGGAGCACTGAGCCGTACGGGTGAATCGGGTGCATGGCCGGGAGTGGACGCGGGGTGTCGGCCCGGCTCGGGAGTTCCCGGGGTTCTACGGGGGCATCACATCCGCGCCGGCAGTTCGTGCCCGAGTCATCGCGGGGGTGCCATGGAGATCCTGCTCCAGATCCTGGTCGGGTTCGTCCCGGCCGTGCTCGGCTTTCTCGCGGCGCGGTCGCTCGCCCGGGCCCGCCTCTTCCTGCGCTACGGTTTCCTGCGCGCGCTGCTGGGCCCGTACAGCCGGGTGCAGATAGTCACCCCGAGTATCGAGGTGGCCGAGTTCGCCTACGCCAAGGACGGCTGCCCGCTCACCAGCCGGGGGCCCAGGAACGTGCTGTTCATGCCGATGGCCGAGGCGCGGGCCATCGCCGAACTCACCGACCTGCTGCGGAAGATCAACCGCAAGGCCACCATCGAGCTGGTCACCGCGGGCGCGCAGGACCCGCGGATGCCGACCTTCTCGGTCGGCGGGCCGAGCGTCAACGCCTACTCGGCGGGCGTCCTGGCCACCGACTTCCCGGACTTCCGGCTGGAGCACCCGCAGGCGGCCCGGGCCCGCTGGGGCGGGATGGCCTTCGAGGCGCAGTACAACGCGGCCGACGAACTCGTCCGCGACCACGGCTTCGTGTTCGTCACCCGCACCTCGCGGCAGGCGCCCTGTGTGGTGCTCTGCGGCGTCTTCGCCTTCGGTTCGGCGATGGCGGTGGAGGCGCTCGCGGCGGCCGGGCGGCAGTCCCCGCTGGCCGGGCTGTTCCGCTCGGGGGAGAAGGGATTCGTCGCCGTCGAGGGCCGGGTGATCGGCCTGGACACCGTGGACGTGACGGTGGAGGTCTGCCGTGTCCTGCCGTCCGGCTGACCGGGCGTCGGCCGTCCGCCCCGGCGAGCGCCGACCCGGTCCCCGGCCGGCTGCCGAGCGCCCGTTGACCTGATCTCGGAACGGCGGCGGGCGGCGAACCGGGAGGAAAGGGGCGGGACGGGAGAGTCCGGGGCGGGGAATGGCCGAAAACGCCAGGGTTTCGCTCCATCGCTGTCACATCATCGGCATAATCGCGCCCATGACGATCAACCGTGCGAACGTGAGCGCGATTGCCGAGGACCTGTACGTCTGGCTCCCGCCGAAGCGGGGCTGGGGCCTGGCCAACTGCGGACTGCTCGCCGGGCGACGGACAGCGTTGTGGATCGACACCCCCTACGACCCCTCCCTGGCCGCCGAGTTCCTCGCCGAGAGCCGCGAGCGGCTGGCCGACGGCGTCGATGTCGACCGGATCGTCGTCACCCACGCCAACGGCGACCACCTCTGGGGCGCGGGCGTGCTGCCGGACGCCGAAGTGATCGCCACCCGCGAGGCGTTGGAGCACATCCACTGGGAGCCGACGCCCCAGCAGACCCACGCGCTGGTCACCGGGAGCGACCCGGACTCGCCGCTCGGCGACTACCTCCGGCGCCACTTCGGGCAGTTCGACTGGTCCGGGACCGAGCCCGTCCACCCGGACACCGTCTTCCAGGGCGAACTGGAACTGCGGGTGGGGGAGTACCCGGTGCAGATCACCGGCCTGCCCGCCGCCCACACCGGCGGCGACCTCATCGTCCACCTCCCGCACCAGCGCGCGGTGTTCGCCGGCGACGTGATCTTCGGATCGACCGCCGCCCAGCCCGGGGACCACCCCTCGCACTGGGCCGGTCCGCTGGAGAACGTCATCGCCGCCTGCGAGCGGATCCTGGCCACCGGCGCCCGGATCATCGTGCCCGGCCACGGACCGGTGCTCGACCGGCCGGGCGTCCACGAGCACATCGCCTACCTCGGCCACGTCCGCGAGCGTACCCACGCCCTGCACACCGCCGGCCTCACCGCGCTGGACGCGGCCCGCCGCATCATCGCCGAGCGGCGGTACCCCGAACTCGGCCTGCCCGAGCGGCTGGTGCTCACCGTCGGCGCCGAGTACCGGCACCTGGACGGCGGCGAGGTGCCGAACATCCTGGCGGCGATGAGCCAGGTGGCACAGGTGGCCCGCGAACTCGACGCGGGCGCCGACGCGGACGCCGACGCGGACGCCGACCGCCGGGCACCCCGGGCGCGCGCGGACGACCACGCCACGGCCTGAGCCCCGGCGCCGTCCCGCGGCACCCGGCACCGGCTCCACCGCCCGACCGGCGGCCCCCGACCGCCGGTCGGCCCGGCCCGCCACCGCCCCTCCCGACCGAGCCCGCTCTTCGTACAAGGAAACTCCGAGGACGTCGATGACGCAGTTCCTGGTACCGGCCCTGGCGCTGATCGCGCTCGCCGCGCTCGTGGCCGCCGCGCTCCTGGCGCGCGGTCGCTCGCGCGCGGCGGCCCGGGCCGACGCCGCCGAGGCCGCCTCCGGCCTGGCCGCCGAACGCGCCCGCGCCGCCGAGGGACAGACCGCCCGGGCCGAGCAGCAGGCCCGCGAGGCCGGGGCCGAGGCACGGCAGGCGGCCGCGGAGGCCGGCGGCGCGGCCGACCGCGCGCTGGCCGCCGAGGACCGCGCCCACCGGGCGGAGAACCGGGCCGCCGAGGCCGGACAGCGCGCCGCCGAGGCCGACCAGCGGGCGTCCGCCGCCGAGCAGCGCGCCGCGGCGGCCGGGGCCGGCGTCGCCGCCCTGCTGGCGGAGATCGGCCACCTCGCCACCGAGCGGGTCGCCGCCGCCGCCCTGCGGCTGAGCCACCCCAACGCACCGGTCGCCGGGCCGCTCGACGCCGCCGCCGTCGGCCCGGACGCCGTGCGGGCCCTGCAGGCCGTCCTGGACGCGGCCGCCGCCGCCGTCACCGAGGAGCGGGAGCGCGTCGACGCCGCCGCCCGCTCCGCGATGCGCGGCGCCACGTCCAAGATCCAGACCCTGCTCTACCAGATCCAGAGCCTGGTCCAGCAGCTCCAGGACGACAACGACGACCCCCGGCTGCTGGAGGTCGACTTCCGCAACGAGGTCGCGCTGCGCCGGATCCAGACCGTCGCCGTGCTCTGCGAGGCCTGGCCGGGCCTGGCCCGCACCGACTCGCCGCTCGCCGAGGTGGTGGTCGGCGCGCTCTCCCGGGTGCCCGGCTACGCCCGCATCAAGGTGGCCAACCACCTGCGCGAGGGCCGGCTGGCCGTGGTGGCCCGGGCCGCCGAGCCGGTGGCCATCGCGGTCGCCGAACTGCTCGCCAACGCCACCGCCTACTCGCACCCCGAGACGGAGGTACCGGTCACCCTCCAGCAGGGCGGCCGGGGCGCGCTGGTGATCGTCGACGACAGCGGCATCGGGATGGAGGAGGACCAGCTCCGCCGGGCCCGCCGACTGCTCGCGGGACCGTCCGACGTGCTGCTCACCGAGCTGGGCAACCCGCCGCGGACCGGGTTCGCGGTGGTCGGCAAGCTGGCCCGGCAGTACGGCTTCTCCTGCCACGTCGAGCCCTCCCCGTACGGGGGGATGCGCGCCCTGGTCCGGATCCCGGCCGGGCTGCTGACGGTGGTGGACGAGGAGCAGCCGCTGTCGGTACTCACCCCGCTCCCGCTGCGGTCCGGAGCCGGTCCTGCCGCTCCGGCCCCCACTGCGGGCGGACGCGCGCGCGAGGGTGTCCCGGCGATCCATGTCGTCCCCCCGGTGCCGGACCGGCCGGGCCCGGCCGAGCCGCCGCGTCCGTCGGACCTGCCGCGTCCGTCCGACGGGCCGCCGGTGCACGCCGTCCCGTCGGTGCGGGCGGTGCCGGACGAGCCCGGCGCGCCGGACGACGGCACCGGACTGCCCAGCCGCCGCCGGCGTCGGCCGGTGCCCGCGCAGCCCTCGCCCGCCGACGGTGCCGCGGCGCCCGCGCCCGGCGCGGTCCGCCCGGTGCGGACGCCCGAGCAGGCGGCCGCCCGCTGGCAGGCGCTCCAGCAGGGCACCGGCTCCGGCCGTGCCGCCGTCGCGGAGGCCGTCACCGCGGAGGCCGCCGAGCCGCGCCCGGCCGCCGTCACCGAGGCCACCACCACCGCCGAGGCCCCCGTCACCGAGGCCGACGCCCCCCAGAGCCCCCACTCCCCGTCCCCCGAGGCGTCCGGCCCCGCCGGCGCCGACCGGGCGGCCCCGCCCCGCCCCGACGCCGCCCACACCGGCGCCGGTCCTGCGGCGGCGTCCGGCCGCCGGAGCACCCAGACCTCCTGAGGAGCCGCGCCGTGAGCAGCACGTCCAGCCCCAGCACCGCCACCCCCGCACCCGCCACCGCGCCCACCGGCGGCGCCCCGGCCGCCGCCGAAGGGATCGGGTGGGTGCTGAGCCCGCTCCTGGAGCTGCCGGGCGTCGTCCACGCGGTGATCGCCACCGGTGACGGCCTGGTCGAGGCCGCCTCGGCCGGCCTCGGCCGCGCCTCCGCCGAGCGGGTCGCCGCGATGACCGCCACCGTCCACGCGGCCGCCCGCGCGTTCACCACCGCCTTCACCGACACCGAGCAGCCCCGGCTGGCGCAGACCGTGGTCGAGTCCGAGCTGGGCTTCGCCGTCGTCGTCCCGGCCGGGGAGAACACCTCGCTCGCGGTGTTCACCACGCCCGAGGCCCAGCTCGGCAACGTCGCCTACCAGATGCAGGTCCAGGTGGCAGCCCTCGGCCGCGCCCTGGCCAGCCCGGCCAGGCGGCAGGACGCCCCGCGGTCATGACCGCCGTCCCCCGCAGGCGGATGGTGCCCGCCTACCTGGCCACCGGCGGCCGGGCCCGCGCCGGCGCCGACGGATTCGAACGGCTCACCGTGCTGTTCGCGACCGGCGCCGAGCACCCCGAGGCGCTCACCGAGCTGGAGGCCGAGCACCGGCGGCTCTGGGAACTGCTGCGACCCGGCGCGCTCACCGTCGTGGAGGCCGCGGCGCACCTGCGGCTCCCGGTCAGCGCGACCGTCTTCCTCGCGGCCGACCTGGTCGAGGCGGGCTGCCTGCACGCCCGCGCGCCGATCCCCCGCGCCCAGCAGACCGACCGCTCCCTCGTCGAGAGGCTCCTCGTTGGACTCCGCACTCTCCGGTAGGCCGCCCGGTCCGGAGCGCCCGGACCGGGTGGGCTACCTGCCCGACCCCGAACAGACGCTGATGAAGCTCGTGGTCGCCGGCCCCTTCGGCGTCGGCAAGACGACCTTCATCCGCACCCTCTCGGAGATCCCCACCCTGCACACCGAGGAGGCGATGACCGAGACCGGCGCCCCCGTCGACGACCTGGCCGGCCTCCCCGGCAAGGCCACCACCACGGTCGCGGTCGACTTCGGCCGGCTCACCCTGCCCGGCGAGGTGGTGCTGTACATGTTCGGCACCCCCGGCCAGCGGCGGTTCTTCCCGCTCTGGCAGGACATCGCCCGCGGCGCCCTCGGCGCCCTGGTCCTGGCGGACACCCGCCGGCTCGCCGACTCCTTCGAGATCATGGACATGGTCGAGGAGCAGGGCCTGCCGTACGCGGTCGCCGTCAACCGCTTCCCCGGATCGCCGGCGCACCCGCCCGAGGTGCTCCGCGCCCACCTCGACCTGCACCCGGCCACCCCGCTGGTGCTCTGCGACGCCCGCGAGCGCGGCTCCAGCCTGGACGCCCTGATCGCCCTCACCGAACACGTCCTGCACGGCCTGCCGCCCTCCGCCCCGGAGCAGTCATGACCACCCCCATCGCCCAGCCCACCACCGCCCAGCCCACCACCGCCCAGCCCACCACCGCGCAGCCTTCGACCGCCCAGCCCCCGACCGCGCAGCCCCCGACCGCCCTTCACGGCCCGGCCTTCGCCGCCGACCCGCAGACCGTCTACGAGCGGCTGCGCCGGCAGGGCCCGGTCGCCCCGGTGGAGATCGCGCCCGGCGTCGGAGCCCTGCTGGTCACCGACTACCAGGCCGCGCTGGACCTGCTGCGCGACACCGACACCTACTCCAAGGACTCCCGGGCCTGGCAGCAGACCGTCCCCCCGGACTCCCCGCTGCTGCCGGTGCTCGGCTACCGGCCGACCGCGCTGTTCAGCGACGGCGAGACGCACGCCCGCTACCGGCAGGTGATCACCGACGGCCTCGCGCTGCTGGAGCCGCACCTGCTGCAGCGCCGGGTCGCCGAGGTCGCCCACCGGCTGATCGGCACCTTCGGGGCCACCGGGACCGCCGACCTCATCGCCGACTACGCCCGCCGGCTGCCCGTCCACGTGGTCACCACCTGGTTCGGCGTGCCCGACGAGCACCGGGAGCGGCTGGTGGCCGGCATCGTCGGCATGATCGAGTCCACCCGGCAGGCGGTGACCGCGTACGCGGACCTCGTCGCCGTGGTCACCGCGATGGTCGCCGAGCGCCGCGAGCGCCCCCGGCACGACCTCACCTCGTGGTTCCTCACCCACCCGGCGGGGCTCGACAACGACGAGGTGGTCCGGCAGATCACCCTGACCATGATCGCCGGGAACGAGCCGACCACCAACCTCATCGGCAACGCCCTGCGCCGGCTGCTCACCGACGCCCGCTACGCCGGCTCGCTGTTCGGCGGCGCGATGACGGCGCACCAGGCGATCGACGAGGTGCTCTGGCACGAGCCGCCGCTGGCCAACCTCTCCGCCCACTACCCGCGCTGCGACACCGTCCTGCACGGCCGGGCGATCCCGGCCGGCTCGCTCGTCCTGGTCTCCTACGCCGCCGCCAACTCCGAGGCCGCACCGCCGGCCGACAGCCCCGACACCGCCGGGCTGCGCAGCGGCGAATCGGCGCACCTGGCCTGGGCGGCCGGCCCGCACGCCTGCCCGGCCCGCGACCCGGCCCTGCTGATCGCGATCACCGCCGTCGAGCAGCTGACCAGCCGGATCGGCGACCTGGAACTCGCCGAGCCCGCCGACACCCTGCGCTGGCGCCCGGGCCCCTTCCACCGCGCCCTGGTCCGCCTCCCGGTCCGCTTCACCCCGCTGGCCGGATAGCAGCGGGCCGGGCAGCAGTAGCCCGGGCAGCTGTAGCCCGGGCAGCTGTAGCCCGGGCAGCTGTGGCCCCGGACGGCAGTGCCCCGGACAGCAGTGGGCCCGGCACCCCGTCGGGGTACCGGGCCCACGCGGCCGGTCGCCGCTACTCCGCCGGCTTGAGCGTCAGCGAGACGCTGTTGATGCAGTACCGCTGGTCGGTCGGCGTGCCGTAGCCCTCGCCCTCGAAGACGTGGCCCAGGTGGCCGCCGCAGCGGGCGCAGCGGACCTCGACCCGGCGCATGCCGAGCGTGGTGTCCTCGATGTACTGGACGCTGTCGCCGGCGAGCGGCGCGTAGTAGGACGGCCAGCCGCAGTGGCTGTCGAACTTGGTCTCCGAGCTGAACAGCTCGGCCCCGCAGGCCCGGCAGCTGTAGACGCCGACGGTCCTGGTGTCGGTGTACTCGCCGGTGAACGGGCGCTCGGTGCCGGCCTCCCGGAGGACGTGGTACTCCTCCGGGGAGAGCTGCTCACGCCACTCGGCGTCGGTCTTCTCGATCTCGTAGCTCATGACGGCTCCAGGTCGGGGGACTCAGACGTTGGTGGGAACGTTCGCGAGGTGCTGCGAGCCCCTCTCGATGTTCTCAAGGATGGCCGGGCCCAGGTTGGTGACGTCCCCGGCGCCCATGGTGAGCAGCAGGTCGCCCGGGCGGGCCAGGCCGGCCAGCAGGGCCGGGGCGGCGTCGAAGTCGTGCTCGGCGGTGACCTCGGCGCCGGCCCGGCGGGCGGCGTCCAGGATCAGCTCGCTGGTGACACCGGGGATCGGGTCCTCGCGGGCCGGGTAGATGTCCAGCACCACGGAGGCGTCGGCGAGCGCCAGCGCGGCGCCCATCTCCTCGGCGAGCTGCTGGGTGCGGCTGAACAGGTGCGGCTGGAACACCACCAGCACCCGGCCCTCGGTGGCCTCCCGGATCGCCTCCAGGTCGGCGGTCATCTCGGTCGGGTGGTGGGCGTAGGAGTCGATCACCTGGACGCCGCCCGCCTCGCCCTTGAGCTGCAGCCGGCGGCGCACGCCGGTGTAGGCGCCGAGGGCCTTGGCCAGGTCCGCGGCCGGGACGCCCAGCGCGACGCCGGCGGCCAGCGCGGCGACCGCGTTGTGGGCGTAGTGCCGGCCGGGCACCGAGACGGTGAAGCCCAGCTCCTCGCCGTCCAGCAGCACGGTGACCTCGCTGGTCATGCCGTGCGCGACGACCGACAGCACCCGCAGGTCGGCGTCCTCGGCGGCGCCGACGGTGACCACGTTCAGGCCCTCGCGGCCGGCCACCCGGGCGGTCAGCTCGCGGGCGCCGTCGTGGTCGGCGGAGACCACCAGGGTGCCGCCGGGGGTGATCCGGGCGACGAAGGTCTCGAAGGACTCGTGGATCTCGTCGATCGAGGCGTAGTTGGCGTGGTGGTCCAGCTCCACGTTGAGCACGATCGCCACCTCGGGCGCGTACTTGTGGAAGCTGCGGTCGCTCTCGTCGGCCTCGGCGACGAAGATCTCGCCGGTGCCGTGGTGGGCGTTGGAACCGGGGGCGTCGAGGTCGCCGCCGATCGCGTAGGACGGGTCCAGGCCCAGTTCGCCGAGGGCGACGGCGAGCATGCTGGTGGTGGTGGTCTTGCCGTGGGTGCCGGCCACCGCCAGCGCCCGGCGGCCGCCCATCAGCGCGGCGAGCGCGTCGGAGCGGTGCACCACCGGGATGCCGCGCTCGCGGGCCGCGGCCAGCTCCGGGTTGTCGGCGCGGATGGCGCTGGAGACCACGATGCTGCTCGCGCCGTCCGGCACGTTCCCGGCGGCGTGGCCGATGTGGACGCCGGCGCCGAGGGCGCGCAGCGCGAGGACGGTCTCGGACTCCTTGGAGTCGCTGCCGGAGACGCTGGCCCCGCGCACCGCGAGGATCTTCGCCAGGCCGGACATGCCGGCGCCGCCGATGCCGATGAAGTGCGGGGCGTGCAGGTCGTGCGCGGCGTCGTTCAAGGCGGGGCTCCGTACGGGCGGGGACGGGGGGAGGTGCGGACGACGGCGCATCGTCCTCGCGGCCGGGGCACACCGGACCGCAAGGACGATTCTGCACCACGACGGCGTCCGGACCCCTCCCCGCCCGGCGCGGGGAGGGCCGGGGTCAGGAGTCGCTGGCGAACAGCCGCAGCACCGGGACGCCCACCTTGTGGCGGGCCTGGGAGGCCCAGTCGCGGTGGAAGAACTCCTCCACGAAGTGCGGGGACGTGAGCACCACCACCTCGTCGGCCCGGTGCTCCTCCACCACGGCGCGCAGCCGCTCCAGCGGCTTCTCCTCGACCAGTTCGCCGACCGCCTCGGCACCGGCCTCGCGCAGGTGGCGCAGGCTGTGCTCCAGCGACTCGGTGGCGACCGTGGGCCCGCTCCCGGTCTCGTCGTGCTCGTGCACCACCTTGTCGAGGTGGCCGAGGGCGACGTCGTCCAGCGCCCGCAGCAGCTCGTCCTGCTTGCCGCGCGGCTGCATCAGGACGACGAAGGACACCTTCTCCTCGCTGTGCAGCGTGGTGACGAGCTCCACGTCGGCGTCGGAGAGCGCCTTTTCGATCATCAGTACCGTCTTGAACACGTGAGTCCCTTCCAGATACCGGGCCCCCGGGCCCCGGCTTCGCATCCCATACTGCCCGGCGGAAGCTTTCCGCACGCTGCTCACCCGGCACACGGGCCACGCGGAGGAAGTCCCAGAAGGGAGCGGGGTCACGGTCCCGGAGGTCACGGGGTCGGCGGACGCAGGTAACGGGTGAAGAGGAATCCTTTCTGCTCGATCAATGAGACCAGCCGCATCCGTCGCACGTCAGGCATTTCCGCATCGTGGATGATGCGCGGCGCGTCGCCGCCGGTGATCAGCGGGGCCAGCGACAGGCAGAGCTCGTCCAGCAGGTCCGCGGCGGCCAGCTGCCCCAGCAGCCGGGGGCCGCCCTCGGTCAGCATCCGCGTCCAGCCCCGGTCCGCCAGCGCCGCGACCGCCGCCCGCAGGTCCACCGAACCCCGTCCGACCGCGATCACCTCGGCCACCTCGGCCACCGCGTCCAGGCTGCGTGCCGGCGCGTCCTCGGTGGTGACCACCACCGTGCGCACCAGCGGCTCGGTGAACAGCGGCGCCGCGAGGTCCAGGCCCAGCGAGCGGCTGACGACCGCGATCACCGGGGCCGGTGCCTGCCCGGCCGCCCGGCGCGCCGCGGCGAACGCGGCCGGCGCCCCGGCCGGCCCGTACCCCTCCGCCCGGACCGTCTCGGCGCCCACCAGCACCACGTCCGACAGCGCCCGCAGCACCCCGAAGATCCGCTTGTCGGCCGTGCTCGACAGGCCCGCCGAGAGCCCGTCCAGCCGCGCCCCGCCGTCCAGGCCGGCCACCATGTTGGCGCGCAGCCACGGGCGGCCCCGATCCACCTGCCCGGGGTACGCGTACACGGCGGCGAGCGCCTCCGACGACTCCGGATCCTCGAACGCCGCCCCCGGCGGACTGATCAGCTGCTGCATGCTTCCAGTCTCGCAGCGGCCGGGGTCGGAGTCCGCGCCGAGCGGGCGTACCCTTGACCACCGTGCCCGCAGCCTCCCGCCCCGCCACCGTGACCGAGCCGACAGCCGGCGCCACCGGTTCGCCGATCGCCCTCACCGACCGCCGCCCGGTCGTGCCCGCCGAGCGCCTGGTCGCCGAGATGGTGCCGCCGCCGCGCTTCTCCGACGTGAGCTTCGGGACGTACCTCCCGGACCCGGGCCAGCCCAGCCAGTACGAGGCCGTGCAGGTCCTGGAGCAGTTCGCGGGCGCGCTCAACGGCGGGAACGGCGCCGCGCCCAAGCGCGGCTGGTTCCGCCGCGGCACCCCCGCCCCGGCCGGCCCGGCCGGCATCTACCTCGACGGCGGCTACGGCGTCGGCAAGACCCACTTGCTCGCCTCGCTCTGGCACGCCGTCCCCGGCCCCAAGGCCTTCGGCACCTTCGTCGAGCTCACCAACCTGGTCGGCGCGCTCGGCTTCCAGCAGGCCGTGCGGACCCTGTCCGACCACCGCCTGCTGTGCATCGACGAGTTCGAGCTGGACGACCCGGGCGACACCGTCCTGGTCTCCACCCTGCTCGGCCGCCTGGTCGAGAACGGCGTCAAGCTGTGCGCCACCTCGAACACCCTGCCGGAGAAGCTGGGCGAGGGCCGGTTCGCCGCCGCCGACTTCCTGCGCGAGATCCAGGGCCTGTCGGCGCACTTCCGCCCGATGCGGATCGACGGCCAGGACTACCGCCACCGCGGCCTGCCCGACGCCCCGCCGCCCTACCGGGACACCGAGGTCGACGCCGTCGCCGCCCGCACCCCCGGCGCCTCCTTGGACGACTTCGACACCCTGCTCGCCCACCTCCCCGCCGTCCACCCCAGCCGCTACGGCGCCCTCCTGGACGACGTGACCGCCGTCTGCCTGCGCGGCGTCCGCCAGGTCGACGACCAGTCCACCGCCCTGCGCCTGGTCGTCCTCGCCGACCGCATGTACGACCGCGAACTCCCCGTCACCGCCTCCGGCCTCCCCTTCGACCAGGTCTTCCCCGAGGAGATGCTCCGCGGCGGCTACCGCAAGAAGTACCTCCGCGCCGTCTCCCGCCTCGTCGCCCTCGCCCGGGACAGCGCCAAGAACTGACAGCGTGACCTCCGCCCCGGTCGGGCGTTGCTCCCTGCGGTACGGAAGGGAGACCGGGAGGGGAGCACGTGACCGGCGACGGGGCGGCCTGGAAGATCGAGATCGAGCCCGAGGTGCGGGCCTGGCTGCGTACCTGCTCGACGGCCGAGTACCGGACGGCCGAGCGTGCCGCCGACCGGCTGGCCGAGGACGGCGAACTGATGCGGTTCCCGCTGGCCAGCCATCTCGGCGGTCCGCTGCGGGAGCTGCGGATCGGGTCGATGCGGATCACGTACTGGCTCGCCCCCGGTCGACGGGCTGTGCTGCTGACGGTCTTCCGCAAGACCAGGGCGTGTCTTTCGGATCACGCCGGGCGGGCGACGCCGGGGCACGCACCTCGACGGCTTCTCGTCGGTCGCCGATGCTCCGCATGGACTCCCTCCTCGGCACCGCCAATGCACGCACCCCAACGCCGCCCGCCCATCCGACGTGACCCGAAGGACACGCCCTAGGAGCCGCGAGAGCGACGAGGTCGGGCGGGCGCACCGGGCGCAGAAGGTGTGCGAGGCCGAGCACGGGCCCGCCGGCGAGCACGAGGTCTACGACAGGGACGAGGAGGAGCGATGAGCGGCGGCTACCACACCCGCTGGGTCGTGCCACCGGAACACCGGGAGACCGAGGAGTACCGGGCCGCGGGTCGGCGGATGGCGCTGGCCGAGGCGGTGCACGCCCGCCGTTCGGCTCTCGGCTGGACTCTCGCCGAGCTCGCCGAACGGACCGGCCTGGACGAGGAGACCGTCGAGAGCATCGAGGAGAGCGGGGTCGACCCCACGCTGCCGCTGATCGAGCGGTTGGCCGCCGCCTTCGACTCGGCGGTCCGCATCGACCCCGCGGCGGAGCCCGCGATCACCTTTGAGGCGCATGCGGCCTGAGTGAACGGTCTCCGGTTGTCGGTGCTGGGTCGTACGGTGGTGGCGTGCGACCCATCACGAGTATTGAGCGGTCAGTGGCGCCCTTCGAGGTCGTCAGTCCCTACCAGCCCAATGGTGACCAGCCGGCGGCGATCGCCGAGCTGGAGCGGCGGATCCGGGCCGGGGAGAAGGACGTCGTCCTGCTCGGTGCCACCGGTACCGGCAAGTCGGCCACCACGGCCTGGATGATCGAGAAGCTGCAGCGGCCCACCCTGGTGATGGCGCCGAACAAGACGCTGGCGGCGCAGCTGGCGAACGAGTTCCGCGAGCTGCTGCCCAACAACGCGGTCGAGTACTTCGTCTCGTACTACGACTACTACCAGCCCGAGGCGTACGTCCCGCAGACGGACACCTACATCGAGAAGGACTCCTCGATCAACGAGGAGGTCGAGCGGCTGCGCCACTCGGCGACCAACTCGCTGCTCACCCGCCGGGACGTGATCGTGGTCGCGTCCGTGTCCTGCATCTACGGCCTCGGCACCCCGCAGGAGTACGTGGACCGGATGGTGCGGTTGAAGGTCGGCGAGGAGATCGACCGGGACGTGCTGCTGCGCCGTTTCGTCGACATCCAGTACACCCGCAACGACCTGGCCTTCACCCGCGGCACCTTCCGGGTCCGCGGCGACACCATCGAGATCTTCCCGGTCTACGAGGAGCTGGCCGTCCGGATCGAGATGTTCGGCGACGAGATCGAGGCGCTGTACACGCTGCACCCGCTCACCGGCGAGATCATCAGCCAGGACGACTCCGTGTACGTCTTCCCGGCCTCGCACTACGTGGCCGGTCCGGAGCGGATGGAGCGCGCGGTCACCGACATCGAGAAGGAGCTGGAGCAGACCCTCGCGAGGATGGAGAAGCAGGGCAAGCTCCTGGAGGCCCAGCGGCTGCGCATGCGCACCACCTACGACCTCGAGATGCTCCGCCAGATCGGCACCTGCTCCGGGGTCGAGAACTACTCGATGCACTTCGACGGCCGCGAGCCCGGCTCCCCGCCGAACACCCTGCTGGACTACTTCCCGGAGGACTTCCTCCTGGTCATCGACGAGTCGCACGTCACGGTGCCGCAGATCGGTGCCATGTACGAGGGCGACGCCTCGCGCAAGCGGACCCTGGTCGAGCACGGCTTCCGGCTGCCCTCGGCGATGGACAACCGCCCGTTGAAGTGGGAGGAGTTCCTGGAGCGGATCGGCCAGACCGTCTACCTGTCGGCGACCCCGGGGAAGTTCGAGCTGTCCCGGGGTGACGGCCAGGTCGAGCAGATCATCCGCCCGACCGGCCTGATCGACCCCGAGGTGATCGTCAAGCCGACCGAGGGCCAGATCGACGACCTGGTGCACGAGGTCCGCAAGCGGGTGGAGAAGGACGAGCGGGTCCTGGTCACCACCCTCACCAAGAAGATGTCCGAGGACCTCACCGACTACATGCTCGGCCTGGACATCCGGGTCCGGTACCTGCACAGCGACATCGACACGCTGCGCCGGGTCGAGCTGCTGCGCGAGCTGCGGGCCGGCGAGTACGACGTGCTGGTGGGCATCAACCTGCTCCGCGAGGGCCTGGACCTGCCCGAGGTGTCGCTGGTGGCGATCCTCGACGCGGACAAGGAGGGCTTCCTGCGCTCCGGCACCTCGCTGATCCAGACCATCGGCCGCGCGGCCCGGAACGTCTCCGGCCAGGTCCACATGTACGCGGACCGGATCACCCCGGCGATGGAGAAGGCCATCGACGAGACCAACCGCCGCCGGGAGGTCCAGCAGGCGTACAACAAGAAGCACGGGATCGACCCGCAGCCGCTGCGCAAGAAGATCGGCGACATCCTGGCCACCCTCGCCCGCGAGGACGTGGACACCGACGAGCTGCTGTCCACCGGCTACCGCGCGCCCGGCGGCAAGGGGGCCAAGGGCAAGGCACCGGTGCCGGCCCTGGGTGCCGACCAGAAGCCGGCGAAGTCGATGCCGGCGGCCGAGCTGGCCGAGCTGATCCAGTCGATGACCGAGCGGATGCACGCCGCCGCGACCGACCTCCAGTTCGAGGTGGCGGCCCGGCTGCGCGACGAGGTCAAGGAGCTGAAGCGGGAGCTGCGGCAGATGCGGGAGGCCGGTATCGCGTAGCGGTCGCCCGCCGACGCCGGATCGGCACCGGACCGGTCACCGGGCGTGGCCGGTTCTCGGACCGGCCGCCCCGGGCGGCGCGTCGCGGCCCCGGTGAAGGGGTAGACGGCGGGAAAGGCGTTCGACCGCAGGGCCTAGGCTGGCCTGCGGTGCCGTCCGTGTCGGGCGGCCGGAAAGAGGGGGCCTCAGCCGGGGGACGGCAACGGGGTGTTCCACCGTGGAGCCGGCGCGGGGATCCCGTGCGGCCGGGCAGAGAGGACAACCGCCGTGTCGGTGTACCTGGCCAAGGGACAGCGGGTCAGCCTGCAGAAGGGCCCGGGGGAGACGCTCACCGTGGTCCGGATGGGCCTGGGCTGGCGGGCGGCGCCCCGGCGGGGCCTGTTCAGCGGCCGGACGCGGCAGATCGACCTGGACGCCTCGGCGCTGCTGTACGCCGAGCGGACCCCGTCCGACGTGGTCTTCTTCCAGCACCTGGAGAGCTCCGACGGCTCGGTCCGGCACACCGGGGACAACCTGGTCGGCGGCTCCGGGGCGGGGGAGGACGACGAGGCGATCCTGGTCGACCTGGCGCACGTGCCGCCGCACATCACCCAGGTGGTGTTCACGGTCAGCTCCTACACCGGGCAGACCTTCGCCGAGGTGCAGAACGCGCACTGCCGGCTGGTGGACGAGTCGACCGGGCTGGAGCTGGCCCGCTACGACCTGACCGGCGGCGGTCCGCACACCGGGCAGATCATGGCGAAGGTGTTCCGGGACGGCGCCGGGGGCTGGGAGATGCAGGCGATCGGCGCCCCGGCGAAGGGCCGGTCCTTCCAGGACCTGCTGCCGGCCATCGAGCCGTTCCTCTGACGGTCCTTTACCTTCTTTACCTTTCCTTGGGAGTGCTGTTACCCTTCTTGCAGCGGAGGGGAGTATTCCCTCGCAGTCGTCCCCGTCATCACGGATGTCCATCGCGGCATCCCGGGGCGCTGGTCCGCGGGCGCGCAGTGGCGCGTCCGACGGGCGGAAGAGACCTCCGGCAGTGACGATGACTGTCTCGCCTACCTGCCGGAGGAGCAGTAGTGGACGTTTCCCTAAGTTTGTGGGTCGGCACGATCGTGGTGCTGTTGGCCCTGGTCGTGGCCGACTTCTTCATCGGCGGCCGTAAGCCGCACGAGGTCTCGATCAAGGAAGCCGGTGTCTGGACCACGGTCTGGGTGGTGCTGGCGGCGCTCTTCGGCGGGTTCCTCTGGTGGCACTCCGGCGCGACACCGGCCGGTGAGTTCTTCGCCGGCTACATCACCGAGAAGTCGCTCAGTGTCGACAACCTGTTCGTCTTCATCCTGATCATGGGCAAGTTCGCGGTGCCGAGGATCTACCAGCAGCGCGTGCTGATGTTCGGTGTGATCATCGCCCTGGTGCTGCGCGCGGTCTTCATCGCCGGCGGTGCCGCGCTGGTCGCCCAGTTCTCCTGGGTGTTCTTCATCTTCGGCGGCTTCCTGATCTGGACGGCCTGGAAGCTGATCAAGGAGGCGCGGGCCGACGAGGAGGACGAGGAGTTCGAGGAGAACCGCCTGCTCAAGTCGATCGAGCAGCGCTTCCCGTCGACCGACAAGTACCACGGCACCAAGCTCTTCATCCGGGAGAACGGCCGCCGGCTGATGACCCCGATGCTGATCGTCATGCTGGCGATCGGCACCACCGACGTCCTGTTCGCGCTGGACTCGATCCCGGCGATCTTCGGCCTGACCCAGGACCCGTACATCGTCTTCACCGCCAACGCCTTCGCCCTGATGGGTCTGCGGCAGCTGTACTTCCTCATCGGCGGGCTGCTGAAGAAGCTGGTCCACCTGTCGTACGGCCTGTCGGTCATCCTGGGCTTCATCGGGGTGAAGCTGGTGCTGCACGCGCTGCACGAGCAGGGTGTGCATGTGCCGGAGATCGGCATCCCGCTCTCGCTGGGCTTCATCGTGGTGGTGCTCGCCGTCACCACCGTGACCAGCCTGATGGCCTCCAAGAAGGCCGCCCTGGCCGAGCAGTCGGAGCAGGGCGGGCGGGGCGAGCCGGAGAAGCTGGACGCCTGACGCACCTCTCCCCGGAACGGGCGGGGCCCCGGCCCCAACACGAGGGCGCGGGGGCCCCCCCCGCGGACGGG